>CAVPII010000029.1:0-9962 GCA_963704945.1 uncultured cyanobacterium | reverse complement strand
TTAGATCAACCTCAACCAATAACCCCATTTCCTTAAGCTTTTGTTGATAATCTTGCAAAATATTTTGACGTTTACCCAGTTATTCTGCAACATGGTTTGATAGTTGAGGATGGGTTGCCAATAGTAAATGAAAACAATCCTTACCAATCAAAATAGGGTAGATTCCTAGGCGGCTACTACCGTTGTGGGATATAGATAACATCATCGGATTTTGGATGGTGGCGATCGCCAATCTGCTTGCTCACATCCTAAGTCGGTGAAGGAATTCTAGAAATTAGAAGAGTTGCCCAAAACAAATTGATCCCGACCTTGCTCCTTGGCCCTGTAAAGTGCCTCATCGGCAATTGTGATGAGCTGGGAAGGAGACAGGGATGCCTTAGGAATCAAGCTAGCAACCCCCATGCTGACGGTAACAATTTTTTTGTTTTTTGCTTTTTGATGGGGAATATTTAGCTCTTGAACAGCCCGTTGAATGGATTTTGCGATGGCGATCGCCCCTGTGATATCGGTATCAGGAAGAATCACCGCAAACTCTTCTCCCCCATATCTGGCCAATATATCCCCAGGACGTTTCATTTGTTTTTGGGCCGCCTTCGCAACTTGAATTAAGCAAATATCACCAACAGGATGACCGTACTGATCATTGTATTTTTTGAAATAATCGATATCCAGCATAATCAGAGATAAGTACTCTTGGGAGCGGATTGCGCGCTTCCACTCTACCTGTAACTGTTTGTCAAAATAACGGCGATTGGGGACTTCCGTTAGGCCATCGGTCATGGCCATCATGATTCCTTGTTCTGCTTTCCATTGCAAAACTTTTCTAGCCTGTCGTTGTTCGGTAACGTCAGCAAAGGAGACCACCACCGCATAGGGTTGGGTTTTAGCAGGATGATACAGGGGGCAAGAATTAATCGAAAGCCAAGTAATTTTGCCATCCCCAGAAGAAATGCCCATGCTCACATCCGATTGAGGTTGCCCTGTTCTGAGCGTTACCGTCGCTGGATATTCCTCTACGGGAAAAGGAGAACCATCTTCATGTATCGTTTGCTGTTCAAAATCCACCGAGGTCAGTCCCATTAATTGTTCAGTGGTCAACCCTAAAATTCTTTCGGCACTCCGATTACAAGCAATAATTTTGTCATCGGCTTGATGGACAATAACCCCCACCGTCAGGGACTCTATTACGGAGCGGTAACGTTGTTCACTGGTTTGCAATTCAAAAGTACGATCTTTAACCCTCATCTCTAAGGTTTGGTTAAGTTGACTGAGTTCCTGTTGGGCCTGGAGTCGCTCTAAATTTTCCTGTTGTAGCCGTTCATTGCTTATCTGCAACTCGGCGGTGCGTTCTTGGACTTGCTGTTCGAGGTGTTCCTTGGCCTGTCTGAGTTCTAATTCCAGTCGTTTTAGAGATGTAACATCACTGATAACACCGACCCGAACCTGACCCTGGTGATTGTACATCAAGGATTCGGACAGTAGCCCATAGCAAGTTTCTCTGCCGGGGATAGAAAAAATAACGTTCAGTGCCATGGCAGGGATTTTTCCTTCATGGGGAACGGTTTTTATTTGTTCTGATAATGCTGGTACTGCCAAAACATGAATGGATTGACCAATGAGGTTTTCTTCATCTGGCATTCCACACATTTTTCGCAGGGAATAGTTGATGAATAACAATGTCCCGTTAAGGTCAGTAATATAAATGCCATCTTCCACATTTTCCATTGCCTTGGTCAAAAGTTTGAGCTGTTCCTCGGCTTTTTTACGGGCAATAACCTTATCAATCACGGAAGGAAGAATTTTGAGGTAATTGCGGTCAGGATCTTTGATCAAATAATCGTAAGCCCCTTGTTTCATCAACTCAGCGGCGGTTTCTTCATTTCCACTGCCCGTGGAAATAATGAAAGGACAATGCTTGGCTTTGAGGACAGAAAACAACTCAAGAGAACTACCATCCCCGAGATTGTAGTCTAGGATGGCAATATCAAAGGTTTCGTTACTTAAAATTTCCACGGCTTCCGCCAGGGAAGCCGCCACCATATAATCGTAGGGTAAAGTCATTTGGCCAACCATACGAGTAAAGGCAATATGATCAATTTCATCATCTTCTACAAGTAAGATTTTTAATGGGGAAAAATTCCAGTCACAAGCTCTATTTATCATCGTTTTCACTAAATTTATTGATACTTTCTTGGTGATTATCTGCTATGGGGTGAGGGGTTTCATTAAGCAACCAATACCGATAAATAATAGATAAGTTTTTAACAAAATCAGAATAGTTTGAAGATTTAATAATATAGCCCGCCACACTTAATTCAAAACTGGCGATCAGATCGCTTTCTTCTTGGGAAGCAGTCAAAACAATCACAGGAATTATGCACCAGTCAAGACTGGCTTTAATAATTTTTAGAAATTCTATGCCATTCATATGGGGCATATGGAGATCTAGGATGATTAGAGCAGGCCTAGGATTCCGAGAGTCTTGTAAAAAGTTAACACCGACCTCACCGTCATTGCACACATAGAGGGGATTTTTGGCACCAATATCCTTCAACCCTCGTTTTAAGTTCATGACATCGATCAAATTATCTTCGATGAGTAACAAGGAATCATTATTGTTCATCGAGCTTCCCCATCAATTTTGGTTTTGGCTAAGGGCAGAGTAAAAAAGAAAGTGCTACCTTGCCCCGGTGTTGATGTTATCCAGATTCTACCGCCATATAATTCGACGACTTTTTTGACGATCGCCAAACCAACGCCGGTGCTTTCGGATTGATCCGGGGACACAAGGGTTTGGAAAATTTGGAAAATCTTCTCAAAATATTTTTCTTCTATGCCAACACCGTCATCGCTGACATAGAATTCCCCCTTATTCTGTAGGGGATGATAGCCAATGTGAATTTCGCCGGTGGATTTCCCCATATATTTAATTGCATTGCTAATCAAATTCTGAAAAAGTTGTTGGATACGGGTTCTTTCCCCGTAAATAACAGGTAACTCTGTGTCTATAAGAACTTTAATTTCCGTTGGAATGGCCAAGACATCCAAGACTTCAGCGAGGAATAATCCAAGATCAATGTTTCTTTTTTCTTCCTTTTGCCGACCCACGCGGGAATATTCTAAAACCCCATCAATCAGGTCTCCCATACGGCGTACCCGTTTACCCAGGAGATCTAGTAAGGTTTTTCCTTGATCGTCGAGGAGAGTGCCATAGTCCTGGACAAACCATTCTGCTAGGGAGGCAATTCCCCTCAAAGGAGCCTTGAGATCGTGGGAAACAATGTAGGCAAAATCCTTTAAGTCCTGGTTGGCGCTCGCTAGTTCGGCCAACAATTCCAGGCGATGAAGTTCTGAGCGTTTGCGTTCAATGGCATGGAGAATAGATCTTTCCAATAAAGTTGCGGTTAGGGTATGACCCTTGACCAAATAGTCCGAGGCCCCCGCCGCCATCGCCGCCTGGTCAATATCGTGATCCCCTACCCCCGTCAAGACAATAATCGGTTTTTGACACTCCATTTTTATCGCTTCTTTCAACAGTTCTAGGCCATTGTTTTGACCAAGACGAAAATCGAGCAGATAGACATCATGCTCATTTTTATTGATCAGTACTAATCCTTCTTCGTAATTATCCACCCAGGTCAATTTAAAGGATAATTGCTCCGCTTCACTCAATAAGTCACGGGCAACAACATAGTCATCGTCATCATCATCGACCAGTAACACCTGGCAAATTTCCGCTGTCATTGTGGGTTCATTCATCAGAAAGTCCGTAATTTTTTTTGAAGAACTTAAACATCAATCAGTCCTCAAAACTGCGATCGGGTAATTCCACAATCTCAAACCAGTAGGTTCCCAACATTTTCATGATTTGTACCATCGACTCAAAAACCACGGGCTTAGAAATGAAGGAACTAACCCCTAAATCGTAGGTGCGGAGAATATCTTCTTCTGCTTTGGAAGTGGTTAGTACCACAATGGGAATCCGTCGTAAATTTGGATCAGCTTTGATTTCTTTAAGGGCTTCTCGACCATCTTTGCGGGGCATGTTGAGATCCAGGAGAATCAAGCTGGGTAGGGGAGCTATTTCGGGATCACTGTACTGTCCTCGGTGCAACAAAAAGTCCATTAATTCTTCCCCATCCACGACAAAATGTAGGTCATTGGCGAGGCGATTTTCTTCCAGAGCTTCCTTCATCAACAGACGATCATCTTCATCGTCTTCTGCAACTAAAATAGTGATACTTTTTCTTTTATTCGACATGATTAACACTTCCTTGGGAGTGATGAATGGGGAGGGTGAAAATAAAGGTTGCCCCTTGATCTGGTTCACTTTCTGCTACTAGCGTACCCCCATGACGTTCCGCGATTTTACGACAAATAGCAAGGCCAATCCCCGTCCCTTGGTAGTGTCCCCGTCCGTGGAGACGTTGGAAGATTTGGAAAATGCGATCGGTGTACTTTTGCTCAAAGCCAATGCCATTATCGATAATACGAATTTCACACCAGCTTTGATCGTTTTCTCGATAGGTACGGGAGCGCACTTGAATGACGACATCAACCCCTTCCCGTCGGAACTTCAGCGCATTACCTAGAAGATTTTGCAAAATTTGGCGCATTTGCAAAGGATCGGCATCTAATTTTGGTAGCTGATCCCATTCTATTTTAGCTCCCGTTTCTTCAATCCGAATCTCTAGATCGCTTAGAACTTCTTTTAGAATAACTGACAAATCAATGGTTTCAAAGGGTTTTGCCTTGGTGGTCACCCGGGAAAAAGTCAATAAGTCATTAATTAGTATCTGCGCACGACTGGCGGCATTGAGCATTCTTTCTAGATAATCTTTTCCTTTGTCATCCAGGGCATCATTACAATTCGTTTTGAGGCGATCGCCAAAGGCCTGAATTTTTCGCAGGGGTTCTTGCAAATCATGGGAGGACACATAGGCAAAATCCAGCAATTCTCGGTTACTGAGTTCCAACTGTTTAGTCAATGTTTGTAATGCCTGGGCAGTCCGTTTACGTTCCTCAACCTCTATTTTTAGATTCTGTTCAATTTCCTTACGAGTGGTAATTTCATTTTCAATCGCCACATAATGAATCAAGTTGTCATCATCATCAAAAACCGGATTAATCTGCAATAACAACCAATAGGGTTTTCCCTCCTTGGTATAGTTCAAAATCTCTCCCGAAAAAGACTGTTGGCGGGCCAGGGCATAACGAATCTCGGCGACGGTTTGCTGGGATGTTTTTGGCCCCTGCAAAAAAGAACCAGGCTTCTTCCCTATCACCTCTGGCAAAGTGTAGCCCGTTACCCGATAAAAACTTTCATTAGCCCATTCAATATAACCTTCAGGATTAGTAACAATCGCGATATTGTCGGTTTTACTCACAATCAGTGAGAGTTTTCGTAATTCAGCATTAGCCGCCTTTTGTTTTGTAATGTCCTTACGAATGGCAACATATTGATCAATTTTTCCTTGATCATCCAAAAAGGGGACTATGGTGGTATCCACCCAATAAAATGAACCGTCCTTGGCTCGGTTTTTGATGTCTGCCCGCCAGGTTTTTCCTTGGGAAATCGTTTTCCACATTTCCGTAAAAAATGAGCGGGGATGATGCCCAGAATTGATAATACGATGGTTCTGTCCCATTAACTCATCTTGACTATACTTGGAAATAGCGCAAAACTTCTTATTTACAAAGGTGATTATTCCTTTGGCGTCGGTAATGGCTAAAATTGCGGTTTGATCGAGGGCATTTGTGATATCGTTGGCTAGTTTTTCTGCCTTTTTTTGAGCTGTGATATCCTTGGCAATTCCCAGAAAACCAACAATTTCATCTTCATTTGTACAAACGGGGGTAACGGATAGCAAAACCGGAAACCGAGAGCCGTTTTTACGGATATATGTCCACTCTTTTTCTTGAACTTGTCCCAGTTTTGCCTGAGCTACAAAAACGTCAAAACCAGGTTCAATAGTTTGTTTTAATTCCGTTGATAATTGCTGGGCCCGGAGAGCAACTTCGCTAGGTTCATGGAAAATTCCAGGATCGGTTTTGCCAATAACTTCTGGGGCAGTGTATCCCAACATCTTTTCTGCACCAGCATTAAAACTGAGAATAATCCCCTCTAAATCTGTGGAAATAATCGAAAAGTTTGCACTATCCAAAATTGCCTTTTGAAGCCTTGTCACTTCTGCTAAAAGGGCTGTAGATTTTTGACGACGGGTAATATCCCGCGCAATTTTTGAGATATGGGTAATTTTTCCTGTGGCATCAGAAACTGGGGAGGCAGTAATAGAAACATTAACGGGTTCACCATCTTTTTTGACCCTTATAGTTTCCAGGTGATCCACCCTTTCCCCCTGGGCAATTCTCGCCAAAAGTTCCCTTTCTTCTTGGATTTTATCGGGAGGAATTAATATCTCAATGGATTGTCCAATTACCTCCTGGGCAGAATAACCAAAAATTCGTTGGGCGGCCGTATTCCAACTGGTGATAGTACCGTCTAGGGTTTTAGTAATAATGGCATCATCGGAAGACTCTACGACCGAAACCAATAGGCAGGAAGCCTCTTGACTGCGCCTTAACTCTAAACGACTGATCACTAAACGACCCAGGGCCTCCAGTTGTTCAATTTGCTTGGCCGTCAGATTCTTGGGTTGGCGGTCAATAACGCACAAAGTTCCCAATAAATAATCATCGGGAGTCCGTAGGGGAACCCCGGCATAAAAGCGAATTTTAGGATCATTAACTACTAAGGGATTGTCAGCAAAACGGGAATCAAGGGTTGCATCGGGAATATTTAAAATCTTGCCTTCTGCAATGGTATGGCCACAAAAAGAAATATTGCGGGGGGTTTCTGGGGCGTCAATGCCAACCCGTGATTTAAACCATTGACGATTTTCGTCCACCAGGGAAATTAAGGCGATGGGGGTTCCGCAAATATCAGCAGCTAGTTGGGTCAAGTCATCATATTCTTGCTCCGGCAGGGTATCTAGAATTTTGTATCGTTCAAGGGCGGCTAAACGTTCTTTTTCATTGACTGGAATAGATGGTTCTTGCATAGATCAATCCTGCTTTTCAATTCAAGGAACAAGCTGTGACAGAATGCCTGGACAAATTTAGACGATGAACCCGACCCCGACGTGCTTTAACGGCATCCCACCACGGTGGCTGTGTAGGTTTTTCCCAGGGAGTCCAAACCATTAACAAAAAGATTTACCTGATAGGGTTGTTCTTCTGGGGTGGCACTGGCCACTATTTCTAAGGGAGTGTTGGGTTTAAAGGTAAAACTTGTTTGATGAAAAAATTCTGCGGCGGTTTGATCGCTATATTTCAGATACATCCGAATATCAAAGGGGGTGGATTCATTGGATGTCACCTTAACAATAAACTTTTTAAAAGTTGTCCCTCCGGGTACTGCCCAATCAGTATTCCAATTATTACGGGTTATGTTGAGGCCTAACATGCCCAACGGCCCTGCGGGAATGGTTGGTGGGGCAACGGTTTTAGTAACCATATTGCCTCTTCCCCCTACGAGGGGAATGGGGACACAGTTTTCTGCTTGGGCAGGGAGCTGAGCACCAAAGACAAGGGCAGTGGTGGAAACGGCAACACCGAAGCCACAGGCCAACGAAAAACGGGGGAAAGGAAAGTAAGTCATGGGTAAATAATACAATGGGATAATTGGTTCTCCATAGAACTAAAGCTTTTTGTTGACGACATCGACATCCCGTTGAAAAACCTGATTAAAAATCTCCTAAGTTGGGGCAGTTTGACCCTATTTTTGGGAGGTTGTGGCTATCCCCGCTATTTAAATTTATCCTTTGACCGCACTGGCCGGGGAGTCAACAGTGCCTCGGAGGAAATATCCCCCCAGGTGACTTATCCCTTTTTGGTGTTTGCCTCTGACCGTAACGGTTCCCAGGGAATTTACCTTTATGATTTGCAACGTAATCGTCTGGAAGATTTGCCCCGGTTGAATACCCTCGACCAAGTGGCTAGCCATCCCAGTATTAGTGAAGATGGACGTTACATTGTTTTTGCCCTCAGTCGGCAGGGAAAAACCGACATTGTGCTCTCCGATCGCCAAACGGAGCAAAAGCGTAATTTAACGGAAAGTTTGGCCGCCGATACCAGAAACCCAGTTATTAATGCTAACGGCGATCGTATTGCCTTTGAAGTGGCCCGGGATGGTCAATGGGACATTATGGTGATGGATGCCCAGGGAAATACCATTCAAACTCCTTAAGTTCCTAAGGGAGAACGGGCAATAAGCAAATAAATGGCCACCCCCAACACATCCACTAAAGATTATGGACGGACTGAGAACAGGGACTACGCATCTAAATAAAGCCAGAGTCACGAAGGATTTTGAGTAAGAAATTATTATCCATGGCAGCCTTGTAACGCTTCATGGTGAGGCTGGCTTTAGAAGTCTCCTGACGAAGCAAATTTAAAGTGAACCGTCTCATCAAGCTGATGTTACGAGCAGAATGGCCTTGACGAATTCTAGAGTCATCTTCGCCAAAGACAACGTCAAGACACCAATGAAGCTGATTTTCAATTCCCCAGTGACTGCGAATATAATCAGCGAATTGCGAATTGGTCGCTTCTAAAGAACTAATAAAAAATCGGAATTCGTGAGTGGTCTTATTCCAAAGTTGACGATTTCCTTCCACAATGACAATTGTGCGGAGTTTCTGCCAAGGCTGTCGTAATTCTTGAGGAAGAACTTTTGATGCTGGAATTTGCCAAATTGTCCGGGTTTCTAGACGATGATGTCCTTCCTCAGTGTGATGCCATCCGGTTTCTAGCCATTCTGCCGAAGATTCTTTTTGCTCCTCAAACCACGTTTTTACCGTTTTAGACAATTTACCCTGGTTTCCCTTGAGAGCAAGAATATAGTCTGCCCCAGCCTGACAGATGTGTTGGGCGATTTTCTTTTGAGTTCCCATCGCATCGATGGTAACAATGCATTCTTTTAGTTCTAGTTGTTCCAGTAGTTTGGGAATGGCTGTAATTTCATTGGATTTTTTATCGACTGCCTCTTGCCCTAACACCAGACGAGATGACGTGGCCCAAGCGCTGACCAGTTGCAGGTCTTTAATCCCCTTTTCCCTATCATAGGAGCCTCGTGAGGCTTTTCCGTCTATGGCAATTACCTGAGCTGAGAGCTTTCCAGCTATTGTCTGTACCCAGTTACGAAATTCTGTCTCTAATCTTTCTGGGTCTAATCTGGCAAATACCCTTGCAAAAGTATCATGGGAGGGGATTCCATTTGGCAACCCTAGAAATTGCTTGAGCCACTCCTCTTTTGAATTTCCATAAGTTTCTATTCCAACCCAACTATCCGCTCCCGATATAATGGCAAACAGAGCGATAACGATAATATCGACCACGTAATGCGCCCGTGTACGTTCTACTCTTGGGTCTTCTATTTCTCCAAAGTGCTTATTAATACTGGCTTTGAGAACTTCGTTGGTGAATAGGGATGGCATTGTTTAAATCTGTCATCCTACCTCATTTTTGCTCGTTCTATTAAGATGCGTAGCCCCTGGGGGTGGAGCGAGGATTTCGTTTTCTCAAAGACCCTCTTTTTTTTGCCTCTAGTGTTTTCCTTAAGTCTTCCAAACGAGTTGCTGCCCTTGGATTAATTATGGCTTTGTGTTTACTTGTCTATAATTTGGGGCAACGTCAATTAAGACTGGCTTTAGCGCAACACCAAGAGACTATTCCCAACCAGGTGGGGAAATCTACCCCTTCTCCTACTCTCCGTTGGGTTTTTCAGTGTTTTATGGCTGTTCATTTTGTTGTTTTTCACGGCGTTACTCAGGTCGTTAATCTCACTGATGAGCGACTTCATATTCTTCGCTTTTTTAGCCCATCCTGTCGTCGCTATTATCTTCTTTCAGTACCTGATTCCTAATTATTTTTCCTCCTCTCTAAACCCCGGAATGTGGGTT
>CAVPII010000028.1:0-13146 GCA_963704945.1 uncultured cyanobacterium | reverse complement strand
TTGTAAGGTAGATTTTAAAATGCCATCCCCCACCATTAAGAGCTTACAGTCGGGGCCCATATCGGAAAATTTCCAGCTTTTGAGCAGGGATTCCACATTCTTTTCCGGGGCAATGCGCCCCTAGGTAAATAAATAAACGCTGGGCCTGGTACTGTTTCTTAATCTCATTTTCCCCCGGACAATAACGGTCCACCGCCACCCCGTTGGGAATGATGGCTAACCGTTGGCGGGGTACCCCCCAGCTTTAACAACAGATTCCTCTGCAGACGGGAAAAAACGATGACTTTTGTCGTATTCGGGCCAGGGAGGGAGCATAGAGTTGGTAGGTCAAAAACTGGGTACTAGAGGAAAAGTTCCGCAGTTTACTGTCAAAGGGGGGATGGAAAGTAGCAATGAGGGGAATACCAACTACTAGCAAATTTCCGGCAAGCGAAAATCCAGTGGAGAAAGGTAGAGGAAAACGCCTGGACTATGTCCGGCTTTAACTCGCCCAAGGCATCGGCCAACACCCGACTGGAACGGGGGCTGGGAATGGTGTAAATGGTGGACTTAAAGAGAAACGGTAGGGCGACTTCAGCGCAACCGCTCCCCCTCGGAGCCTTCCCCATCCTCCTGGGCAAAATGAAAAAAGCTCACCTGATGACCGGTCTAGTAATGCGTTGGTGACTTCCCGACCGTAGGTTACATTGCCGCAAAAGGGCGTTCTTTTTCCTAACCAAGCAATATGCATTCAAGTGACCAGACCGTTAAAGGAGCCGTATTTCAATAAAGTTTCAATAAAACCTTAGAAGAATATACAATCGTCCATCCTCAAATTTCTTTCGCTAATCATAGGCGATCTTGCCGTCACTGGCGAAGGTAGCTCCATCAGCAATGATTCGTTTCCCCGTCGGCCCCTGTAGGCCTCGGCGGATTGGAGGGGATTGAAGCTGGTATCGAGTGGATAATCGCCGGGCCCGACAAGATTATAAATTGCGGTTATTGTAGTCGCTGACTTGACGTTGAAGGGGGTTTGCCTGTCTAATCGATCTAGTGGTTATACCAGCTTTGGCTTGGTCAATTAATCTTCACTTTTTCGCAAACATCATGACGGTTAAAGTTCTCATCCCGACTCCGCTACAAAAATTTACCAGTGGTAAAGCCACCATTGATTGTGAAGCTGTGAATGTGGGGCAGTTAATCGAAGCCCTAGAAGCTGATTGTCCAGGAATCAAGGCTCGTCTTTGTGATGATGAGGGTAAGCCCCGTCGTTTTCTCAATTTTTACGTCAATGAAGAGGATATCCGCTTTTTACAAGGTACGGATACGGTTTTAAATGCCGGGGATGAGGTGAGCATTGTCCCCGCTGTGGCTGGGGGTTAAACAAAGAAGTTAAAAAAATAAGGTGGATCTCTCCACCCATTTCTTTCCTCAAAACAAACCCATGATTTGAGTTTTATAGGGAGTCTTAGCTAACCCAGTGACTCCCATTTTTTGTCCCAGCCTAAAAATCTAAACGGTGACCAGTTGGGGTTCGGGACGTTTGCTGTTACGCACTCCGGCGATCGCCTCAGCATAGTTGGGGGCTTTGAATACGGCGGAACCCGCCACCACGGCATTGGCCCCAGCTTCTAGAACCTGCCAGGTATTATTGGGTTTGAGGCCACCATCCACTTCAATCCAGGGATCTAAACCCCGCTCATCGCACATTTGCCGGAGGGCCCGGATTTTGGGTAAAACATCGGGAATGAAGCTCTGGCCACCGAAGCCTGGGTTGACACTCATGATCAAAACTAGGTCACACAGGGGCAAAACGTATTCTAGAAAATCTAAGGGGGTGGAGGGGTTAAGTACCAGCTTTTTTGCCTAATTCCCGAATTTGACCAAGGGTACGGTGGAGGTGGGGAGACGCATTATGTTCAACGTGGACGGAGATGATGTCAGCGCCGGCCCTTGGCAAAATCTTCAACGTATTTTTCCGGCTCAACAATCATCAAATGAACGTCTAGGGGCTTTTTGGTGAGGGGACGAATGGCATCAACAATCAGGGGGCCAATGGTGATATTTGGTACAAAACGACCATCCATTACATCGACATGGATCCAATCAGCCCCAGCTTCGTCCACGGCTTTGATTTCTTCACCTAAACGGCTAAAGTCCGCTGATAAAATGGAGGGGGCAACGACGATATTTTCGGGCATGGGAAATTTCTCTAAGTATTTCAACGCATAAATAGGGCTTGAGCTTCAGTGTAAACAATTACGGTCATTTGTAGTAGGCCCTAAAACCTAGACCTAAAATGGTTAATAACCCATTGGAACACAAATTTTAGAGATATATTCACATTGATGTCTGACCCCAATGCCTTTGTGCCCCCTGTCCAGTACCAAGATTGGCATAGCCTTGGTATTGAAGAGACTCTTAAAACCTTGGGTACTTCTCCTAGTCAGGGTTTAAAGGAAAAAGCGATCCTTGAAAAGCGCCGTACCTATGGGGTTAATGAAATTCAAACCATAGCTGGCCGTAGTAATTGGACTATTTTGTTAGACCAGTTCAAAAATGTGATGCTTTTGATGTTGATTGGGGTGGCGATCATTTCCGGGGTGTTGGATTTGATCAGCCTCCATTCCCAAGGGGGGGGCGGGGATGGGATTCCTTTTAAGGATACGATCGCCATTTTTGCCATTGTTATTTTGAATGGGTTGTTGGGGTATTTCCAGGAAAGTCGGGCGGAAAAAGCTTTAGCGGCGTTGAAAAAATTGGCTTCCCCTAAAGTACAGGTCATTCGGGATGGCGATCGCCAGGAAGTGAAGGCGGCCAGCTTGGTGCCAGGGGATTTGGTGTTACTAGAGGCGGGGAGTCAACTCTGTGCGGACGGACAATTGATTGAAGCGTCTAACCTCCATGTGCGGGAATCGGCCCTGACCGGGGAAGCCCAACCGGTGGAAAAGGAAGTTAGCCCCACCGGCTTACCCTTGGATACCCCCCTTGGCGATCGCCAGAATATGGTTTTTTCCGGCACAGAGGTTGTTCAGGGTCGGGGCCGGGTCGTCATTACCAACACCGGCATGGGAACGGAATTGGGAAAAATTGCGGAAATGTTGCAATCCGTGGAAACGGAACCCACCCCCCTGCAAAAACGGATGGAAAACTTGGCCGGGGTACTAGTATCCAGCTCCCTCATACTGGTGGCGATCGTCATTGGATTGGGGGTTTGGCAGAGTGGCTGGGGGCAACTACGGCAGTTGGTGGAAACTTCCCTCAGTATGGCGGTGGCCGTTGTCCCGGAAGGTCTGCCGGCGGTGATCACCGTTACCCTGGCATTGGGAACCCAACGGATGATTAAACGCCATGCCCTGATTCGCAAACTACCGGCGGTGGAAACCCTCGGATCAGTAAATGTTATCTGCTCCGACAAAACCGGTACCCTCACCCAAAACAAAATGGTGGTGCGGGAAGTGATGACTTGTTATGACCACCTGGCCATAACAGGGGAAGGTTATGAGCCCCAGGGAGAGATTCTGAATCTACTCGATAATGGGCAAAATTTCAGTTCCTGGCACGACAAACCCTCTCTACAATTAGTTTGCCTCAACGCCATCCTCTGTAATGACTCTGATTTAAGTTACGACAGCGATGGCCGATGGCAGGTTATCGGAGATCCCACGGAAGGGGCGCTACTGGCCTTAGCTAGCAAATTCGGCCTCAAAAGATGGATTTACCAGAACCTTTTTCCCCGTGGGGGGGAGTTCCCCTTTTCCTCGGAACGTAAACGCATGAGCGTCATCGTCAAAATTCCTGCGGAAGTAGAGCGTCAACTGCCAGACCTGAAGCAGATTTTAAGCATCAAAGATTTCCCCCCCGATCCCTACTTGCTTTTGTGCAAAGGCTCGCCGGAATTACTCCTGGCCCAATGTCAAGGCATTCAAAGTAGCCATGATTGTTTACCCCTCAATGGTTGGCACAAACAACAAATACTCAGGGATAACGACCTCATGGCTAGTCGGGGGCTACGGGTATTGGGCTTTGCCTGTAAAAGGCTTGATCGAATTCCCGAGGCTGATGAATTAACTACGGCGGAAAACGATTTAATTTGGTTGGGAATGGTGGGGATGTTGGATGCCCCCCGTCCTGAAGTTCGGTTAGCGGTGGAAAAATCCCTAGCCGCCGGGATCCGCACCGTCATGATTACCGGTGACCATCCCCTCACCGCCCTGGCGATCGCCAAGGATTTAGGCATTAGTCACACTGGCGATCGATTTATTGCAGGGCAGGAATTAGAGCGGATGTCGCAAAAGGAACTAGAAGATCAAGTGGAGCAGATCAGTGTTTTTGCTAGGGTATCCCCGGAACATAAACTACGCATTGTTAAAGCTCTGCAAGCCTGTAATCGATTCGTTGCCATGACCGGGGATGGGGTCAACGATGCCCCGGCCTTGAAACAAGCCGACATTGGCATTGCCATGGGCATCACCGGCACCGATGTTAGTAAGGAAGCCAGCGATATGGTGCTATTGGACGACAACTTTGCCACCATTGTGGCCGCCACCGAGGAGGGGCGGGTAGTGCTACAACAATATTCGCAACTTTATCAGATACATTCTGGGCAGTAACGTCGGGGAGGTAATTACCATTGCTTCGGCTCCGTTGTTGGGTCTTTCTGGAGTTCCCTTAACCCCCCTCCAAATCCTCTGGATGAATCTGGTTACCGATGGTTTGCCGGCCCTAGCCCTGGCCATGGAACCGGGGGACCCCAACATTATGCAGCGGAGGCCGTTTCAGTCCCCAGGAAAGTGTTTTTTCGAGGGGATTGGGAGCCTACATTATTCGCATTGGCCTAGTCTTTGCCGTTGTTACCATCACCTTAATGGTTTGGGCCTATCACAATACTGGAATGTCTGATCAGCCAGACAGTTGGAAAACCATGGTCTTTACCACCCTCTGTATTGCCCAGATGGGCCACGCCATTGCGGTGCGCTCCAACCATCGTCTGACCATTGAAATGAACCCTTTAACGAATCCCTACCTTTTGGGGGCAGTAACGGTGACCACCATACTCCAGTTGTTACTTGTCTATGTGGAACCCCTGCGGCATTTCTTTGGTACTGTTTGGCTCAGCCCCCAACAGTTGCTAATTTGTTTTGGTTTTAGTAGCTTGATGTTCGTCTGGGTGGAGTTGGAAAAATTATTCGCCAAGATAAGAAGATGATTTTTCCTCAGACAGAAACAGTGACTGAGATATTTTGGTGGAGTTTTCCGATGAGTCTATGATGGAAACGGAGAATATTTTTGTTGGTTACTTTGGTTACTACTGCCTTGCATAGCGAAGTTATTTGTTTTCCCCAACTGCCCCTGGCCGTTTACCGAGAAATGGCAGCCCACCTCCAGCAACTAGCGGGGGTGGAAACGGCGTTGTTGCCTCCCCAGGGCCCCCAGTTTGATTATTACCAGGGCCAAGTGGGGAGCTTACAATTGGGTTATCCCCTCCCTTTCCCCGATGGCGATCGCCAAAGATTAGAGGAAATTATTGAATTCTATGCGGGTCGCTATGGCACACCGGAGCGACGGGAAGTAAGGGTTTCTTCCTACTCTGTTTAAAGCTTTTCGCAAAATTTGCCCAATCCACCCCCAACTTGATGGTTGCCAACACCACCCTCCCTCCCCAAAACATTGAAGCGGAAGAGTATATCCTGGGCGGCATTCTCCTTGATCCCGAGGCGATCGGGCGCATTGTGGATTTGTTGGTGATTGATGCTTTCTACGTCAAATCCCATCGCCTAATTTATGAAGCCATGCTCAGCCTCCACGGCCAGGGGCAACCTACGGATTTGATGTCCGTTAGCAGTTGGCTCCAGGATCACCACCACCTAGAGGCGATCGGGGGCATCGTCAAATTAACCCAGTTGCTAGATCGCACCATTTCAGCGGTGAATATTGACCGTTTTACGGTCTTGGTAATGGATAAATACCTGCGGCGACAGTTGATTGCGGCGGGCCATGAAATCGTTGATTTGGGTTACGAAACCACCAAAGAATTAGAAACAATTTTTGACGAATCGGAACAGAAAATATTTCGTCTCACCCAATCCCGTCCCCAGGCAGGGCTGGTACCCCTGTCGGAAACCCTAATTAATACTTTTGCAGAACTAGATAAATTACATCAAAAGCTATCTAGCCCAGGGGTAGAAACCCAATTCTATGACCTTGATGCCATGACCGGAGGCTTACAAAGGGCCGATTTAATCATTTTGGCAGGGCGGCCCTCCATGGGTAAATGTTGCGAAGCAAATTCAGAAATTGTTTTAGCAGATGGTCGTGTTTGTACCATTGCAGAAATTTATGAGCAGAAAAAAGCAGAGATTTTAACTCTTAAACAGGATTGGAAACTTGATCGAGTAAAACCTTCAGCTTTTATTGATGATGGATTAAAACCTGTTTTTCGTATCACCACAAAATTGGGACGTTCCCTAGAAACAACA
The DNA here is from genome assembly GCA_963704945.1 of uncultured cyanobacterium. Classification (GTDB taxonomy): domain Bacteria; phylum Cyanobacteriota; class Cyanobacteriia; order Cyanobacteriales; family Microcystaceae; genus Synechocystis. The sequence continues at coordinate 6,688 of CAVPII010000028.1, read as the reverse complement.
TTAACCCATCCTTATTTAACGATAAATGGCTGGCAAGCTCTTTCTACCTTAAAAATTGGTGACAAAATTGCTGTTCCCCGTCACTTACCTTGCTTTGGTAAGAAAACTTTAAGTCCTGGAAAGATCAAACTTTTAGCGTATCTAATTGGCGATGGAGATGTAACAGGAAGTTGTCCTCGTTTTACCAATATTAATCCTAGAATCCAGCAAGACTTTGAACAATCAGCTACGGAATTCACGGGAATCAAAATTCGTATTGAAACATCCAACAATACCCGCACTCCCACTCTTCGCATTTCCAAGGATTCTAGATTTTGTCGCAGAACAAAGGATTATTTTTGCTAAAAATCTTAATAATATAATCCAGTCTAATTCTATATGCATTAACGAACTGGCTAGCAAAGTAAAAGTCAGCGTTGGTAGTATTCATAATTGGAAAAAAGGATATTGTTTTCCCGGAAAAGATAGCTTTGATCTACTTTGCCAAGCCTTGGATGTGGATTCAAGCCTCTTACTTCCGTGCAAGATTGAAGGAGTAATGAAAAATGGTATTAACAGTGTAAAAAAATGGTTGCAAGAACTAGGGCTAGATAACAAAACTGCCCATACAAAAACTATTCCTGATATGGTTTTTGAACTAGAGCGATCATTGCTAGCTCTTTTTCTCAATCGATTATTTGCCACTGACGGTTGGGCTAGCATTCTTAAAAGTAAACAAGTTCAATTAGGCTATGCCAGTGTTAGCGAAAAATTAGCTAGGCAAATCCAACACCTCCTTTTGCGCTTTGGCGTTATTGCCAGATTAAAGAAGCGATCGATTAAATATAAAGACCAATTAAGAAATGCTTGGCAACTAGATATTACAGATTCCTATTCAATTAAAACCTTTATTGAAGAAATTGGTATTTTCGGTAAAGAAGAAAAACTGATTGCCATTCAATCTGTGTTAGCCAACAAAAATTATCAAACAAATTGTGATCTCATTCCAATGGAAATTTGGCAACAGCTAGAAATAGCGAAGGGGAATGAATCTTGGTCTTCTTTAGGGAAACGTGCTGGTCTTGTTGATTGTAGCAATCTTCATGTTGGCAAACGAGCTTTTAGGAGAAATCGTTTGTTACAGTTGTCCACTGCTTTAGATAATTTGCCCCTTCAACAATTAGCAAGTAGTGATGTCTATTGGGACGAAATTGTTTCGATTGAATCCGTTGGCTTAAGACAAGTTTATGACTTAACGATTCCCGGAACCCACAATTTTATTGCTAATGATATCTGTGTCCATAATACGGCTTTCGGATTAAATATTGTGTTAAATATTGCTAAAAACCAGAATTTGCCTGTAGCTGTTTTTAGCTTAGAAATGTCCAAGGAACAGTTAGCTTTACGTCTACTGGCTAGTGAATCTTTAATTGATAGCAACCGTTTACGAACAGGACATTTCAGCCAAACGGAATATGAACCGTTAACTGCAGCTATGGGAACTCTCTCCAGTTTACCCATTTATATTGACGACACCGCTAGCATTTCTGTCACTCAAATGCGCTCCCAGGTGCGACGTTTGCAAAGTGAACAAAAAGGCCCCCTTGGGATGGTTTTGATTGATTATTTACAATTAATGGAGGGGAGCAGTGATAACCGGGTGCAGGAATTATCAAAAATCACCCGTTCCCTCAAAGGTTTAGCCAGGGAAATTAATGCGCCGGTAATTGCTTTATCCCAGTTGAGTCGGGCGGTGGAGTCGAGGACGAATAAACGACCAATGATGTCAGATTTAAGGGAATCTGGGTGCATTAGTGGAGATACTTTAATTACTTTAGCCAACAATGGAAAGAGAGTGGCTATTAAAGATTTGGTGGATCAGAGTGGTTTTGAAGTTTGGGCAGTTAATGAGGAAACAATGAAGTTAGAACCGACAAAAGTTAGCCGGGCATTTTGCACAGGCAGAAAGATAGTTTACAACATTAAAACTCGCTTAGGTAGAACAATTAAAGCTACAGCCAATCATCAATTTTTAACCATGGACGGCTGGAAAAGATTAGATAATCTATCTTTACATGAACATATTGCATTACCCCGCAAAATAAATAATCCTGACTTACAATTAATGAGTGACCAGGAGTTAGCTTTACTAGGGCATTTAATCGGTGATGGCTGCACCTTACCTCGCCATGTTATTCAGTATACATCCCAAAAAATAGAACTAGCTCAAAGTGTGGTTGAATTAGCAAAAGCTGTTTTTGGGGATCAACTGAGCCCTCGGATCAATCAAGAAAGACAATGGTATCAAGTTTATTTACCTGCTAGCTATAAATTAACCCACAATCAAAGAAATCCAATAACGAAATGGTTGGAAAATTTAAATGTTTTTGGATTGCGTTCCTACCAAAAATTTGTTCCCAATCAAGTTTTTGAACAACCTCAAATGGCAATCGCTATTTTTTTGAGGCATCTGTGGAGTACTGATGGCTGTATTAAATTAATTAAAGGGAAGTCTTCCAGACCAGTTGCTTACTATTCAAGTAGCAGTGAAAAATTAGCTAAAGATGTGCAATCACTACTTCTAAGATTGGGTATTAACGGACGTTTATCTCGGATTCCCCAGAATGGCAAAGGGAGAGATAATTACCATGTAACAATTACAGGGCAAGCCGATTTGAAACTTTTTATAGATAAAATCGGTGCTATCGATAGGGATAAACAGGCAAGTATTGAGGAAATTAAAGCTTATCTAGAACAGCATCGAGCAAATACAAATAGGGACATCATTCCAAAACAAGTTTGGACGATGTATGCCGTGCCAGCCATGAAATCAGCGGGAATAACTAACCGATCTATGCAAATGCAACTTGGTAATGCCTATTGTGGAACTACTCTCTATAAACAGAATATGAGTAGAGAAAGGGCCCAGAGATTAGCCAATATTGTTAAATCACCTGAAATAGATCAATTAGCAAAAAGTGATATTTATTGGGATTCTATTACTGCTATTACTGAGGTTGGTATGGAAGATGTTTTTGACTTAACTGTGCCAGGGCTACATAACTTTGTGGCTAATGATATTATTGTTCACAACAGTATTGAGCAAGATGCGGATTTAATTATGATGATTTATCGGGATGAATACTATAACCCCGATACGCCGGATCAAGGAGTAGCTGAATTACTAATTGTTAAACACCGTAACGGCCCCACCGGAGTAATTAAACTATTATTTAAACCAGAATTTACCCAATTTTTGAATTTACAGCAGAGTCGGGATTATTAACCAATCCTATTACCAATGAAAATCAAACCTAAACTAATGTTGCTGGGCACGCTTTTACCCCTAGGGACGATCGCCATCCTGATCAACCTATTGCCTGTGCATTCCCAACCAAAAATCTTGCCCGATATTGCCACCGTTACAAATTTAGTCAACGGCGACCTAGCTTGCTATGTGGATTTAGTCGATGGGGAAGGCAATGAGTACGAAGGTATTTACGCCACCTTTGAAATTTGCGAAAAAGTATCCCTGATCAACCAGCCGGTGAAGTTGTCCTATCAAGAAGAAATTTTTAGCGATTGCGAAGGCATTGAACCCTGCGGCAAAACCCAAACCCAACTGGCGATCGTGGCAATGCAGTTATTGGAGGATTAGCAGGAAATTGAGTACATTATAGTCATTTCAAATAAGACTGAGATTGCAGACATCACAATAAGAGCGGATAATTTCATCAAGGCTTGTTCCTTCTGGAGCGTACATTCTACTCCTCTTTAATGCACTAAAGTCATGCTCGATATCATTTAACCCACATTCCGGGGTTTAGATGGGAGGAAAAATAATTAGGAAGCAGGTACTGGAAGAAGATAGTAGCGACGGCAGGATTGACTAAAAAAGCGGAGAATATGGAGTCGCTCATCAGTCAAATTAACGACTTGGGTAACGCCGTGGAAAAGAACGAGATGAACAGCCATAAAAGACTGAAAAACCCAACGGAGAGTGGGAGAAGCAGTGGGTTTACCCAACTGGTTGGGAATGGTCTCCTGGTGTTGGGCTAAAGCCAGTCTTAATTGCCGTTGCCCCAAATTGTAGACAAGTAGACACAAAGCCATAATCAATCCCAGAGCAGCGACACGTTTAGGGGACTTAAGAAAAACACTAGAGGCAAAGAAAAGAGGGTCTTTGAGAAAGCGAAAACCCCGCTCAACACCTTGCTGTGCCTTGTATTGCTTAAGAGCTTCGTCGGGAGTTAGTTGGTTTGAATCAAGGACATTGGTGGCCAAAATAAAGCGACCACAACGAAGGCGTTGAGCCTCAATGTCAGACTCAATGGGGACAATAGAAGCCTTAACACGATAGGTAAGACGTTCAGGAATATCCTCTTTAGCCGGTTTGCCTGGCTTACCATAATGAGGTTTTTCGACAACTTGAAGTTCGTGGAGTTGATGCCAGTTCATTTGAGCGGATAATTTTTGAGCAGCGTTAAGAGCATCGGTGGCGCAAGCAAATTCAGTCGAGGACAATTGTTTCAGGGATTGTTCAGCCTGGGAATAATATTTGTCAATCTTTTTGGTTAACTGTTTAAGATCTGATTGACGACGTTTCTCGCTTTCAACTAAGAGCCAACGTTGTGGTACTTCACCATAGTTACTGGAGAAACAATTCCAACTATATCCCTCTAAGGTACTTGGAGTAAGCCTTTCCGTACTATTTACTAAAATAGATGCTTCTTTGATACTCAAAGGGACTCGGGTGAGCCAAGTTAAACCCGTCAAGGTTGTGAGATTATCGGCACTATATAGTGCCCCATCGGCGACCCATAATCCGTCAAATGTCCACTGTTTCTTAAATTCCTGGCATAATTCGGCAAATCTCGCTTTATCAGACTGATTCCCATCAGCAATTTCCATCCAGACTGGTATATCTCCATCTCCTAGGCAAATTAAATTCATTACAAATTGCTTCAGGTCTGGTCTATGGTCTCTCGAATAACCGTAGGTAATTTTCACCATCTCAGCTTCTTCCTCCCCTACTTTATATTCTCCATCCACATGAAATGAACTAGAATCTAAGTGCCCGATTTCTTCCTTAATTTCAAACTTTTTTACAACTTTGAGGCTGATTGCCATAAAGATTTCACTCAATCCTCCTTCGTATAATTTATCTAATCCTTTCCCCAAACGGTCATCATTTAGATTTTCGGCTTTTATTCCCTCTCCCAATAATTGCTCCATTGCTTTCCCTTGAAAAAACTGTTCAAATAAATACAAAGGAGCTGATACGAATCCCAGTCCATTTAATAACATTGCCTTTACTACTATCCCTATACTGACTTTCTCTCTGGGGTCCGTCCCCAGCCTTTCATTTAACAGTTCCACTATTCCTATTTCATCTATCAATCCAGCCACTATCCCTAGATGATCCAGATTCTCTACTTTTATTGCAGGCTCCATACACCTTCCTCGCTGTTAATACATTCTAATTATATCAGCCCCCGCTTTTAACAGCGGAATGTGGATAAAGTTTTTGAAAAATCCCACCATGACTAAACATGCGACGGTACATCAATTGGAAGTCTTTGGGGCGATCGCCAGGACGGGCAGTTTTACTAAAGCCGCTGACGAGTTATTTCTGACCCAACCCACGGTGTCCCAACAGATGAAGCAACTGACCAAGGCGATCGGGGTTCCCCTGTATGAACAAATTGGTCGGCGTATTTATCTGACGGAGGCAGGCAAAGTCGTTTTGGCGGCCAGTCAAGACATTACGGAACGCCTCAGTGAACTAGAAGAGGCGATCGCTAACCTGCAGGGCCTGAAAAAAGGTCATTTACGCCTAGCCACCATTACCACGGGTAAGTATTTTGTACCCCGTTTATTGGGAACATTTCGACAACGCTACCCAGGCATTAAAATTTCCTTACAGATTGGTAATCGTCAACAAATTTTGGAGCGTTTAGCCAACAATCAAGACGACTTATATTTCCTAGGAAAGCCTCCTAGGGATTTAGATATTAACATTCGCCACTTTTTAGATAATCCTTTGGTGGTGATTGCCCCCCGCTCCCATCCCCTAGTTAAGGAAAAAAAAATTCCCCTCCATCACCTAATGCAAGAACCCCTAATCATGAGGGAACCTGGATCGGGGACACGCATGGCGGTGGAAGACTTTTTAACGGAAAATCGGCTAACGATGAATATAGAAATGGAGATTAGTACTAACGAGGCGATTAAACAAGCTGTGTATGGAGGATTAGGGCTATCTATTTTATCGATCTATTCCCTAACTTTAGAAGGTTTGGATGGCCCCTTAGCAGTATTGGATGTAGAAGGATTTCCCATTAAAAAACATTGGTATGTTATCTACCCTAATGGTAAGCAATTGTCCATTGTTGCCCAAACTTTTTTAGATTATTTATTTACAGATAAACACAATTTAGACCTATTACAATTATCTTTTCCTGAATTATCCCAAAAGCTTCTTTGACTAGCCTTTTCGGGCCTCATTCAATATAAAACAAGAAAATTATGAATACCAGAACCCAAACAAAAATTATTTACTTTACCACCTGAAACTTGTTGTAGTCGCTTAACAAAAAGCCTATATCAAACAGAGGAAAGTGATGAACTGCCATGGCAACAGTGAGTTACAAAGAAAAAGAAAAATGGCGATCGTCTGGGTTTCTATTACTTTTTTCAGGGCAGACGA
>CAVPII010000027.1:0-15698 GCA_963704945.1 uncultured cyanobacterium | reverse complement strand
AAAAAACCGGGAATCTTTGCTAAAGCCTTGGTTTGAGAAGGAGAACTTTTGAGAATCCCTTCTTTCTAAGGGAGGTTAGGGGGGATGAACCACCACTTCCAGGCTTTTCAAACAACTCTTAAAAGATTGGGTTGTAGATTTAGTTTTTCAATAATTATTTTGTCTATTATTTGATTGACAAAAAACATTAATATTCCATTAGGACAAGAATGCGTATACACTAAATGGGATAAATTGTTAGGAGTGTATCGAAGACCATGTTAAACCGTGTTTACACGAAAAACCTTGTAGGCTTGATTCTTTGCGGTATGTGTGCGGGATCGATGATTGGCTTTGCACCGGTGACCTTTGCCCAAGGCGATCGCCAAGTTCTCAGCTCTGAGCAAAAACAAGCCCTCATCGAACGCTCTGAGGAAATTATCAAGTTAGCCAATCAAGGGGATTATGTTACCCCCCTGAATTATCTTGCCCCTGAAGTGCAAGTCTATGTGACACCGGAACTATTTCAACGTATTTGGGAAACAGAATTAATTGAACAAACCGGCGCTTTTGAATCAGTCCTGAGTGCAAAAGTTATTGATGTTATCAATGCCGATATTGTGACCCTTAATCTTCAATTTGCTAACCGGAGTGAAGATATTCAATTTACCTTCAATAAGTCCCAAGAGTTAGTTGGCATTAGCTTACCTTCTACCCTTAGTATTGATGAGATTACTGAAACATTTATAACTGATTTAAATAACGGGGACTATGGTTCCGCCCGGGGCTACCTCAACCCTATATTTAAGTCCGAAATTTTTGCGGAAAAGCTTGAAACTGAATGGCAAGAGGAGTTAAAAAGCTATGGTGAATTTCAAAACATTGTCGATGTCAAGGTTAAAACAGGTTCAACTTTAAACGACCCAGATGTGGCGATCGTTACGGTAGCTTTTGATAAAGAAACTAGGGATTATTTCTTGTTCTTTGATAATAATCGCAAAATCGTCAATGTGGATTTTGTCACGGATTAATAATTATGGGACTTTCGCAGTGTTTGCGTATGGGATAAGACTTATTTCTAAATTATTAAGTAATGCTTAAAGCCCGGCCTTGCGTAAGTCCCGAATTAGTTGGTTTTATTTCTATTGTTCAGTTACTTTTGTCAACCAAGCAATAGTCAGGAATACAGTTTTCTTCCATATATTGATGGTATGCCTGAATTTGCCGATCGCCTTGTTCCGGTGTCCAGCCACAATGTTTGATTAACGTTTCGGTAATAACGGGTAAGGCACTAAAGCCATAGTCATCGGTAATCATGGCGATCGCCGTCCGTCGTCGGCAGATATCCACCAAGGTGTGGGCCATTTCTGCCTGTACCGCAAAAACTACTTGGGCTTTGATATCCGGTAGGTTGGGCAGAATCAACTCCCCCAACTCCGGTGCGCCATCCACCAACGCCAGCACCTCCACCGCCCGGGAACCATAGACACAATACAAATGCTGGATTGACTGCCGTTCTACCCGGTCTCCATACTTGGCGATCGCCGTTTCCAAAGGTATGGGGCAGTCCTCCGCACCGGGCAATGGTTGGGTCAACGTTAAGCAGGGGGGCGGAGATTGGTTGCGCTTTTGATAGGTCTTATCCACCATTTCTTGCCCCACTTGACGGTAGGTCGTTAGTTTTCCCCCAATGAGAGAAATTAGATTATTAGCCCCATCTTTCGTATGGTCATAGAGGATATGGTTGCGGGTAATGCTACCGGCTTTTTTGCCATCGCTGTAGGGTAAAGGCCGTACCCCGGAATAGGTAAACCGCACATCGTCACGGGTTAGCTGGGCCGCAGGCATCACCCGATTAGTTTCCGCAATCAAATAATCGATCTCGTCGTCACTGGCTTTCACCGCATCCAACGCCCCGTCATAACGGTGGTCTGTGGTGCCGATTAGATATTTCCCTAACCAAGGAATAATGAAATAAGGACGCTTATCTACAAATGCTTCCACGTATAACGCCGCCGCCGGCGCACCGGGAAAGGGATCCACCACAATGTGACTACCCTTGGTGCCACCAATTTTACGACCTTCAACAATACAGGTGGGCTTATCCTCCTCGCAGGCTAAGGCACAGACCTTATCCACCCAAGGCCCAGCGGTATTGATCACCACTGGCTTTACTGGTATCAACGGTAAACGTCTGCCCCGTCAGTTGATCTTGACAATGGATAGCGGTAATGGTCGCCGTGTCTTGGCCTTTTTCTAATTCTGTCACCGCCACATAATTCAACATGGTGGCCCCGGCCTGTTGGGCGGACAATGTTACTTCTAAATCGAGCCGTTCGGCATATTCTACCTGACCATCAAAATATTGAGCTCCCCCTTGGAGGCCCTTGGTTTCCGCCGCCCGGAATAATTGCTGAAATTGTCGGGGACGGAGCATACGGTGGGGGGGCAGGGTTTTATCAAAACTAAAAATGTCATAGAGAATCATGCCCGCTTTGATTTCCCAATAGGCCCGACTAGACCAGTCATAGACAGGGATGGTGAGTTGCAACGGCTGAACCAAGTGGGGGGCTGTTTGTAATAACACTTCCCGTTCCCGCAACGACTCCCGCACCAGATGAAATTCAAAATATTCCAAATAGCGTAGTCCCCCGTGAATTAAACGGGTTGACCAACTGGTGGTGCCGCTGGCAAAGTCGTCCTTTTCGATTAATAGGGTTTTGAGACCCCGTAAGGCGCCATCGCGGGCAGTTCCCACGCCATTAATGCCCCCCCCAATGATCACAAGATCATAGGCGGTGTTTTGAATTTGTTGAAAATCACGCATGGTGGATAGTGCCTTCAATTTCAAGTTAAAGTGCTGGTTTTCGGTTGACAGTGGCTAATCTGATCAACTTAGGTCTTAAGAATTAACTCAGGGTTATGAAAAATCTAGTGGGCTAGAGGCCCACCCCGAAACGGTGGAGATTTTGCTGGGAAAACTGACGGGACTTTGGCTATAGCTGGGGGGGTTCGCCAAGGACGACATCGGCATAGGCTTCCCGCAGTAGATGGTTGGCCCATTGTTGAACGTCGTACCGTTTGATGGCGGTGTACATGCGCCCCATGCGTTTTTTCTGTTCTTCCTTATCCATCGCTAGGGCTTGATCAATGGATTCGTCCATGCGGCTAGAAGCATAGGGGTTAGTCAACAACGCATCGGGGAGTTCGACGGCGGCCCCGGCAAATTCCGACAAAATCAATACCCCATCTTCACCGTTATGGGCAACGACATACTCCTTGGCCACCAGGTTTAAACCATCCCGCAGGGGGGTAATCCAAGCAATATCGGCGGCACAAAATAGGGCGATCAATTCTTCGTAGGACAGGGGAGAGGTGAACAACATCACCGGAGTCCAGGACAATTTGGCGAAGCGACCATTAATTTTCCCGGCGAGGCGTTCGATTTCGTTTTGGGCGTTGCGATAAATCCGCATTCCTTCGGCGGCTTTGGCGACGGGAACCACCAGGTTAATTTCTCCGCAGAGTTCCGGGCGACGTTCCAACAGCCTTTCGTAGCACTCCAACATTTCTTTGGTGCCTTTGACGTAATCCACCCGTCCGGCGGAGACGATCAGTTTTTTGTCTCCTAAATCTTCCTTGATTTCAGCAATTTTTTGTTGGACGCTGTCCTTGGCAACGATCGCCCTAATGTTGGCCGGGTTGGTGCCCACGGGGAAGGCATCTAGATTGACCAGGCGATCGCCATAGCGTAGTTGGGTGGTAAGTTCCGGCTCAGCGAGGGCCGTGCCGTAGGGGGTAAAGGCCTGATCAACGGGGACACGGCGGGTAATTTCCACCGGTTTTAAACTGCGGGCCACGGCCACAAAATTTTCCACATAGCGGGGAATATGAAAACCGCATAAATCACAACAGAGCAAGCTTTCAACGATCGCCTCGCGCCAGGGCAGAATATTGAAAATATCCACACTGGGGAAGGGGGTGTGGTGGAAAAAGGCAATTTTGGCGTTGGGCTTCAACTTACGGATATAAAGGGGCGCTAACCAAAGGTTGTAATCATGCACCCAAAACAAGGCATCATCGGCGGCATCCTCACAGGCGGCGATCGCAAACATTTCATTAATCTGCTTGAAATTTTCCCAATCCGAAGAATCGTAGGTAAATTGCCAGGGGAAAGAATGCAAAATTGGCCAAAAGGCTTCTTTTGAAGTGATGTGATAGAAATTTTTAACCTGATCCGCCGACAGGGGCACCCGCCGCACCGTACAACGATTGCCCAAACCATCAATGCTCATCCGTTCCTGAAAATCGTCCCGCTGTTTTGGCGTTACCTGCTTCCACGCCACCCAGGTACTTTGTTCCGCATCGGCAAAGAAACTTTTCAGGGTCGGCAAAATGCCATTGGGACTCTTTTTCTCCCGGTACACCATTTTGCCATTCTCTTTAACCTCATCGTAGGGTTCACGGTGATAAAGGATTACAAGGGATGAATTCATAAAATTAATGGTCTCCAAGACAAACAGGATAAAACAAAACAACTACAAAAGGAGGTGGACTAAAGTCTGCTCAAAACCCCAAACCAAATCCAGACAACTTCCTTGCTCGCTAAGTAGTACCTTCAATAAAGCTTTTTAACTGACAGTGTTAGTATAAGTGAGCGTATTATTGCCAGGACGACCGTGGCGACAGCATGTCAGCCCATTTACTTAAACATCATCGGAATCAGTCAAATAGTCTTAAAGGTAGCTTAACCTTTCCGCAAGACAGCTAATTAGCTAACAATTCATGACACTTTACCAACAAAAATAAGGAATGACTAAACATTAATCTCAATGCTTTAAGCTGAGGTTGTCTAAAATGGCAATTGTAGTTACTTGTTAAGTATAGTAACAGAAAAAGTTATTCTGGCAAGTTTCCAGCCCATTGCCATGGAGGGTATTTCCTCCCCGGTTCAGGCCAACCAGGATCATCTTTTAGGCAGAATGCTGTCAAAATAAACAGGGCGATCGAGTTATCAATCTCGAAAAAATAAGCAAAAAATGATATTGCCGCCCGGGTTGCCTTGCCTCAAAATTATGCAATTTTAGCTTCGATATATGTAGCTATCCGCCCCAGGACAGTCATCATTTACAATAAATACTGCTAATTATTTTGGACAGTTTTAGCCATCCTGTTTACAATGACTCCATCCCCAAGGGCGTTAACTATGGTTCAGAATATGAGTCATCCGCCTATACGTAGGGTTTATTTTTTAGTATGAAAGAATTGAATAAAATCAATCTTGTCGAAGAAGAAACAGAAAAACTATTAGCCTGGGCCAGGTCAGTGACCGAGTCCCCCGACAATTATTTCCAGGCATTTCGAGAGGTGGCGACTAAACTGGGGGCCCATTATCGAGACGATGGTTTAACCCAGGTTGGGTTTTGGGTGCCTCGATTAGCTGGGGAAGGGGCTTTCACCGAAAAATCCATTTACCTAGAAGTTTTTACGCCCCTCCAGCCCATTGATTTTTACGCCCCGGAACAAACAGCAACGTTTCGCTGGGAACGGATTGAGTTGCCACAACAGGGGGAATTTGTTTGGGCGGTGCTATCGGGGATGAAGGCCGGCACCAAGAAGGAAGCGGGATCGTTTTATTGGTTGCGGTTCTATGATTCGATTATCGATAAAACCCTGGTCATCCGGGATGTATTGGCGGAGAGCCTTCCCTACGGGGTGTTTGCCCCGGCGGAACTTTATGATTTCAACACATTGCAACGGGAACGGACGGATTTAGACTATTTTCAAAAATCTGCTTCCATCACCGACGACCAAGTCCCCCCCCAATATTTATTTGACCCGGACTTGCTGGAAAAGCAACGCATTGCGGTGATGCGCCAGGCCATTCCGGTGGAACAATCCCCCATTAATGCCGATGCTGAAAGTGAAGGGGTGATTCGCCGGGTTCAACCGGTTTCCAATATTCTCCAAATCCACATCAAAACCGCTTCCCCGGAAGGCACCGTGGCCGGATTGACGAAAATCTATCGCAAACTCGCGGACAAAATTCGGAATAAAGAACAAATTAGCGCCGCAGAGCTTAACTATCTGGGTTATGAGGCCATCCAATTGTTGCCGATGGAACCCACCATTGAGTACCGACTGGAAGAGTTTGATGACCATAAGGGGTCATTTTATGAAGTTGCCAACGAAGAAATTGAAATTTTTGACGATGGCTCGGGTCATGAGCCGGTGGTAATAGAAAAAATCAAGGTAATACTGCGGCGACCTAACACGGAAAACTGGGGCTATGATGTGCCGATTTTGGGATCTGGGGCGACTAATCCGGCTTTGTTAGGAACATTGCGCCCCGATGAAATGGTGGAATTGATTGCCACTTTGCATAATTTTCCCAGTGGGCCGATTAAGGTTATTTATGATTTGGTCTATGGCCATGCGGATAACCAGGCGTTGGAGTTGATCAATCGTCAGTTCTTTAAAGGCCCCAATATGTACGGGCAGGATTTAAACCACCAGTTGCCGATGGTGCGGGCCATTTTACTGGAAATGCAACGGCGCAAGATTAATACAGGTATTGATGGAATTCGGGTGGATGGCGGCCAGGATTTCCGCTTTTTTAATCCTCTGTCGGGACGGGTGGAACAGGATGATGCTTATCTATTGGCCATGAGTGATGTGGAGCAGGAGATAGAAGGACATAAACGGTTGTTATTTACCATTTTTGAAGATGGTAGACCCTGGCCCGAGGAGGGTTGGGAAGAAAAATCCACTTACCGTGATTTGGTGGAGTTGCGTTCCCAGTCCTACCAGTGGGGGCCGTTAATTTTTGCCCATAACACGCCGACCCTAAAAGGCTTTTGGGACCGCAAATGGGAACGGGTTTGTGAGGTGATGTTTAAAGGCGATCGCTGGATTACGGGATGCGCCAACCATGACACGGTGCGGCGGGGTAATCAGATTAATCATCAAACCGCTGAAATTAATTGGAATTTTGGTAAAACCCTGCCCGATGTGATCCACAATGCCTATGACAATCCGGCTATATCCCTTTGGGTCTATGGCTTTAGTCCCGGTTTGCCGATGGATTTTTTGAATGCGTTGATGCATAGTCCCTGGGGTTTTTTTCGCAATACGGATGAGCGCTATGGGGTTAAGGTCGCTTTTGAGGAAGAGGGATTTTTGGATTGGCAAATTTCTCCGGAAATGTACCAGGATTCCCGTTTGTTCAGGCATTTAAAAGCCCTGGGATTTGAACATTTAGAATTGTTGAAAGCCTTTATGAAAGCGGTGGCCGATGCCATGATCAAAAAGGATTTTAATCTGGAAGCGGTGGCGATCGCCTGTCGTCATTGCTTAGGGGATTATGAGCCGGATCAATTGCTTCAGGGGGAAGATCAAGCTTGTGATTTACAGCTTCTGAGTGCTTTTAAACATCCTGAACAACCGGATTTTGTTAGGGATTTGGACGTTCCCAAGTTAAAGCAATTTGCCAGGGCATTTATGGAAGATGGCCATGAAGCCTGCCGCGTTTCCTATTACGAGCATAAAGCTGATATTGAGCGGACAAGGTTTAATTTTAGACTGCGGCAATACCGCCAAGCTAACCCTTGGTTACAGCACAATTTAACGGAAGGCGATCGTTTTAATCGTATCCATGAAGAGAAGTACACCTTGTTTTACGGACTCCGCACTAATCCTGCCACCGTAGAGGACGAGTATCCCGAAAAAGTGGTCATGATTACCCACATGGAAGGGGAACCGGCCATTGTGACCCCAGGGGATTGGCTGCAATTGGATTTGGCGGAATGGGACGTGGCGATCGCCACTCCGGGGGTAAATGTGGATTCCACGGCGGACTCCCTGCGGATTTTTGAATTACGGGACGGCCAGGGCTTAATTTTACGCAATAGCCACCCCACCCGCCCTAGGCCATAAAGGCATTAAACCGTTTCATTGCGGCCTAAAACCGCCCCCATTGATTGTCACCCTGAGGACTTTTGCAGAATGACTAGTAAAAACGCGACTTACATCATGGCGCTCGATCTGGGCACCACTGGCAACCGCGCCATTTTATTTGATCAGCAGGGAAATATTTTTGGCCAAGCCTATAAAGAATTGACCCAGTCTTATCCCAAAGCCGGCTGGGTGGAACATGACCCCTTAGAAATTTGGCACGACACCAAAACCGTGATGCAGACGGTGGTCAAACAAACGGGCATTGACCCGAAAAATATTGCCGCCATTGGTCTAACGGTTCAACGGGAAACCTGTCTGCTCTGGGATAAAACCACTGGGCAACCCCTCCACCCGGCGATCGTTTGGCAAGATCGCCGCACCGCCAGTTTTTGCCATGAGTTGGAAGCCCAAGGCCATGTTAAAGAGGTGTATGACCGCACCGGCTTAGTGTTAGATGCCTATTTTTCCGCCACTAAACTCCATTGGCTTTTAGCCTGGGCAGAAAAAAATACCACCGTTGATTTAGCTAATGTCTTAGCCGGAACCATTGACACTTGGGTGTTGTGGAATCTAACCGGGGGAAAAGTTCACCGCACCGACCACAGCAACGCTAGCCGTACCATGTTGCTCAATTTGGAAAGTCAAGTGTGGGATCAAACCCTACTCGACTTATTTGGCATTCCGTCCCAGATTATGCCAGAAGTACAACCCAGCTTGGGACGGTTTGGGGTTACCGATCCGTCAATTCTAGGGGTCGAAATTCCCATTACCGCTATTTTTGGCGATCAACAGGCCGCCCTGTATGCCCACGGTTGCGATCGCCCTGGCTTATTGAAATGTACCTACGGCACAGGGGCATTTTTAGTGGTCAACACCGGGCAAACCGTCACCCGTTCCCAACACCGTTTACTCTCAACGATCGCCTGGACCCAAACCCAAGCTGATGGCCAAGTCAAAGTGGATTACGCCCTGGAAGGCAGTATGTTCACCGCCGGTTCCTGTGTGCAATGGTTACGGGATAAATTGCAGATCATTAACTCCGCCGCCGAAAGCCAAACCCTGGCCCAGAGTGTGCCCGATAGTGGGGGAGCGTATTTTGTACCTGCCTTGAGTGGACTGGGAGCGCCCCATTGGGATATGAATGCCTGTGGAGCTTTTTTGGGCATTACCGCTGGTGTCACCAAAGCCCATTTAGTTCGCGCTGTCCTAGAGGCGATCGCCTTTCAAGCGCGGGAAGTGGTGGAAGCCATTAACCAGGATTGTTCCACAGCGATTCAGCAACTCAAAGTCGATGGGGGGGCTTGTAATAACGATTTTCTGATGCAATTCCAAGCCGACGTGTTGGGGATTCCCGTAGAACGCCCAGCGGTGTTAGATGCCACCGCCCAGGGAGCGGCCTTTGGGGCTGGGTTAGCAGTCGGGTTTTGGGACGATTATCGAGGGCTTGTGGAAAACCGGGCTATTGATCGTATTTTTGAGCCTGGGCCAAGTGCTAAACTTGCCCAAACTAATTTTATAACTTGGCAAAAAGCGGTGAGTCGTGCCAAAAATTGGGCGGAATCTGATGCTAATTAGCCCTCTTTCATCAGGAGTAGGGAAATTAGAATGGGGATAAAAATGTGAAGTTTGAGGTCATGGCGATGGCCTACCGTTACCGTTTCTTCTCCGGTCAATTTTTAAAGATTTTCACCCCATTTTGGAATAATCTAAAAGCTTAGTTTTAGGGCATTAACTGGCACATCATCCCAGGAGCTAACGGTTCTAAGTTCGGCGGTCCAACCTTGATCTTTTTGATCCGCAGTGAGATTTTCCTGCCAAGATTTATGACAATCCTGGGCCGCCGCCTCATCTAAACAAGCAATACAGGCATAGACGATGCCAGCGGGATCTAGCTGTTCATTAACCCAGATTTTTTCCATGGTGTTGCTATTTATGGGGGGAGAAAAAGCCAGGTTTTTAGGTTCCTGGACTTTTTTCAATCTAACATTGCTCGGTGGGATAGAAAGAAGTTTAAAAGGTATATACGCTTTCGTTAACTTTCCCCATTGCTTTGCACCTTGACCTGCTGGGCAACCCGTTGGGCTAACTGCCGAGCTTCGTCGGTGGATTCTGCCTGGGCCAGGGCCACCCCCATGCGGCGATGGGTTCTGGTGGTGGGTTTTCCGAATAGTCGTAGATCCGTATTCGGCTCGGCCAGGGCTGCGGCTACACCGACATAACTAACATTTTCTCCAGCTTGGTTGGCTAGGATCACCGCACTGGCGGCGGGGCCTGTTTGTTTAATGGTGGGAATAGGTAACCCCAAAATTGCCCGCAGATGTAGCTCAAACTCATTCAAATTTTGGGAAATGAGGGTGACCATGCCCGTGTCATGGGGTCGGGGGGATAATTCTGAAAAGATTACTTCTTCAGCGGTGATGAAAAATTCCACCCCAAATAGTCCCGCTCCCCCCAAAGCATCGGTGACGGTTTTGGCGATCGCCTGGGCCTGGGCTAATTGGTCGGGGGTTAGGGGAGCTGGTTGCCAGGATTCTTGGTAATCTCCCCGTTCCTGACGGTGGCCAATGGGTTCACAGAAAAGGGTTTCCCCCTGCCATTGGCGGATGGTTAATAAGGTAATTTCCAACTCAAAGGGGATAAATTCCTCCACAATTACTTTGACCGTATCTCCCCTCGCTCCGGCGATCGCCGTTGACCAGGCCTGGGCTACTTCATCAGCATTGTTAACCACGGATTGACCTTTGCCGGAGGAGGACATGACTGGCTTCACCACATTGGGAAAACCGATGTCCTGGCTAACTTGTTCTAATGTTTCTAAACTTTCGGCGTAGCCATAGCGGGCGGTGCGTACCCCCAACTTTTGGGCGGCCAGTTCCCGAATGCAGTCCCGATTCATGGTCAAATTGGTGGCTTGGGCGGTGGGAATGACTCGATAACCCTGGGCTTCCAACTCCAGTAATTTTTCCGTGCGAATGGCTTCCACTTCCGGCACAATCCAATCCGGTTGATGCTTTTTCACCACCGCTTCTAGGGCTTCCCCGTCCAGCATGGAAATCACTTCCGCTTGATCCGCCACCTGCATGGCCGGAGCATTTTCGTATCGATCCACCGCAATTACCCGATTGCCTAACCGTTGGGCGGCGATGGTAAATTCTTTGCCCAATTCCCCGGAGCCTAACAGTAAAAAAGTTTGGGGTAAAGTTACGGTTTTGGCCATGGGATGGGGAAAATTAGGTCAGACCTCAGTTTACCGAAAGTCGCCCCAAGCCCCTAACTTTAACTTTTGGGAAGGCTTAATGGGCGGGGAATTTTTGCCAATCGAAATCCTAATCTTGCTCTGAATTGAGGGCCAATTCTGGTACTTCCGGGGGCAACTCCAACGGCAATGGCCCCAGCAAACCCTTACGAAAATCGTTCAACAATTGCACCGCCGCCCTTTCCCGATCGCCGTTATTGCGGGTATCTGCCAGGGCAATGAGATACAAATCTCCGTTCATTTCTCCATGGTCAACTTGGTAACGGTTGATCAACGCTGACCCCAGGTCTAGCTCTAAAAGTAGATCAATTAAGGCGATCGCCACGGCCTGATTTTCGTAGGCCGCCTCCCCAATATCTTCACAAATGGCCAACTTGAGGGCATTGTCCTGATTTTCCAGCTTGAGGGGAATGACCCCAGGGGAATCTAACAGTTCCAAAGTATCGGAAATACGAATCCAGCGTAATTGCCTCGTTACCCCGGCCTTTCTGGCACTTTCCACCACCTTACGCCCCAATAGCCGGTTAATTAACGCCGATTTACCCACATTGGGGAACCCCATCACCACCGCCCGCACCGCCCTAGGTTGCATTCCCCGCCGTTTGCGTCTTTCATTGACCGCTTTGCCCGCCTGCTGGGCCGCCCTACTAATGGCCTTAACCCCTGTGCCTTGTTTGGCATTGGCGTAGTAAACCGTCTGATTTTGATGGCGGAACCAGGTTAACCATTGCTCCTGTAATTCCGGCGTAATCATATCTACCCGGTTGAGAATAACTATTTTGGGTTTTTCCCCCACCCATAACGGCACATCGGGATGCTGGGAAGCTAGGGGAATGCGGGCATCAATCACCTCCAGCACCACATCCACCTTATTCAACTGTTCCTTGAGTTGTCTTTCCGCCTTGGCAATGTGCCCCGGATACCATTGGATTAAAGCCATAATTATCGAAAACTCTTACAGGAACAGGGGAAAAGAAAGGTGAAAATAAACTTTTCTGTTAACAACCCTAAAACCATTATCGACTAAACCACCTCGCTCCCATGGCCTTACTTTTTAACAATGGCCATTTCCACCGGCAAGCACCGAGCGCCTTCAGGGAAAATGAAGACGGAAAGCCCAGGTTATATTAAGAAATGTAAACATTTCCCCTTTTCTCCATGGCCATTACCAATGCTGAATCCGTGATTGTAGTGGGGGCGGGCATTGGCGGCCTAACCACAGCGGCATTGCTGGCCCAGCAAGGTTACCGGGTCAAAGTTTATGAGCAGGCGGATATTCCAGGGGGCTGTGCTTCCACCTTTCGGCGACGGGGTTTTATTTTCGATGTGGGGGCAACCCAGGTGGCAGGGCTGGAGCCAGGGGGCATTCACCACCGGATTTTTCAACAATTGGCCATAGATTTTCCCACTGCCACTCTCTGTGATCCGGCCTGTGCGGTGTTTTTGCCAGGGGAAAGTAAACCCATTAATGTTTGGCACGATCGCCAAGAATGGCAAAAGGAAAGGGAAAGACAATTCCCCGGTAGTCAAAAATTTTGGCAGTTACTTCAAATTCTGTTCCAAATCAGTTGGCGTTTCCAGGGTCGCGATCCTGTATTGCCTCCCCGTAACATCTGGGATTTGGGACAATTAATTAAGGCATTACGCCCCGATACTCTTGCTGACCGCTCCCTTTGTGGGCCTAACCGTTGGGCAAACTTTGCGATTACTGGGTTTGGGTCAAGACCAGAGGCTTAAAACTTTTTTGGATTTACAGTTAAAACTTTATTCCCAGGTGGGGCCGATGAAACAGCTTTACTTTATGCCGCCACCGCTTTAAGTGTTTCCCAAGCTCCCCAGGGTCTTTTCCATCTCCAGGGCAGTATGCAAGCCTTAGGCGATCGCCTGGGGGAAGGATTAAAAAAATATGGCGGAGAATTATTTTGTCGGCAACGGGTGGAAACAATTCACACGGAAAATGGCCGGGTGCAGGGAGTCACAGTAAGGGATTTAAGAACCGGGGAACTCCGACGGGAAAAGGCTGACCATGTGGTGGCTAATTTAACCGTACAGGATTTAATCCAAGCAGTGGATCAACCCTGGCCAGGCTATCAAAAACGGGTGGAATCCCTACCCGCCGGTTCAGGCGCTTTTGTAATTTACCTAGGGGTGAAAGAAGAAGCTATCCCCAAAGATTGTCCTCCCCACCTACAATTTTTCTATGATGCCGCTGGCCCCATTGGGGAAAATAATTCCCTCTTTGTCAGTGTCAGCAAAGCTGGTGATGGCCGGGCCCCCGACGGATCTAGAACCCTCATCGCTTCTTCCTTTACCGATGTGGCCCCCTGGTGGCAAGGTTCCCCGGCAGACTACCAAGCCCGCAAGGAAAGTTATACCAAAACGGCGATCGCCAAATTGGGGCAATATTTCCACCTCAACGAAACCACTATTTTGCACCGGGAAAGTGGTACTCCCCGCACCTTTGCCCGCTACACCGCTCGACACCAGGGCATCGTGGGAGGGGTTGGGCAACGGCTATCCACCTTTGGCCCCTTTGGCTTTGCCCCCCGCACCCCCATCCGAAACCTTTGGTTAGTGGGGGATTCCGTCCACCCAGGGGAAGGCACCGCCGGAGTTAGCTACAGTGCCTTTACCATTGCCCGACAAATTTGTGCCTCGGGAGCAACAAACTCTTAGGGCCAGGCTAAGATGGGAATCAGTTCTTTTTCGATATCACCGTTGCCGTTATGGACCTACTCCTTTCTACCCTCGTCAGCTTTATCAACATTTATTTGGTGTTGTTATTCATCCGTATTTTGCTGTCCTGGTTCCAAACAGCGGAGTGGGCTGGCAATATCATGGGTTTTCTTAGCCCCATCACCGATCCTTACCTCAACGTCTTTCGTTCCTTCATTCCTCCCCTGGGGGGCATTGACTTTTCCCCTATCCTCGCCATTTTTGCCCTGCAGTTTTTGCAACAGGCCTTAAATAGTGTGGCCGGGCCCTACGCCGGTTTTTAACCATTCTGCCTGGGTAGTCAGGACTGCGTCAGCTTTTCTTAGATAATATCGGTCAACCCTTCTGCAATGCAGGGGGGTTTTGCTTTTGTCAACTTTATTAATAATAAGTTGTAGTAATAAAGAAGGAGTTTTATGGTGGAATTAGATCAAACCATAGCCCAAAGCCTATAAAGACAAGGTTTTTAGCAAAAATCTTCTTTTTTCCTTGGCTAATAATCATAAAGTTTATCGTTTGTGCTCTAACCCCTGCTAAAATTATTGAGAATAATTTTTATTAGTGAGGGGCAATCCCTAACTGCCATGGTTCAAAAACTATCCCGTCGTTTATTTTTATCTATCGGCACCGCCGCCACCGTTGTGGTGGGGACTCAATTGCTCAGTAGCTGTGGCCAATCCCCCGATGCCCCGATCGCCAATGAAACCCCAGGGCAGGAACAGGTCGTTAATTTATACTCATCCCGGCACTACAACACCGACAACGAACTCTATACCAAGTTCACCGCAGAAACGGGCATTAAAGTTAACTTGATTGAAGGGAAAGCCGATGAATTAATCGAACGGTTGAAGTCTGAAGGGGCCAACAGTCCGGCGGATGTGTTCATGACGGTGGACATAGCGAAACTATGGCGGGCAGAGCAAGACGGTATTTTCCAGCCGGTGCAAAGTCAAATTTTAGAAACGAATATTCCTGCGGATCTGCGTTCTCCCGAGGGACTCTGGTTTGGACTCACCAAGCGGGCCCGGGTGATTATGTACAACAAAAACAAAGTTAAGCCGGACGAGTTATCTACCTACGAAGATTTGGCAGATCCGAAATGGAAAGGTAGAGTTATTATTCGTTCCTCCAGTAATGAGTACAATCAATCCCTGGTGGCATCCCTCATAGTGGCCGATGGTGAGGAAGCAACCTTAAATTGGGCTAAGGGGTTTGTAAGCAACTTTGCCCGCCAACCCCAGGGTAACGATACGGCACAAATCGAAGCGGTGTCCTCCGGGGAAGCGGATCTAACCCTGGCCAATACCTATTACATGGGTCGTTTACTGGAAAGTGATGATCCGGCCCAAACGGCGATCGCCGAAAATGTTGGGGTTTTCTTCCCGAACCAAGAAGGCCGGGGTACCCACGTTAACGTCAGTGGTATTGGCGTGGTCAAAAATGCCCCCAATAAAGATGCCGCCGTTAAATTTATCGAATTTTTGGTCAGTGAGCCGGCCCAAACCTTTTTGGCGGAAAACAATTACGAATATCCGGTTTTAGCAGGGGTTCCTTTGAACAAATCCGTTGCTTCCTTTGGGGAATTTAAATCCGACGTTACCGATTTAGTCCAATTGGGCCCGGCTTTAGCCCCCGCAGTCAAAATTATGAATGAGGCTGGTTGGAAGTAGGCTTGGAGTTTTTCCCAGACAAAACCTAATAGAATCTTAGGTGGTGACGGCTTGACCAAAAGGTTTGGCCGTCTCCGTAATTAAGGCAACTAGAATTTCCCTACCAGTCTATCTTTGGCGAT
>CAVPII010000026.1:0-82957 GCA_963704945.1 uncultured cyanobacterium | reverse complement strand
CATTAAATAATTTCAGCCCATTCTTAGCCCTCTTCCGTCAATTTAGGCAGACGAATAATAAAATTTATCCCATAAACTTACCAGATATTTTAATCTGTCAAGCTCATTAACCCTATTAAAAAGCTCAGCTAATTCTCTCAAAAGATGGGCAACTGAAAACTGTGCTTCCCTGCAAAAGCAAGACACTTTATTCGCACGTATTGAATTTGCTAAGAGTGTGTTTAAAAAGCACCCCTGGCCCCCAAGTTTGGGGGGAACTAGATACAAGTCCCCTAGTATTGGGGGATTTAGGGGGCAAATTAAAACTTTGCAAACACGCTCTAAGGGTAGTTATTTAAAGCGTGGGCGATTGAAAGAGGCTTTTTGCCCTCTTCCGTGAGAACCCTGGTTCTGTTTTCACTGAGAATTGACGGACAATGAAAGCTCTGCTCACACTTAAATGATAGTCAATTTTTAGCCCTATTGAACCAATTTCCATCCATTACCAGCCATGACTGTGACTTTTCGTAACCCCGCCCCCACCGTTGATTTAATTATTGAAATGATTGACCAACCCCGGCGGCCCATTTTATTAATTGAACGGCAAAACCCTCCCCATGGCTGGGCCCTCCCCGGTGGTTTTGTAGACTACGGCGAAACTCTGGAAGCGGCGGCCCTGCGGGAAGCAAAGGAAGAAACTTCCCTGAATGTGCAGTTAATTGAAATGTTTTATGCCTACTCCGATCCTCGACGGGATCCCCGGCAACATACCCTCAGCGTGGTGTTTCTAGCGGCGGCCACCGGCAGACCCCGAGCGGCGGACGATGCTAAAACCGTAGGCTTTTTCGACCTCTGGGAATTTCCCGACCCGGTGTGTTTTGACCATGGGCAAATTTTGCAGGATTATCGCCGTTACCGCTACTATCACCAACGTCCAGACCCCCATCGTTATAGTCAACAGCCATAGATAATGGGCAGGGCATCCTATCTCCCCCCTATTTCCCGACGGTGCAAGTCGTCCAAGTTCGGGAAACCACACTTAAAGGGGTGTTGCGCTGGGTCAACGAATTTAGCTAAATTAGCACTCGTGAGGTGAGAGTGCTAAATCACCTCAAATTTTCTACTGACAGTGAAATATCATCATCTGGAGGATGACTTCTATGGCAGCTATTACCATTAATGTTTCTACCGTTAAACCCCTTGGCGATCGGGTCTTCGTGAAAGTAAGTCCCGCTGAAGAGAAAACCGCTGGGGGTATTTTGTTGCCCGATAACGCCAAGGAAAAACCCCAAATTGGTGAAGTTGTTCAGGTTGGCCCTGGCAAACGTAACGATGACGGTACCTACTCCCCCGTGGAAGTCAAAGTTGGCGACAAAGTTCTTTATTCCAAGTATGCCGGCACGGATATCAAACTCGGTGGCGACGACTATGTTTTGTTAACCGAAAAAGATATTTTGGCTTCCGTTGCCTAAATCTAAATAACTTTTAACGATCCTGACCTGCGTCAAACCTTTCAGGATTTTTACCCATTCATTTATTGCATTAATTTGCCCACGAGGTTTTACTTTTATGGCTAAATCCATCATTTACAACGACGAAGCCCGCCGTGCCCTAGAACGGGGTATGGACATTTTGGCGGAAGCTGTGGCCGTTACCCTCGGCCCCAAAGGTCGCAATGTCGTACTAGAAAAGAAATTTGGTTCTCCCCAAATTATCAATGATGGCATCACCATCGCCAAAGAAATCGAACTGGAAGACCACGTAGAGAACACTGGGGTTTCCTTGATTCGTCAAGCGGCTTCCAAAACCAACGATGTGGCCGGAGACGGTACCACCACCGCTACGGTTTTGGCCCATGCCATTGTCAAAGAAGGTCTACGCAATGTGGCCGCCGGTGCTAACCCCATTTCCCTCAAACGGGGCATTGATAAAGCTACGGAATTTTTGGTAGCTCGCATTAAGGAGCACGCCCAACCCGTGGGAGATTCCAAGGCGATCGCCCAGGTGGGTTCTATTTCCGCCGGTAACGACGAAGAAGTTGGTCAAATGATTGCCAGCGCCATGGATAAAGTGGGCCAAGAAGGGGTTATTTCCCTCGAAGAAGGCAAATCCATGACCACCGAGTTGGAAATCACCGAAGGGATGCGCTTTGACAAAGGCTATATTTCCCCCTACTTCGTCACCGATGCGGAACGGATGGAAGCGGTGCTAGAAGATCCCCGGATTTTGATCACCGATAAAAAAATCAACCTTGTTCAAGACCTTGTTCCCATCCTCGAACAGGTTGCCCGTCAAGGTAAGCCCCTCTTGATCATTGCTGAAGACATTGAGAAAGAAGCCCTAGCTACCCTGGTAGTTAACCGTCTCCGGGGTGTGTTGAATGTGGCCGCCGTTAAAGCTCCTGGCTTTGGCGATCGCCGTAAACAAATGCTGGAAGACATTGCTACCCTCACCGGTGGCCAAGTAATCAGCGAAGATGCCGGTCTTGAAACTAGAAAGCGCCACCATTGATAGCCTCGGTTCTGCCCGTCGCATCAACATCACCAAAGACAACACCACCATCGTTGCCGAAGGTAATGAAGCCGCTGTTAAGTCCCGTTGTGAGCAAATCCGTCGTCAACTTGACGAAACTGATTCCAGCTACGACAAAGAAAAACTGCAGGAACGCTTGGCTAAATTGGCCGGTGGTGTAGCAGTAATCAAAGTCGGTGCGGCTACGGAAACGGAAATGAAAGACCGTAAACTACGCCTGGAAGATGCCATCAACGCCACCAAAGCCGCGGTGGAAGAAGGTATTGTCCCCGGTGGTGGTACAACCCTTGCCCACTTGGCTCCCCAATTGGAAGACTGGGCCAACGGCAACCTCAAGGATGAAGAGTTAACCGGTGCTTTGATCGTGTCCCGGGCCCTACCTGCTCCCCTGAAACGGATTGCGGAAAATGCTGGTCAAAACGGTGCGGTAGTTTCTGAGCGAGTCAAAGAAAAAGACTTCAACATTGGCTACAACGCCGCCACCCTGGAGTATGTGGATATGCTCGCCGCTGGTATTGTTGACCCCGCCAAGGTGACCCGTTCTGCCCTGCAAAATGCGGCCTCCATTGCCGGTATGGTCTTGACCACCGAATGTATCGTTGTGGACAAACCTGAGAAAGAAAAAGCCCCCGCTGGCGCCCCCGGTGGTGACTTCGACTACTAAGGGTATGTTTTAAAAGCCCCCCTGACCCCCCCAAATTTGGGGAGAAACTAGATATAAGTTCCCCAGTATTCGGGGATTTCGGGGGCAAACTAAAACTTTAGACCTAACAACTTTTTTCTCATAAGTTTAACGGGAGGCTCCGGCTTCCCTTTTTTTATACCCAAATTTGTAGCTAATTCACTTTTACTATTTTTGAGGACCTTAACTTGGTTGCACCGTGACGGGGCAGGGCAACTATCACAATTTGTTAAAAATCCTTAAATTTCAGGGCAAAGGCAAGATTAATTCCGGTATTTGAACCATCATTAAAAGGGGGGAGGCAGTTTCCCGAAGAGCGTACCCACCATTTCCATTGGTAATCAGTTCTGTTTGTTTAAAACTATCTTTGTTCGGTACTGCAATCCCCTTGAACTATCGTGCTTATTTTTTCTCCGAGCCTAGGATGCTCCCCTCCATGACCTCCCTGCCTTACCTTGCTTCCCGATTCCTGACGGCGATCGCCACCGCCAGTTTGCTAACCATAACCGTTGGGATGGGGCTAAATTCCCCCAGCCAGGCCACGGTGCAACAGCCCGTTATCGCCCGGGAAAAAGACTCCCCCGCCGCCCTGGAGCAACAATTATTGGAAGGGTTTACGGAACTAGAAGCAGGTTCTCCCCTGAAGGCGATCGCCATTTTCACCAAAGTCATCGGTCAGGATAGCCGGAATCCCGATGCCTATAATTTGCGGGGGGTAGCCTATATGGTGATTGAGCAGTATCCGGAAGCCCTGGCGGATTTTAACGAAGCGATTAAATTAAGCCCTAATGATCCGGCCATCTATTTCAATCGGGCCAACGTCCATGGGGTTCTGGAAAACTATCCAGGGGCGATCGAAGACTGCGGCCAGGGAATCTTGCTTGATCCCAATGATCCAGATTTATTTATCTGTCGGGGGCAGGCCTACCTAGCCTTGGAAAACTCTAGCCAAGCTATTCCCGATTTTAACCAAGCCATAGAACTCGATCCCCGTTCGGAGGAAGCTTATTATTTCCGGGGGGTAGCCCATGCCCTAGCGGGAAATTATGACCGAGCTTTAGATGATTTAAACCGTACTATTCGTATTAATCCCCACAATGCCGATGCGTTTATGGTGCGGGCGGGCATTCTGTCGGAACAGGGAGCCATGGAAAAGTCCTTGGAAGACATAATCCAGGCCATTAACTTGCTAGAACGGCAGGGAGAATCCCAAAGGGCAACGGAAATCCGGGAACTACTAGGTTATTAACTTTGGAGGCGGGGAAAAATCACCAATCCCTGACCCTTGGAATCCATGGATCAAGTCTTGGGTTGGCCCCTGAATAGCCCAAATTTGGGCAACTTTGAGTTAGATTCTCCCCATCCCTGGCGGGCCATTGGGTCTTTTTACTGAAAATCTTGGGAAATACCTGGGGAATTAGCCCCTAGGGGAACTGCTATGATCGTCCTCTGAGTTTGACTATGCAGGGAATTTCCTATGGCTGATTGGCAGGTAATCGAGGGCAACATCACCGCTCCAAAAGGTTTTAAAGCGGCGGGCATTACGGCGGGACTGAAACCCTCTGGTTCCCCGGATTTAACGCTAATTTATTCGGAAACGGAGGCGATCGCCGCTGGGGTCTTTACCGTCAGTCAGGTGAGGGCGGCCTGTGTGGACTATTGCCGTCAGCGATTACAAGCAAAGGCCAGTGCCAGGGCAATTTTGGTCAATTCCGGTCAGGCCAATGCCGGTACGGGGAAACAGGGTTGGGATGATGCGGTGGAGTCGGCCCAGTTGGTGGCCCAGGGTTTAAATATTTCCCCCGAAAGTATTCTCCTCGCTTCCACTGGGGTGATTGGGCAACGGATCAAAATGGATAAGTTGCGCTCAGGCATTAGTCCCCTGGTCCAGTCCCTTTCCCCCACCGGAGGAAATGCCGCCGCTAAAGCAATTATGACCACGGATTTGGTGGCTAAGGAGATTGCCCTAGAAACAGAAATTGATGGTCGCCCCGTCAGAATGGGGGGCATTGCCAAGGGTTCCGGTATGATTCACCCCAACATGGCCACCATGCTGGCCTTTGTCACCTGTGATGCGGCGGTATCCACATCCCTTTGGCAACAGATGCTGAGCCGGGCCACCCAAAAAACCTTTAACCAGGTCACGGTGGATGGAGATACCAGTACAAACGACAGTCTTTTTGCCCTGGCCAATGGGGAGTCCCGCACCGCCGCCATTACGGAAATGGGCCCCAATGCCGAAAAGCTAGAAGCAATGCTCACGGAAGTTTGTCAACACCTAGCCAAGGCGATCGCCAGGGATGGGGAAGGGGCCACCTGTTTAATGGAAATCCAAGTGACCGGGGCCCCCGATGACGTATCTGCCCGGGCCGTGGCCAGAACCATTGCCGGATCTTCTTTGGTTAAATCCGCGGTGTTTGGCCGGGATCCCAACTGGGGGCGCATTGCCGGAGCGGCGGGTCGGGCCGGGTCAAATTCGACCAAAATGATCTGCAAATTAAGTTGGGTCACTATACCCTCATGGATCGGGGACAACCCCTAGAATTTGACCGGGTGGGGGCTAGTAATTACCTTAAGCAAGCGGCCGCCGGAGCCTACCTCCAGGAAGACACGGTATTAATCCAGGTGGACATTGGTAATGGTGCAGGGCAAGGCACCGCTTGGGGCTGTGATCTCAGTTATGACTATGTGCGGATCAATGCGGATTACACCACTTGAACTATCCATTGCTGGCCTTCGGTAAAACGGAGGCTTGCCAATAACCAACCCCCATAGTCTTCAGCTAAAATTTTGCGGATGATCTTTATGCGTAAATTGCATAAGACTAGTCTTAACTGTAATTTACGTTACAAATTTTAACAAGACGAGACTTCTATAGTGAATGCTACTGTTACCTGGCTTGAAGCGTTGTGGCTAATAAATTTGAGACCGTTAAGTCCGTCAAGGATGGTTTGGCTGTCCGGGCTGAATTAGAGCATTTTGCCCAAATTGGCTGGGAAAATATTCCTGAAGAAGATCGGGATCTACGCCTGAAGTGGTGGGGGGTTTTTTTTCGTCCCGTCACCCCTGGGGAATTCATGTTGCGTTTGCGAATTCCCCATGGTTTGCTTACTAGCCAGCAGTTGACAGTAATTGGAGAGATTATTCGGCGCTACGGCGATCGGGGTAATGGGGATATCACCACTAGGCAAAATCTTCAGGTGCGGGGCATCAAAATTGAGGATATTCCCAATATTTTTGAGCAACTAGAAGGTTGTGGCCTCACCTCTGTACAGTCCGGCATGGACAATGTCCGGAATATTACGGGGTCTCCGGTGGCAGGACTGGAACGGGATGAACTGATTGATACCAGGGATTTGGTGCAACGGGTACAGGACATGATCACCAATGGTGGTCAGGGAAATTCCGAATTTAGTAATTTGCCCCGGAAATTTAACATTGCCATTGAAGGAAGCCGGGATAATTCCGTCCATGCGGAAATTAACGATGTGGCCTTTGTGCCGGCCTATCGGGAAGGAATTTTAGGTTTTAACGTGGTGGTGGGGGGCTTTTTCTCTTCCCGTCGCTGTGAAGCGGCTATTCCCCTGGATGCCTGGGTACAACCGGATCAGCAGGTGGTGGATTTATGCCGTTCCATTCTGGAGGTATACCGTGATCATGGCCTCCGGGCTAACCGCCAAAAGTCCCGCTTAATGTGGCTAATTGATGAATGGGGCATAGCTAAATTCCGAGAGGAGGTGGCGGCAAAATTATCATTCCCCTTATTAACGGCGGCTCCCAAGGATGAGTTGGATTGGGATAAGCGGGATCATTTAGGAGTCCACCCCCAAAAACAGGCAGGTTTGAACTATGTGGGTCTCCATGTGCCGGTGGGTCGTCTTTACGCTGAGGATTTCTTTGAACTCGGACGTTTGGCCGATGCCTATGGCAGTGGGGAAGTGCGGCTGACGGTGGAGCAAAATTTGATTCTGATCAATGTTCCCGATGAAAAAATTGAAGCACTGTTAGCAGAACCGTTGTTAGCTAAATTCAAAATTGATCCCCACAACCTAAAAAGGTCAGTGGTGTCTTGTACCGGGGCACAATTTTGTAAGTTTGCCCTGATTGAAACCAAAAATCGAGCCTTGGCCATGGTGGAAGCCCTGGAAAAAGAATTGACTGTGCCTAAGGCGGTACGTATCCACTGGACTGGTTGCCCCAACTCCTGTGGCCAACCCCAGGTGGCAGACATCGGTTTGATGGGGACAAAGGTAAGGAAAGATGGCAAAACGGTGGACGGTGCTGATGTTTACTTGGGGGGAAAAGTCGGTAAAGAAGCCCATTTAGGAACCTGTGTTCACAAAAGTATCCCCTGTGATGAACTCCAGCCCTTGTTAACCCAGATTTTGATTGAACAATTTGGCGCCGTGCGGCGTTAATTTGGGGTTGATTTTGGGGATATTGGTTTTGAAGTTGTTGAGTTTATGATTTCCGTTGCCGACGCCGTTGAAATAATTCAAACCCATTGGCCCGATTTTGGAGAAACACTCGTCTCTGCCAATGACGGCCATGGGGAGATTTTAGCGGAACCCATACTGGCGGATCGGGATTATCCCCCGGTGGATCGGGTAATGATGGATGGCATTGCCGTTGCCTGGTCTGAATACAACCAAGGTCGTCGCCAATTTCCAATACTGGGCACCGTGGCCGCTGGCGCACCGTGTAACGGATCTCTACGAGATCGCCAATGTAGTTTGGCAGATCCCGCCGGTTGCTTGGAAGTGATGACCGGGGCTCCACTGCCAAGAAATTGTGATTTGGTTATTCCCTACGAAGATTTGGCGATTGACGGTAATCAGGTAGAAGTGTTGAATGGTAGGCAAAGAAATCTGTTTGAATTCGTCCATCCAAAATCAAGTGATTGCTTACAAGGAAAAGTTGTCTTAGAACCTTTTGCTAAACTAAATGGCCCGGCCTGGAGTATTGCGAGTTCCTTCGGAAAAAAAGAGGTTAAAGTTAAAAAAAAGCCCCGTATACAAATTATTTCCACTGGCAACGAGTTGGTAGACATAGATCAGGTGCCGGAACCCCATCAATTACGTCGCTCTAATGTTTATGCTGTCCAAGCATCTCTACAAAGCAGAGGGTTTCAGGATTTACAGATAACCCATTTACCCGATAATCAAGGGTTAATTATCAATCATTATCAACAGGCAAAATTAGAATATGATATCCTGATTTATTCCGGCGGAATTTCCAAAGGTAAGTTTGATTATTTACCTTCAATTTGGTCTCAGTTTGGTGTAACTAAATATATTCATGGCATAGCACAAAAACCGGGAAAACCTATGTATTTTGGCATCGATCACCACAGTCAAACTGTTATCATTGGTCTGCCGGGTAATCCCATTTCTAGCCTCGTTTGCTTACATCGCTACTTTTTGAATAGTCCTTCAATCTATGCCCAGTTAACTAGTAACTTTACTTTCAAAAAAGATTTAACCTATTTTTTACCTGTTAAGCTAAGTTATACCCCTCAGGCTATAGTCAAAGCCGAACCTTTGCCAGTAAAAAATTCCGGCGAGTTTGTCGCCCTAGCTAACAGCGATGGTTTTTTGGAATTGCCCCAGCATCAAGAGAATTTTCAAGCTGGAGAATGTTTTCCGTATTATGCCTGGTAAAAGCAAAAGCTAGTAAAACAATGTCCCAACTTTTAGTTGACACTTATGGCCGCCGTATTCGGAAATTAAGGATTTCTCTCACAGACCAATGCAATCTGCGTTGCCACTACTGCATGCCAGTAGATGCCACATTTCTCGATAAATCAACCTATTTATCATGCCAAGAATACATAAACATTATCAAGGAATTAATTGATTTTGGTTTAGAAGAAGTCCGCCTGACCGGGGGAGAGCCACTCCTAAGAAAAAATTTTCTCGAAATTGCCCAGGGCATTGGTAAACTAAACCTTAAAAAAATTGGTTTAACTACCAATGGCATTTTGCTGGATCATTACTTAACAACACTGTGGGAAAACAATATTTTTGATTTAAATATTAGTCTCGATAGCTTAAATCAAAAAATATTTCAACAAATCACCCATGGTAACTATCTTGATAAAATTTTGAAAAATATTAGTCTAGCAAAACGACGGGGATTCAGAATCAAAATCAACGTAGTGGTAATGAAGGGAATTAATGACCATGAAATTTTTGACTTTATGGAGTACTCTAAACAATTTGATTTAGAGGTGAGATTTTTAGAGATAATGCGAATTGGCTATGCTTGTCATAATCAAGAAGATACTTTTATTTCTGCCCAGGATTTATTAACCAAAATCAAACAAAAGTATAGGTTAAATTCAATTCAATCACCCTTAGATGCCACTGCCTTTAGTTACGTTACTGATTGTGGAGCAAAAATTGGTTTCATTGCATCGGAGTCCCAACCCTTCTGTGGTCACTGCTCCCGTTGGCGTTTGTCGGTGGATGGTATTTTACGGGCTTGTTTGCTCAAAAATGAAGGTATTTCCATTCGCAATTTATCAGCCAATAGTCGGCAACAAGTTTATCAACAACTGTTAGGGATGAAGCCCTATCTCCGCCCTCTAGAAGTTAACCATCCTATGCACCAAATTGGAGGCTAAATGTTTACCCATCTCGACCAAAACCAACAACCAAGAATGGTGGATATTAGCCATAAACAAAATTCAGAAAGACGGGCTGTAGCCCAGTGTCAAATCCAATTGCCGATCGCCATTAGTGATTATGTAGAAGGAAGAGAAATAATTTTAAAAAAAGGCCCCGTCATCCAAACAGCAATTATTGCGGGAACCATGGCAGTTAAAAAAACAGCAGATTTAATTCCTTTTTGCCATACTTTGCCTATCCATGGCTGTAAGTTTGATGTCAATATTGATAATGATTTAGCTGGAGGTTTACTAATAACTCTCCAATGTGAAGTTAAAACAAGTTATAAAACCGGCGTGGAAATGGAAGCCCTTTGTGGAGCATCGGTGGCAGCTTTAACGATTTATGACATGTGTAAATCCGTCAGTTCCGAAATTATTATTACCAATACTAAACTTTTGCAAAAAAGTGGCGGTAAATCTGATATCAACACCAATATTAATAAAACTCCCCTCTATGGTCTAGTTTTAACAGGGGGTAAGAGTAAACGCATGGGCAAAGACAAAGCCTTAATTGATTACCAAGGACAGCCCCATGGTCAATATATTTATAATTTACTAACTTCCCATTGTGAAAAAGTATTTATTTCCGCTCGTCCCCAGCAATGGCAGGGAACACCATTGGAAAATTTGCCCACCTTAGTGGATTCTGGGGAAAGTATGGGACCTATGTCAGGAATTTTAACCGCTTTGCAAAGCTATCCCAAAGTAAATTGGTTAATTGTGGCCTGTGATTTGGCTTATTTTAATTCTGATATGGTTCAAAAACTAATTGCAAATAGTCGTCAAGATGTGGTGGCAACTTGCTATGAAAATCCAGAACAAGGCTTTCCTGAAGCTCTTTGTGGTCTTTATACTCCCTTAGCTTTAAAGTTATTTACTAGGGCAAAAAATATTGGTTTGCATTGCCCCGTTAAAATTTTACAAATGGCTGATTATCAGTTAATCAAACCCAATAATTTACTTGATATTACCAACGTTAATACCCCGGAAGATTATGCCTAAATCCGTCACCCTGAGATATTTTGCTTCCCTCCAAGAACAGGCTAAAGTTACCGAAGAAAACTTAATTACAGAACTCGATACCTACCAAGAACTTTATACATTTTTGTCAGAACTTTACGGATTTAATTTATCGTCTTCCCAGATCAAAGTAGCGGTGAACGATGAATTTACCACTATGAATGAAGTAATTATAGACCAATCTACTATCGTTTTTATTCCTCCCGTGGCTGGAGGTTAGTTCAAAATGTCATTATTAAATTTATTTGAAATCACCGATTGCCCCATTCAACCTGAAGCTTTAATTGACAAATTAGTTTGTGATCAAGCCGGGGCCTTAGTAACTTTTTCCGGCTGGGTAAGAAATCATAATGAGGGAAAATCTGTCAGTTCTTTGGAATACCAAATTTACCCAGAATTAGCCGTTAAAGAAGGACACAAAATTATCCATGAAGCCAAAGATAAATTTCCCATTCATCGGGCGATCGCCGTCCATCGGAGTGGGCATTTGCAAATTGGAGAAACGGCGGTATGGGTAGGGACTGTGGCCAGCCATCGTTATCCAGCCTTTCGGAGCCAATCAATATATTATCGATCAAATTAAAATTCGTTTACCAATTTGGAAAAAAGAACATTATCTGGACTCATCCAGCGGAGTGGGTTTATTGCCGTCATCACCATAGCCATTGATGTTAATTAATTACTTAATTAAATTGAATTCCCTTAATGCTGGTATAAAATTTCGGTTTTCATGGCCAGATCGACTCAGCTTAATGAGGGCAAATCTTTGTAGAGGAGTAAGCCTTTGCCATTGGGATATACTAATAATTTCTGTATTCTGTTTACCCAACTTGTTTTCTAATTCTAGCAAAACTTGTTCTGGAATATGATCACCATTAAGCCATTCCGGAAATTCATCTATGGCTAAGGTTGAAGCAGGTTTCCCCATTAATTCCCTAATCCACACTTGCAATTGTTCTCGGTATTTTTCGACTTCAGAGCCACTGTTACAATCAGCTTCAACTAAGTATTCTCTTTGCCCTTTAAGCAATTTATGCCAGTGATCTAATTTTAGTTTTACCCCACAGGTATCTAACTTATAGCGCACTACCATGGGGATACAGCGGAGGGAGTCAACAAAATCTGATTCAAATTGAAAAAACATAGTCACTTTTATTTGGTTTATTGAAACTATTTAAATGGCACAAGATTAACTGCACAGGCTTTCAATTCTGGTTGGAGGGAAATAGGACAAGCAATGGGATGGGTTAGATGGTTAACTTCCGTATCATTTCCCCATAAAAATCCCCAGTGCATGGGCATAAATACCGTACCAGGGGCAATAGCTTTGGTAACTAAAATTTGTAACTTGGCGTTTCCTCTCCGGGATTTAACTTGTATCCAGTCCTCCGTTTTTACCCCTAACCTTTCCGCATCATTAGGGTGAATTTCTAGGATTGCTTTGGGATGCATTTTTTGGATTTTGGCAATGTGCCCTGTACGGGTCTGGGTATGCCAGTGGCCATAAAGACGACCATTGGTTAAGACAAAGGGATAATCATTACTTACCGGCTCTGCCAATCCTTGGGCATGAACTAAACAGAAATTTGCCTTACCATTCTCTGTATAAAATTTATAGTCAGTGTAAAGTCTTTTAGTAGCTAAAAGTTCAGTTTTATCTTCAGATTGAGGACAGGGCCATTGCAAGGGGCCAAGCTGTTGTAGTTTTTCATAACTAATACCCGATTGATCACAGGGTCTACCAGTAGTTAACCGTACATATTCTTCATGTACTGCAGAAGAATTATCAAAATCAAACTGTTTTGTAAAGCCTAGTCTCCTCCCCACTTCTGCAAAAATTTCCCAATCCGCCTTGGCTTCCCCTGGGGCAGAACGAAACGCAGAACATAATGTTACCCTCCGTTCTGAATTGGTCATGGTCCCCGTTTTTTCACTCCATTGGGCCGCTGGCAATACTAAATGGGCATATTGGCTAGTTTCTGTGGGGAAATAGGCATCTTGGTGAATGGTAAATGGCGATCGCCGGAGGGCATTTTTCACCCTGGCCAAATCAGGCATACTAACAACGGGGTTAGTGGCCACAATCCACAGCAGACCAACTTGATCTGTTTCCAGACCCATAAACATTTCCCAGGCCGAAAGCCCCGGTACAGGGGAAATTTGTCCTGGGGGTAAACCCCAAAAAGCTTCCACCTCTTGACGATGTTGGGAATTTTTAATTAGTCGATAGCCGGGTAATAAATGGGATAATCCCCCCGCCTCTCTGCCCCCCATGGCATTGGGTTGACCTGTTAAGGAAAAGGGGCCACTACCGGGTTTTCCTAGTTGACCTGTAAGTAAATGAAGATTAATTAAACTACGAGCTTTAGCAGTACCTTGAAAGGATTGATTAATGCCCATAGACCAGAGGGAAAGAACATTTTGGGCATTGCCCCAATAGCTGGCGGCGATTTCCAATTCTTTTTTCGTAATACCGCAGGTTTGGGCTACTTTTTCCGGGGGATAATGGCTAATTAATTCTAAATATTGCTCAAAATCATTGGTGTGCTGATCGATAAATTCTTGATCAATTAATTCCCATTTATGTAATAAATAAGCAATGCCATGTAATAGGTCAATGTCGGTGCCAGGGGTGATGGCTAGATGTAAGTCTGCGACTTGGGCTGTGGCGGTGCAACGGGGGTCAACGACAATTAATCTAGTGTCAGGATTTTGTTTGTGGTGTTTACGTAAACGATTAAAAACAATGGGATGACAATCGGCGGTATTTGTCCCGATTAAGAAAGCACAATCCGTTAGTTCTAAATCTTCGTAACAACAGGGGGGGCCGTCGGAACCAAAACTATGGGTATAGGCTGATACGGCCGAAGACATACAAAGGCGGGAATTAGTGTCAAAATTATTAGTGCCTAAGCAACCTTTAAATAATTTTTGTGCAATATAATAATCTTCCGTTTGCATTTGCCCAGAAGCATACATACATAAACCGGAAATTCCTAAAGTCTCAGAAATTTCTCTGATTTTATCAAC
The DNA here is from genome assembly GCA_963704945.1 of uncultured cyanobacterium. Taxonomy (GTDB): domain Bacteria; phylum Cyanobacteriota; class Cyanobacteriia; order Cyanobacteriales; family Microcystaceae; genus Synechocystis. The sequence continues at coordinate 69,044 of CAVPII010000026.1, read as the reverse complement.
AATAATATTAAATGCTTCTTCCCAACTAATTTGTCGAAATTCTTGATCTAAATTTTCCCTAAATAAAGGATAGCCTAGCCGCTGTTTATCCATGGCTTCCAGCACTGTTGCCCCCTTGACACAGACCATGCCCTGGCTAGAAGGGTGTTGGCGATCGCCTCTAATTTTATAGGACTTATCTTCTTGATTTTGGCCGCTAGGCACTGCCTCTAAACCACAACCAACACCACAGTAAGGACAAAGGGTTCTGCTAGGGGCAATCATAGAATTTTTAAACTTCCAAGGGGTGACATTGTAAGGTGATCAAAATTTAATTATCTTGATTTTAATAACGATGATCACCTCAATCACATCCAGGAATCTAGTGGCAATAAAATAAACTCTTATCAACCACCAATGGTCCATGGTCTGGAACCCAAGTTAGCCATGTGTTAGGGGATTGCTGGCAGATTAATTTTGCTTCGTCGCTGGCATAGGAACTGGGTTTTTCCAATAATTTTACCCAAGTATCTCGGGTATAGGTAATGTGGCAAACAGGGTTCCAAGTTACCGGCGAATTTTGGCGATCATCGGGCGCAACTGAGCTGATAGCTCCGTGTCGATGGGTTTGCATAGCCATAATCTCTCTCCGATGCAGATTTGTTCAATCGTAAGCAGAAATACTTAGCCTGCCCTTTGGGGTTGGCACGGTATTTTCTGTATTCAATTTTACAAAATCTACCCAAAGATATGAGAAATGCTTACAAAACTTGATATAACTTCTGGGGAAAGGAATTTGTCAAAGATATTCAAACCCTTACTCCGATAGGGTTATTGGGCTAAGAGATGCTCACAGATTATGGAATCAATCACAACATTTTCCGATTTAAGAATTTTAATAGTAAGCCGATCCTTGGGATGGGCCCAAAAAAGCAACTGTTCCCCTGGGAAAATAATTTTTTCTTTTTCCCAAGAGCCATCAATTACTATTTGCTGTATTTTTTTACCACTATTGCGGTAATAACAAAGCTTGGTATTAACACCAATAGAGGTTTCACTTTTTGGAGTGTTCATGTCATTCATGATTAACTACTTGACATTTTTGTTAGATGTTCGTTGTCGTTAAAAAACGCAGTGCAGTTTAATATCCTTGATTAGATTCCACCGCCGGAGTAGGGGCATTTTCCCCCCTTGGTGCAAAGGTTTGAACTAAACCAATGCCCACTAGGGCGATCGTCGCCAAACAAGTCACCCCAGCGAAGATCTTTTTGACTAATAAACCGGGGTTAGGCAGATCCTCTTTGACTTCGTCATCTTCATCATGGGCATAGCGATGGAAAAGAAAGTCTAGGGCATAGTTACGCAATTGGTAGTATTTAGGATCATCACTAATTTGACTGCGGTTACGGGGACGATCAAAGGGTATATCAAGGACTTCGCCAATTTTAGCGCTGGGGCCATTGGTCATCATTACCAAGCGATCCGCTAGAAATAAAGCTTCATCAATGTCATGGGTAATCATTAAAACAGTGAGATTATTTTCTCGCCAAATCTTTAGTAACTCTTCCTGCAATTCTTCCTTGGTAATGGCATCTAGTGCCCCAAAGGGTTCATCCAAAATTAATACTTCTGGAGAAATGGCCAAGGCCCTGGCGATCGCCACCCGTTGTTTCATGCCCCCGGAAATTTGATTGGGTTTTTTATCCGCTGCTTCCGTCAACCCCACCATTTCTAAATAATGGGCTACCAATTGTTCCTTTTCCGTTTTAGATTTATCGGGATAAACAGAATTAACGGCAAGAAAAACATTATCTCGGGCAGACTTCCAGGGCAAAAGACAATAATTTTGGAAGACCATCATCCGGTCGGGGCCTGGGGCAGTAATCATTTGATTTTTAAGCTTAACGGTCCCTTCCGTTGGCTGATTAAACCCAGAGACCATATTTAATAAGGTTGATTTGCCACAGCCGGAATGGCCAATTACGCACACAAATTCCCCTTCCTTTACCTCTAAATTTATCCCATCTAAAACCTGATAGGGCCCCTGGGCAGTGGGATAAACTTTAGTAACATTTTCAATGGCTAAAAAAGCAGTTTTTTCCTGGGCTAGGGTTGGTTCGTTAACATTCATTGTTTGCATATTTTTTCTGAAAATAGTGGACACTAAACGGTAAAAATAAGAATCAAAAAAGACTTATTTGCTTACTTCGTCAATGTGGTCAATGAGGATTTCTGAAACTTGAACATCCCGATGAATAGTGAAACGCTTGATATAATTAATGGGATCATTGGGGGTGAAAACCATGCCGTCAAACAGAGAAACATTGTGATGATCTCCTTCCAAATCAGGCCAACCCAACTGGCGACAGGCTTCGCTAAATAGGTCAGGACGGCGCACCCTTTCAATGATTTCGATCCAATTTTTAGGGAAGGTAATATATCCCCAACGAGCTAACTGGGTTAGGATCCAAAGCCCTTCACTGCGGGACGGATAGTTGGCTTGTTTGACGTAAAACTGGTTATAGTCCAGGAGCATTTCCGGTTCAGCATCTTTTTCCTTCCGGTAGGGGGTCAAAAATCCAGGACTAATATATTTTGCGTCCATACCCAAATATTGGGGTTGGGAAAGATAATCTACAATTTCTTGCCGATGGCGACGATCATCGCAATATTCACAGGCTTCCAGGAGAGCTTTGACCAAGGCTAAATGGGTTTCGGGATATTTACTAATCCAATCTTCCCTAACGCCCAAAACTTTTTCGGGATGGCCGTTCCAAATGTCTAGGTCAGTGGCGATAACATAGCCCAGATCTTCCTCCACGGCATAGTAATTCCATGGTTCTCCCACACAGTAACCATCGATATTACCCGCTGTGAAGATTGGCCACCATTTGGGGGGGAGGCAGACGTAATAAATTAATATCCTGATCGGGATCAATGCCCCCAGATGCTAACCAATAACGCAGTAAGAGGTTTTGCATTGAGGCGGGATGAACCATGCCCAAAGTTGGGACTTGATCTGGGGTTTCTGCCAGTTTAGCCCGCAATCCCTCTAAGTTTTTAACCCCGGCATCGGCAAAGTGTTTCCCTAGGGTAATGGCATTACCGTTACGACTCATCACCATGGCGGTAACCATGGGCAATGGTAATTTATCTCCCATTCCTAGGGTCATGGCCAAGGGCATACCGGCAACCATCTGGGCGGCATCTAGTCGCCCTTCCCGAATACCATCGGAGATCGCTTGCCAACTAGGTTCCCGCACTAGGTTAACTTGTTCCAAGCCATGTTTTTGGAAGAAGCCTTTTTCTTTGGCCACCACCAATGGCGCACAGTCGGTGAGGGGAATAAAACCCAAGTCGAGGTTGATTTTTTCCAACCCATTGCCGGTAATGGCCGAGGCTAACTGACCGACTTTGCCATTGCTTTAGACCGTTTTTGTTGGTTAAGAAAATAAACCATTTCTCCCCTTAAAGCGTAATAACTGGGATGGTTAACCACTTCTAAACGATGCCTGGGTCGGGGAATGGGCACTTCCAAAATTTGGCCAATGTGGGCTTCGGGCCCTGTGGTTAGCATCACTACCCGGTCGGAAAGTAGTAGGGCTTCGTCCACATCATGGGTAACCATAATGCAGGTAACTCCACTTTCCTGGACAATTTCCATTAGCCGTTCTTGCAAATTGCCCCTGGTTAAAGCATCCAAGGCCCCAAACGGTTCATCCAACAATAAGACCTTGGGACGGATAGATAATGCCCTGGCGATCGCCACCCGTTGCTTCATGCCCCCGGACAATTCCCCCGGTCGTTTATGCATAGCTCGCTGTAAACCGACCAAGGCGATATTATCGTCAATGATTTTTTCCCGTTCAGGCTTGGGTAATTTTCTTAGGCCCGATTCACCGCTAGGGCGATATTTTGGCGCACCGTCAACCACGGCAACAGGGAATAATTTTGGAATACTACCATCCGTTCTGGCCCTGGCTCGGTAACTTCCTTTCCCTCCATAATTACCCCCCCAAACGTAGGCTTATCCAGCCCGGAGATCATATTTAACAGGGTCGATTTACCGCAACCGGAATGGCCAATGAGGGAAATAAATTCCCCTTGATTGATTTTTAGCTCAATATTTTTGAGGGCAATGTAGCGCCCCCCATCGGGGAGAGGAAAAATACGATCAACATGGTCAACTTCGATGAAGGGAAGCATAGTTATTATTAATGTTAGGAGTCAGGGAAAGGCAAGTCAGGAAAAGAATGGTAAACCAATTGATTTTTGCTTTATTTTTGCTCTGCAGGCACCACCAAGCTTTCCAGAAAAGCAATAAAGCGGTCTAATAACAAACCCACAATGCCCACATAGACCAAGGCGATAATAATTTCGCTAATCAATGAACTGTTGTAGGCATCCCAGATGAAAAATCCAATACCTACACCGCCAATCAACATTTCCGCCGCAACAATTGCCAACCAAGAAAGGCCGATCCCAATCCGTAGTCCGGTAAAGATGTAGGGAACAGCGGCGGGGAATAGAATATTGAAAAAATATTCACTTTTGGAGAGCTTTAATACCCTGGAAACATTGCGATAATCCTGGGGAACTTGCTGGACTCCAACAGTGGTATTAATAACAATTGGCCAAATAGCCGTAATAAAAATAACAAAAATGGCGGAGGGCTCTGCTTCCTGTAATGCCGCCAGGGCAATGGGCAACCAAGCCAAGGGGGGAATAGTCCTTAATACTTGGAAAATAGGATCAAGGGCATCGTACATAAATTTGCTACTGCCAATTAAAATGCCCAAGGCAATGCCCACGATCGCCGCCGCACTAAAGCCCACAGCTACCCGAGTTAAACTAGCAAAAATCTGGATACCTAAGCCCTTATCTGTGCCGCCATTGTCGAAAAAGGGATCAATGATTAATGGATAGGTCTGCTCCAATACCTGTACGGGACTGGGTAAATTGGAACCCTCCCCAGAACAAAGAATTTGCCAAATTACCAATAAAACGGCGATCGCCACGGCGGGACGAATAATTTTCGGAGCATAGAGAAAACTGAGGGGATTTTTTTTGCGGCGGGGTCGGAGCCCGGCGGTGGAACTTGCCATAATTTTTACCTGGAGGAATCAAAAAGTGAGTGAGTTAAGTTGATTTTTCGTATTTACAACTAGTTACTAAGCCTTAATCGTTTTGATTTTCAAACTATCGAGATAAGCCTGGGGATTTTCTGGATCAAAGGTGATGCCATCAAAGAAGGTTTCTACTCCCCGGGATGGACTGGTGGGAATTTGATCCGCCGGTACGGATAATGCTTGGGCCGCTTCTCGCCATAAATCTTCGCGGTTAACCTTATCCACAATGGCTTTCGTATCAGTATCAGGGGGTAAATAGCCCCAACGAATATTCTCAGTTAAGAACCATTGATCGTGGCTCTTGTAGGGATAGGATGCATTATCACGCCAATATTTCTGCATAACTTCCCGGTCTTCAAAGGGTTCTTCGCCATTGCCAAAATTGTAAATCCCCTTAGAGCGGTCAATAATATCTTCAAAGGGAACCTTAAACCATTCTCGTTTTGAGAGAATTTGGCACATTTCTTCTGTATTTTCCGGTTGGTCACACCATTGTTGTGCTTCCATTACCGCCATCAATAAAGCCTTAGCTGCTTTGGGGTTTTGATCTACCCAATCAGCCCGCATGCCAAAGGCTTTTTCAGGATGATCTTTCCAGAGTTGACCAGTGGTTAAAGCCTGATAACCCACTCCTTGGTTAACGGTTTGAAGCGGCCAGGGTTCTCCCACACAGAAAGATTCCATGGCATTAACTTTAACGTTGGCTACCATCTGGGCCGGTGGTACGACTATGGTGGAAACATCTTTACCGGGTTCAATGCCCCCAGCGGCTAACCAATAGCGAATCCACATGTCATGGGTTCCGCCGGGGAAAGTCATGGCCACTTTGGGATCCGTTACCTTGGCAAAGGCTTCTTTAAGGGGAGAAGCATCGGTGCCAACTTTCAAATCTTTGTAGTTGTTGCCCAACTGGATACCCTGGCCATTAACATTCAAACGGGCCAGGATATACATCGGCGTTGGTTTGCCATCGGTCACAGTCCCCATACTGATCAGATAAGGCATGGGGGTAAGAATATGGGCTCCGTCAATGCCTCCGCTAGCAGACCCCAGAACTAAGTTGTCTCTGGTGGTGCCCCAGGAAGCTTGCTTCAATACTTCCACATCGGGCATGCCATGTTTAGCGTAGAATCCTTTTTCCTTGGCAATAATTAAGGGTGCTGCATCCGTTAGGGCAATAAATCCAAGCTTGGCGGTGGTTACCTCTGGAGCGTTCTCGCCGGTCATTGCAGGACTGGTAGTTTGCTCGGGTTGTTCGCCGGTGGAGTTATTAGATGTATTGGTGGGAGAGGTACAACCATGGAGAACCACTCCTCCAATGGCGGCAGCCCCTGCGGTGAAAATAAAATTACGTCGGGTACTTCGGGAAAAATTACTCATAGTTCAGGCAATAATTTTGAGGCCAGAAAAGACAAGGGCTTGCAATCACTCCCCTACATTGGTTTTTTTCTCTGTAAATATTTGTATAGTTTGTAACTAATAATTAATTCCAATGCATTTCTTGCATTTGTTTTAACTTATTTCGCATAGCCTTGCAGTTTATCCAGTTGCCGTTGAGCCAAGCCTTCATCAATTAAACGTTCTGCCTTGGCGATCGCCGTTTCGAGGTTGTTTGTATCAGTGTGTTGCCAGAGGTAAAAGGCGCTATTCCACAGCAGGGCGGGGCGTAGGGGGGTATTTTCTCCCTGGAGAGTGGCGTGGGCGAGTTCGAGGTAATCTGGCAAATTTGTCCAAGCCGGATTCTTGCCCCCCAATCCATAATCTGAGCCATGGAGTCGAAGACGGGTGAGGGATTTTTCCGTATTATCTACATCGTATAGACCGATGATGGCAGTCCTTTCTTGGGGTAAATCGCAACTCCCCTCCAAACCTTTCACGGTGGTGAACCTGGCTGTCCCCCTGAGGGTTAAAGCATCGGCAATCATTTTTTCCGTGGGGGGATGGACAAATCCTGCCACCACATGGTGGGGGCCGCCATAGGGAGCCCACATTAATTCCAAGGTTGCTAGGGGAGGCCGTTTGCCAATTTCTTCCCGGTACGTAACTAACCCCTGGGCTTGGGGAAAATGTTTGGGCAAGTAAACAAAACCGAGATTACTTTTTTCTAAAATGCCTTGAATTGCCGCTAAAGATGGCGATCGCCAATTAACCCCCAAACCCTGCCAAAGTTCCACGAGGGGAATACCCTCCTTTGTCGGCATTCGGTCGCCACCGTGCTGGAGTACCGGACAATCCGCCGCCGCTAAAAGAAGGGCTGTGAGAGGACTAAGGGGGCAAGTGCGATCTCGCCCATCATAGGGTTGACTGAGGATGACCACTGTTTTCCCAGAACTCAAAGCAGGGACTTTTGGCCCCAATTGATCAAAGGTATCCAACATTCCCGCTAACTCAGTGCCCGTAGGTCGTTTAATGCGATGGGCAATTAAAAATGCGCCAATTTGGGCCGGTGTTGCTTCCTGGGTCAGCATTAGTTCTAAAGCCCGAGCAGATTCTTCTCGACTTAAGTTTTTGCTGGTGTGGGGCCACTGCCCACTTTTTTCAAAAGTTCTCGAAATTCTTTACTCATAGTTTTTGAATCAGTGAAGCAATCACCAGTATTTTAAGGGCAGACAATAGCAACAACTCCTAGCCTTTTGACACTCCCACCGTTAAATCAAAGATTATAACGGGGGATTCTTGCTTCTTTCAGATTGCCTCTTAACTAGACTTCAAGATCACTCTTGAAATCCCCGTCAGACCGACTTCACAAGCATTTTAAACTTGGTTTCTACCCCAAGCTACGTTCTGCCCGAACGCTAGTATCTAGGCGTTACTTTTCCTCAAAAGTTTTACGTTGACTAGGCTTTTCGAGTCAACAACCCTATACTTTTGCTATTCAACTTTCTAGGTACTGAGTTTGTTTTTTAACAGCCCACATTACTGGTCACTGTTACAATGAGTGTAGCACTAAAGAAACTACAATGGTAAGAGATAAAATTCTAAGGGTTCGTTTGTCTGACGATGAGTGGGAAAGATTAGAATCCTTCGCACACTCCAAAAGCCATACGCTTACAGAAGTTATTCGTGACTACATTAAGCGTTTACCCAAAAAAGATTCGCCTCGCTCAGATTAAACTGTTGGTCAAAATTCATCTCACCGCTAAGCCTTCGGCTCTAACGGGAGCCCTCTTTTGACATTTAAGATAGTGCAAACCCCACCCAGGGAAAGGTAGCTTTGGCTACAGACAAAACTTGCCCACATCCCCGAATGCGTATAGATGTTTCTCTTGCCCTTAGGATGTTCTACAGAAATGGCTGGGCAAAGCAACCCAAACTATAGCTGGGTTTTAACCTGCCCCATAAATGCCTAGGCTGAAACAGAACAAAAACATCCAACTAAAACTGTCCAGAGCCTTGACAAGCAACTTGCTACTTTTACATCACAGATATTCACTTTCTGCATTATCAAAAAAACATTTGTTGTTTACACTACATTTTTTAAAAAACCTCCTTTTAGAATAACCATGTTCTGACAAGATTAAGATGTGTTTAAGAAAAACACAGACTTTAAAACTTTAGCCTTGTCGCTTTTGGTGTGAGAGTCTTTATTGTGAATAATAAACTGCAAAAGTTTGGTTCGTTGGTACCTGGTTTTGGTTTTTTTGTCCTTTTAGCTAGTGTTGCCCAGGCGGGGGAAGTCCCAGTAAAGCCCACAACAGAAGGCGTACCGTCCGCAATTTTTTCCCTTCCGACTAATCAGCAAGCAACTCCCCTAGAACAACTCCGCTATCGACAGGGACTGAAGCAATTCAACGTTAACGATAACGACACATTGGGAATGTCCCAGGTGACAAATGTGTCTGAGTTGCGGGATGTCCAGCCGACGGCATGGGCCTATGAAGCCCTGAAAAGTTTAGTAGAACGCTATGGCTGTATTGTTGGCTATCCTGATCGAACCTTCAGGGGCGATCGGGCTTTGTCTCGTTGGGAATTTGCCGCCGGGTTAAATGCCTGCATGAACGTCATGGAGCGTTTGATTCAAGAAAATGTTGCTGTCTTAAGGGAGGACATTGATAAACTTAAAGCCCTAATGCAGCAATTTGAACAGGAGCTAGCGGCATTAGGTGCTCGGGTCGATAACTTAGAAGCGCGAACTTCCTATCTTGAAGATCACCAATTTACTACCACGACTAAACTCTTCGGTGAAGTATCCTTCCAAATTGCGCAAGCCTTTGGCGATAAGGTTGATAATGGCACCGGCCAACGATCCCTTGATTCCCAGGTGGTCATGCAGGATAGGGTCCGTTTGCAATTTGTTACTAGTTTTACTGGTAAAGATCAGCTATATACCCGTTTGACAGCCGGTAACTTCGGTAATTCTTTCCAAAATGCCATTGGCGACTTTGAAGGACGATTTGCCTATGATGGTCAATTTGATAACAATCTGACAATTGATCGCCTCCACTACTATTTCCCAGTGGGCGATAATCTCAGGATATTTACCATGGCCAATTTAGGAGGGCATCACTTTTATGCAGACACATTTAACCCCGGCTTAGATGTAGGCGGTGGTGCCAATGGCGCTTTGTCACGGTTTGCGGAACGTAACCCCATTTATCGCATTGGTCTTGGTGGTCAAGGGGTTGGAGCAACCTACAATCTTGGCAAGCATTTTCAATTTTCGGGAGGCTACCTAGCAAGGGGGGGAAATTCTCCAGAAAGTGAAGGGGGTATGTTCAATGGTAATTACTCCGCCATGGCTCAAGTAGTGTATAAGCCTACGGATTCCATTAAATTTGGCGGGACTTACATTAATGCTTACGACCCCGCCGGAACGTTCCGTTTTGGAGGTACCGGTACATTGCCTGGCAACTTCTTACTCAGTAACTTAGGCGTTAAAAATACCGATGTTTCTAGTAATTCCTACGGTATTCAGGGACAATTTGACATTAGCTCTACCTTTAGTCTGCGGGCATGGGGTGGCTATACCAATGCCCGTTTAATTGGTCAAGGCAGTGGAGAAGTCTGGAACTATGCCATGGCATTGGTTTTACGGGACTTATTTAAAGAAGGGAGTATGGGCTATTTGGTTGTGGGGGCAGAACCTTATTTGGGTGGTTTAAATGTGGCCAATCAGCCCGTCGAATTTACCAATAGTGTTCCTTTGCACATTGAAGCTTCCTACAAATATCCTATCTCCAATAATATTAGTTTGACGCCAGGGATCATTGTTTTAACTGCGGCTAATCAGAATAGCAGTACCAATGACACAGTTTATATCGGAGTTTTGCGAGGCACTTTTTCTTTCTAGCTTTTCATTGACTTTTGCTAACGCTAAATCTTAATTTTTTTCGGCGATCGCCATTACCTAGGTTAACTTGGTGGGGGGTCGCTTTTTTATTCCACCAAAAGTTACATCTAATGATTCTCAAAATCATGTTTAGTTACAGAAAAAAAATTTATTTCCCATAGCACAGAAAATTTTTAGAAGCCATTCTGGATAAGTAGTTTTATTGTTTTAGTTGCTCTACAATCAGTTTGAAAAAATCCGCAATGGGAGGTATTTCTAAACGATCCACCGTGGTGACGACGGAAACTTGACGACGGAAATTACGGCGATCGGGGGAGTCAGGAGCAAATAAGTTACGCACTACAAAATTAGGATCATTAAGCACTGGCTTCACCAAAGAATAGGGCATTAGGGCAATCATTTGACTCCCCTGTACTACCCCATAAAAAGCCTCAGGGACATTTAATTCTAAACTAACATTGAGGGGGATATCCCTACGGCTAAACTCATCTTCCACCAACCGCCGCATCCGATAACCATCTTTAAAGATTACTTGGGGATAAAGTCCTAAATCCTCCCAGGTAATTTCTTGCTTTTTTGCTAGAAGATGATCACTGGCCATGAGAATGGAAATTTCCTCTTCAAAAAGAGGTTGAATAGCTAATTCTTTGGTGTTGATCAAATTACGATGGCTCATGACAATGGCCACGTCCACCAAGCCATCCTGTAAAACTTTTAAAGCCCGATCACTTCCCAGGGCCGTTACCCGGAGTTGAATCTGGGGATGATTCAGACAAAATTTGGGTAGTAAACTAGGTAAAGAAGATACACAAACAGAGTGGATAGCCGCTACACAAAGTTCCGTTTGTTTACCCTTAAATAAGTCACTAATGTCCTCCGTTGCTGAATCCCATTCTCGGCAAATTTTGCGGGCTCTTCTCACAAACATTTCCCCCGCCACCGTCAGCTTAGCCTGTCCCCCCCGGTGAAATAGTTGGCATTTTAACTGTCCCTCTAGCCCTTGAATTTGGCGACTAATGGTGGATTGGGTAACCTCTGACTGTAGTGCCGCCTGTTGGAAACTGCCTAGTTCCGCAACCTTTAAAAAAGCCTGTAGCTGTTCTAGCCGCATGGGTTGGTAATAATTTTGAAATTAGGGTAGGGGGAATAAGTTATAACATTTCTATAGGAAGATGAACTTAATAAAGTTTGCCCAAATACTATCTTGCTAAGAAATCCAGGCAATTTGTTAAGCTCACTCTACGAGGATTAAGTATTAAAACTCAGCCTTTTCTGAAGTTGCTTCTGTTTCTGTTGGGGGAATTACTTCTAAATATTGGGCTTCCAACAAAAAGATTCCCCGGGAAAACTTTACCCCCCAATAGCCAGCGGGGCGACGGTCAATTACTACCCCTTCATCGGCGATCGCCAATAGATCTGGGGGCCGGAGCATGGGCATGGGGTCAGCGGTCTTTAGGTAGGGAGGGCGGACAATTAAACGGACATTAGCACCAACGGATAGATCAGCCATCAATTAAATTAGACCTAAATTAAATAAATTTATCGTTTGTCCACTTGCCAGAATTTTTCTGTTAGTAAAATACTAATATCTAACGAAAAAGGACAAATATCGGGAAAAAATATGCCTTCATAATCATCCCGGACATTGTCCAGGGCCATGGCATAACATTTGGGAGCAATTTCCAAGATGAAATTTTTTAGGCTAGGGGAATCTTCCAATTGTATTTCCAACTGTTGACGAAAGTTACGGATTTCCCTTTCCCAACCTCGATAACAATCTTTGATTGGGACATAGCAACGTTTCAGTAAATGCTCCAAAAGCCGTGTTAAGTAACTTCTCACGGCACTACGTTGACTTTTCCCCAAGGATTCCACTTCCTCAATTAATGATTCCCAATCAATATTGTCAAAATCTTTTGTTTTTAGCTGTTGAACTGTGGCTTCTACCCAGAGGGCAAAATCAGTGGAGTAACCTATTTTAGTGATAGTTGATGGCATTTTGGTCTCCCATTTTCACAATAAAAGATTAATTGAACTACTACAACCAACCTAATAACATTCCCGCTAATAACACAAAGCCAATAATTACATTCTGCCCAAAAATTTGCCCGTATAAACTTGATTCCGGTGTGGGTTGACTAAGTTGAATATATTGAATAACCCAGGCAATAATGGCGATCGCCACGGTTAGCCAATAGAGGGGGTTTAATCCCAAAATCATTCCTAGGTAAAATAGGCAACCGATGGTGAGGGCAAAACAAATACCCACCGCTTCCCCAGCATATTTTCCAAAAAATAAAGCACTGGAATTAATACCGATGCGGCGATCGTCCTCCCGGTCGGCCATGGCATAAACCGTATCAAACCCCAGGGTCCAAAATACCGTTGCCCCCCATAAGACCCAAGTGGCATCACTCAAATTTCCCGTTACTGCACTCCAGCTAATCAAGACGGCAAAGCCCCAGGCAATGGACAACACCAATTGGGGTACGGGGAAAATTCTTTTTGCTCCAGGGTAGGCAAGAATAATCGGCACCGCCGCCACGCAGAGCCAAAAACTGAGGGGGTTTAGGTAAAAAGCTAAGCCCGCCGCACAGGCTAGGGCCACCAGCCCCACCCCAATGCCTACCTGTACAGAAAGGGTTCTGGCCGCTAACGGTCGTTCCTTTGTGCGTTCCACCTGGGGATCAATGTCCCGATCCCAAAGATCGTTCACTACACAGCCTAAACCGCTGGTAGCAAGGGTTCCCAGGATAATAACCCCCAGCAAAGGTAGGGGAGGGAATCCCTGGGCTGCCAAGCACACCGCCCACAATGCGGGAATCATCAGAATCAGTCGGCCAGCGGGTTTGTGCCACCGTAACAGATAGACAATTGTTAACCAAAGGGGCTGGGGAGAAGGGGTTTGGGCAACCATAGGGTGAAAAAAATATTTAAAATTACCTTTCTGCTGGGGGCCGGTCAGTGCTCCAGGCCCACCAACCCTGGCCACATTCGCATTGGTAAAATTCCTGCCATTTGCGCCGTTGATCGTCCCCTACCACCGGCGATCGCCGATTGAGCCAAGCCCGTAGAGCATTGCGGGGCCCGCCTGACATTGGGGACAACAAAAATCCCTGGCATGGACGGTGTCGTCAATCCATTCGGGGGGAGTGGGATCAAAGACTTCCATAGGGTTTTGTTGGTGATGGAAAGGTTGTTAACATCGGGCTGACCATGGCGACCCCGCAGAGATCGGCTCCACAGTGGGCCAAAATGGGGAAAGTTGTACCTAAAATTCGTCTGGGTAGTTGTTCATGGTGGCCTCGGCATTGTCCCGTTTAGACCCCAATAAATCCAAGTTGTTAACCCGGATCACCGGTTTGGAGCGGGAAGCACCGGAGTTCCGATCATTCCAGTGGTCAAATTTCAACGATCCTTGAATGCCGATCAGACTACCTTTTTTGACGTAGTTAGCGGCGATTTCAGCGGTTTTACCCCACACTTCCAAGTCGAACCAATCAGGGGGCTCATCTTTTTTGCTTGTCCGTCGGTTAACCGCCAAGGTAAAGTTGCAAACCACATTCCCTGATTCAAAATATTTCACTTCTGGGTCACGGCCAGCCCGGCCCACCAGATGGATGCTGTTAACTGCCATAGTAATTTTTCCTTGGGATCTCTCAGATTTTCCGATACGCTGTTAGCGACTAGCCCAAGTGTAAAATCAAAAGCCCAACTTCGTCATCTGAATCTATGACCTCGACCTCTCCCCTTGTCGGCATCATCATGGGTAGTGATTCCGATTTACCCACCATGCAGGCGGCGATCGCCATTTGTGAAGAATTTTCCGTACCGACGGAGGTAGCCATAGTTTCTGCCCACCGTACCCCGGAAAGAATGGTGGAATATGCCCAAACGGCCCATGACCGGGGTTTGAAGGTGATTATTGCCGGAGCGGGGGGAGCGGCCCATTTACCGGGGATGGTGGCGGCCCTGACCCCTTTGCCGGTGATTGGGGTACCGGTACAGACTAAAACCTTACAGGGAGTGGATTCCCTTTATTCCATTGTGCAAATGCCGGGGGGAATTCCCGTGGCCACGGTGGCGATCGGTAACGCTAAAAATGCGGGGCTCTTAGCGGTGCAAATGCTGGCCAGCCATGATCCGGCTCTGTTATTGAAAGTTCAGCAATATCGGCAAAGCCTAAAAACCATGGTGTTGGACAAACAAACCCAGTTGGAAGATTTGGGTTACCAAGCCTACCTCGACCAACAAAATCATTGAATTCTGACAGAAGACCCCCTCGCCCTGAATCCTCCCAAGGGGATTAACGGAGTATGTCAAAATAATGCTTAGAAATTGATCAACTACACTTATCAACCGGGAATACGGGCTATGGGCATTAAGGCTTTAGCGGGAAGGGATCTGTTGGCGATCGCCGATTTGACCATAGAAGAAATGGAAGCGGTATTGCAGTTGGCGGCGGATCTCAAAGCTGGGGTGATTAAGCCCCATTGCCAAAAAATTCTTGGTTTATTGTTTTATAAAGCCTCTACCCGCACCAGGGTGTCCTTTACGGCGGCCATGTATCAACTGGGGGGACAGGTTTTAGATTTAAACCCCAGTGTTACCCAAGTAGGGCGGGGGGAACCCATTCAAGATACGGCCAGGGTTTTAGACCGCTACATTGATATTTTGGCGGTGCGTACTTTCAAACAAGAAGATCTGCAAACCTTTGCCGACCAGGCCAAAATGCCCATTATCAATGCCCTCAGCGATTTGGAGCATCCCTGTCAGATTTTGGCAGATTTACAAACCATCAAAGAGTGTTTTGGTAAGTTAGAAGGCTTAACGGTGACCTATCTGGGGGACGGTAACAATGTGGCCCACTCCCTCATTCTCGGCGGGGTAATGATGGGGATGACAGTGCGGGTGGCCACGCCCAAAGACTATGAACCCTTGGCGGAAATCATCGACCAGGCCAAAAAGATCGCCGCCCCTGGGGGCAAAGTGGAACTAACCGATGATCCCCGGGCCGCCGCTGAAGGGAGCCATATTCTTTACACTGATGTTTGGGCCAGCATGGGTCAGGAAGATTTGGCCAACAGCCGCATTCCCATTTTCCAGCCCTACCAAATTAATCAAGATTTACTCAACTTAGCCGACCCAGAGGCGATCGTACTCCATTGCTTACCGGCCCACCGGGGGGAAGAAATCACCGATGCTGTTATGGAAGGGCCCCAGTCCCGCCTATGGGATCAGGCGGAGAACCGGATGCACGCCCAAAAAGCCCTGATGGTTGCCCTGTTAGGTTTGGTTTAACCGGAATTGGTTCAATTAATGAAAACTAGCCATTTTTTACATTTAATTCGTCAGGAAAAACGTCAATTTGCTGTCATTGGCCTGGGTCGTTTTGGTCGGGCCGTGTGTGAAACTCTCCACAGCAATGGTTATGAGGTATTGGGGGTAGATCAAGACCCTAAATTAGTGGCGGAGGTGTTGGCGGATCGGGTGGTGGCCAATGCCGTTAGCCTAGATTCCACCGATGACACCGCCCTGCGGGAAGCGGGTATTTTTGAAATTGAAACGGTGATTGTGGCGATCGGTAATTACCTCAAGGAAAGCATTATCACCTGTCTTAACCTCAAAGAAGGGGGGGTTAAATCCGTGGTGGCCAAGGTTTCCTCCGATACCCATGAAAAAATCCTCAAGCGTTTGGGGGTGGATCTAATTGTCTTCCCAGAACATGAAGCGGGGCAGGACTTAGCCTATACCCTCACCACCCCGGCCATCATTGATCGGTTCAAACTTGATCCCAACAACAGCATTGTGGAAATCATGGTGCCCGATGAATTTTGCAACAAAACCCTGGCGGAATTACAACTGCGTAAAAACCATGGGGTCAGTGTGCTGGCGATCGGTTCTGAGGAAAAATTTAGGATTAATCCTCCGCCCCAGGAACGTCTACAAAAAGGCATGATTGTGGTTTTGTTGGGGGCTAACGAAGATATTCGTCGGCTGGTTTAGGTACGTTGATCTAAAATTTAAAACTGTGAAAAATCAGGCGTAAAAACGACTCGGTTCTAACCACCGGAGAATTTCCCTTTGTAACCGTTGTAAATCCTGGGAGAGGGAACTTTTTAACCATTGTCCCACGGCATCTAAAGGGGAAAAATCATTGCCAGCTTCCCATTGAATATCCTGCCCTAATGGAGTGAGATGGTTTCCCGGCAAGGGACAATAGGAAATAAGATCAGTATTCTTTTTATTTAATATGGGTCTTAATCCTAAGGTTTGATCAATGTCATCGTTGGCAAATTTAATCAACAAATTGCGACGTACTCGATAATTTTCCGCAATTAAAAAGTTGGTTTCCTCGGGGGAAGGGGTAAACTCAAAATTTAGATCCACCTGCCAGTTAAATTGCTTGAGTTGCTTTTGTACCCCCATGAGTAATTTATCTAGTTGTAATTGGGCTAACTGTTCACCGAAGGGAATGGCTTGTTTGACGGGATAATTATTAAAGGCGATCAATATATTTCCTGCCCGTTCCACTTCGTATAAACTACCGATTAGCAAATGCAACTTACAGCCCAAACTATGGCCCAGACCGTACACCGGCAGTAAACCACTGGAAATTTCCCCCTGTTTTTGCAACCGTTCCAGAATAATTTCAAAACGATTGAGGACAATTCTGGCGATCGCCTGATGGTCAAAGGTATTTAAAAACGGTGTGGCAATGACCACGTAACCAGCTTTGCCCAATTCTGTCAGCAACCAACGGTAAGCCACATTGGGGGCTGTGCCCACAAAAGCTCCCCCCAAAAAATGCACCACGGCGATCGGTTGGGGAGGCACAAGAACCCAACTGCCGGAAATTTCACGCCATTCCATCAAAGCCCCTTACCTCCGTCCAAAGATAGCCACTGCATTACCGTAATTGTAGCCAGCTTTTAAGACCCCGGTCTGGGGAACAAACTGTCTTGGCAAAATCCCCAGCAACCGCTACCGTGGTTTAGAATTGTCCGGTGATTGTGCTGTGAGGAAAATTCGTTATGCAATTTACTAAAGAAAAAGGGGGTTTCCTGGCTAAGGACTTCACGGCTTTAACCCCCTGGTTACAACTAATCGGTAAATCAAGTTTTCTCGGTCTGATTATTTCCCTGGCTTGGGCCCTGTCTGCCCAGGCCCTGGAGTTGCGGGTTGCCATTAGTAAAGGTGTCTCTAATGTCCGGGTGGGCAGTTCCACCCCGGCCCTGGTAAAAAACAGCGGTGGAGCCACCATTGGCAGTTTAGATTCCCTGGTTCCCGTCAATGCCACTGCCTCCGGTCGCAACATTAACCTCGGTGGCACCCAGGCTTCCCAAATTACCATTGAACCCAGTGGGGATGGCCGCATCTGGATCGGCGATCGTTGGTATCGGGGCAAAGTCCGTCTAGTCCGCCAAGGTAGCGGAGTTAGTGCAGTCAATCTGGTGGACATCGAAGAGTATTTATACAGTGTGGTGGGTTCCGAAGCCATTCCTTCCTGGCCCCTGGAGGCTCTAAAAGCCCAGGCCGTCGCCGCCCGCACCTATGCCATTTATCAAAGCAGTAAGGATAGTAACCGCTACTACGACCTTGACACCACCACGGCTACCCAGGTGTATAAGGGGGTGAATAATGAATACGTCAGCACGGTGGAAGCGGTGGAAGCTACCCAGGGTCAAGTGATGACCTACAACGGCAAGGCAATTTTAGCCGCCTTCCATGCCGCTTCTGGGGGGCACACGGAAAATGTTGAGGATGTGTGGATGTCCCCTTTACCCTATTTGCGGGGGGTTGTGGACTACGATCAGGGTTCTCCGGTGTTTAGCTGGAGTCAAACCTTTAGTGCCAGGGATTTAAGTCGTCATATTGGTGGGGTCGGCACGGTCAATGCCCTCACTCCGGTTAGGGTTACCCCCCGGGGTCGGGTGGCTTCTATCCAGGTCAGCGGCAGTGGTGGTCGCAAGAACCTAACCGGTAATGCCATTCGCCAGGCTTTGAAACTCCGTAGTACTTTGTTCACGGTTTCCAAAAACGGGAATAATTTCACCATTAGCGGCCGAGGATCGGGCCATGGCATTGGTTTAAGCCAATGGGGGGCCTATGGTTTAGCCCAAAAGGGTACCCCTTACCAACAAATTTTGTCCCATTACTACCAGTCCGCCGCCCTTACCCAAATGAATCGGTAATTCTCAGTCTATGTCTCCGCAATTTTCGGCACACTCAGTAGCGGATCTCCAGGCGATCGCCTATCCTGACCCGGTAAACCCAGGGCCGGAAACCAGTAAATTACTGGTGATGCTCCATGGATGGGGAGCCGATGCCAGGGACTTGGCGGATCTAGCCCCAATGCTCAATCTGCCCCATTACCAATGGCGGTTTGTTAATGCCCCCTTTCCCCACCCCCAAATTCCCCAGGGTCGGGCTTGGTACGATCTGGAAAGTCAACATTTTGAAGGATTACATCAATCCCGCCAGGGGCTGAGGAATTATCTGATGGGGCTGGAATCGGAAACGGGAATTCCCCTGGACAGAACTGTGTTGGGGGGATTTTCCCAGGGGGGAGCCATGGCCCTGGATGTGGGTTTAACTTTACCGTTGGCAAAGGTTTTTGCTTTAAGTGGCTATCTCCATTTTCAGCCGGAACCCCAAACTTCGCAGATCGCCCCGATTTTATTGGTTCACGGTAGCCAAGATATGGTGGTGCCAGTGCGGATGGCCCATCAAGCCCGGGCTGAATTGCAAACAATTGGGGCAACGGTGGAGTACCAGGAGTTTCCCATGGGCCACGAAATTCCCCCGATGGTGTTATCTAGATTAAGGGAATTTTTGAACTAAACGGCCCGCCTATTTTTTCGCCCTTGGGGTATATGAAGCGTATTTTTGTTACGGGTATCAGTGGTTGCATCGGTCATTATTTAGCAGATGAGTTAATCCAGGGTACGGATCACGAATTATTTTTATTAGTCAGGAATCCCCAAAAATTACAGTTTGACCCCCAATTACGCTCTAACATTCACCTCATTCCCGGAGACTTAAGCACCATTGAAGACCAGGTTGATCTACTCCAAACCATGGACTGTGCCATCCTCATTGCCACCAGTTGGGGCGATCGCCAGGAAACGTACAACATCAACGTGGTCAAAACCCTGACCCTGATTAGTTTGCTCAACCCAGAACGGTGTGAACAGGTAATCTATTTTTCCACCGCCAGCATCCTGGATCGCCAGGGGCAACCCCTACCGGAAGCGGGAAGTTTGGGCACAGATTATGTTCGTACTAAATACCTTTGCCACCAGGCCCTGGAAGCCGATGGCCCTGCCCTGGAGCAAGCTCCGAAAATTTCAGCCGAAATTGCCAATAAAATTACGGTGGTCTATCCCACCCTGGTCTTTGGGGGAGAACCGGGTAAGCCCTATTCCCACCTTTCCGGAGGACTAGGGGAAATTTTGCGGTGGTTGCCCTTAATCCGTTGGTTCCGGGCCGATGGTAGTTTCCACTTTATCCACGCTAAGGATATTGCTAAGGTCGTAGCTCATTATGTTGATAACCCTCCCCAGCGCAGGTTAGACGTAGTGTTAGGGAATAGCTCCCTCACCGCCACCGAAGGGATTCAGCAGGTCTGCCAGTATTACCGCCAAAAAATCTACTTCCAAGTCCCCCTCTCCATTACCCTAGCCAATATTTTCATTAAGCTATTTCGCATCCAGATGGCGGACTGGGACAGATTTTGCCTTGATTATCGCCATTTTACCTATCCCGACCCGGTGGCTCCGGCCCAACTGGGTTTACCCGCCCATTGTCAAACCGTTGCTGAACTGATGTCAGTCAGTGCCGTTGACGCTCCCTAACCATTGTTCATCCGTCTGCAGAGCGTAGGGCGCGTTAAAAGTCTAAAAATAGTAGTTAATTCTCCCTAGTCCCCCTTCCCCAGGCTACCGTGTACACAGATCTTCCCTAAAATTCCTTTTGCCCCCCCGGCCCCCCAAGTTTGGGGGGAGATTGAGACTTTTTTGAGTTCAAAGTCCCCCAGAATTGGGGGATTTAGGGGGCGAGACAAGGTTAATAATAAAACTAAAGACTTGTGTGTACACCGTAGCTTCCTCAGGAGGGAAAATTCTCATGGCTTACCCCTTTTTTAGCAGGAGCTTTAGGGGGATTTTTACTGACAACGCAACTGACCCCGTAAAATAAATTTCGGTTTGTATTGTGAAATTACGGCGTGATGGCCGATTGGCCGCAGATGACGCCCCAACAGGAGAATTGTTTATGACGGCATTAACGGAACAGGTGGCATTGGTGACGGGGGCATCCCGGGGTATTGGTAAAGCAACGGCTTTGGCCCTGGCCGCTACGGGAATGAAAGTGGTGGTGAACTATGCCCAATCCAGTGGGGCCGCCGATGCGGTGGTGGCGGAAATTGTTGACCAGGGAGGAGAGGCGATCGCCGTTCGGGCCAATGTGGCGGATAGTGAAGAAGTGGATCAGCTCATTAAAACTACCCTAGAAAAATTTGGTCGCATTGACGTGTTGGTAAACAATGCGGGGATTACGAGGGACACATTACTTCTACGGATGAAGCTGGAGGATTGGCAGGCGGTTATTGATCTAAATTTAACCGGGGTATTTCTTTGCACCAAAGCGGTGTCCAAATTAATGCTCAAACAAAAAAGTGGCCGCATTATCAACATCACTTCCGTGGCGGGCATGATGGGCAATCCAGGGCAAGCTAACTACAGCGCCGCCAAAGCTGGGGTGATCGGCTTCACCAAGACCGTTGCCAAGGAACTGGCGAGTCGGGGAGTAACCGTTAACGCTGTGGCCCCTGGGTTCATTGCCACCGATATGACGGAAAAACTAGATGCGGAGCCGATTTTGCAATTTATTCCCCTGGCTCGATACGGTCAACCGGAGGAGGTGGCCGGTACCATTCGTTTTCTGGCGACGGATCCAGCGGCGGCCTATATCACCGGACAAACCTTCAACGTTGATGGTGGCATGGTGATGTTCTAATGCCTTACTGGTGGGACGGACAATGGTTTGAACAGGATGTAATCCAACTACCGGTCAATGACCCAGGGTTACTCTATGGGGCAACGGTGTTTACTACCCTGCGGGTTTATCAACAATCCCTTGACCATCCCCTCACCCACTGGCCTGACCATGGCGATCGCCTTTGTCAAAGTTTGCAATCTCTCCATTGGCCTGCACCGAACTGGCGGGAGGTTAACCAAGCCGCTAGGGATTTGGGCAAACAATATCCAATTCTACGCATCACCTGTTTTCCATCCGGGCAGGGGTTAATCACTGGCCGTGCATTGGCGGCAGATCTGGAACAACGACAAAAATTCGGTATCAATGCTTGGCTGATGCCCCCCGGTCGTTACCAGCGTTCCCTGGGGCATTTAAAAACAGGCAATTATCTGGCCCCGTGGTTAGCCCAAGGCACTGCCAAGGAAAATAACGCCCAGGAAGCAATTTTGACCGATGTTAACGGCCATTGGTTGGAAACCGCTACGGGTAATTTATGGGGTTGGCAAAATGGTGAATTCTTTAGCCCCCCTTTAACCGGGGAGCAGTTACCGGGTATTGTCCACCGCCGGCTTTATCAATGGTTAACCGACAAGGGTTTGATTATTAATGGCGATCGTTGGTCTAGGGCCTTGGTGAAAAACCTACAGGGCTTAGCCTACAGCAACAGTGGGGTGGAAATTGTGCCCATTAATGGGGTGGGACAAGAGGGAGAGGATTGGTTACGGTTTTCCTCATCCCAGACCCCGGAATATCAACTTCTTCTGGATTATTTTCGGTCTAGCTAGAACTATTGCAACTACATTCCACCGTGTTCCGAGCTGCTGGGGCCAGTTTTCAAAGCTTGTTCAAAGCCTAGGCGTTGTTCGGCGTTGCGGAGAAAATAACCGCTCATCATGGCGGAGGCCAATAAACGACCTAAATTTTCCCGGCTGGTGCTGATGTTGACTTCAAAATGATCCGGAGGAAGATTCCCCAAAAGGCCGATGATATTCCGTTCCATCACCTGAAACACCTCCTGGGAACCAGGGCGCGACAGTTGGGCAATGGTTTCGGGACTTAAGCCCTGGACATATTCCCACAAGCTATCGTTGCCTTCCATGTTATTACCGGCAAATAGCGATTGGGGACGTTGGGATTCATAGGTCACGATGGATCTCCTCTTCTAGTAATGGAACTTGATTTGGGGCTGACCCGTATGGGATAACAACACTCTAACAATTTCAGGAAAAAAACGAGGGGCGAAGAACCGAACTCAGGCATTAGTTTATCCCGACCACTTTTGTCGCTGGGCTTCATATAGCATTACCGCCACGGCGATCGCCACGTTCAGGGATTCTACCTGGGGATCCTGGGGAATGGAAACCTGTTGGGTGATTAAATCGAGCACGGGCTGGCTTAATCCCTGGCCTTCACTGCCAAAAACTAAAACGGTAGGTTGGTGAAAGTCTACTTCCCAAAGGGTTTGTTGTGCCTGGGGGACGGTGGCAATGAGTTGAATGCCCTCGGCTTGGAATTTTTTCAGCAAGGTAGTTAAGGACTCTACCCGCTGTTGGGGCAGGATCAGGCTACTACCCGCCGATGACCGGAGCACTTTAGGGCTAGTGGCATCCACACAGTCGGCAGTTAACCATACTCCTTGGACTCCGCTGGCGGCCGCTGTCCTTAATATAGTTCCCAAATTACCGGGGTCTTGCAATCTTTCCAGCACCAAACCTAGTTTTAATTCCCTGGGCGGCGATCGCCAAAATTGATCCATGGCCAGGGTAGCCAATACCCCATCCGGGCTAACGGTACTAGCCATTTTTCCTAGCACTTCCGCCGTAACCAGCACACATTGTTCGGACTTTGCCCCCAGGCGATCGGTCAGATCAGGATTTTTTTGTTGCCAATCGTCGGTAAAGCAAACCTGCCCAAGCTGTTTACCCTGCTCCAGGGCCACTTCTATTAAATGGGTTCCTTCCAGGAGAATTTGCCCTTGTTCTTTGCGCCCTTTGGTTTGGTGGAGTTTACGAATTTGTTTAACCAAAGGATTTTGACCGCTGGCAATTTCTTTTAATTCTGTTATTTTCACTGGTTATTCCTTTCGATTAAACCTTTTTATTTATCTTTGTTTTCATAACCCAATAAACTAGATGGATTTTTAGAATTAAGCTTGGGTTTAAAGTGGCGATGAGAAAATGCTTCAGCACGATCTAAATTAACAGAATCAATTTCCACCCTACCCCAGAAGTTTAGTCAAGGCAAAAAATGAAATCCAACCGGATGGAAGCAGTGCAATCCCCCATTATTCCCGTAGTGGGGCAATGGATAACTGAATCCCTTGGAACCATCTCCCTTGGTCAAGGAGTAGCCTTTTATCCGCCTCCCCCGGAAGTTGCATTGGCGGTGCAAGCAAGCCTGACCCATGCCCCATTGCATCAATACCATCCTGTTCAGGGAATTCCAGAGTTAATTTCTGCCTTAGCCCAAAAGCTAGAGCAGGATAACCAAATAAAAATCGGGACAAACCAAGCCATTGTGGTTACTGCCGGAGCCAATATGGGTTTTGTCAATGCTGTGTTGGCCATAACTGAAGTGGGGGATGAAATTATCCTCAACACGCCTTATTACTTCAACCATGAAATGGCGGTTAGAATAGCAGGCTGTCAGCCGGTGCTAGTTCCCACCGATGATCAATACCAACTTCAGCCCCAATTAATTGCAGAGGCCATTAGCGAAAAAACTAAAGCAGTGGTCACTATTTCCCCCAATAATCCCACCGGCGCAGTTTATCCCGAAGCAGACCTGCGGGCCATTAATGAACTCTGTCAGCAAAGGGGGATATACCACATCCACGATGGGGCCTATGATTACTTTGCCTACGACCAAACTCCCATCTTTTCCCCGGCTTCTATTCCCCATACCGAAAATCACACCATTTCCCTGTTTAGCTTTTCCAAAGCCTATGGCATGGCGGGATGGCGCATGGGATATATGGTTATTCCCCAGGAAACATTATTAGCAGTTAAAAAAATTCAGGACACTAACCTAATTTGCCCGGCGATCGCCTCCCAATATGCCGCCCTAGCTTGTTTAAAAGTAGGCAAAGGCTATTCCCAGGGATTCTTACCGGAAATGGCCTATTGTCGCCAGCAATTGTTAGATCAACTAGGAAAATTATCAGACCATTGCCGTTTAGTGGTGCCGAAGGGCGCTTTTTATTGTTTTCTTCAGGTGGATAGTCCTTTGTCAGATTTGGAGTTGGTGAAAAGATTGATCGACGAATTTAAAGTGGGGGTATTGCCCGGTTCCACCTTTGGGGTAACGGAAGGTTGTTACATTCGCATTGCCTACGGTGCGCTACGAAAGGAGACGGCTCAGATAGCCATAGAAAGATTGGTGAGGGGATTAAAAGAACTTAGTTACTAAAATCCCCAAAAGCGTTTTTGAGATAAAAGGGTGTGTCATTGCCCTTAAAAGAGAGAAAGTATTTAGCGTAAGGATTTCGCCCGCTTTTCCCCCTGCTTTGGGAGCAAGATATCCCCGGTTGAAATCCTGTCATCCCGATATTCGTAAATTTGCGATACTTTAAATTTAATGACGGCAATGAGAATCCCGATTTCCCGTGGTTGGGCTAATCCAGGGAAAAAAGTGTTTTAAGTTTTTTTATGGTTGTGAGTCTGTGAATGTTTCCCCTGAAAGTCTTTGGCAACAGGCCCTAGTGGCCCTGGCAGACCAGTTGACCAAGCCCGCCTTTGACACTTGGATAAAAACAACAGTTCTGACTTCCATTGGGGATGGGGTGGCGGTAATTCAGGCAGAAAATGGCTTTATTCTCAACCACTTGCAAAAGTGTTATGTACCTTTATTAACGGAAGTTCTGAGTGACTTAATGGGCCAAGGGGTGACGGTGAAGCTCACCACCTCGGGGTTGGATCCCTACCGGGTCATCCACAGTGGCCCCTCCCCCGTCAAAGCAACAACGGCCAAAAGCGCCTCCGCTTTAAATGGAAAATACACCTTTTCCCGTTTTGTGGTGGGGCCCACCAATCGCATGGCCCATGCGGCTTCTTTGGCGGTGGCGGAATCCCCCGGTCGGGAATTTAATCCCCTGTTCCTCTGTGGTGGCGTTGGTCTGGGCAAAACCCATCTTATGCAGGCGATCGCCCATTACCGCTTGGAGATGTATCCTTCTGCCAGAGTGTACTATGTTTCCACGGAAAGATTTACCAATGATCTGATCACCGCTATCCGCCAGGACAACATAGAAAATTTTCGCAACCATTACCGCAGTGCAGACTTTTTATTAATTGACGATATTCAATTTATCAAGGGCAAAGAGTACACCCAGGAGGAATTTTTCCACACCTTTAACAGCTTGCACGAAGCCGGGAAACAGGTGGTGGTAGCTTCTGACCGTGCTCCCCAGACGGATTCCTGGATTGCAGGATCGGCTTATTTCCCGATTTTCCATGGGCCTAATTGCCGATATTCAGGTACCGGATTTGGAAACCCGCATGGCAATTTTGCAGAAAAAAGCCGAGTACGACAATATGCGTCTGCCCAAGGAGGTGATCGAATATATTGCCTCCCACTACACTTCCAACATTCGGGAATTGGAGGGGGCCCTAATCCGGGCGATCGCCTACACGTCCCTATCGGGGGTAGCCATGACGGTGGAAAATATTACCCCAGTACTCAATCCCCCGGTGGAAAAGGTGGCCGCCGCCCCAGAAGCCATTATTGCCATTGTGGCCCAGCATTATCAACTAAAGGTGGAGGAACTGTTGAGTAACTCCCGTCGCCGGGAAATCAGCCTCGCCCGCCAGGTGGGAATGTATTTGATGCGGCAACATACGAATTTGAGTTTGCCCCGCATTGGGGAAGCTTTTGGGGGAAAGGATCACACCACCGTTATGTACAGTTGCGATAAAATCACTCAACTACAAAGAAAGGATTGGGAACTAAGCCAAACCCTAACTAGCTTGAGTAATCGCATTAATATTGCTGGCAAACCGGAGGATATTTAGGTTGACCTTATCAATTCTGAATAACATCCCAACCGGCTAATATTACGAAACGGTAAACCTTCTAAGAGCCTGTTTTAAAAGTTATGATCTGCCCCCTAAATCTCCTCACTAAAGCTCCGGCAAACTTGGGGGACTTTGAAGACTTTCCCCCCAGAATTGGGGGGCCAGGGGGGCTTTTCAAACACGTTCTAAAAGTGGACAAGGGAGAAAGTTCCCAAAGAACATGTCCATGGGGTGTACTTTGAGCCAAAGCCCAAAAATAAGGTTTGTTGGATGTTGGGAGGGAACGTTATGGAATTGCGGACTACATTTTTTCAGCCAGCCTACGGAATTGCCCTACGGATTCTGTGGGAATTGTGGCGTCGCAAACGAAGTTTAATCTTTTGGTTAGTGTTTCCGCTGTTAGTGCTGGTATTAAACGGCCTGATCTTTGCAGATAGAGCTGGATTGCCCCTTCCGGAAGCCCTACAACTGGCCGCACCACCAAGTTTAGTGGGGGTGGCATTCTTCTTTAGTGGTTTGGGGGGAACCGTGGCCACCATGGTGTCGGAACGGGAGCAAAATACCCTCAAACGTCTGTTTATTTCGCCGCTGAGTGGTTCTGCCTACTTTGTCGGCATCGTCATGGCCCTGGGCTGGATCGCCTTGGGGCAGACCTTGGCGGTTTTGGGATTGGTCTATGGCTTAGGCTCTTCGGTGCAGGGTTCTCCATGGCTTGCCAGTCTGGTTTTAATCCTCAGTCTGTTGATCTATGTCGGTGGTGGATTTATCCTGGGTACCCAATTGGCTCGACGCACCGAGGATGTCAACACCCTAGTGGTTACCTTTGGGGTACCGTTATTGATCCTAGGGGGCGCTTTTTTCCCCATCTCAATTTTTCCAAAAAGTCTCCTGGCGATCGCCGTTTATAATCCTATTTTCCACATGACCGAGGCCCTCACCAAAATCTGGAGCCAAGGGGAAGGATGGGATGCCATCAACGAACATTTACGGGTTCTATTGGGTTGGTCGGTGGGGATGATCGGGGGCGGTGGCCTTGCCTATCACCAAATGTTACGCCGTGAACGCCGGCTTTAATCACTTTAATCAATTGTGCTCTCTTTTAATCAAGTCACGAAGTTCCATGGTCAACAGCGGATTTTAGACAATCTGAGCTTTAGCATCTCCCCAGGAGAAATCTATGGATTGCTCGGGCCCAATGGTGCAGGTAAAACCACCACAATTAATTTGATCTGCCACCTCCTCCAACCCAATGAAGGCCGCATTACCCTTTTGGGGCAACCTATTTCTGAGCAAACTAAGACGCTAATTGGGGTCGCTCCCCAGGAAAATCTACTCTACCGTTCCCTGACCGTGGAGGAAAATTTAGCTTTTTTCGGCAGATTGTATGGTGTGAAGACCCAAGAACGTCGCCGCCGCATCGAATGGTGCCTAGAGGCCGTAAATTTAATGGCGCAACGACGGCAAACGGTCTCAGCCCTGAGTGGTGGCATGCAACGTCGCTTAAATGTGGCGATCGCCCTCATCCATTCCCCCAAATTATTAATCCTCGATGAACCCACCACTGGTTTGGATCTCGAAGCTCGCTATAACCTCTGGGACTTAATCCAAACCTTGCAACGGGATGGCATGACAATTTTATTAACCACCCATTTTCTCGAAGAAGCCCAACGACTCTGCCACCGCATCGGTATTTTAAAACAGGGTCAACTCCTTGCCCAAGGGACGCTGGAGGAACTCCGCCGCCGGATTCCCGCCCAGGAAATTGTTGTCATCAAAACCCCCGATGAGTCCCAGGCCATTGCCAAAGCCCAGGAATTGGGATGGGAGCACCGCTACTATGGGCCAGATCTAGCCCTCTGGTTGCCCAGTTCCCTGGAGTTGCGTTCCATACTTGATGCCCTATCCCCCCTAGTGATTGATGCGATCACAAAACATCCTGTGCAACTTGAACACATCTATCTAGAAGTCACCCAATCTAGGGCGATCGCCGTGTAATTTGATGATTTTTTCCACGGTTACGCTCAGCACATTATTAAAAACACAAACTTTTTGGGTAGACCCCATCTCAATGGGAGTTGCTATAAATACCCACCTTTGGCACTGGCTGAGGGGGGAGTGATGGGTAATCTTTATCGAAGCTATAATTCCCGAGCCACATCAAGCCATGGCGAATATTTGCCACCCCTCCCTGGGCGAAATATTGCCAAAGATGATGTACCGCTGACAGGGGTACAGTGGACTGCTCCATTAAGGTTAGATCCGGTCGATCATCCCCCGGCAGAATAAATAACTTTATCTCCGGTTTTTCTTCCGCTAATTCCCCCAAAAGTTCCAAGCCGTAGGGCCAATAGCTCCGTCCCCCCAAAAGCCGAACCACAATCACCTGGGCCTGGGCCAATATCCGATCGCCGTAGTCATCGATGGAAAAGGATTGTTGCAAATTAAGCAAATTACAAACCCGCAAACTGGGAAAATCCGCCGGTAATTGCTGGAACACATTGGCGATGGCTTGGATGTCCGTATCAGCGGCGGTGAGAAAAATTATCGGGGCGGCGGTTTGATCAACAATGACCACCCCTTCCAGCTCAGGAGTCCAACCACCGGGAAGACTGGAGAGTCGATGCATAAGGGTTTAGCTCCACTGAAAAATACTCTTTCTTTAGAAATACTTAGATTTTGACGGTTTGGGCAAAAACTTAGGCATGATGGAAAATGAGAGCCATGGGGCTTGGTCGGTAAACACCCCAGCCCAGTCTATGTTCAATTAGGATGCTACCTGCTTTTTCCGCCATTTTTCGTCGCCTTTTGCCCACCATCACGTTTGATCGCCTCATCCGGTTTTGGCAATCCTTAGCACAGCAAGCCGGGGAAGGGACGCAGTGTTTTGTGGGGGAACTACCTTCTAGTCTAAGTGCCCCTAAAGGAGACCAGGTACTCGACGCGGAGGTGGATCATCGTTTTGCCCTGTTAATTAGTCCCCATCAACGGGCGTTGTTGGATGGAGAACGGATTTCCCCTGACCACTATGCGGTATCCATCACCTTTGCCGCCGAAGCAATTGCCGATTTTATTGCCCAGCAAAATATCCCCGTAGAACCGGTAGAAATTAAAAAAAAGGATTCCAGTCAAAAATCCCTCCCAAATCTCTCGGAACAATTAACGCTGGGTTTATTGGAAATTCTTAACAGTGACAGCACCAGTTTTTCCCCAGAGCCATCTTTACAGGACAGCTTACAGGCTAGCCAAGTTAAGGTGCTCAGCCAGGTTATTGCCCAAATCCGCCAAAGCCTCGACTTACCAGAAATTCTTAATAAAGCGGTGACCGCCGTACAAAAATTTCTCTTTGTCGATCGCCTGGTAATTTATCAATTTCACTACACCCAATCTTCCCTGGGGATAGACCCCGATGGCCCCGAACCCAAACCTCGACAACAGTACGGAGAAGTTACCTACGAAGCCCGGCGATCGCCAGAAATTGACAGTATGTTGGGGATAATGACGGAAAATGACTGTTTTTCCCAGGTGTTGAGCTATGAGCAAAAATATCTGAAAGGGGCTGTGGTGGCCGTCAATGACATCGAAAATCATTATTCTTCCTCCTACTGCCTAGTGGGGTTACTGCAACGCTACCAAGTACGGGGTAAATTGGTCGCCCCCATCATTGTCAAAGGACAACTATGGGGTTTACTCATTGCTCACCAATGTCACCATCCCCGGCAATGGCTAGACAGCGAGAAAAACTTCCTGGGGCAAATTAGCGAACATTTAGCGGTGGCCATTGTCCAATCCCTGCTCTACAGTGAAGTACAAAATCAAAAAAATAATTTTGAAAAGCGGGTTATTGAACGCACCAAAGAATTGCGAGATGCCCTCCTCACAGCCCAGGCTGCCAATTTGCTCAAAAGCCAATTTATCAATAATATTTCCCACGAATTACGCACCCCCCTCACCAGTATTATTGGCTTGTCTGGCACCCTGCTCCATTGGTTTAACCATTCTGAATCCCTGCCAGCGGAAAAACAACAACACTATCTTCTTAATATTCAAGAAAGTGGCAAAAGATTATTAGAACAAATTAATGGCATCATTCAACTGTCCAAGTTGGAATCTGGTCAAACCGCCCTCAATTGTCAAACATTTTCCCTCCATACCCTGGCCCAAACCATTATCCACTCTCTCCTGGGCGTAGCATTTAAACAGGAAATTAATTTAGAGTTAGATTACCAAATTAATACGGGGCAGGATCAGTTCTGTGGTGACCAGGAAAGAATTGACCAAATCCTTACCCAATTGCTCAACAATGCCCTTAAATTTACCCCAGCGGCAGGCACTGTTATTCTGCGTATTTGGAAGGAAAATAACCAGGCTATCTTTCAAGTGGAAGATACGGGTATCGGCATCAAAGAACAACAATTACCGGTATTATTTGAAGCTTTTAAAACCGTTAGCGATAACTACACCAGCTTTTATGAAACCGGCGGTGTGGGGTTGGCCCTGACCAAACAACTGGTGGAACTCCATGGCGGCTACATTGAGGTGGAATCTAGCCCGGGGCAAGGAACTATTTTTACCACTGTTATTCCCCAACAGAGTTTACCCCTCCCCGCAAAGGATTCGATAGAAGATAAGTTAGATGAGGCAATGCCCTTTAATTCCAGTGTCATTGTCATTGAAAAAGATGAAGAAATTGCCACTTTAATTTGTGAATTATTGACGGTGGCCAACTATCAAGTAATTTGGTTAATTGACACTAGCAGTGCCCTCCAGCAGGTGGAGTTATTACAACCGGGGTTGGTGATTGTGGATCGGGATTTTGCTGATGTAACCAAAGTAACCAATGCCATTAAAAAATCCCGGAGGATTACGAAGGTCAGCGTATTTTTATTAAGTGAATCTTTATCTTCCACCGAATGGCAAGCATTCTCTTGTCAGGGTATTGATGATTATTTGCTCAAACCCCTGCAACCGGAATTACTGCTGCAAAGGGTACAAAGTATTAATCTGGATTTTCCCCATTAGGGGGCCTAGGGTGTAGATGCAATTGTCAAGGGATTTTTATGCTAGCTTTACCTGTCAAAAGGTTTTAACGGGGCATCAGGGCTCGGTTTATGCCGTTGCGTTGGAACCGACAGGGGAATACTGCTGGAGTTGGGGACTAGATGAAACCCTAAAACAGTGGCATTTATCCACCGGCCAATGTCGGCAATCTTTCCTTGGGCTCAAGGGGATTCAGCATCTGCAATTGACCCCCAATGGTGCCTTGATGGTGGCCTGTGGTTGGGAAGGCCCCATTCAAGCTTGGGACTTGGCCACCGGGCAGGTTTATCGCACCTATGACCCCTCGAATTCAACGGCTAAGGATGGCCCAGAGGCGATCGCCAATGCCATTGCCGTGCATCCTGGGGGAAATTGGTTAGCCAGTGGGGGCTGGGATCGACGGGTGCGCCTTTGGGATATTCACAGCGGGGAATGTCTCCAGGTGTGGGAAGAACATCAGGCCGACGTCAATTCGGTGGTGTTTACTGAAGATGGCCAGCATCTGGTCAGTGCAAGCTGGGATGGCACTATCCGCTGTTGGGATTTGGAACTGGGTGTTTGCATTCAAACCTTTAGCAGTCATTCCCAAACCTTCGACCTAGTGGCGATCGCCGCCGATGGCAAAAGCATTGTTGGTAGCAGCAAAAACAAAGCCCTAAGTTTTTGGGACATTGATCAGGGTAAATGCCGCAAAGTTGTGCGGGGCCACAGCAAGGAAATCGTGGCCCTATTTATTTCCCCCGACAGTACCATTGCGATCACCGCTAGTTGGGATGAAACCATCCGTTTTTGGGATATGGCCACGGGGGACTGTTTTCACCAATGTCGGCAACACCGGGGGCGAATTTGGACAGCGGCCCTGGCCCGAGATGGGAACTTTTTAGTCACCGGCGGTCAGGATAAACAAATATGCCTCTGGCGATCGCCCTTAGTTAATTCTTGACCACAGTGCAGAAAGGATGACTTTGTTTTGCTTGGTTCTCGCCAAGGGAAGATAAGATAAAAATGAGTTGAAGGATGGTCTATGAGCAAATTTGACAGCGGCTTACCCAGTGTTCGCCAGGTGCAGAATCTGATTAAAGGCAAGACCCCCGTGGAGATCAAACTACTGACCGGTGACTCCCTCGTGGGGATAATTCGCTGGCAGGATGCCAATGGCCTGGGACTAATAGATGATTCCCAAAGGTCTACGATTATTCTCCTACCGGCGATCGCCTATATCGCTCCCAGAAATTCACCAGTAGCACTTACTACCAAAACGTCAAGCACTGAAAAGTAAAAAGGGCAATTTTTTCCCACCGCACCGCTACAATAGCCATCATTCCCCCCGTTAAGTCTGAACCAAGCCCCCTCTGACCCCATGAGCATCCAAGAAATCGTCGCCAAAGCCCTCCAGGATGGATATCTAACCCCCGCCATGGAAGCGGAAGTGGCGCGAATTTGTGAAAGTGCAGCGGATTTGGCCCAGGAAGAATACGATGCCCTGGATAGCCTTATGGGGGCCCTCCTGGTGGGGAAAGTGGTGGCCATGCCCCATAAGAAATTCATCAATGTCATGGAAGAAATGGTGGTCACCGAAGTGGTGAGCCAGATGGCTAAATACAAGAAAACGGAAGAAGAACAGACCGACGTTGCCGACATTACCGCCTACGCCCTGAACCGCCTCCCCCCCCTCTACGCCACCTCCGAAGAAGGGGCTGACTATCAACGGCAAAGGGCCAAGGAAGAATTGGAATTTCTAATTCAGCAACAGGTGAAAGAAGGACTAGGCCGCTACCTTGACCGTCCCCAAATCGCTGACCGTAAACCGCTGGAAACCAGTACCAAGCAGGATCTAATTAGCCAACTGGGGGTTTTATTGGAAACCCTAGCCCAAGATTAAAAAAAATTTTCAGCTGATCCTGAAATTTCAAGAAACTCTTACGGTATCCTTACGTCAATCAGTCTATGTGAGGAGTCCGCCGTGTTGGGTAAACCTATGAATCAAGCCATCAATGCCAATTGGGCGATCGAAGGCAACAATTCCAGTCCAAACGCCCTGCCGCCAGAGGAATTAACTAATGTTGACTTAATTCTGCGGTGCCAGGAGCAAACCCGTCCCGATAGCATCGTCTTCAACGAATTGCTGCGGCGTTACCAATCCCACGTGGATAAGATTCTTTACCACCTGGCCCCCGACTGGCAAGACCGGGCTGACTTGGCCCAAGAAGTTTGGATTCGGGTTTATCGCAACATCCATCGCTTAAACGAACCCGTCAAGTTCAAAGGTTGGCTCAGCCGCATTGCCACCAATCTTTTCTACGACGAGCTACGCAAGCGCAAACGGGTCAGCCATCCCATCTCCCTCGATGCCCCCCGACGCATGGATGACGGCGAAATTGATTGGGACATTGAATCCGGTTATCCCAGTCCCGACGAAACCCTATCCACCGCTGAGTTCTATGAATGTTTACGTTTGGCCATCAAAGACTTACCCGAAGCCTTCCGCACCACCATTGTCCTGCGGGAAATTGACGGTTTAGCCTACGAAGAGATCGCCGAAATTACTGGGGTTTCCCTCGGAACCGTTAAATCCCGCATTGCCCGGGCCCGCGCAAAATTACAAGCTTTTTTACAGCCCTATCTAGCCTCCTAATCATTGATTACCCAATTGATTACTAACCGATTAACATCATTAGCCATCTTTTTGGATCAGGGAGTATCCAACTTTGTGAGGAGTGAATCAGCCCTAGTCATTGTTGAGTGCTAATTCACCATTACTTGTCGGTGGAAATTCCCCCGGAGAGGTTTACTATGAATTCAGAATTTGAGTTTAATTACCCACGGCAAACCTGGGCTGATTCCGATGGTGGGGAAGAAAGCCTAGAGTTTGACGAAAGGTTTGAACTGTTAAGTGCCTATATTGACGGGGAAGTTACCCCCCAGGAGAAGACCCAGGTACAAGCTTGGATCGACAATGACCCCGAATTCAAACAGGTCTATTTAGGGTTAATTCGCTTGCAAGTTGCCCTGCCCCAGATGCCGGTGCCCCCATCCATCAGCGCTGAGCAATTATCTCAGCAGGTCTTCGATCGCCTAGATTGCGAAACCCGTTGGCGTCGCCTCTGGTTTTGGGGTAGTGTAACCGCCGCGGCTGTGGTGGTGGCGGCCTGCTCTAGTATTCTAGTTAAGCCCATGGATCCTTCTCTGCAACAGGCTAACTTGGATCCGCACCTGGCGGTAATGGAAGCGGATCCATTGATGATTGCCATTAATGAACCCATGTTCGAGGTGTTAACCAAACCCGATCCAGGTAACGCTTCTGCCGGTGAGAGGGCCGAACCCCGAGTTCGTTGATTTGATTTTTCCTTTGCCGCTGAATGACTAATTTTGCCTCGTTAAATCTTTTCCTCAGTCTGTTGGGGAGTACGCTTCTGCTGTCTCTGCCCTGGCTGTTGCTGGGGATTGTTTTGTCTAGCACTTTTTTGATCTGGACAGACGAGCAAAAATGGGTCGCAAATTTTCCCCGTAACCGTTTACTGAGTAGCCTGGTGGGGAGTGTCTTAGGATTTTTACTGCCTTTGGGGGCCTTGGGCAGTGTGCCGTTGGTGAGAAGATTGCTACTCCAAGGGGCCCCTATCCCTTTGGTAATTAGTTTTTTAGTGGCCGCCCCCACATTGAACTTGTTTACCATTGCTAAGTTGTTGGTCTCCGGTCAGGGGAGCCATGGTTTAATCTTTTTGCGGGTTTCCCTAACTTGGCTGATGGCCATTGTGATGGGATTAGTTTTTAGTTCCTACCGCCTAGCCCGACAACAGGAAAAAGAGACAGAAGAAACGGCCTTGGTGAATATTCCCCTTTTGCAGTCGGGGGCTTTAATTTCCTTGGAGTCAACCCAGGAGGACTCTCCCCGTCGGGGGGGGCTTATTTTTGGGAGTGGGGTTAATCCGGTGGCGGATTTTTCCTGGCCGCAAAAACTGCATTTGTTTGGTCGCAACATCATTGAGGAATTTCAGGAGTTCGGGGGGATTCTAATCCTGGGAACGGCGATCGCCTGTGGCATTAGCATGCTCTTTCCCTTGGAGTGGCTATGGCAATGGGCCGGGCAAGGGCCAGTGCGGCAAACCCTAGTGATGATGCTCTGGGGACTACTAATGCCATTTAGTAATTTTAGTGATCCAGCGTTGCTAGCTCCCATCTGGGATCAACTCTGGTTAGGGGCGGTGTTGGGCTTTTTATTACTGGGAAGTCTATTGAATCTACAAACCCTTTCCCTGTGGCTCGTCACCCTGCGATTACGCCCTTTGGCTTACCTTGGCATCTTAACCAGTTTGTTCATTTTCCTTTTTGCCATGGTGACAAACTATTACCTAACCTGAACCGGAAAAGGTGGTGTGCCGGGGCCTAAAAATTGGCCGATTTATTTCGATTTTTTTTGGTGATAGGAGTGGATCGCCATGGTATTATTGGGGATAACGCGGATGTGGCGGAATTGGTATACGCGCACGTTTGAGGGGCGTGTGGCTTTGCCTTGCGAGTTCGAGTCTCGCCATCCGCATTTAAAATCACTAACCATAAAAATTTTAACTTTCCAAAGATTAACCCTCGGAAAGTTTTTTATTGTTTACCCAAGAGCTTGTTTGCAAAGTTTTAGTTTGCCCCCTAAATCGACCCACTAAAGCTCCGGCAATACTGGAGGACTTGTATCTAGTTTTCCCCCAAACTTGGGGGGTCAGAGGGGACTTTTTAAACATCTTCTAAGGGGGTGTTTTCTGGTTGACTGACAAAAGTTGATTGCAAGTGTGAATTTTTTTTGCTGTGAAGCGTTTTTGTAGGTGGGATCGAAATGAGTTTTTACTATGCTTTAATCCGTACAGAAAAACTCCAAATTTTCAGCTAATATAAAAGCGGTGTTGAGTAATTCGTGAAGGCAAGGTTTTACGCCGTCAAAAAGTCTAGCCCTGTGGCTTTTGGCAGAATGCGCTTGGTGGCTATGTCCTTCTTTGGTCATTCTGATTGAAGAATAATCTTTAAGACCCCAAGACCCATGTTAGATTAAATGCCTCGTTGGTTATTCTTGGGAATAAGTACAATTACATTTCTCTTCAAGGGCATATCAGTAAAAGCTTACTATTCAAATTTTGACACTAAAAGGTCATCCTGGGACTGATAAAGAAAGAGTATCAGTCCAGGCATTATTCCTAGTGGTCTAGGTTTCTTACTTTCATTTCCCATTCCAGACACACCTCCTTCTATCAACACATGTTCACTATCTGGAGGATGGACGTATTGAAAAAACCTCGCCACTGTGCAGATGAGTTGTTATGTCAAAAACAAAAGGTAACATTTTAGTAGTTGGTGATTCTGGTAGTTTGCAGAATCTCAAAAGAAGACTGCAAAAAAAAGGCTATTACTTTCAATTTTGTCGATCTGATTCTGCAATTCTCCAAAGCGTGTTAGCGGTTAAGGCGGATTTGATTTTGCTTTACGTTAAGCAAGACGGTTACGATGCCTATGAGCTGTGTAAACGATTAAAAGCAAATGCAAAGGTAACTTCTGTTCCTGTCATTTTTTTAAGTGAGCTGACGAGTACCTTTGATAAAGTCAGGGGCTTGAAAGTGGGAGGAGCTGATTATGTAACCCAGCCTTTTCAGATGGAAGAATTGTTCGCAAGGATTGCTACCCACATATCTCTCCAGCAACTCCAGCGTCAACTCTGGGAAAAAAGTACACAACTAATTCAAGCAAAAAATACACAACTAATTCAAGAAATAGAAGATCATATTCAGACTCAAGAAGCTCTTTTTTTTGAAAAAGAATTAGCTCAAGTTACCCTTAAATCCATTGGGGATGCGGTAATTACTACCGATGCGGAATGTGCCGTCACCTATCTCAATCCCACTGCTGAGTCCTTAACCGGCTGGGCTAATGAAGAGGCTCTAGGCCATCACCTATTTGAAGTTTTTAAAATTGTTAACGAATTTACCAGAAATCCAGTTAAAAATCCTATTATCCAAGCCCTAGAGGAAATTACAACAATTAATCTGGCAAAAGATACAAATTTGATTGCCCGTGATGGCTCCGAAATTCCCATTGATGACTCCGCCGCTCCGATCCAAGATCGGAAGGGAGAGGTGGTGGGGAGCGTAATCATTTTTCGGGATGTGACGGTTGCCCATAACCTTACCCGCCAACTTACCTGGCAGGCTAGCCATGATTTTTTGACGGGTTTAATGAATCGTTTAGGGTTTGAACGGAAACTAGAAGAAACCATTGCCTTGAATAACGAAACTAATCACCGCCATGTTTTGTGTTATTTAGATTTAGACCAATTTAAGGTTGTTAATGATACCTGTGGTCATGTTGCTGGGGATGAGCTTCTACGCCAAGTTTCTAGGCTATTGCAACAACGGGTGCGGGGAGTTGATACCTTAGCCCGTCTAGGGGGGGATGAGTTTGCGTTTTTGTTGCATCAATGTTCCCTAGAAAAAGCAATGGAAATTGCGGAGACCTCTAGGGATATGGTGGAAAAACTATGTTTTCTTTGGGAAGGCAGAACTTTTCATATTAGTGTCAGTATTGGATTGGTGCCAATTACGCCCCAATTGAAAGATAAAAATCTTCTGCTGGGAATGGCGGATGCAGCCTGCTATGCCGCAAAAAATAAGGGGAGAAACTGTATCCAAGTTTACAGTGATGATGATAATGAGTTACAGCAACAAAGGCAAGAAAGACATTGGGTTAGCCAAATCCATGATGCCCTAGAAGCGAATAGTTTTGATCTCTATTATCAGAGTGCAGTACCGATCAATAAAAAATGTCAGCTAATTTATTATGAGGTTTTGTTGCGGTTATTAGATAAAAATAGAATTATTGCTCCAGGGGTATTTCTTCCCTCTGCCGAACGTTATCAACTGATGCCGACGATTGATCGGTGGGTTGTTAGTCAATTTTTGAGTCGGTATGATCATTATTATCAACAAAATTCCGAGCAGATGAATTCATCTCAAAATTATTTATATGCGATCAATCTTTCCGCCGCCAGCATTAACCACGAACACTTTTTAGATTTTTTGAAACAGAAATTGAAAAAAGTTTCATTTCCCTTAGTAACAATTTGTTTTGAAATTACAGAAGAGACGGCGGTGAGTCACTTCGATCAGGCTATAAAATTCATTAATGAAATTAAGCAACTTGGTTGTTATTTTGCCATTGATGATTTTGGTCACGGGATGAATTCTTTTGAATATATTAAATATTTTCCCGTTGATTTTTTAAAAATTGATGGTAGCTTTGTTAGAAATATTATTCAGAGTGAAGTTGACCGAGAGATAGTAGAAAGCTTTAATCGTATTGGCCATGTGATGAATTTACAAACAATTGCTGAGTTCGTCGAAAATGCGGCCCTATTAAGGGCTGTGGAGGCGATCGGTTTCGATTATGCCCAGGGTTATGTTATTTCAAAACCTTCTCCTTTAACGTTTGAGCATAAGCTTACCTAATTAAGACTGCCATAGCGCCAATCATTGATAAGGTCAATCAACTCCATTGACCAGGCATTGGAATTGCGGTCTTGATAGATTTCCCAGAGGTTTTGGTAATACCAAATGGTGCCGGATTTACCCCGACTGAATTTTTTCCAAATTTCTTCCCCGTGGCGGCGGCGGTCTATTTGAATGGTGCGGGCATTGTGTAATGTATCCGCTAGGGAAATCTTGAGCACGGCAAGGGAAATA
This sequence comes from uncultured cyanobacterium, assembly GCA_963704945.1. GTDB lineage: Bacteria > Cyanobacteriota > Cyanobacteriia > Cyanobacteriales > Microcystaceae > Synechocystis. The sequence continues at coordinate 29,842 of CAVPII010000026.1, read as the reverse complement.
TGTCGTAATTTAGCCAGGTGTTTTTGTTTTCTTTCTTCCCAGGGGGGTTTCGGTATGGTTTGGCTATCAGAACAACCAATTACAAAGTCTGCGACGGTTTCCCCAAATTGCTGGCGAATGACCTCCAGGGTATTTTCCCCCCCTTGATCCTCCACCGCATCATGGAGTAAGGCGGCGATCGCCTGGTCTTCATTGCCTCCCATTTCCAGGACTAGGGCCGTTACCCCCAGTAAATGACTGATGTAGGGCACACCGGAACCTTTGCGAATTTGGTGGGCATGGAGTTGATTGGCCAATAGCAGGGCATCGCTAAAACGGTGAGTAAGGATAGGAGAATCTGGTGGTGATTGATTCATGTAACTGGAATAATTAAAATTTTTAATTAATATAGAGGAAGAAAAATAATGATTTTGATCAGGCAAAGTATTTTTGACACCTTGTCAATGAAATAGCTTTAATACCTTTAGAAATATTCCTCTAATTTACACAATTGTGGTCACCACCTAAGTATAGTACTCTTTGTTGGATTTATAGCTTTAGGCAGGGCAGAGCATAAACCAGAGTCCCACTGCTTTGGCCGAATGCTGAATAGAAAAGATCTCAATGGATCCCCCCAGCAAGGTGGGCGAAAAGTTCTACCGTGGGAAAATGATGAAAAGATAGTTCCATTGCCTGTGTCAATGTAGGGGCGTTAACAATGTCACTGTAGGGCCTTGGTGGTAAATGGTTTTTCCGTTAACAGTTATTCTGGGGATTTTTAAACTTATCCGCAAAATGCTCACAATTACCCAATTAATGGAAGTATTGCTATTGCCGATTACTGGTTAAGGATCTCGACTTGAGCCAAGCCTCTTGCAATATTTATATCCAGAGATAGATATCTCCCTAGACGCTTACTGAATGCTTAATCTATTGCGGAAGCTTTTTTGGAGTTTTGGTACGCTATGGTACTTGATAATCCTGAAGACTGGTTTTTACGGTGTTTCATACTTAGCTATTTTAACCATACAAACTTTTCTGAACAGAACCCGCCATATTCAGTTTTCAGAGTTTCGCCATGGTATCTAGAAAGGTCGGCTTTAACAGCGGCTAATTACCCTATCCGCTATGCTTTGACTGTATAGACATAGACACCCAGAGCCATACCAGGATCAGAAGAAAGCTGTCCCCAAAGGCAGGACTTTTTTATTTTGGGTGAATTTCTCCATATTTTTCCTCTGCTAACCAACAATATGACCTTGCCAAAAATTCGTAACGCATTATTAGCTGTGGTGGCGATCGCCTTGAGTGCGGCCATCTACCTCGGTTTCCAAACCCAAGCCCAAGCCACTTCCCTAGAAGCCCAAGCCCAGGGAGCCATTCCCTTAGCTACGGCATTGGACAATGGTAAGCCCACCCTGGTGGAGTTCTATGCCAATTGGTGTGGCAGTTGTCAGGCCATGGCACCGGATTTGGCCCGCGTCAAAAAAAGTTACGGCGATTCGGTGAACTTTACCATGCTCAATGTGGACAATAGTAAATGGTTACCAGAAGTGATGCGCTATCGGGTTGATGGTATTCCCCATTTTGTTTACCTTGACAACCAAGGAACGGCGATCGCCGAAAGCATTGGAGAACAACCCCTGCAGGTGTTGGAGGCAAACTTGACCGCATTACTGGATCACCAGCCCTTACCCTACGCCAATGTTACCGGCCAAACTTCAGTGGTGGAAAACCGAACTATTACGGCCGACCCCAGCGATCCCCGGAGCCACGGAACTTCCCGCCCTGACCGGGGTTAATGACCATGGGAGCTATGCCAATCAGTAAACTGCTACAGGTTCGGCTATCCAGACTCCCGGCCATCGGCTAATATCTAATTGTGTGTGAGGAGTAAGATTAATAAGGAAGCATCCCGAGGGTCGAAACATGGCAAGACTCCTCAAGGACTTCCTTATTTTTTTGTCTATTTTTAGAGTTTCCCCAGTAATTTGCCCGTTTCATCCCCAAGATTAATTCTGGCGGGCAATTATTAAATGGCGATCGCCGTCTAGGGTGATTTTTCCTTGTCCCTGTAATTCCCCCAGCAGACGGGTAACGGTCACCCTGGTGGTGCCGATGGCATTGGCTAACATTTGATGGGTAAACCGCACAGATAACCGGACTCCCCCCTCCTTGGGTTCTCCCATTTCCTGGGCTAGCAGTTGCAATAATTCCTGGAGTCTTTCTTCCACCCGTTTATAGCTGGCGATCGCCAGGAGGGCTTCAGTCTGCCGCAGTTGTCGGACAGTTTGGGCCAATACCGATTGGCAAAGCTTGGCATTCATGGCGATGGATTCTTCTGAATGGCCCCGCAAATAAACATCCGTCAAAGCCCTAATTTGATAAACCGCTTGCTCCGTGGAGCTTAAATCCAATCCCACAAAACCACCGGGTTGGGCCCACCCCATCAGAACCTCTTCACCGCCAGCGGTCCATTGACTGACCTGCAAAATGCCCCGGTAAATTTGCCAACAACCATTTTCCCTGGGGGGCACTATCTCACCTTTGTCGTAGAACTGGAGGGGGCGGGATTCTAACCCTTCCAACGCCAGGGAACTGTTAGTGATAGGAGAACTTGTTAAAACCATAAAATCAAACAGCCCTCAAAAATTCACATTGGCGATCGGTGTTCCCTCAAAATAACCGCTTTCGACTGAGGTGAACTAAATCCAATGGCCTTGATCGTCAGCATAACGTTCCCAAGGCAAACCAAAGGTAAAGGAAAAGTTAACAACTAGAAGAGTCCTGATGGGAGCGCCCAGGAATCTGCCCAAAGGACGGGAAATAAATGGCAGAATAGTCCCATTGCCAGCGAGGATTAAGGAAAAATGGGTAATTTGGGTAAAGTTTGGTTCGGTTTCGGCCGTGTATTCATCGCCACGCTAGTAGTTATGGCGGGCTTAAAAATACTGATTGCCGTAATTAGTCCGGCTCCAGCCCAATCCCAAACCCCATCAGGGATTTTTTCCCAACAGGGTAATCAAATTTCCATTGATGGCAAATCCTATCCGGTGCCCTGGGGTCAATGGCAGGAAGGGGGGCAAGTCCACACGGGTTTGGGGGATACCGGAGCCATGGAATTCTTGGGTTTAGATTTATTGGACAACCCCAGCCCCGATCAACAACCCGTGGAATGGTTCTCTGGCGATCGCCAAAATTTAAAAACCCAATTTGTGGCTCCCTACCGTTACTTGGATGTTACCCCCCTGGTGCAGGGTTTCGGGTCAGTGCAGGCCCAGGGTAATACTTTAGTTATACCCTCCAGTAAGTCCCAAATCTTGGCCGTGCGGGATGGCCGCCAAGCCTGGGGAGAAAGGGTCGTTTTGGAATTAACCCAACCGGCCTTTTGGCAAGTCAGTCAAGCCAAGGACGAAGCGGTGTTGATGGTTAATGCGGCCAGTGCCACCGGAAGTCAAGGCAACGCCAATGCCCCTGGTCTCCGGGCGGTGGACGACGATGATTTGGGGGGTAAAACCGGCGGAAACCAAGTCCGCTACCGTTTGGAACGGTTGGGCAATGCGAGCAAAGTTCATTTTCAGTTACCAGTGGGCTATAAATTGCAGGTTAGTACCCTGGTTTCCCCTTACCGCTTGGTAATTGATGCCCGGGCCGATGCTCCCAAACCCAGAAAAATCAATTGGACGGAAGGCGTCACCTGGCAGCAACAATTTGTCAACATCAGCGGCGGCCGATTTCCCGTCACCACGGTAACCATTGATCCCCGATCGCCAAGGATTTCCCTCCGTCCCATCATGGCCAACCCAAAAATGGCCCAGGGAACCTTACCTCTGCTGACCATGGCCAGGGATCAACAGGCATCGGTGGCCATCAATGCGGGCTTTTTTAACCGTAATAATCAACTTCCCCTGGGGGCAGTGCGGGCCAGCCAAAACTGGTTATCCGGCCCCATCCTCAATCGAGGGGCGATCGCCTGGAATGATCAGGGGCAAAACACCTTTGGCCGTTTATCCTTGGTGGAAACGTTGACCACCGGCACCGGCCAGCGTTTAACCGCCAGTTACCTCAACAGTGGTTATGTACAACGGGGCATTGCCCGCTACACCCCCGCCTGGGGCCCCACCTATGTTTCCCTAGCGGACAATGAAATGGTCTATGTTGTCCAGGGCAACCAAGTTACCGCCCAGTATCCCCTCCCCAAAGCAGGGCAACAACAAATGCCCATTCCCGCCGATGGTTATCTAATCATTGACCGGGGCAACCAAATTCCCGCCGGTGCTTTAGCCATGGGTGCCACCGTTACCGTCAACGGGCGATCGGTGCCGGACAACTTCAATGCTTTTCCCAACGGACTGGGAGCAGGGCCTTTATTAGTTGATCAAGGCCGCATCGTTCTCAATGCCCAGGGGGAAGGTTTTTCCAGTGCCTTTCAACAACAAAAAGCCTCCCGCAGTGCGATCGCCGTAGATCGATCCGGTAACTTCGTGTTTGTTGCCACCCATAACCGTGTGGGGGGAACGGGGGCAAGCCTGGGGGAATTTGCCCAAATTCTGCAACAAATGGGGCTAGTCAGTGCCCTGAATCTGGATGGAGGTAGTTCCACTTCCCTCTCTTTGGGGGGTCAACTATTGGATAGATCGCCAGTGACAGCGGCCAGGGTCAGCAACGCCATCGGGGTTTTTATTCGTTAGGCCAGAATAAGCAATAACCTTTCCCTGTTTTAATTTCCAAAAACGTTTCATCCCCATCTCCACCATGGCCACCAGTTTATCCCAGCAGATTAATAATCCTGAACGTAGTTACTTTGAACAGGCTTTGAAACGCCTTGAACAAGATGTGTTGAGGATGGGGGCCTTGGTGGAAGAATCCTTCCGCATGAGCCATCAAGCCCTATTTGAAAACCAGTTAGAAACCCCCGGCAAAATCACCCAACTAGAAAAAGAAATTGATCGTTTATATCGCCATATTGAGGAAGAATGTTCTAGTTTTTTGACCCTCCAGGCCCCCGTAGCCCAGGATTTACGGCTCCTTAGTGCAGTGATGCAGTTAGTGCGGGATCTCGAAAGAATTGGTGACTATGCCCAGGACTTGGGGGAAATAGCCATGAAACTCACCCGTTATCCCCCCCACCCCTGCATGGAAGAAATGGCCGCCATGTCCTGGCAAGCCCAACATATGTTAGACCGCAGTTTAATTTGCCTGACCCAATTGGAACCAGAGGCGGGGGCCATTGTGAAAAAGATGGACGACGTGGTGGACGATGCCTACGATCGCCTTTATAAAGTCCTAGCCTTTCAACGGGATATCAAAGGGGTGGTGGAACCCATTTTATTAATGGTGTTGGTAATGCGTCACCTGGAAAGAATGGCTGACCATGCCACCAATATTGCCCAACGGGTTTCCTACATTGTCACCGGCAAAAGGAAGTAAACTACCCTTTCAGAGAGAGTCGGAACTTCTTGCCTCAAGAGGATGTTTTAAAAGCCCCCCTGCCCCAAGTTTTTGGGGAAACTAGATACAAGTCCTCCAGAATTGCCGGAGCTTTAGTGGGTCAATTTAGGGGGCAGATCATAACTTTTAAAACAGGCTCTTAACCCCCATTACGTTTTGTTGAAATGCGGTTAATGAACTGAACTTTAAGGTTTAATCCCCTAATATTAATGGTCATACTCAGGGGAATGGGAGACCATTTTTTTCGCCGATGAATTCTTCCACCACGTTTTGGTCTATTCCCCCTACAGCCGTTTATGAACGACTAGAAACAACTCCCCAGGGTTTATCGGGGGAAGAAGCGGCCCGGCGATTGCAACACTACGGACTGAATGAACTAGCCGCCCCAGCCCAGCGACCTTTATGGTTACGTTTTGCCGATCAGATGACCCATTTTATGGCTTTGTTGCTCTGGGTAGCGGGCATTTTAGCTTTTATTTCCGGTACCCCAGAGTTGGGCTGGGCCATTTGGGCGGTGATTTGGATTAATGGTCTGTTTAGTTTTAGCCAAGAATTTCGGGCCGAAAAAGCCCTGGCGGCCCTCAAAAAAGTTTTACCGGCCCAGGCTAAGGTTTATCGTGATGGCACCTTACAGTCTGTCCTAGCTCGGGAGTTGGTACGGGGGGATGTGGTGCAGTTGGAAGAAGGCGATCGGGTATCGGCGGATTTGCGCTTAGTGTCGGCGGATAGCTTATATGTCGATGTGTCGGTAATGACGGGGGAATCCTTGCCCGTAGCTCGTTTTGCGGAATCAGCCCAAATTCGAGAGATGGTACCCAAACGGGGGGGCAATGTTTTAGTCCATGGCGGGGAAAGATCCCTCCAGGATCCGGTGAAAGCCCAGGAAATTCGTAATCTAGTTCTGGCGGGTTCCACCATTGCCACGGGGCGGGGAGTGGGGGTTGTCTATGCCACCGGAGCTGAAACGGAATTTGGCCATGTGGCCAATCTCACCACTAATGTTAAACGGGAACCCAGCACCCTAGAAGTGCAAATTAGCCAAATTGTTCGCATAATCACCATCATTGCCGTTGGCATGGGAGTGTTGGTGTTTTTATTGGCCTCCCTGGTCACCCATCTGGAATTAAAGCAAAGTTTTATTTTTGCCATCGGCATTATTGTCGGCTCTGGTGCCGGAAGGCTTGTTGCCTACAGTAACCCTATCCCTGGCCATGGGGGTGCAACGGATGGCCAAACGCAATGCCCTGGTGCGACGGTTATCGGCGGTGGAAACCCTCAGTGCCACCACGGTGATTTGCACGGACAAAACCGGAACCCTAACCAAAAATGAAATGACGGTGAGGTCGCTATGGATTCCGGGGATAGAAAATGGGCAAACCCTTACGGTGGTAGGGGAAGGCTATGATCCCACCACGGGCAAAATTGCTTTTCCTCCGGAGAGGGAAGGAGAACAACAGGTTAAATTACTGCTCATTGGGGCCGCCCTCTGTTCCAATGCCCATCTTATTCATCCTTTGGGATCCAGTCGTTGGCAGGAAATGGGCGATCCCACCGAAGCGGCGTTATTGGTGGCGGCTCTAAAAGCGGATTTTGATTTAGAGGAAATTCAGCAGCAATATCCCCGTCAACGGGAGGTGCCTTTTGATTCCCGACGACGGATGATGACGGTGGTTTTGGACTGGCAAAAGGCCGACGAAGGTTTAACTACTTTGACCTTGGACAAAAATGGTTTGCCTCCGACAAATTTAGCTTTCACCAAGGGGGCACCTCTGGAGGTTTTGCGCTCTTGTCAATCAATTTTGAAGGCGGGGCAAGTTATTGAGTTAACCTCCGGCGATCGCCAAATGGTCACTGAGGCTAATGATAACTATGCCAGGGAAGGCTTTCGGGTATTGGGTTTAGCCGTTCGGGGTGGTAATCAAAGTCTGTTAGAAGACCCTCCCCAACTCCTGGAACAAAAACTGATCTTTGTCGGTTTAGTCGCCATGTTCGATCCTCCCCGGGCAGAGGTGGCCGAGGCGATCGCCCGTTGTCATCAGGCCGGTATTGCCATCACCATGGTCACCGGAGATTATGGCCTCACCGCAGAGGCGATCGCCCGTCGCATTGGCCTAGTCAAAGAAAAAGCACGGGTAGTAACCGGAGACGGTCTCACCCATTTATCCGATGCCCAATTACGGCAAATTTTGAAATATCGTTCCGGTCTAATCTTTGCCCGCATGGCCCCGGAACAAAAACTAAAATTAGTGCAAGCCTATCAAGATTTAGGACACATTGTCGCCGTAACCGGAGATGGGGTTAACGATGCCCCAGCCTTACGGGCGGCCAACATTGGCATTGCCATGGGCTTAAACGGCACCGATGTGGCCAGGGAAGCGGCGGATATTGTCCTCACCGACGACAATTTTGCCACCATTGTTAGTGCAGTGGAAGAAGGTCGAACGGTTTATCAAAATATTCGTAAGTTCATGACCTATATTTTGGCTTCTAATGTGGCGGAATTAGTACCTTTTTTGGCGATGGTGCTACTCAATATTCCCCCCGCCTTACTAATCATGCAAATTCTGGCGATCGACCTAGGAACGGATATGATTCCTGCTTTAGCGTTGGGTGTAGAAAAAGCGGAAATAGGAGCGATGGAATTACCTCCTCGCAAAAAGGAGCAAGCATTATTAGATCGTCCATTATTATTGCGGGCTTACTGCTTTTTAGGACTAATTGAAGCGGTTTTAGGCATGGCCGGCTTTTTCTTGGTTTGGAGAAGTTATGGTTATGGATTAGCTGAGTTGCAATCGGTTACCACAAGCATTCTCCATCACACAGCCGATCTAACTTTAATGGCGATTTATGCCCAGGCCACAACCATGACCCTGGCGGTTATTGTTGCCTGTCAAGACGGTAATGTTTTTGCCTGTCGTTCGGAGCATACTTCTGCTTTTAGATTAGGGTGGTTTAGTAATCCTTTAATTTGGATTGGCATTGCCACGGAATGGATTTTAATTTTATCTTTGATGTACTTTCCTCCCTTACAAAGGATTTTTACCACTACTCCATTGATGGGTTGGCAATTTGTCCTTCTCTTTTTCTGCCCTCCCTTACTATTAGGGGCGGAGGAATTACGAAAATTTAAATATCGCTGACTATTGTTCTTCTATCCCCAAACTAGATTTGAAAGCTCCTGGTGACTAACTTTTAGGCGATCGCCGGCCATCCTTGCCCCAGCTAAATTACGGGCTACCGGGCCAATTTGAAGGGCTGCGGCCCCACCCATAAGGTAAAGATGGCAACCAGGCCAACGCAGACTTTGATCCAATACAGGTAAGCCATTCACCATGGGGACGGGATAACGGGCTTGAATCGCCCCAAGGAGAGGCCATTTTTCAACATTAATAGTACTGCCGGTGCATAACCAAATACGATTGATGGCTAAATGGGCAATACAATCATGGACTTCCGGATAGTTACAGCTTACCTGCCAGTGATGGGACTGCCATTGAGCCTGATTAATTTCACAATTTTCATAGAAAATAACTTGTCCTTCCCGTTCCAAGCGACGCAAACGGTTCAAGACAGCGGGCGTGAGGGAACCGCCATTGCGGGCGGACTGGATCAGTTGCCAGCGTTTTTTCCAATCTGGTTCAGCGTGAAAGCCCTTGAGATATTTCGGCCCCAGCCAACCCGGTTCAGCATCAAAAAGTTTTTCATAAAACCGTCGTCGGGCCATCAGGATCACCTTGGCTCCCCGTTTGATGGCACCGATCGCCAGATGGCCACTGGTCAAGCCACTACCGATAATCAGGATTTTTTCCCCTGCGAGGTTCATGGTTCTGAGATCGACTTCGCCAGAATGAACTAAGGTGTGGGACGGATAGGTGGGAGCCAGATTTTTTACCCACGCTGGAATTTGGGGCTTGCCACCACCGATCGCCAGGATTACCCGACGGGCAAGGATAGATTCCCCCGTTCCTAACCGGAGGTAAAACCGCTGGTGACCCCGATTATGGATGGGTTCTATATCCATCACCTGGGCCGGATAAACCAAATTTTGCAACTGCCAACGTCGGATCACATCCTGACAAAATTCTTGAAATAGTGCGGTGCCTGGTAAATCATAGGGGGGAAATAACTCCTGGGGGCGATGTTCGGCGAAGGTTCGGAGGGCATGGGGGTTGGGATCGGGATGGTGCACCGCTGGAGATCTAAGATGGGGAATTTCCGCCGCCGCAAATTGGTACTGCCAACGCTGGAGCCAATCGCCACTGGGGTCAAAAACCATCAACCTTCCCCGTAGGCGTTTTCTTTTTTGCAACAAATGGGTTACTAGGGTCAAGGCTTGGGGCCCAGCTCCGACGATCGCTAGATCAATAAATTTGGGCAGGGGTCTGGACTGGGGAATCATGGCAATGATAATGATTATCGCTAGGTGAAATAGAGGAAAATATTAGACTTAAAACCCTTAACTGACAAAGGCTTGATTGGGGATACCCCTAGAACTGACTTCCCTTTTAGGGAAAGCCAAGGTATCATCAAAACGATAATCATTATCACAGGTTTCGTCCATGACCCCCTGTTCTTCGGCCATTGAAATCCCAGTCAGTGAAGCATTGGCAGAATCTTTTCCCCTGTCCCCCGTGGTACAAAGGCCGAGGCGGTTACGGCGCACGAAAACTCTACGAAAGTTGGTGCGGGAAACAATATTGACCGTGGATGATCTGATTTATCCCCTGTTTGTGATGGAGGGGGAAAGATTAGAACAGGAGGTGCCCTCCATGCCCGGCTGTTTTCGTTATTCCCTTGATTTACTGTTGACGGAAGTCCAAACCATTTGGGAATTAGGAATTAGGGCGATCGCCTTGTTTCCCCTAATTGCCGATGCCCAGAAGGACAATGCTGGCACCGAAAGCTATAACCCCCAGGGATTAGTCCCCAGGGCGATCAAAGCCATCAAGGAAGCCTGCCCAGAAATTCTCGTAATTACTGATGTAGCCCTTGATCCCTACAGCAGTGAAGGCCATGACGGCATCGTGGAAAATGGCAAAATTCTCAACGATGAAACCGTAGCGGTATTGGTTAAACAGGCCCTGATGCAAGCGGAAGCCGGAGCAGATTTTGTGGCTCCTTCGGACATGATGGACGGTCGCATTGGGGCGATTAGAAGGGCTTTGGATGAAGCAGGCTGGATCAATGTGGGTATTTTGGCTTACTCCGCCAAATACGCTTCTGCCTACTACGGCCCCTTTCGGGATGCCCTGGAATCCGCTCCCAAATTTGGCGATAAAAAAACCTATCAAATGGATAACGCTAACAGTAGGGAAGCCTTGAAGGAAGTGGATTTAGATATTCAGGAAGGGGCGGATATGGTCATGGTTAAACCGGCTTTGGCCTATTTAGACATTATTTGCCGAATTAAGGAAAACACTAATTTACCAGTGGTAGCCTACAACGTCAGTGGGGAATACGCCATGGTCAAGGCGGCGGCGGCCAAGGGCTGGATCGATGAAGAAAAAGTGGTGCTAGAAACCCTCACCAGCATGAAACGGGCGGGGGCGGATTTGATTTTGACCTATTTTGCCAAGGACGTAGCCAAAATTTTAGCCCGATAAATCGGGATTTTTTCCCTTGAACAATTACCTTTGACATCAGTTATGACTCAACTTTTTCCCATTCGCAAAACTGCACTATTGGTTACTGCTTCCCTGGCGATCGCCGTTAGTGGTTGCGAACCGGCCGTTAGGGAAACCGACAGTCCCACAGCGGAAGCCCCGGCCACAGATTTAAAAGTGATGACGACAATTTTGCCCATCACTCAATTTACTAATGCGGTAGTCGGCGATCGGGCGGAGGTAATTCCTTTGATGCCCACCAACGTGGATCCCCATGATTTTCAGGCCAGTCCCGCCGATGTCAAGAATTTGGCTAACTCTAGGGTTTTGGTAAAAAATGGTTTAGAAATGGAGTCCTTTTTGGAGGGCTTAATCGCCAATGCTGAGAATCCGAACCTGACCGTAATCGACTCTAGCGGCGGCATTGCCACTATTTCTAATGGGTCTGGGGAAGGCCATAGCCACGACAAAACCACTGACCATAATCACGACCATGACCACGGGGAAGCTGGACACCATGACCACGGAGAATTTAATCCCCACATTTGGCTTGATCCTAAGCGGGTCATTCAGCAGGTGAAAAACATTAGAGACGGCATGATTGCGGTAGACCCGGAGGGCACGGAAATTTACACCGCCAACGCCGCTAAATTTATCGCCGAATTAGAAGCCCTGGATGGGGAAATTACCAATAAGCTGGCTCCCTTTACCGGCAAAACCTTTGTGGCTTTCCATGATTTTGCCCCTTACTTTGCCCAGAGTTATGACTTAAAAGCAGAGTTTATGGTGGATGTGCCGGCGGATAAACCAGCCCCAGCGGACATAAAACGGGTGATGGATACGGTGGAAGCTTCTAACCTGAAAACAATTCTGACGGAGCCTAGTGCCGGGGAAGATGGCTTTGGGGCGATCGCCAAGGATATGGGGGTTCAAGTCAGTATCTTTAATCCGATTGAGGTAGGGGCCCCCGAAGCCGTTAGCCCGGAGTATTACCTTGCCACCATGCGTAGTAACGTCAACAATCTTGTCTCATCCTTTGGTGCATCTACTGGTACATCAACCCAGTCAGTGCTTCCCCTGGGGGTGTTGCGCCCTGTGGCCATGGTTCCCCAGAGAGTCGGAGTGCGGTTTTAGGAGATGACTTTGGGCAATGAAGTTTTGGTGGTGGAAGGACTGACGGTGTACCGAGATACCTACCCAGCGGTGCAGGATGTCTCCTTTGCCCTCGAAGAAGGGACAGACACGGCCATTGTGGGCCCCAATGGGGCCGGAAAAAGTAGCTTGATCCAAGCCGTTTTAGGGATTTTGCCACGGCAAGCAGGCTATGTGTCGGTATTGGGACACCCCCTTGGTCGCCGAGGAACTCTCCCCGCCCAAGTTCGCCAACAGATCGCCTATCTGCCCCAAAACTTCCTTTTCGATCGCCGTATTCCCATCACCGTCAACGAATTGGTGGCCCTGGGGTGGGACGACCTGGGGATCAAACTGCCTTGGACTAACCGCCAAAGACGAGGCTTAGAGGTTCACCGGGCCTTGGATCTAGTGGATGCTCTCCATCTAGGCCCCAACCTATCTCTCGCCTTTCTGGGGGGGAAATGAAACGGGCATTATTAGCCTATTGTGTGGTGCGACCCCGCCGCCTATTGATCTTGGATGAGGCCCCCGCTGGGCTGGACATCCATAGTGAATCGGAATTTTATCGCCTGATTTATCAACTGAAACGGGAGCAGGGATGGGCGATTTTGCAAATTTCCCACAACCTGGACATGGTGCGAAAAAACTGCGATCGGGTGCTCTGCCTCAACCGAGTGCTCCGTTGTCAGGGAACCCCGGATTATGCCCTTTCCCCCGATAACTTGGTGGCTTTATACGGCTCAGAGTTTGTGCGCTACCGCCATCACCATTGATTAGTACCGGGAACTACCGTTGTCAATCTTCACCAAAATTATCCCTATGCCGTCCTTAGCCGAGAACTTAAACCTATTCTATTTTCCCTTTATGCAACGGGCCCTATTGGGGGGTATTCTCACGGGCTTAATGGGGGGACTGATGGGCAGTTTTACCGTTTTGCGGCAATTATCCTTTTTTAGTGATGCGTTGGGGCATTCAGCCTTGTTGGGCATCAGTTTTGGCCTATTGCTGGGCATGGCTCCCTCCTCCATGCTTTTACCCTTCTCCGTGGTGTTTGCCCTGGGGGTCAATTACCTCTTGGAACATACCCGCCTTTGGACCGATGCTTTGCTCAATATTGTTTATTCTTCTTCCCTGGCGATCGGGGTAATTTTATTAACTTTTGTTGGCCAATATAAGGGAGGCATCAACAGTATTTTGTTTGGCGACATTTTAGCCATGGGTCAAAGGGACTTGATGGTGGGAGCTACCTTACTGGTGGTGTGTATCTTGTTCGTGGGGCTGACCCTACAATCCCAAATTTTGCTCACCCTCCATGAACCCCTGGCCATTGCCCGAGGGATTTCCGCCCGGCCCACCGACGGGCTTTCATCATTCTCTTGTCTTTGGTGGTGGGCACATCGATTAAGGCGATCGGGGTGTTACTAATTAGCTCCTTTGTGGTCATTCCCGCCTGTGCCGCCCGCTTACTTAGTCGTACCTTTACCAGCTATGTGATTCTATCGGCCATATTAGGGGCCACAGGGGCAGTATTAGGAATGTTCTTGTCTGCCCTATTTAACCTCCCTTCTGGGCCGGCGATCGTCACCATGCACCTCGCAATTTTCCTGGTCGCTATTGTCATTTCCAGCAATAAACTTTCCACAGTTTAGGGTTAGATATGATTTTCAACTGACTAACAATAACTCACAAATTACTCTTCACCCCATTGATATTATGACTTCCCCAGATTTATCGCCCACCATCCCCAAAAGGGGTATGCCAGTCACTATCATTACCGGCTTTCTAGGCAGTGGTAAAACAACACTTCTCAACCACATTTTGAACAATAGTCAAAATCTTAAGGTTGCAGTTTTAGTCAACGAATTTGGTGACATTGACATTGATAGCCAATTATTAACATCCGTTGATCAGGACATGGTTCAACTCAGCAATGGTTGCATTTGTTGCACCATTAATGATGGCTTAGTGGAAGCAGTTTACAATGTGTTGGAAAAAACAGAGCGCATTGATTACCTAGTAATTGAAACCACTGGTATTGCCGATCCTTTACCGATTATGTTAACGTTTTTGGGAACAGAATTAAGGGATTTTACCCATTTAGATTCCGTTATTACTTTGGTGGATGCTTCGGAATTTAATCAGGATCATTTCAAGAGTGAAGCCGCACTAAAGCAGATTGTTTATGGCGATATTATTCTGCTCAATAAATCTGATTTAGTCAACCCAGATAACCTTTATCAGTTGGAGTTTCAGATCAATGAAATCAAAGAAAATTCCCGCATTGTCCGCTGTCAAAATGCTGAAGTTCCCCTGCCCTTAATCTTAGATGTGGGTTACAACAATCCCCAAAATTACCAAAAGTTAATTGAGGAGGAAATTGAGCAAACCCACCAGGATGGCCAAGATCCTGACCATCATCACCATGGCCATGACCACCACGACCATGAACATCATCACCATCACTCATCCCATTTAGAGAATGATGGCTTTGTTTCCATTTCTTACTATAGCCACCGTCCTTTTGTGTTGGAGGAATTTCAGAACTTTCTGGAGAATCTTTCTGGCAATGTTTTCCGAGCCAAGGGATTACTTTGGTTTCTTGATAGTCCCAGCAAATACATTTTTCAACTGAGCGGCAAACGCTGCACCCTAGAGGTTGAAGAATGGCAGGGTTCTGCACCGGGGAATCAAATTGTCTTCATCGGTCGGGATCTTAACCGGGACGACCTTTACCAACAGTTAGAACTCTGCTATCCCAGTCCTGCAACCTTGGCAAGTTTGACTTAGATTGTTGAACTTGATTTTTACCCTAACTACTTTTTATTATCCATGACTGCTTTAATTCCTTCCGAAAAACTGACTGCTAACCAGGCGATCGCCGCTCTTCCGACTAAAGCTAATCCCCCTGTTTCTGAAGCAGAAATGCAAGCCGCTGTTAGAACATTACTGTTGGGTCTGGGGGAAGATCCCGACCGTGAAGGTCTCCGGGATACCCCCAAACGGGTGGTTAAGGCCCTGAAGTTTTTAACCTCTGGCTATCAACAATCCCTAGATGAACTGTTGAATGGAGCTATTTTTAGTGAAAACGCCAACGAAATGGTGTTAATCCGGGATATTGACCTGTTCAGCTCCTGTGAACATCATATTTTGCCCATTATTGGCCGGGCCCATGTGGCCTATATTCCCAATGGCAAAGTTATTGGTCTGTCAAAAATTGCCCGTATTTGTGAAATGTATGGTCGAAGACTCCAGGTACAGGAACGCTTAACAGCCCAGATTGCCGATGCCTTGCAGGGATTACTGCAACCCCAGGGGGTGGCGGTGGTGGTGGAAGCAACCCACATGTGCATGGTGATGCGAGGGGTGCAAAAACCGGGATCTTGGACGGTTACCAGTTCTATGCAGGGCATTTTTGCCGATGATGCCAAAACCCGCCATGAGTTTATGAACTTAATCCGCCATAGTCCTTCTTTCCACTAGCTTTTTGCTCTGGGGAATAGGATGGGTTCGCGTTTTTAAATCCCAGTCTTTCCCCTTGTCTTTCCTTAGAACACTATAATTTATGTCATCGCCTTGCTTAATTGCCGTTGCTGGGCCGTCCGGTGGGGGAAAAACGACCTGGATTGCTGAACAACTCAAAAATTCACCCCATCCCACTTTTTATTTTTCTCCCGGACTGGGCCAATTTCCGTTGACTTGGCCCGCATTGACTATGCTTTTCCCGCTGTGCAAATCATTACTGGCGATCGGGAGGAATCGTGGTTGGCTAATTTGCCCCCGGAGGCGGTGGTTTATTGTGAATTGGGTTTCCATCTTGATTTAAATTCAGTCCAATTTGGTTCTTTTTCCCATCGTCGTTTGGCAGTATTACCTCCTTCTTTAACGGATGCTGAATGGCATGGTTGGGCAGACGAAATTATCCCCGGCAATGATATTTCCCTAACCAACCCAGACTCTTTGCCTAATCTATGGCGATCGCCGTTAACGGGAATCGTATTTGATCCCCCCAGCCTAGAGATGATTCTCTCGGAATTAACCGGGGGGGCCTACGGAGAACTACAACGGTTAAAGGGAATTTTTGAAATGCCGGACGGTAGGGCCTTTTACATTGATTTTGTCCAAGGACTGACGGGTATCGAATACACCGAATTACCCCTGGAGCCTTGGTTGGAAGGTCGCCCCGAACGTTTCAGTGGCATTGAACTAGCGGGGTGGAACCTAAATCAAAAATTGATTGCCGATACCCTCCTCCAAGGTTGCCTATCGGACGAAATTCTTCACCATTACCAGCAACAGTACAAAACATTGAATCCCCTAGAGGAGGCGATCGCCTAATGAAACTTGCCGTTATTTCCTGCATCCACGGTAACTTTGAAGCTCTCAATGCCGTTTTGTCAGACATTGATCAGCAAAGAGCAGACCAAATTTATTGCTTAGGGGATTTGGTGGGCTATGGCCCCTATCCTAACGCTGTGGTAGAAATGATCCGTTCCCTCGATATTCCCACCTGCCAGGGTTGTTGGGACGAAGATATTGTGGAAGGTCTCAATGCTTGCGAATGCAGTTATCCTTCTGTACTAGCAGAAAACCGGGGTCGAGCGGCCCATGAATGGACAAATAATATTATCCACCCCGAAGTAAGGGAATACCTTGCTAACCTACCCCTGACAATG
Organism: uncultured cyanobacterium; assembly: GCA_963704945.1. Classification (GTDB taxonomy): domain Bacteria; phylum Cyanobacteriota; class Cyanobacteriia; order Cyanobacteriales; family Microcystaceae; genus Synechocystis. Next base: position 13,002 of record CAVPII010000026.1, on the reverse strand, counting down.
CGGTACGAAAACCTCTGTTTTGTCCATGGCAGTCCCAACAGTCAGCACGAATATCTACTGCCCAGCATGGATGGTTTTGCTGCCTTGGAAAGGGTTCTAGCCACGGAAGCCGACGTTTTATTTTGTGGCCATACCCACGTCCCCTATGTGCGGGATTTGAAGGGAGGAGAAATTTCTGTGCGGGTGGAGCAAGGGGCAGAGGAAGAAACAGGACAGCAATTCACCGTTCCCCTTAAACGGATTGTCAACGCCGGATCGGTGGGGGAACCTCGCCATGGCCGCCCCGATGCCACCTATGTTTTGTACGATACCGATACGACCCAGGTAACGTTAAGAGAAGTACCTTACAACTACCAACGAACCTGCGCCGCCATTATTGACCAAGGTTTACCCCCCATTTTTGCTTGGCGATTGGCCCGGGGGCTGGAATTTGCGGAACGGGCCGATGATCCGAACCATGTCTGCCAGCGTTAGTACATATCCATGGCTAAAAACAGGGGCTTTGTGGCAAATTTTGATCAAGGAAAATGATGATTAATAGTTATTGGGCCATTTGCAGTGGCATTGAGGGAAACCTAGCGGCCTATGAGGCGGTGTTGACCGACATTAAAAACCAAGATGATGTCGTTACTGATTTCTACATTCTGGGGGATTTTTTAGGTTTACAGGGCAACAATCGAGCCATTATTGACCGCATCCAATCCCCCAAGGCCCATGAATTAGTTCCCCAAGTTTGTCTAGGTTGGTGGGAAGAGCAATGTTTTAATCTCCACGGACTAAGGGGTTCCCTGGACGCACCGGAATTAGTCGCCCAGGTGGGTACTGATGGGGCCAAATTACTCTGGGAAAGTATTGATTGGGAGTTGGTGCAATGGTTGAGAAATCTTCATTTTGGCTTCCATGAATTGGATTGTTTACTCATCCATGGCAGTACGGTGAGCTATGCCGATGAATTAACGCCGGAAACTCATCCTATTACCCTCTGCGATCGCCTAATTCGGGCCGATGCCAATAACCTTTTTTGTGGGCGATCGGGTTTAGCCTTTGAATGTTGGGTGGAGCCAAAACAATTACAATCCCAAATCATTACCCTGGATGGCCCCCAAAGTCCCCAGGATCAGGGAAAATCCCCCCGGCGCATTGTGGGAGTCGGTAATGTCGGCCGGACAAAGGGGCAAGCTAATTATGTTTTGTATAACCCCGCTACGGATATGGTTAAGTTTAAGAAAGTCTGCCATTGATGTTTGTTTTTGAGAAGTAGCTTCAACTATTTTTCTGGCGTAGTAGTCCCTAAAATTGACTTATTCATAGATCGATTGACGGGAGCCAACTTTAATAACCAAAATCAGAAGCTTCTCATCGGATATGTTACAAATAATCCGATAGTTACCGACTCGGTATCGCCATAAACCAATTTTGTCACCTTTTAGGGCTTTACCTAAATCACGGGGAGAAGGCTGAATTGCAACCTTGTTTTTGAGCTATTCAAGGATTCGTCTTTGGGCAACAGAATCTAACTTCTTCAACTCTTTGACAGCTTTTGGGTCAAATTCAATCTGCCAAACCAAGTTCTTGCTCCACTTTTTCTAAGGTCAAGTATTGTGTAGGCGGATTATTTAAACGCTGTTGGGCCTCTTGGATATCTTCAAATTCTTCTAAGAAGCTTAACACGGCTTCTTTGATCAATTCTGTTTCTGTTCGTCCCAATTTTTGGCTAACAGCCAGTAACCGATCTTTTATGCCAGGGGATAGGTCGATGGTTTGCATTAATAAACTCCGTTGGGTATAAATTTAATTTTGACCAGGTTAATCTATTGTTTAAACGGCGAGCAAGATACGGAAATCAGGGAGATTCGACTTACCTTTCTTCTTTACCATCCCCATTGTAAAATCTGTTTTCAACTTTCTAACTTACCGTGAGATAGCTCTTCCCTCAAAACTCATGGGATATAGCAGCATTTTTGGAAAAAATGGCATACTCAGACGTAGTAGAAGCAGAAGTTGGTGCGCCGGGAAAAAATGCATTAGATCCTCTATTAGTAACTACTTTAGCTATCGATAAATCCAAAACAATAGTGATCGGCAAATACTCTACCTAATCATTATTTCATTCAAAATTAATTTCATTGTATTCATTTGGTAGTTTATTTAATTTCTTGCGAAAATCAACAGTCATTTATTCGTAAATGTTTTCTTTGCCAGCTTAAAAATCCCTTATTGTGACCTTTTGATTACATGGATAACGAATTGGCTTGAGACCAGGAATCAATAATTTTAAGCATGGTTTCTTGAGAAATTGCTTTATTCATTTTTCCATCTTTATTTTTACGGCCAGTTTTTAATCGAACTCTATCAATTAAATCAAATAGGCTTTCAAACTCTCCTTGCTGGCGAGCGTCTACAATTAAAGATGCTATTGTCTTTGCTTTAGTATTTGACAGCCCTCCTTTCCTATCCAAAATATTAGTTAATTCAACGATAGAGCTTTGATTGAAATGTTCAAGGAACGATAAATTAGAAGGCTTTTTAGCCAATTTATTGATGACATTACTTTGCCTTCTTATTTCTTCTCTTAATTCATCTATAGACTTAGATAAACTGTCATCAATGTTTTTAATACGTTTTTCAATATTGCTTGAGCTGATGTTGACGGATTTGTCTTCTGGTATCTTCAATCTTTGCTTTGAAAGTTCAAGCTGTTTTAATATATTCTCATCGTTTTTCCCATCCAGAATAATGGCACGAATAAGCTCAAAAAACTTATTGATTTCCCTGGCTCTTTTAGCCGCATAAAACTGAAGATGACCTTCTATAACTTCAAAGTCAAAATTTTCATGATTAACTCTTTTAACAATTAAGGGACTAATGTTTCCAGCAGATGCTAAAAAATTACGAGCTAAATCCTCTATTTCTTTAGATTCAAAATCTGAATAAGAGGCGGGACTATAAGTCGAAACAATATCTATTAAATGAAAGTCAAGCAATGTTTCCATAAAGTTATTTAAGAATTTCTGGAATTTTAAAGAGCGTCATCAAAAAAATAATTACAAATGCATAACAAATAAAATCATTCTTTCAATAAACCTACTTTGTCTAAAACTTCTAAAGCTAAATTTTCAAATTCTTCAGTAGACTTAGAGTGGGGACGAAAATCTAATACGGATCGTGGATTTGGGATCATATCATCACCCATAGGAACACAATTTTCTAAACATTGAGCTAAATCTTCTCGTTCATAAATTTTACTATCCATAACAGGAAGTGAATATTTATCTTTAACTAAAGCAAGTCTTTTAAGAAATGTTTTTCCTAAAAACTTAGCATTGGTCGAAATCTTGCAAGGAAGCACACCAAGGATATGAAGTGACTGTAAAGAATAATCATCTTTTATTTCATTTATCTGCTCAATAAATTCCTTAACATTGTTTAGTCCTTCGTGAGAAAAGGGTTTAAGATCAGAAGGAATAATCAAAAAATCAGCAGTAACAAGTGCAATTCTGGCATAAAGATTTAGAGATGGAGGAGTATCTATTAAAACAAAATCATACTTATCCTTGACATCATCAAGTTTTTTGTAAAGCCTTTTTTTGGATGCATCAATATCATTTAACTGTGCCTCATACTTCATTAATTCGATGTGTGCCGGTATTATATCAACATCAAATTGACTATAAGTCGTTTTACGAACTACTTCGTCAATCATATATTGACTGGGGTATCCGATTACTTGAGTTACATTATTACCTTTGATATTGTCATTAGCTTCATCTAGAAATTTGACTAAACCTACCGCATAGGTTGTATTGGCTTGACTGTCTAAATCAACAATCAAAACTCGTTTGCCTTGTTTAGCCAATGCCGCCGCAAGATTGACGACAGTCGTAGTTTTGCCAACGCCGCCTTTGTTGTGATAGACCGCAATAATTTTCATGGGGTGCTTTTGGGGAGATCTAGAAGGTGAAACTTTGACAGAAATCGCAGCAGTTGAGAATTGAAGCTCATTTTTGCCGATTAGTCTCTTGATGCCATCAAGGTTAGCAGAAATTTCCGAGCCGGAACAAGAGAATACCAAAGTAACTTGGTTTTGTTGACGTTGATAAATCTGAAATTCTTTACCATTGGTTAATACACCAAAAGGAACTCGTAAACCGAGCATATAGTTTTTCAACTTAAAAACGTGGCGGTCTAAGTTTTCCTTTGGATGTTTGGCTTCAATCACCAGTGTTAGGGGGGATGTCTCGGTAACCGAAAACGGTAAAATCTGGGTGGCAAAAGCAAGAAAATCTAGGCGGATATTGCCAAAGGCGACTTCCTGGTACCAAGAATCAGCGTCATATCCTAAATAGGGCAGTAAGTATTGAACGATTAGTTTGCTTTCGACTTCTTTCTCATTTAGGCAAATAGCTGGGTCAAAGGAGAATGGGAGAGGGTTGGCCATTGAATCGCAACAGACGTTAACAGTATTTTTGTGATGGTAATCTTTTAAGGCTACGACAAAAGAGGCAAGCTCATCCTACTGGGTATATGGTTAACTTCAAGACAGTTAACGTACCGGAAAAGGGCGATCGCCATGAATAAAATTTCCCCTAACCTAGAGCAACTCCGCCAGAGTTTACGTAGCAGTCAAAGACCGTTGGCGGATTGGGCCGGGGGAGAAATGGCCGTTTCTGCCGTGCCAGGGGCCGGTAAATCCCATAGTCTTTCTGTGGCGGCGGCGATCGCCATTGCCCAGGAGGGGTTACATAACCAAGAAAAACTCCTAATTGTCACCTATACCCGCTCAGCGGCGGCGGCCATCAAAGGCAAAGTGAATCAGCGTTTGCAGTCCATGAACCTCCCCAGTCTGGGTTTTGGGGTGCAGACTCTCCACGGCTTAGCCTTCACCATTGCCCTGCGCCATCCGGAAGTATCAGGCTTAGATCCAGAACAACAAACCTTGGTCTCCCCCAATCGGGGCCATGGGCTGATAAAAACCGCCGTTGAGCAATGGCGACAGGAAAATCCCCACATCTATCAAGCTTTAGTGGAAACAGGTAACTTTGACGGGGAAACTACCGAAACCCTGCGGCGACAATCGGTGCTGAGTACGGAAGTCTTGCCAGAATTGACTAAAACCGTAGTGGCGGAGGCCAAAAGTTCGGGGCTATCTCCCCAGGGGGTGGCGGAAATTAGTCGTATTGCCCCCGGTAGTAACTTATTGGCCATTGGAGCCAGTTTGTTTGGGCATTACCAAGCTTTGATGGAAGCTAAAAACTGGATTGACTACAACGACATGATTTTGGCCGCCCTGCGGGTATTGGAAGATCCCTATCTTTGCCGCCATTGGCAGGAACAATTTTTTGGGGTTTTTGAAGATGAAGCCCAGGACTCCAGCCCCTTGCAGGAAAGATTATTGACCAAATTGGCCCAAAATCCCGACGGTACTATCCGTTTAATTCGGGTAGGAGATCCCAACCAAGCCATTAACTCCAGCTTTACCCCCGCTGATCCGGTTTATTTCAACCAGTTTTGTCAACGGTGCCAAGCTTTAGGCCATTTTGCCACCATGGACCAGGCGGGACGGAGTAATCGGCAGGTAATTGAAGCGGCGAACTTTTTAATTGAGTGGGTGAACCAAGATTGGCAGAGTCGTTTTGGCAACGGCAAATCAGAAAAACTTTCCCTCCCTTTTCGACCCCAAAGCATTCGCCCCGTGGAACCAGGGGATCCCCAACCCAATCCCGCCCCCACCGATGATGGTGTGGAAATCCATTTTCCCCAGGATATTTACCAGGAAGTAGAGGATATTCGCCAAAGAATAGTCCCCCTTTTGCTGGATAATCCCCAACACAATGCCGCTATTTTAGTGAGGGAAAATCGCCAGGGAAGCTTCATTGCCGATCGCCTGAAGGATTTAGAAAAAGAACATGACGTGCGGGTGTTTGATGTGGGGGACAGTGACCGTTCATCCCACATACCGGGGGAAATTTTGAGCCTATTGCAATTTATTGATCGTCCCCATTCCCCGGATCTACTCAAAGCCACATTAACGGTGTTACAGAGCAGAAGATTAATTCCCGCCCAGGATTTAAGTGCTTTGGCCGCAGTGCCGGAACAATTTCTTTACCCCACCCCCCTGATGGGGCCCATACCAAAACCAGCGCAATCGGCCCAGAGCTTATGCCGTAGTTTACTCAAGGCTCGGTTGGAGTTGCCCGCCTACCAACTAATTGCTTTTTTGGGCTTAACCCTGGATTACGACGGTTCCGATCTGGCCACCCTGCAAAAGTTATCGGAACGGTTACAGGCCCAAACCCAGCCGGAAAGGTCTTTAAAAAATTTACTGGATGTACTTCAAAATATTGTCAGCAACGAGCAATTCGAGGCGATCGCCGCCGACAGTGACGAAAAGTACACCAGGCCGGGGCAAATCACCATCATCACCATGCACAAAGCCAAGGGGTTGGATTGGGATTATGTGTTCCTACCCTTTTTGCACCAAGACACCTTGCCCGGTGACCTGTGGGTTCCCAAGGGGGGACAATTTCTAGGGGACTTTACCCTGGCGGAGGTGGCCGGGCCCAAATTCGCACAGTGGTACACCATCGCCAAAAACAAATGGCAACGGCAATTAGCCTACCGGATACCGACACTGCCTGGCAGGAAGCCCGTCGCCTCAAGGAAGCGGAGGAATACCGTTTGCTTTATGTGGCCATGACCAGGGCCAAACGGTTGCTGTGGATGTCGGCGGCCCAGCAGGGGCCCTTTGCCTGGAACCAAATTCAGACCCGAAAATCGGTGAAATTAAAAAAGAAAGATCCTTCCAAAGCATTACTGGCCCTGCGGGATAGGTTTCTTGTTAGGAAAACCCGATAAAACCTCCGCCGTTAAGAAGCGGTTAAGGCGGCGATCGCCTAGGATAGAGACTACAGACCCCGATGGATATGAGTCCTGTGCCCCTGCAACCATGCTCGACCAAATCAGAATTTCCCGCTAAAATTTTCCAATTTGACCAAGGATTGACCCTAATTCACCAGGATTTACCTTCTATTCCTGTGGCCGTGGTGGATGTGTGGGTGCGGGCCGGGGCGATCGCCGAACCCGATGGCTGGCCAGGGGTAGCGCATTTTTTAGAGCACATGATCTTTAAGGGGACAAAACGGTTGCTCCCCGGAGTTTTTGACCAGATTATCGAATATAACGGGGGCATGGCCAACGCCGCCACCAGCCATGATTACGCCCATTTTTACCTGACCACGGCGGCCAATTATTTACCCGAAACCCTGCCCTACCTAGCGGAAATTTTATTGCAGGCGGAGGTGCCGGACGATTGCCTTTTTTACGAGCGGGAAGTGGTATTAGAGGAAATTCGGGGCAGTGAAGATGACCCAGACTGGCTAGCTTTCCAATGTTTATGTGAATTGTTGCATCCGAACCATGCCTATGGGCGATCGGTGCTGGGGGATGCGGCCTCGGTGCAAAGTTACACCGCCAACCAGTTGCGTTGCTTCCACCGTACCCATTACCAGCCGGAAAATATGACCGTGGTGATGGTGGGGGATATCCGGGAAACAAACGCCATTAGCTACATGGAAGATATCTTTGAACACTTTGCGGTGCGATCGGAGTGTCCCCCCACCACAACGTTTCCCCATGTTTCTTTGGATCAGATTAAGCGGAAAAACCTGCGGGTACCGGATTCAGGCCCCAGCCGCTTGACCATGGGGTGGAATGGCCCAGGCATTGATCACCTCCAGGACAATATTGGTTTGGATCTCCTGGTCACGGTGTTGGCCGGTAGCCACTGCGCCCGCTTAGTGCAACGGCTCCGGGAAGAACTAGAACTCGTATTTGATATCCAGGGTTGTTTTTCCCTGCAAAAGGAAGCCAGCTTATTAACCATTAATGCCTACCTCACTTCAGCCCAAGCCCAAAGGGTGGAAGCGGAAATTGTGGCCGCCATTGACCATCTCCAGACCACCCCCATTAGTGAAGGGGAATTGACCGGGCCCAGCGTCTACTCTGTAATGATTTTATTTTTTCCACCGAAACCCCCGCCCAACTAGCGGGACTTTATGGTTACTACCAAACCCTGGCCACCGCTGATTTGGCGATCGCCTATCCCCGGATCGTACGCCAATACCAGCCCCAGGATTTACAGCGGTTAGCCCAAAAGTATTTATCCACCACCGCCTATGCCGTAGTACTCCTAGAATCGGCTGATTCCTAAATTGCAAACCTATGCGAAACCATCAATCCATCCATCGCCTCGTCCTCGACAATGGCATCACTCTCATCTGTGCGGAAAATCCTGCCGCGGATCTGGTGGCCGGCCGCATTTTCCTCAAGCAAGCGGGTTCCTGTTGGGATTCTCTCCAAAAGGTGGGCCTTTCCCATTTGATGGCCACGGTGATCACCAAGGGAACTCAACGGCGATCGGCCTTGGATGTGGCGGAATTTGTGGAATGCTTGGGGCCAACCTGGGGGCCGATGCGGCCAGTGATTATTGGTCTATCAGCCTCAAAACCGTGACTGCGGATTTTCCCGTCATTTTGGATTTGGCGGCGGAAATTTTACGTTATCCCACCTTTGACGTGGGGGAAATTGAACTGGAAAAACGGTTAATTTTGCAGGCGATCCAATCCCAACGGGAACAGCCCTTTAACGTGGCTTTTCAACAGCTACGGCAATCCATGTACCCCGACCATCCCTATGGCTATTCCATTTTGGGCAGTGAAGCGGTGGTGCCCCAGTTTACGGCCCAGGATCTTTGGGAATATCACCATGCCTATTTCCGCCCTGATAATTTAGTCATTAGCCTAGCGGGTCGTTTAACCTTGGCCCAGGCTAAAGCTTGGGTGGAAGCTAGTTTTGGCGATTGGCCTATCCCAGAACAGTCCATTTTTTGCCCGATTTTACCTGAGTTAAATTCCCAGCCCCAACAGCAATTAACTCCCCAAGCCACCCAACAGTCAGTGGTGCTTTTGGGATATCTGGGGGTGGGGGTGAAGCATCCCGATTATGCCCCCTTAAAGTTACTCAGTACCTATTTGGGTAATGGTTTATCCAGTCGTTTATTTGTGGAGTTAAGGGAAAAACGGGGCCTTGCCTACGATGTTTCTGCTTTTTACCCCACCCGCCTAGGTTCCTCCCAATTTGTTACCTATATGGGCACTGCCCCCGATAATACGGCGATCGCCATTGCCGGACTCCAGGCGGAAACCGATAGATTATGTGAGCAAGAACTAAGTGAAGATGAAGTGACGGCGGCAAAAAATAAACTGTTGGGGCAATATGCCCTGGGTAAACAAACCAATGGGGAAATTGCCCATCTCTTCGGCTGGTACGAAACCCTGGGACTAGGCCTCGCCTTTGACACGGAATTTCAAGAACAGGTACAGGCAGTAACGGCGGCGGAAGCTCAACGGGTAGCCCAAACCTATTTAGGGGAACCCTATTTGTCGGTGGTGGGGCCGGAGGAAGGTTTAGCGAAATATTTTGATTGGGTTACCGGCGATCGGAAAGAGGCCGTTGCTTTCTGACGAATGGATAACGTGTCACTCGTTCCATAGGTTCCTAGCGCAGGGCTTAAAACCTCCTCGCTTACCACCGCGATGGGAAGTAAATGATTAAAGATGAAAACAGACAAATGGTTCTACGAATTATTTTTGTCCCAACCAGGTATGCTAGCGGAGTTAGTTCCAGGGATTAGGGCAGAATGGGAGTTCACCTACAGTGCGCCAGTAATTAAGGAAAGGGAATTCCGTCTGGATGGATTATTTACCCCAAGGTCCAATGATCCGAGGGCGCCATTGGTGTTTGCAGAAGCACAAATGCAAAGTGATGAGAACTTTTATGGACGATATTTTGCTGAAATTTTTCTCTACTTGGAGCAATATCAGGTACAAAGCACGTGGCGAGGACTGCTAATTTTACAAAGTCGGGAGCAACGGCTTGGGGCAGAGTTGTCCTATGAAGATCTATTAGACCAGCGGGTGACCAGACTTTATCTCAGTGACTTAAAAGATCGGCAAGGCCTAAAGTCTAATTTGGCATTGTTACAACTGCTGGTGCTGGATCAGTATAGTGGCGCAGAAGTCGGTAAAAGAATTTTGCAGGAAGCGGAGACAACTGCCGAGTTTCAACGACGGCTGACTTTAATCGAGACTATACTGGCCAATAAATTTCCAGATTTGACCAAGGAGGTCATTATGCAGATTTTAGATCTGAAAAAAATGGATATTACCCAATCTCGTTTTTATCAAGAGATTATTCAAGAAGGACTGGAAGAGGGTCGTGAAAGGGGGATTGAACAAGGTCGGCAAGATGAAGCTTCTAATTTAGTCTTACGCCTGTTAACCCGTCGTCTAGGAAATTTACCCGCCGCCCAGATAGAAAAAATTAAAGGTTTGGCGATCGCCGAATTAGAGGATTTGGGGGAAGCATTGCTGGATTTTACTGAAATGGCGGATTTGGACGAACATTTGATGAAGTTGGGCTAGGGGAACTGATCTGAACCGTTGTCAAGGGAGTGATGGAGTGATTCAACGGCGTAGGGTCAAAAACCAGCTAAAACCTTGCTGAAACTTTTCAAACATATTCGTAACCCATATACTCGATGAAATCCCCCCCTGTGAACCATTAACTTCATTTATGTCCCAAACCACCGCCACCCTGCAGTTGCCCAGCCCCGAAAGTGCGATCGCCTTGGCAGGAAGCGGAGAAGATAATTTGACCTATTTAGCCCACCACACCGGGGCAAAATTAATTTTGCGGGGCCAAGAACTAATGGTCGTGGGCACAGAAAACGCTGTGAACCGGGTGATGGCGGTGTTGCAAGCCCTGGCTCCCTACTGGCAAACCGCCAAGGACATTTCCCGCCCCGATTTAATGACTGCTTTCCATGCCCTGGATACGGGGAAGCAGGACGAATACCAGTCCATGCAAAAAACAGTGCTGGCCAAAACCCGTCGGGGGGAAATTATCCGGGCCAAAACCTTCCGTCAACGGCAGTACATCAAAGCTATCCAAAAACACGATGTCACCTTTTGCATTGGCCCAGCGGGAACTGGCAAAACCTTTTTAGCTGCGGTGTTAGCGGTGCAAGCTTTATTGAATAACGAATGCGATCGCCTGATTTTAACTAGGCCAGCGGTGGAAGCGGGGGAAAAACTGGGGTTTCTGCCGGGGGATTTGCAACAGAAAGTGGATCCCTTTCTGCGGCCCCTCTACGATGCTCTGTATGAATTTATTGAGCCGGAAAAAATTCCCGATTTGATGGAACGGGGCAAAATCGAAGTGGCCCCCTTGGCCTATATGCGGGGCAGAACTTTGACCAACGCCTTTGTGATTGTGGACGAAGCCCAAAATACCACCCCAGCCCAACTGAAAATGGTCTTAACCCGGTTGGGTTTTGGCTCAAAAATGATCGTCACCGGGGACGTGACCCAAACGGATTTGCCTAACCATCAAAAATCTGGTTTGCAGGTGGCCCAAAGCATCCTGAAGCAGGTGGAGGGAGTAGCATTTTGTTACCTCAACCAGGCTGATGTAGTGCGCCATCCCCTGGTGCAAAGGATTGTGGAAGCCTACGAAAGCTCGGAAAATACCAATCCCCCGGTTCCGAAACTGGGATAGGTAGCACCATTAGCCAGGGCTAGTTTTTTCTTCTTGGTAATGCCGCCCCTCTTTTCGTAAAGGGAAGGCTTTGTTGTAAACTGATGCGGACAGAAAGGAAAGTCCGCTGTAATTGTGATGCCCGTTTTGGTGTGGGGTAAGGTCGGCGGCAAAAGTTTTTTCCGGGGTTCACATTTGTAAGTCAATGAACCCATGGCCAACGTTAAGCCGTCCATAGGGGCGGAGTTTTACCACTAATTTTTTCCGATGAATTTACGCTACCTCTGGTCAGGAAAACGCATATTGATGGGAGGCGGTTTAATGGCCCTATTGTTAAGTTCCGCCGTGGCCGCCCAGCCGCCAGTGGAGATGGCCCAAAATAATTTAAATATCGCTCCCTTCAACCCCCTCCAACCCTCAGCCCAGGATAAAAAGCAGTTCAACGAATTACTACGCCAAGGTAAGGCCTACGTTGACAATGGTAATTTTCCCCAGGCGATCGCCATTTATCAACAAGCGGCCCGTTTGGACGGGGAAAATGCAGAACTCTACGGTGGCATGGGTTACCTTTACACCAGGCAAGGGCAATTTGCGGAAGCTAACCAAAGTTTTCAACAGGCCCTGAGGGTGGATCCCAACAATCCCGAATATTACGATGGCCTGGGCTATAGCTACGCCAAACAGGGCCAACTTAGCCAAGCGGCCAGTGCCTATGCCTCCGCCATTAGCTTAGGCCCTAATTCCCGCAATTCCGTCAAATATCGCTTAGCCCTGGGGGTAATCATGCTCCAACAGGGGGACTATGGCCGGGTGCGTCAAATTTACGATGAAATCTATCGTATTCAATCCGATAACGAAGATGCCGCTGTGATGATGGGGGCGGCCCTACTCCAGGGTAATGAGTATGAACAGTTAATTACCTTCAACAGCCAGGCGCTAAAGTTCTTCCCTAACCGTCCCGAACTTCATTTGCAGTTAGGCAAAGCCTATCTCGCCCAGGGCAACTTAGCGGCGGCCCGTCAAATCTTGGAACCCAGGCTTAACCCCGACTGGCGTAGTTTTTCCCTTTATCTCACCTGGGCTAATTTGCTGGAACAGGAAGGAAATTTTGCCGGAGCCCTTGATGCCTATAAACAAGCCCTCCGCAATGACTCCACAGCTATCTCTGCCCAAATCGGGGCGGGGCGGATGTATTTGGAATTGGACAATGCGGGGGAAGCGATTTGGATCTTTCGGGATTTGACCCGTTTGCAACCCGGCAACGCTGATTTTTATTATCTACTCGGGGAAGCCTATACCGTCGATAAAAAGACTGATCTAGCCAAAAAGTCCTTTGAAGAAGCCCAAAAACTCTATAAAGCCCAGGGCAACATGGAGGGCCAGGATCTGGTTAAGGAAAAACTAAAA
>CAVPII010000025.1:0-29409 GCA_963704945.1 uncultured cyanobacterium | reverse complement strand
CAATATGTTCATGTAAAGATAGATTATCTAATCTTTTCCAGCCGTCCATGGTTAAAAATTGATGATTGGCTGTAGCTTTAATTGTTCTACCTAAGCGAGTTTTAATGTTGTAAACTATCTTTCTGCCTGTGCAAAATGCCCGGCTAACTTTTGTCGGTTCTAACTTCATTGTTTCCTCATTAACTGCCCAAACTTCAAAACCACTCTGATCCACCAAATCTTTAATAGCCACTCTCTTTCCATTGTTGGCTAAAGTAATTAAAGTATCTCCACTAATGCACCCAGATTCCCTTAAATCTGACATCATTGGTCGTTTATTCGTCCTCGACTCCACCGCCCGACTCAACTGGGATAAAGCAATTACCGGCGCATTAATTTCCCTGGCTAAACCTTTGAGGGAACGGGTGATTTTTGATAATTCCTGCACCCGGTTATCACTGCTCCCCTCCATTAATTGTAAATAATCAATCAAAACCATCCCAAGGGGGCCTTTCTGTTCACTTTGCAAACGTCGCACCTGGGAGCGCATTTGAGTAACAGAAATGCTAGCGGTGTCGTCAATATAAATGGGTAAACTGGAGAGAGTTCCCATAGCTGCAGTTAACGGTTCATATTCCGTTTGGCTGAAATGTCCTGTTCGTAAACGGTTGCTATCAATTAAAGATTCACTAGCCAGTAGACGTAAAGCTAACTGTTCCTTGGACATTTCTAAGCTAAAAACAGCTACAGGCAAATTCTGGTTTTTAGCAATATTTAACACAATATTTAATCCGAAAGCCGTATTATGGACACAGATATCATTAGCAATAAAATTGTGGGTTCCGGGAATCGTTAAGTCATAAACTTGTCTTAAGCCAACGGATTCAATCGAAACAATTTCGTCCCAATAGACATCACTACTTGCTAATTGTTGAAGGGGCAAATTATCTAAAGCAGTGGACAACTGTAACAAACGATTTCTCCTAAAAGCTCGTTTGCCAACATGAAGATTGCTACAATCAACAAGACCAGCACGTTTCCCTAAAGAAGACCAAGATTCATCCCCCTTAGCTATTTCTAGCTGTTGCCAAATTTCTATTGGAATGAGATCACAATTTGTTTGATAATTTTTGTTGGCTAACACAGATTGAATGGCAATCAGTTTTTCTTCTTTACCGAAAATACCAATTTCTTCAATAAAGGTTTTAATTGAATAGGAATCTGTAATATCTAGTTGCCAAGCATTTCTTAATTGGTCTTTATATTTAATCGATCGCTTCTTTAATCTGGCAATAACGCCAAAGCGCAAAAGGAGGTGTTGGATTTGCCTAGCTAATTTTTCGCTAACACTGGCATAGCCTAATTGAACTTGTTTACTTTTAAGAATGCTAGCCCAACCGTCAGTGGCAAATAATCGATTGAGAAAAAGAGCTAGCAATGATCGCTCTAGTTCAAAAACCATATCAGGAATAGTTTTTGTATGGGCAGTTTTGTTATCTAGCCCTAGTTCTTGCAACCATTTTTTTACACTGTTAATACCATTTTTCATTACTCCTTCAATCTTGCACGGAAGTAAGAGGCTTGAATCCACATCCAAGGCTTGGCAAAGTAGATCAAAGCTATCTTTTCCGGGAAAACAATATCCTTTTTTCCAATTATGAATACTACCAACGCTGACTTTTACTTTGCTAGCCAGTTCGTTAATGCATATAGAATTAGACTGGATTATATTATTAAGATTTTTAGCAAAAATAATCCTTTGTTCTGCGACAAAATCTAGATCCTTGGAAATGCGAAGAGTGGGAGTGCGGGTATTGTTGGATGTTTCAATACGAATTTTGATTCCCGTGAATTCCGTAGCTGATTGTTCAAAGTCTTGCTGGATCCTAGGATTAATATTGGTAAAACGAGGACAACTTCCTGTTACATCTCCATCGCCAATTAGATACGCTAAAAGTTTGATCTTTCCAGGACTTAAAGTTTTCTTACCAAAGCAAGGTAAGTGACGGGGAACAGCAATTTTGTCACCAATTTTTAAGGTAGAAAGAGCTTGCCAGCCATTTATCGTTAAATAAGGATGGGTTAATGTTGTTTCTAGGGAACGTCCCAATTTTGTGGTGATACGAAAAACAGGTTTTAATCCATCATCAATAAAAGCTGAAGGTTTTACTCGATCAAGTTTCCAATCCTGTTTAAGAGTTAAAATCTCTGCTTTTTTCTGCTCATAAATTTCTGCAATGGTACAAACACGACCATCTGCTAAAACAATTTCTGAATTTGCTTCGCAACATTTACCCATGGAGGGTCGCCCTGCCAAAATGATTAAATCGGCCCTTTGTAAGCCTCCGGTCATGGCATCAAGGTCATAGAATTGGGTTTCTACCCCTGGGCTAGATAGCTTTTGATGTAATTTATCTAGTTCTGCAAAAGTATTAATTAGGGTTTCCGACAGGGGTACCAGCCCTGCCTGGGGACGGGATTGGGTGAGACGAAATATTTTCTGTTCCGATTCGTCAAAAATTGTTTCTAATTCTTTGGTGGTTTCGTAACCCAAATCAACGATTTCATGGCCCGCCGCAATCAACTGTCGCCGCAGGTATTTATCCATTACCAAGACCGTAAAACGGTCAATATTCACCGCTGAAATGGTGCGATCTAGCAACTGGGTTAATTTGACGATGCCCCCGATCGCCTCTAGGTGGTGGTGATCCTGGAGCCAACTGCTAACGGACATCAAATCCGTAGGTTGCCCCTGGCCGTGGAGGCTGAGCATGGCTTCATAAATTAAGCGATGGGATTTGACGTAGAAAGCATCAATCACCAACAAATCCACAATGCGTCCGATCGCCTCGGGATCAAGGAGAATGCCGCCCAGGATATACTCTTCCGCTTCAATGTTTTGGGGAGGGAGGGTGGTGTTGGCAACCATCAAGTTGGGGGTGGATTGGGCAAATTTTGCGAAAAGCTTTAAACAGAGTAGGAAGAAACCCTTACTTCCCGTCGTTCCGGTGTGCCATAGCGACCCGCATAGAATTCAATAATTTCCTCTAATCTTTGGCGATCGCCATCGGGGAAAGGGAGGGGATAACCCAATTGTAAGCTCCCCACTTGGCCCTGGTAATAATCAAACTGGGGGCCCTGGGGAGGCAACAACGCCGTTTCCACCCCCGCTAGTTGCTGGAGGTGGGCTGCCATTTCTCGGTAAACGGCCAGGGGCAGTTGGGGAAAACAAATAACTTCGCTATGCAAGGCAGTAGTAACCAAAGTAACCAACAAAAATATTCTCCGTTTCCATCATAGACTCATCGGAAAACTCCACCAAAATATCTCAGTCACTGTTTCTGTCTGAGGAAAAATCATCTTCTTATCTTGGCGAATAATTTTTCCAACTCCACCCAGACGAACATCAAGCTACTAAAACCAAAACAAATTAGCAACTGTTGGGGGCTGAGCCAAACAGTACCAAAGAAATGCCGCAGGGGTTCCACATAGACAAGTAACAACTGGAGTATGGTGGTCACCGTTACTGCCCCCAAAAGGTAGGGATTCGTTAAAGGGTTCATTTCAATGGTCAGACGATGGTTGGAGCGCACCGCAATGGCGTGGCCCATCTGGGCAATACAGAGGGTGGTAAAGACCATGGTTTTCCAACTGTCTGGCTGATCAGACATTCCAGTATTGTGATAGGCCCAAACCATTAAGGTGATGGTAACAACGGCAAAGACTAGGCCAATACGAATAATGTAAGCTCCCAATCCCCTCGAAAAAACACTTTCCTGGGGACTGAACGGCCTCCGCTGCATAATGTTGGGGTCCCCCGGTTCCATGGCCAGAGCTAGGGCCGGCAAACCATCGGTAACCAGATTCATCCAGAGGATTTGGAGGGGGGTTAAGGGAACTCCAGAAAGACCCAACAACGGAGCCGAAGCAATGGTAATTACCTCCCCGACGTTACTGCCCAGAATGTATCTGATAAAGTTGCGAATATTGTTGTACACGACCCGCCCCTCCTCGGTGGCGGCCACAATGGTGGCAAAGTTGTCGTCCAATAGCACCATATCGCTGGCTTCCTTACTAACATCGGTGCCGGTGATGCCCATGGCAATGCCAATGTCCGCCTGTTTCAAGGCCGGGGCATCGTTGACCCCATCCCCGGTCATGGCAACGAATCGATTACAGGCTTGCAGAGCTTTAACAATGCGTAGTTTATGTTCCGGGGATACCCTAGCAAAAACACTGATCTGCTCCACTTGATCTTCTAGTTCCTTTTGCGACATCCGCTCTAATTCCTGCCCTGCAATAAATCGATCGCCAGTGTGACTAATGCCTAAATCCTTGGCGATCGCCAGGGCGGTGAGGGGATGGTCACCGGTAATCATGACGGTGCGGATCCCGGCGGCTAGGGATTTTTCCACCGCTAACCGAACTTCAGGACGGGGGGCATCCAACATCCCCACCATTCCCAACCAAATTAAATCGTTTTCCGCCGTAGTTAATTCATCAGCCTCGGGAATTCGATCAAGCCTTTTACAGGCAAAGCCCAATACCCGTAGCCCCCGACTAGCCATGAGGTCGTTATCCCTGAGTATTTGTTGTTTGTGCCAGCCATTCAGGGGTAAACAATCATGGCTACTTTGAATGCCTTGGCATTGGGCGAGGAGTAATTCCGGCGAGCCTTTGCACAAAAGCAAGTAGGGATCGGGGGGGAAATCTTTGATGCTTAAAATCTGCTTCAGGTCTGGCAGTTGACGCTCTACTTCCGCAGGAATTTTGACGATGACGCTCATGCGTTTACGTTCCGAGGAAAAGGGGAACTCCCCCCCACGGGGAAAAAGGTTCTGGTAAATCCATCTTTTGAGGCCGAATTTGCTAGCTAAGGCCAGTAGCGCCCCTTCCGTGGGATCTCCGATAACCTGCCACTGGCCATCGCTGTCGTAACTTAAATCAGAGTCATTACAGAGGATGGCGTTGAGGCAAACTAATTGTAGAGAGGGTTTGTCGTGCCAGGAACTGAAATTTTGCCCATTATCGAGTAGATTCAGAATCTCTCCCTGGGGCTCATAACCTTCCCCTGTTATGGCCAGGTGGTCATAACAAGTCATCACTTCCCGCACCACCATTTTGTTTTGGGTCAGGGTACCGGTTTTGTCGGAGCAGATAACATTTACTGATCCGAGGGTTTCCACCGCCGGTAGTTTGCGAATCAGGGCATGGCGTTTAATCATCCGTTGGGTTCCCAATGCCAGGGTAACGGTGATCACCGCCGGCAGACCTTCCGGGACAACGGCCACCGCCATACTGAGGGAAGTTTCCACCAACTGCCGTAGTTGCCCCCAGCCACTCTGCCAAACCCCCAAACCAATGACGATCGCCACCAGTATGAGGGAGCTGGATACTAGTACCCCGGCCAAGTTTTCCATTCGTTTTTGCAGGGGGGTGGGTTCCGTTTCCACCGATTGCAACATTTCCGCAATTTTTCCCAATTCCGTTCCCATGCCGGTGTTGGTAATGACGACCCGGCCCCGACCCTGAACAACCTCCGTGCCGGAAAAAACCATATTCTGGCGATCGCCAAGGGGGGTATCCAAGGGTAAGCCGGTGGGGCTAACTTCCTTTTCCACCGGTTGGGCTTCCCCAGTTAGGGCCGATTCCCGCACATGGAGGTTAGACGCTTCAATCAATTGTCCGTCCGCACAGAGTTGACTCCCCGCCTCTAGTAACACCAAATCCCCTGGCACCAAGCTGGCCGCCTTCACCTCCTGGCGATCGCCATCCCGAATGACCTGTACTTTAGGGGAAGCCAATTTTTTCAACGCCGCTAAAGCCTTTTCCGCCCGACTTTCCTGGAAATAACCCAACAACCCATTCAAAATAACAATGGCAAAAATGGCGATCGTATCCTTAAAAGGAATCCCATCCCCGCCCCCCCCTTGGGAATGGAGGCTGATCAAATCCAACACCCCGGAAATGATCGCCACCCCAATCAACATCAAAAGCATCACATTTTTGAACTGGTCTAACAAAATAGTCCAATTACTACGGCCAGCTATGGTTTGAATTTCATTAACCCCATAGGTACGGCGCTTTTCAAGGATCGCTTTTTCCTTTAAACCCTGACTAGGAGAAGTACCCAAGGTTTTAAGAGTCTCTTCAATACCAAGGCTATGCCAATCTTGGTACTGGACAGGGGGCACAAAGGCATTGGGGTCAGACATCAATGTGAATATATCTCTAAAATTTGTGTTCCAATGGGTTATTAACCATTTTAGGTCTAGGTTTTAGGGCCTACTACAAATGACCGTAATTGTTTACACTGAAGCTCAAGCCCTATTTATGCGTTGAAATACTTAGAGAAATTTCCCATGCCCAAAAATATCGTCGTTGCCCCCTCCATTTTGTCAGCGGACTTTAGCCGTTTAGGTGAAGAAATCAAAGCCGTGGACGAAGCTGGGGCTGATTGGATCCATGTCGATGTAATGGATGGTCGTTTTGTACCAAATATCACCATTGGCCCCCTGATTGTTGATGCCATTCGTCCCCTCACCAAAAAGCCCCTAGACGTTCATTTGATGATTGTTGAGCCGGAAAAATACGTTGAAGATTTTGCCAAGGCCGGCGCTGACATCATCTCCGTCCACGTTGAACATAATGCATCTCCCCACCTCCACCGTACCCTTGGTCAAATTCGGGAATTAGGCAAAAAAGCTGGGGCCGTACTTAACCCCTCCACCCCCTTAGATTTCCTAGAATACGTTTTGCCCCTCTGTGACCTAGTTTTGATCATGAGTGTCAACCCAGGCTTCGGTGGCCAGAGCTTCATTCCCGATGTTTTACCCAAAATCCGGGCCCTCCGACAAATGTGCGATGAGCGGGGTTTAGATCCCTGGATTGAAGTGGATGGTGGCCTCAAACCCAATAACACCTGGCAGGTTCTAGAAGCTGGGGCCAATGCCGTGGTGGCGGGTTCCGCCGTATTCAAAGCCCCCAACTATGCCGAGGCGATCGCCGGAGTGCGTAACAGCAAACGTCCCGAACCCCAACTGGTCACCGTTTAGATTTTTAGACTGGGACAAAAAACGGGAGTCACTAGATTAGCTAAGACTCCCTATAAAACTCAAATCATGGGTTTGTTTTGAGGAAAGCAATGAGGTGGAGAGATCCACCTTATTTTTTATTGAAATTTTTTCTAGCCCCCAGCCACAGCGGGGACAATGCTCACCTCATCCCCGGCATTTAAAACCGTATCCGTACCTTGTAAAAAGCGGATATCCTCTTCATTGACGTAAAAATTGAGAAAACGACGGGGCTTACCCTCATCATCACAAAGACGAGCCTTGATTCCTGGACAATCAGCTTCTAGGGCTTCGATTAACTGCCCCACATTCACAGCTTCACAATCAATGGTGGCTTTACCACTGGTAAATTTTTGTAGCGGAGTCGGGATGAGAACTTTAACCGTCATGATGTTTGCGAAAAAGTGAAGATTGATTGACCAAGCCAAAGCTGGTATAACCACTAGATCGATTAGACAGGCAAACCCCCTTCAACGTCAAGTCAGCGACTACAATAACCACAATTTATAATCTTGTCGGGCCGGCCATTATCCACTCGATACCAGCTTCAATCCCCTCCAATCCGCCGAGGCCTAGATAGGGCCACCGGGAAACGAATCATTGCTGATGGAGCTACCTTCGCCAGTGACGGCAAGATCGCCTATGATTAGCGAAAGAAATTTGAGGATGGACGATTGTATATTCTTCTAAGGTTTTATTGAAACTTTATTGAAATACGGCTCCTTTAACGGTCTGGTCACTTGAATGCATATTGCTTGGTTAGGAAAAAGAACGCCCTTTTGCGGCAATGTAACCTACGGTCGGGAAGTCACCAACGCATTACTAGACCGGGGCCATCAGGTGAGCTTTTTTCATTTTGCCCAGGAGGATGGGGAAGGCTCCGAGGGGAGCGGTTGCGCTGAAGTCGCCCTACCGTTTCTCTTTAAGTCCACCATTTACACCATTCCCAGCCCCCGTTCCAGTCGGGTGTTGGCCGATGCCTTGGCGAAGTTAAAGCCGGACATAGTCCATGCTTCCTTGACCCTTTCTCCACTGGATTTTCGCTTGCCGGAAATTTGCGAAGAATTGGGTATTCCCCTCATTGCCACCTTCCATCCCCCCTTTGACAGTAAACTGCGGAACTTTTCCTCTAGTACCCAGTTTTTGACCTACCAACTCTATGCTCCCTCCCTGGCCCAATACGACAAAGTCATCGTTTTTTCCCGTCTGCAGAGGAATCTGTTGTTAAAGCTGGGGGTACCCCGCCAACGGTTAGCCATTATTCCCAACGGGGTGGCGGTGGACCGTTATTGTCCGGGGGAAAATGAGATTAAGAAACAGTACCAGGCCCAGCGTTTATTTATTTACCTAGGGCGCATTGCCCCGGAAAAGAATGTGGAATCCCTGCTCAAAAGCTGGAAATTTTCCGATATGGGCCCCCACTGTAAGCTCTTAATGGTGGGGGATGGCATTTTAAAATCTACCTTACAAACCCACTATGGCCCGGAGATGGGGGTTTATTGGTTGGGCTTCATCGCCGATGAGTTGACCCGCATCCAGCTACTGCGGTCAGCCGATGTCTTTATCTTGCCTTCCCTGGTGGAAGGATTGTCCCTATCTTTGCTGGAAGCCATGGCCTGTGGCACCGCCTGTGTTGCGACGGATGCAGGGGCCGACGGTGAAGTATTGGAGCAGGGGGCGGGCATTGTCCTCAAAACCCAAGGAGTGACGGCCCAGCTAAAAATTCTTTTACCTCTGTTGCGGGATCATCCAGAAATTACGGAACTGTTGGGGCGTAAAGCTCGGGAAAGGGTGTTGGAACGCTACACTTTTGCGGAAAATATGGTGCAGTTGGAAAAACTTTATGAAAACCTAGTGGCCCACCAGCCCAAGTCGGTGAACCTTAATACCTATTCTTATCTACTGGAATGACCATTTCCCGTACTATCTGTCTCGGTTTTCTTTCGGCGATCGCCATAGGAACTTTGTTATTAACGATGCCCTTTGCCACCACGGATGGCCATTGGGGAAGCTTGTTGGTGGCGCTGTTTACATCCACTTCGGCAGTGTGTGTCACGGGGTTGAGTGTGGTGGACGTGAGTAAATACTTTTCCTTTTGGGGAGAGTTGACGGTGTTATTGTTAGCCCAGTTGGGGGGCTTGGGCTATATGACCCTGACTACTTTTTTAATGATTTTAATTGGGCGCAAATTCGACCTACAACAAAGATTTGCCATCCAAGAATCTTTTGATCGCCCCTTTGTCCAGGGTAGTAATAATCTGATTAAATCCGTCATTGCCACCACCCTCCTGTTTGAAGTCAGTGGAGCAATTATTTTATTTGGGGTTTTTGTTCAAGATTATCCCCCCGACCGCTCCCTTTGGTACGCCATTTTCCACAGTGTCAGTGCCTTTAATAATGCCGGCTTTAGCCTATTTGCCGACAATTTAATCAGTTATCAAACCTCCATTCCCCTTAACTTAACCATCACAGCTTTAATAATTTTTGGGGGCATTGGTTATCAGGTAATTATTGAATTGTATTTTTGGTTAATGAGAAAATTAAAATATCCCCAACGACGTTTTGCTTTTTCCCTCAATCTAAAAGTGGTGGTGCGGGTAACAATTTTTTTATTGCTGTTGGGATTTTTAGGCATCCTAGCTTTGGAAGCCCATTCCACCAATGCCCTCGCCGAATTTTCCATCAAAGACCGTTTTTTGGTGGCCTGGTTTCAATCCGTAACCACCCGGACAGCGGGCTTCAATACCATTGACTTCAATGCCTTCACTCCCACCACCCTGGTTTTAGTAATGTTGTTGATGTTCATTGGGGCCAGCCCCAGTGGGACTGGAGGAGGGATCAAAACCACTACTTTTGCTATTTTGGTCAACTGTACCCGTTCTGCCCTCCGGGGCCAGGAAAGGGTCATTGTGGATGAACGCTGTATCCCCCCCCAGTTGATCCTCAAGGCGATCGCCGTGGTCTTTGGTTCTGTGCTGACCGTAATTTCTAGTTTAAGCCTCTTAATTTTTCTGGAGTCGAAACAGGAAACGGTGGCCCTGGCTTTTGAAGCGGTATCAGCCTTTGGCACCGTGGGCCTATCCTTGGGCATAACCCCCAATCTAACTCCCCCTTCCCAACTGGTTTTAATTGTGACCATGTTTATTGGTCGGGTGGGCATCACTATTTTAATGGCGGCGATCGTGGGGGATCCCAAACCTAGTTTGATTAAATATCCAGAAGAAAATTTATTGGTGGGTTAATATTTTCCATCTCCAATCCTAGCTAAAATAGAAGGAGGGAACCTGGAGGGTAGGCCCATGGATATCGCCGTTTGGTCAGAAGATTTAGCCTGTGGCTTTGAACTGGTGGACTTACAGCACAGACATTTGTTTGGGTTAATTAACTCCTTGGACGAATCCTTGCAACGTCATGTTAGTAGGGAAGACCTAATTTTATTACTGGCGGACTTATTGGAATACACTGAATTTCATTTCCGCACCGAAGAAGAATTAATGCGGAGTTTAGACTACCCCCATTTTCTGGAACATCGCACCATCCATGAAAAGCTAACCAGACAGGTTATGGATTTACAATTTCGTCTGCAACATTCAGAAAGCACTTTAGCTGTGTTTTTTGATGTCTCTAGTTTCCTGTCCGATTGGTTAAAGCACCATATCCAGGAAAATGACATTAGAATGATTCACTTTGTCCGAAATGCTTTGGCGAAAAAAAAGGGTGATATCTAGATGCGATACTATCGGGTAGGTTGATTTGCCCTCCATGATGATTGACTACTCCTTACTTTTAACCTTGGCTTTGCCTCCCATTGCCGGAGGGGTAATTGGCTACTTCACCAATGACTTAGCTATAAAAATGCTCTTTCGGCCCTATAAACCCATTCTGCTGGGGCCCTATCAATTACCCTTTACCCCAGGGCTGATCCCCCGCAACCAGGAACGTTTAGCCAAAAAAGTTTCCGACACCATTATGGGATCCCTCCTCACCCCGGAGGAACTGCAACGGTTAGCCCGTAAGTTACTCCAGCGGGAACGGGTGGAAGGGGCTTTGGGATGGTTACTACAACTAGCTCTAAAACAAATTAGGGAAGATAAAGAACAAAAAACGGCCCAAATATTGGCCAACATTTTACGGGATCTTTTTAGTGAATCCCTTCCCCGTTTGCTCAAGGCATTGGCCCGGCAAGATAACTTTTTATCTGATCAAATTAATAAAATTTTTGACCAAATTCTGCTGGAGTTTCGCCTATCGGAATTGCAATCCCGCCAATTTGCGGACTGGTTACTGGGCACAGTCCTACCGCCGGACGCCATTCGTTTAGCCCTCATCGACTTTTTGAGTGATAGGAATATTCAAGTTATTGATGAAGGTTTTCGAGAAAAAACCAGTGGTACCTATTGGGTGGTGGCTAATTTGTTTGGGGTACGTAATTCCCTGACTCGGCTGAGGGCTTTTTGCCTAGAGGAGAAAGAGACTGCCAATCTTCGCCTCAAGGAGCTTTTACTATCTTTGGAGGTGAGAAATCGGCTCAAGGATTGGTTACAGGAATTGTCCTTACAAAATTTACCGGTTTCCACGGTGAGACAGTTACGCCGTACAACGGGAGAGGTGGTACGGACTTATATTCGAGAGCGGGGAGAACCATTTTTAAAGGATTTTGGCCAATCAGTGGAGTGGGATAATGTGGCCATTATTATTGTTAACCGTTTGCAATCCTCCACCGCCGTCACTGGTTCCTTGGGCTTAGTTAGTGAAGAATTAGCATTGATTTTAGAGCGATATTTAGAAGCGGACTTGGAGAAAATAGTCAAACAAATTATCCCCATTTTAGCCATCGATCAGGTAATTATTAATCGTATTACGGAAACTTCAGCGGCGGATTTGGAAATCGCAGTGCAAGCCATTGTCCAGAGTGAGCTTCAGGCCATTGTCAACCTAGGGGGAATTTTGGGGTTGGTGATTGGGGGTTTACAGAGTGGCTTTTTCTTTTTTAGTCGGAATTTTTGATGTTCCCAGTGCCCCTTCCATATTTTTCTGTTCTGGTTCGTATTTATAGCAGTGGGATGGATGGGCAAAAAAAAGGAGTGTCTGGACTTCCCCAGTTTCCCGGTCTTTCTCCTCTGGCTTGGGGCGATAACAATTTTTTGGTGACGACGACGAGCTGGTTGGCTTGCTGGGTCATGGAAGCTACCTCTTAACAGCTTCTATAAAGTTCAACTTATCAATCGGTTCAGATAATTATGCCTATGAACCTTCGGAGATCATGGCAGTGGCAACAAATCCCAGCATATACTTAATAAAATTGTTTACGCTAAAACCATAGATTTATATCTTTTCTGAACATCAATGTCAGGCTTGGGTAGTCCAAATTGAGACCCCCTCCATTCCCGGACAAATTCTGAAGGATTTTCCTTGACGGCGGACAAATAAACGTACCATTCCACCCATTTGATCAGCAGGGAGCAGACACTATGAACAAATTTGATTCAAATAAACTGCAGACCACATTCAACAATGCTGGCAAGGGCTGGCTAGTGCAGGTATATAGCGGCGATCGCCGTCTGCTTTGTGTCCTGGAGTCGTCCCACGCTTGGACTTTTTTATTCGGTTGTGGGTTTGGCATCCTAGTTGCCATTGGCTGGTTTAACCTGGCCAGTCACAGTCCGCCCACGACCTATGAGCCAGCAGTACCCCCCTCCGAAATGTCGGTTGATTAGTTAGGGGACACGGATGCAATGGCCTATGCAGTAAGCCCTCAGTCGTCAACAGGCTCAGTTTTATGCTCACAATTTAGATTAAAAGAAAATATGCCATGGGAAGCCAAATAAAAGAAAAACTTATGCTTTAAATTTAATATTGTGTTCCCAATCCATGGCCAAGGACAAAAAAATCTGCACGGTATGGGATAGACTTAATTCAATTGAGTTTTATATCTAGATAGGGTAAGGGTTATGGAGATGATGCGGGACAGTGGCTCGTTTTATCTTCGTTCGGAGATTAAGCGTTTCTGGGCATCCCGCCAAAAAGTTCTTTCTTACTTATTAATAAAATAGTGTTTAAGAACCTTATTTTGATTTTTTAAAGCTCATTTATCACAGTAATTATTTATCGTTAAAAGATGTGTTAGGGAGGTATTGATTCATGGATTTTTTGTCCAATTTCTTGACGGACTTCGTGGGGCAGTTGCAGTCCCCAACCCTAGCCTTTTTAATTGGGGGGATGGTTATTGCTGCCCTTGGTACCCAATTGGTAATTCCAGAGGCGATTTCTACGATCATCGTCTTTATGTTGCTCACTAAGATTGGCCTGACCGGGGGCATGGCGATCCGCAACTCCAACCTGACAGAAATGCTCCTACCCATGGCATTCTCTGTGGTATTAGGAGTTCTTATTGTATTTATCGCCCGTTTTACCCTGGCTAAAATGCCCAACGTCAAAACCGTGGATGCCCTTGCCACCGGTGGTTTGTTTGGAGCAGTCAGTGGTTCTACCATGGCCGCCGCCCTAACTACGTTGGAAGAATCAAAAATTTCCTACGAAGCTTGGCCGGTGCCCTCTATCCTTTTATGGATATTCCTGCCCTGGTAACGGCGATCGTGGTGGCAAATATTTATCTCAATAAGAAAAAGCGCAAGGCCGCCGCCGCCAGCATCGAGGAGTCTTTCAGCAAACAGCCCGTTGCCGCAGGGGATTATACCGATCAGCCGGATTATCCCCGCACCCGCCAGGAGTATCTCAGCCAGCAGGAACCGGAAGATAGTCGGGTCAAGATCTGGCCGATCATCGAAGAAAGTCTACAAGGCCCCGCCCTATCAGCCATGTTATTGGGCCTTGCCCTTGGCATATTTACCAAGCCGGAAAGTGTCTATGAAGGCTTCTATGATCCTCTTTTCCGAGGCCTACTTTCTATCTTGATGCTCATTATGGGGATGGAGGCTTGGTCTAGAATTGGCGAACTACGTAAAGTAGCTCAATGGTATGTGGTCTATAGCTTGATAGCCCCAATAGTGCACGGGTTTATTGCCTTTGGTCTTGGTATGATTGCCCACTACGCTACGGGATTCAGCCTGGGCGGTGTGGTAGTTTTAGCAGTCATCGCCGCTTCTAGTTCTGATATCTCCGGGCCCCCCACCTTGCGAGCTGGTATCCCGTCTGCCAATCCCTCTTCCTATATCGGTTCCTCCACCGCTGTCGGTACCCCCATTGCCATCGGCGTGTGTATACCACTTTTCATCGGGCTTGCCCAGACCCTTGGTGCAGGTTAATCCCCAACAGGTTGTGGTCTGTCAGTAATCCCTTGACCTAACAGACCAAAAAGATTAACTTACATACTTCTAGGAGATAAACAAAATGGCTAAACCAGCGAATAAACTCGTCATCGTCACGGAAAAGATTCTGCTCAAAAAAATTGCCAAAATCATTGACGAATCCGGCGCTAAAGGATACACAGTAATGAATACTGGTGGCAAAGGTAGTCGTAACGTGCGCTCTTCGGGTCAACCTAACACTTCCGATGTTGAGGGCAATATCAAGTTCGAAATATTGACTGAAACCCGGGAAATGGCTGAAGAAATTTCTGATCGGATTGCCGTCAAGTATTTCAATGATTACGCCGGCATCGTCTACATTTGCAGTGCAGAAGTGCTTTACGGGCACACTTTCTGTGGCCCTGAAGGCTGTTAGATTAACGACAACTAAGCTCGTTCCTATTCCAGCAACCGCATTCAAAACAAAACTGTTCTTGGGCGGTTGCTTTTTTTGTTTATTTTGCCGGAGGATTATGGCTCTATTTAATAGTAGGCTGAGCGTAGTCTTGCCCCACTGAGCTTGCCAAAGTCAAGTCCATAGCCTATTTCCGGGAAGACGGCCATCTAGTCTTGATTTAGTCCTCAATTGAGCTACGTAAGGGGACATTAACGAACCCGAATTGCTTCCCAATTGAAATCACTTAAGCTTTTCGTAATAATATAAGCAATAGTTACAAACAAGTTGACGCCGGTCCTGCTTTTTCGATCGCCCCTAATTAATGTCTCACCGACCGCCAGTGGTGAACCATTCCTGGGGTGACATTTCGGCTAGGGTAACAGCCCTAACAGTTGTTTGGCGTGCTTTTCAACGATCTTTTCTGCCATCAGTTCCTATGCATAACTCCTCTGTTACTTCCTCTCCTTTTTGGGGTCAACCGTGGCTCGTCGAAGAGCGTGATGCCTGTGGGGTCGGTTTTATTGCCGATATCCAGGGGGAACCCCAACATAAACTAGTGGAGCAAGCCCTAAAAGCGTTGGGCTGTATGGAGCATCGGGGCGGTTGTAGTGCAGATAATGATTCGGGGGACGGGGCCGGGGTGATGACGGCCATTCCCCGACAGTTACTTTCCCGTTGGTTTACAACCCGTAATCTACCCATGCCCGACGGCGATCGCCTGGGGGTGGGGATGGTGTTTTTGCCCCAGGAACCTTCCGCCAGGGAAGTAGCCCGGGCCTATGTAGAAGAAGTAGTACGATTAGAGAAGTTGACCGTGTTGGGGTGGCGAGAAGTCCCCGTTAATCCCGATGTGTTGGGAATCCAGGCCCGTAACAATCAGCCCCACATTGAACAAATCTTAGTTACTTGCCCGGAGGGTTGTGCTGGAGATGAATTGGATCGAAGGTTGTATATTGCCCGGTCACTTATTGGTAAAAAATTAGCCGAAGATTTCTATGTTTGTTCTTTTTCCTGTCGCACCATTGTCTATAAAGGCATGGTTCGCAGTGTCATTTTAGGGGAATTTTATTTAGATTTAAAAAATCCTGAATACACTAGCAATTTTGCCGTTTATCACCGCCGTTTTAGCACCAATACTATGCCTAAATGGCCCCTCGCCCAACCCATGCGGCTATTGGGGCACAACGGAGAAATCAACACTCTCCTAGGTAACATTAATTGGATGGCGGCCCGGGAAAAAGAGTTAGAAGTATCGGGTTGGACAACGACGGAGCTAGAAGCCTTAACCCCCATTGTTAACCAAGCTAACAGTGATTCCTATAACCTCGACAGTGCCCTGGAGTTATTGGTTCGCACCGGTCGCAGTCCCTTGGAAGCGGCGATGATTCTGGTTCCGGAAGCCTATAAAAACCAGCCAGCCCTCAAAGATTATCCTGAAATTAGTGATTTTCATGATTACTACAGTGGTTTACAGGAACCTTGGGATGGCCCGGCCTTATTAGTATTTAGTGATGGTAAAACCGTTGGTGCAGGGTTAGATCGCAATGGCTTACGGCCCGCCCGTTATTGCATTACCAAAGATAACTACATTGTGGTGGGTTCCGAAGCGGGGGTAGTGGATTTACCGGAAGCTGACATTGTGGAAAAAGGTCGTCTGGCTCCGGGGCAAATGATTGCGGTGGACTTAGAAAATAAGCAAATTCTTAAAAATTACGAAATTAAACAGCAAGTTGCCCAAAAACAGCCCTACGGTGAGTGGGTAAAGGCTAACCGCCAAACCGTCGCATTCGACAATTTTTCGGACAAACCTTTATTTGATAATGCCCAAGCCGTACTACAACAACAGGCGGCTTTTGGCTACACCGCCGAAGATGTGGAAATGGTGATTGTGCCCATGGCCAACCAAGGCAAAGAACCAACTTTTTGCATGGGGGATGATACCCCTCTGGCCGTACTATCCAACAAACCCCGACTACTGTACGACTATTTCAAACAGCGTTTTGCCCAGGTTACGAATCCCCCCATTGATCCCCTGCGGGAAAATTTGGTCATGTCCCTGGCCATGTTTTTAGGGGAACGGGGCAATCTTTTAGAACCCAAGGCCGAGTCCGCCCGCATGATTAAACTCCGATCGCCGTTGGTGAATGAGTTGGAGTTGGAAGCGATTAAAACAGGGCTGTTAAAGACTGCGGATCTTTCTACCCTTTACGATTTAGACGGCGTTAACAGTTTAGAAAATGCCCTAGATAATTTGGTTAAAACGGCGATCGCCGCAGTGGAGGAAGGGGCAAAGATTCTAATCCTGACGGATCGCCCCGATGGCCAATGCCTAACTGCTAATCAAAGTTTTATTCCCCCATTACTAGCGGTGGGGGCAGTACACCACCATTTAATTCGGGCGGGGCTAAGGTTAAAGGCGTCCCTGGTTGTGGACACGGCCCAATGTTGGAGCACCCATCATTTTGCTTGTTTAGTGGGCTATGGTGCCTCCGCCATTTGTCCCTACCTATCTTTAGAATCAGTACGGCAGTGGTGGTTAGATGAAAAGACCCAAAAATTGATGGATAACGGGCGCTTGGATCGGATTGATTTACCCACCGCCCTGAAAAATTATCGTCAATCCGTGGAAGCGGGTTTATTTAAAATTCTTTCCAAAATGGGCATTTCCCTCCTTGCTTCCTACCACGGTGCCCAAATTTTTGAGGCGATCGGTTTGGGGGCGGAGTTAGTGGAATATGGCTTCGCCGGTACCACCAGTCGGGTGGGGGGTTTGACCATGGCGGATGTGGCCCGGGAAGTGATGGTTTTCCATGGCATTGCGTTTCCTGAAATGGCCAAAAAGCTGGAAAACTTTGGCTTTGTCAACTACCGTCCCGGTGGAGAATATCACATGAATTCCCCCGAAATGTCCAAGGCGTTGCACAAAGCCGTGGCGGCCTACGAGGTGGGGGGCAATGGCAAAAATGCGGAAGCCTATGATCATTACGAACTGTACCGTAAATATCTTAAAGATCGTCCCGTAACGGCTCTGCGGGATTTACTTGATCTCAACACTGACCAGTCCGCCATTCCCATCGAAGAAGTGGAATCGGTGGAAAGTATTGTCAAACGATTTTGTACTGGAGGTATGTCCCTCGGTGCTTTGTCCCGGGAAGCCCATGAAACCCTGGCGATCGCCATGAATCGGTTGGGGGCTAAATCCAACTCCGGTGAGGGGGGGGAAGATGTAGTACGTTACCTGACTTTAGACGATGTAGATGGTGAAGGAAATTCTCCCACTTTGCCCCATTTACAGGGATTGAAAAACGGCGATACGGCCAACTCCGCCATCAAACA
Organism: uncultured cyanobacterium; assembly: GCA_963704945.1. Taxonomy (GTDB): domain Bacteria; phylum Cyanobacteriota; class Cyanobacteriia; order Cyanobacteriales; family Microcystaceae; genus Synechocystis. The sequence goes on along the minus strand of CAVPII010000025.1, from coordinate 11,317 downwards.
AATTGCCTCCGGTCGTTTTGGGGTCACCCCGGAATATTTAATGAGTGGCAAACAATTAGAAATCAAAATGGCCCAGGGGGCAAAACCCGGCGAAGGGGGACAATTACCTGGCAAAAAAGTTAGTTCCTACATTGCCATGTTGCGTCGTTCCAAACCCGGCGTTACCCTCATTTCTCCCCCGCCCCACCACGATATTTATTCCATCGAAGACTTGGCCCAATTAATTTATGACCTCCATCAAATTAACCCTGAAGCCCAGGTATCGGTGAAACTAGTGGCGGAAATTGGCATTGGTACGATCGCCGCCGGGGTTGCTAAAGCCAACGCTGACATTATCCAAATCTCTGGCCATGACGGCGGTACAGGGGCGTCACCCTTGAGTTCCATTAAACACGCCGGTTCTCCCTGGGAATTGGGGGTAACGGAAGTACACAGGGTACTGATGGAAAATCAACTGCGGGATCGGGTGCTACTGCGGGCCGACGGTGGCTTGAAAACTGGTTGGGACGTCATTATGGCCGCCCTGATGGGGGCAGAAGAGTACGGCTTCGGTTCCATTGCCATGATCGCCGAAGGTTGCATTATGGCCCGGGTTTGCCACACCAATAATTGTCCCGTGGGGGTTGCTACCCAACAGGAACGGTTACGGCAACGGTTTAAGGGAGTTCCCGGTCAGGTAGTTAATTTCTTCTACTTCATTGCTGAAGAAGTGCGCTCTATTTTGGCCCACCTTGGCTATCGCAATTTAAACGATGTTATTGGTCGCACCGATTTGCTCAAAGTACGTTCCGATGTGCAGTTAAGCAAAACCCAAAACCTTAACCTTAGATTGTTTGTTGAACCTGCCCAATACCCAACAACACCGGGACTGGTTAAACCACGAACCTGTCCATAGTAATGGCCCTGTTTTAGACGATGAAATCTTGGCAGATTCTGATATTCAAGAGGCCCTTAACCATCAAACCACCGTTACGAAAACCTATCACCTAGTTAATACAGACCGCACCGTGGGAACTCGTTTGGCTGGGGCGATCGCCAAAAAATATGGCAACACCGGTTTTGAAGGGAGCATTACCCTGAATTTTCAAGGGGCCGCCGGCCAGAGCTTTGGAGCCTTTAACCTCAACGGCATGACCCTCCATCTGCAAGGGGAAGCCAATGATTATGTCGGCAAAGGTATGAACGGCGGCGAAATTGTCATTGTTCCCCCAGTTAGTGCGACCTACGCCCCTGAAGATAACGTCATTCTTGGCAATACCTGTCTTTACGGTGCAACGGGCGGCAGTCTTTATGCCAATGGCCGGGCAGGGGAACGGTTTGCGGTGCGTAACTCCATGGGCAAAGCGGTAATTGAAGGGGCTGGCGATCACTGTTGCGAATACATGACCGGCGGCGTGATTGTCGTCCTGGGCCCAGTGGGTCGCAATGTGGGCGCTGGCATGACCGGCGGTTTAGCTTACTTCCTTGATGAAGATAATAGTTTGCCAGAAAAAATCAACCCGGAGATTATCAAACTGCAACGGGTCACTGCTCCTAAAGGGGAGGAACAGTTAAAAGCGATGATCACGGCCCACGGTGCACAAACCGGTAGTCCCAAGGCCAAACGAATTTTGGCTAACTGGTCGGATTATCTAGGTAAGTTCTGGCAGGCGGTGCCCCCCTCGGAAGCGGATTCCCCAGAGGCGAATGGGGATGCCGGTTTGGCGGAGGAAAAGACGTTAACCTCGGTCTAGCTCGAATTTCAGTAACTTGGTTAATCTGAGGGAAGTAATGCTCAATCTTCCCTCTTGGTTTCGATGGCGAAAAAACTCTTGAGCTGGGTTTAAGGAATTTTCGGAGAAAGGTAGCCACAAGAAATGACCACATCCTCAGTATCCTGAGCGGATTACGCTTTCCGGTAAGGATATGTAGTGATGCTAAGAGTGGGTTTTAAAAAAACTCCAATGTGGGGAAAACTAGATGAAAAGTCTCCTAGTATTGCCGGAGCTTTTATTTATCAACTGAAAAGGGGAACAATCAATGCAAACAGCAATCCCGCTAATGTGAGCCATTCCAACCATTGCAAGCTCTGGGAAGGTAGCTTGAAACGAAAATTCTGGAGCCATTGCCGGGGATTATCCTTAGCCCTGCGCCCCCACATCACCATGGATTGCAGGAGAGGTAATCCTCCCACTTTGGCGCTGAACAGAAGATGAAAGCCTAGGCAAAGAATTACCACCAGCCAGGCCAGTAGGTGGAAAAGGTAGGGTAGATGGTTCAGTTCCTTCTGGGGTAGCCAGTTTTCCTGCATCATTCGCCCGGTGATCACCGCCGCTGTTAAAGCTAGAAGCATCAAGGTGTTGGCCAATCTTTGCAGGGCCACCCAAAAGCCTGGGCTGCCCAGTTGTTGTAACTGCCCCCAACTTTGATCGGACCACAAACGACGATCGCCAAGGTGGAAACTGTAGATGGCAAAAGGAAACATGAGCAGGAATAGGGTCAAAGCCCCAGTGCCATGGACGTCCAAACTGTAATAGGACTCCGGCAACGGCAAAGACCCCCAACGCTGGTCATAGGTGTTGTACACCCAAAATCCACTGGCGATCGCCAACAGGGTCAACAGGGCCATGGCTCCATGGAGGAGACGCAAAAGCAGGGATTGATAGGGGCGAGTGGGGGCCATACTGAGCTACCAATTACAACTAAGCGATATCAGTGGTATTTGTATCGCCGGTGGCCGCTTCGAGGGTACCTTTCGCATTATGGTTTAACTTCAACACCAATACGGACAGGGGCGGTAAGCATAAATCCAAAGAATAGGGTTGCTCGTGGAAAGACCATTCCTCCGTCCATTTACCCCCTAAATTGCCCATATTACTGCCCCCATACTGACGGGCGTCACTGTTAAATAGCTCCGTGTAGAAACCGGCTTCGGGAACACCAACTCGGTAATGGCTATGGGGTTGGGGAGTGAAGTTACAAATAGTCACCACAAATTCCTTACCATCTTTAGCTCGACGGATGAAGGAAACTACGCTATGGCGGTTATCACTGCAATCAATCCATTGGAAACCTGCTTCTTCAAAATCATTGCTGTATAAAGCCGGTTCATTTTTATACAAATGATTCAATTCCGTAAAGAATTGTTTTAGTTGCTGATGGGGGGGGAAATTAAGCAAATGCCATTCCAGATCCCCCCAAACATTCCACTCGCTCCATTGGCCAAATTCCATGCTCATAAACATGGTTTTCTTGCCGGGGTGGGTGAACATATAGGTAAACAGGGCCCGCACGTTGGCGTATTTCTGCCATTCATCTCCGGGCATTTTGCCCAGCATATTGCTCTTACCATGGACCACTTCATCATGGGAAAGGGCCAGCATATAGTTCTCGCTGTGGTTGTACCACATACTAAAAGTAATACTGTTTTGGTGGAACTGGCGGAACCAGGGGTCCATGCTGAAATAGTCGAGCATGTCGTGCATCCAACCCATATTCCATTTGAGGTTGAAGCCTAATCCCCCCACATAGGTGGGCCAGGACACCATGGGCCAGGAAGTAGATTCCTCCGCAATGGAGAGGATACCGGGGAAGTAGCTATAAACAACGCTGTTTACCTGGCGCAGAAAGTCCGCCGCTTCCAAATTTTCCCGACCACCATACTCATTGGCCACCCATTCTCCATTTTCCCGGCAGTAATCCAGGTACAGCATGGAGGCCACCGCATCCACCCGCATGCCGTCAATGTGGTACTTATCAAACCAAAACAGGGCATTGGCCACTAAGAAGTTACGGACTTCGTTACGGCCATAGTTGAAAATTAATGTGCCCCATTCTTTGTGTTCACCTTTACGGGGATCGCCGTGTTCATAGAGGTGGGTACCGTCAAAAAAGGCCAGGCCGTGGCCATCCTTGGGAAAATGCCCCGGAACCCAGTCGATAATCACCCCAATGCCATTAAGGTGACATTGATCGACAAAATACATGAAATCTTCGGGACTACCAAAACGGGATGTGGGGGCATAGTACCCCGTGACCTGATAACCCCAGGAGCCATCAAAAGGATGTTCGGCGATCGGCAGTAACTCAATGTGGGTATAGCCCAATTCCTTGATGTAGGGAATGAGTTTATCCACCAATTCGTAATAGGTGAGAAAACGGGCCTCTGTATTCCATTCTGAAACTTCCACGGGAACCCCTTCCCCATGGAGGGTTTTCACTGGTTCGTTGTAAGCGGTGTGTAACCAAGAACCCAAATGCAGTTCATAAACAGACACTGGTTTACTGAGGGGATCGCTGGTGCGCCGTTCTTCTAGCCACTCTTCGTCATGCCATTGATAATTGTCTAGATCCGCAACGATGGAAGCGGTTTTGGGGCGGACTTCCTGGTAAAAACCATAGGGGTCAGTCTTTTCGTAAATGTGGCCATCCCAGTTTTTAATTTCATACTTATAGGCGGTGCCAGTGCTCAATTCGGGGATAAACAGTTCCCAGACCATGTTGCTGCGCTTCCGCATTTGGTGTAGTCTACCGTCCCAACTGTTGAAGTCCCCCAGGATGGAAACGTTGCGGGCATTGGGGGCCCAAACAGCAAAATAAACCCCCTTTACCCCATCCACGGTCATTAGGTGGGCGCCAAGTTTTTCATAAATACGGTGGTGGTTACCTTCCCCGAAAACATGGAGATCAAAGTCAGTTAACTTAGGGGTTTTAAAACCATAGGGGTCGTAAATTACCCGTTGGTGACCATTTTCGGTGATGCGTAATTGGTAATTTTTTGGTTCTTCGAGATCCAGTACACACTCAAAAAAGTTGGGATGGTGGGCGGTGGTCATCACCACTTCCTGGCGATCGGTAGGTAGTAGTACTGTCACCGCTTCGGCCGTGGGTAGATAGGCACGAATGACCCATTGTTTCACCTTGCCGTGATCCTCTAGGGGATGACAGCCCAACACTTCAAAGGGATCGTGGTGAAGGTTATGGACAATCTGGTGGACTTGGTCGGCGTTTATGGTATGGGTCATTCGGCTATGGTGGTTTGTTTTTAAGGGAAAATTAATTTCTATTCAGGTTAAACCTACTTTATACACTTTTTTGCCGTTTTCCCCTGGGCGGAGTTAATTCCCCTAGGTTGCCACGGATTGGGGGATGGTTAGGGGGATTTCTAGGGGGATACCCACCTGGGGTTCCATGACGGTGGCGCTGATATCAGCATTTTTTAACAACTGTCGAAACTGATCCAGACTCCCTTCTAGGCGTAAAAGTTTGGTCAATAGGCCGGAATATTGGAGTTGGGCGGCCCCGGACGTGGGGACGATCGCCTGGGGATGAACAGTGTGACAAAGTTCGAGGGTTGTTTTTTGTCCGTTGAGGACAGGCAGGAATCCGAGGATATTGATGCCGATAATGGGGGTAAGCACCACATCAATGGGACTTAAACCCTGGAGTTGGGTACTGTGGAAACCGTGGGGTTCGTAATAGAGTTTGGCACCGGTTTGTAAATCCGTTAACACATAGGCATTTTCCACTAGGGTCGGCCCAATGGGGGAACCGGGGAGGGCGAGAATTTCTACCTGATTATTTAAAACAAATTTTTGACCATGTTCTAAGGTGTTAACTTCCTGGTAGCCCAAATCTTTCGCCACAGTGGTTGCTTTATTTGATCCCGCCACTGGCCATTCTTTGTTTAGCTCCTTCAATGTGGGGGGATGGGCATGGTCTTCTAAACCTTGGGATAACAAAACCAGGTCAATGTTCTCTGGAATTTCTAGAGCCTGGTCACGAAAACCCCGAAACAGCCAGGGGGTATCACCAAAGGTCAAATCTCCCACTAACCAGGGATCGAGTAAAATCCGTTGCCCGCCCATCTCGATTAACCAAGAATTGCTGTCGTACCAAGTTAGTTTCATTGCGAATCTTTACCCAGGAGCTAAATTTTCTCCATTGTAAATGATTGTAAAGAAGAGCCGGATTCACTGGCATTATCCCGGCACGGATTACAAGCAACAGAATGGGGGGTTCCCAAATCAACTACCAAAGTAATGAGCGTGGGTTGTTCATTTAGTTACAGAGAGCGTGGGCTGTAAATTACGGGGAGAGCTGTATTCGCCGCGCCCCGTTGGTGGCCAGGAGCGGAAACGCCAATGGAAAAATGGTGGTAAAAAGGGGGAAAATTTCCAATCCACAGACCAGGTGCTGGGGGTTATATCCTTTGTCAGGCAGTGGAGGGAAAGCCTTTCCAAAACTAAGGGTTCCGCCACCAAACGACTACCCCAGTGGGTGATCTGGGCCCATTGCCGCTGGGGACAATTAACCAAACAAATACTATTGCCAAGGTAGTTATCACTGGAAGCCATCAGCAGTAGATTATCCCCCATCTCAAAACAATCAAATTGCTCTGGTTGCCATGCTAGGAGAGGGGTTTTACCGTTGGCTGTGAGATACTCCGTCAGTCCTACTCCTTGGATTTCAAAAGTGGGAATGGCATTGCCTGGCTCAATCTTTTCCCCAACTGTGCCCTGGAATGTCCCCCGCAGTTGGCTACCATCGGTGAAGGTATAAGACCATTGCCAGGGTAAGGGGGATTGGGGACTTGGGACTGGGCGGTGGTGAACTAAGTTAACGGCGATCGCCAAGGGAAAGAAAGAGTATCCTGCTTGATAATGCCCCATGATCCCCACCTTCCCTGCATACCCAGGGATTATTGCTGAATGCGACTACTTCCAGCTTATCGGCATTGAGCCCCTCTTGGGTGCCATACAATTAGACACAGATCCCTATCCCAAGATTAAAAAATTCTTTCCATGACCGATTTGACCCTGGCTACGTTGAAGACTGCCCCATTGGGAGAGGTACGCCCCTATCTACTGCGTCTGCTAGCCCAGTATGCCTACCAGGAAGGGGATTTTGTCCTTTCCTCCGGTCAACCTAGTCCCTACTACATCAACGGTAAATTGGTGACTCTCCGGGCAGAAGGGGCCCTGGCGATCGGGCGATTACTTTTGGCGGAGTTGCCTGACCATGTGGAAGCCGTGGCGGGACTAACTTTGGGGGCAGATCCCATTGTCAGTGCGGTTAGTACGGTGTCCGCCTACGAAGAAAAACCAGTGGCGGCTCTGATTATTCGCAAAGAAGCTAAGGGCCATGGCACCAAAGCTTACATTGAAGGGCCAAGTTTAAACCCCGGCGCAAAGGTAGTGGTGTTGGAGGATGTGGTTACCACCGGGAAGTCGGCGATGGCGGCGGTAGAAAGGCTACGGGATGCCGGCTATGTAGTGGACACAGTGATTTCCCTGGTGGACCGGGAACAGGGAGGGCGGGAATTTTACACAAGCCAAGGGCTGAATTTTCAGGCTCTGTTTACCATCAAAGACATTCAGAAAGTTTATCAAAAAGCTTAGTTTAAGGGTTTAGTCCCCCACGGGATTTGGTGTAAATTTCATCATCACCCTGACGTTCTTTTTTGAAATTATCGCTCTTCCATTACTCCGGGGTCTCTTCGCAAACGCCTGGAAGCAGTGCGTTAAACTATTCGCCCCAAGCACTACTCTTGCCCCACGGATCAGACCTATCTGGACTGGATTAAATGCGACTTTCTGTACCAAAACAACAAACACCTCCGTGAAACCCCGCTTTGGCAGAGAACTGGGACCCATGGGCATTTTAGAATATGTCAATGCTAAAACTGCTTGGGTTACCTAGCCAGAACAAACTTAGCGGAAAAATTTTTGTATAATCCGTGAACGGTATTATTTCCCTGCCCCGCCTGAATGGTCAAGTCCGTTTCTCCTTCCTCCACCCCTACTATCGCCATCCGTTCAGCCAAGATAGAAGACATTCCTCCTTTGGCTAACCTGTTGCTTAAAAGTTTCCATCCTCCCCAGAGTTGGTCGATGTGGAGCTATCCCTTTCTACGACTGGGCATCACCGAAGATTTACGGCTACGATTGCGGAATGACCAGGGGGCTTACCATTGTTTAATCGCCATTAATTTGGAAACAGAGGAAATCATTGGTACCGCTGAAGTTTCCCTCAAGCATTGGTTTATCAAGCCTAAAACCACCGCCTACATTTCCAACCTGGCCGTTAGTCCCCACCATCGTCGTTTGGGCATTGCCAAAAAATTAATCCACAAATGTGAATCCATGGCGGATCAATGGCAGTGTCGCCGCCTTAGCCTCCATGTGATGGAAAATAACCTAGGAGCCCAAAATCTTTATCAAGCCCTGGGGTTTATTTACCAAGAAGCGGAGTGGAGTTGGCGGGCCTGGCTATGGCAAAAACCCCGTAGGCTATTGTGGGAAAAAGTACTATCAGCGGAGGCCGTTTGTCCGACCCCCGTTCACCAAAGCCCCTGATGATTTCCCCCGATGAACTGCTGAGCCAACTGCAAGCCAAACAGTCCTTGGTGATTAATCCCCGTCGCCGCAATGGGGTAATTTTGGTTAAACCCTACCACGCGGAGTTTGCTGGCCCCGGAGCTTTTGTGGGGGGAGATCTAGATCAAAACGTTCGTTTTTGTTACGCCGTTGGTAACTTGTCCTGGTTAACGTTGCCGTCTTCCGGTGAACAAATTAAAGCCTATCTGATCCGTCGTCAGTGGACAGTATTGATAAAGCAAATTGTGGATAATCCCATCCCGAAGGAACGGGCCCAGGTGATTTTAAATCAATTGGAAAATTGGTTTGACGCTAAAACGGTGGCGGCCCTGCCGGATCAGGCGGTGGCAGTTCTGGTGGGGGTGATGGCTTCCACTGTGCAAAAGGCCCGTCAAAATGCCACGGTGCTGTGAAATATCCCACCCTTGCTCCAACCTCGATCGAATCCCATAAAGAATGGTCAAACCCATTGTTGTTGAAACTGCGTTTGAAATTTTCCTCCCTTGACCCCGACCAAAAAAATCTGCTTTTGCTCACCGGGGCAGCCCTATTGCTGGCGATCGCCGGTTTAGATAATGTGGCCCTGCGGGATTTTGACGAAGGTTATTACGCCACCACCGGGCAAGATACCTATTTGCGGGGGGATTGGCGTTTTCCCACCTACCTGGGACAGCCTTTTTTATCCAAACCCCCCCTAATTACTTGGTTATTGATGGTTAGCTACCATCTGCTGGGTGTTAGTGAATTTAGTTCCCGTTTGCCCTTGGCCCTAATTTCCGCCTTGGCAGTGCCGTTGCTGTACCTAGTGGGTCGGGAAATTTTTTCATCTCCCAAGGCCGCTCTCTGGAGTGGAACCATCTTGTTAACCCTTCTACCCACCGCTCGGTTAGGGCGTTTGACCATGCTAGATGGGGTCATTAATACTTTTCTCCTCTGGTCATTATTCTGTTTACTGAAAGGGCGAAAAAATCCCCGCTGGCTGGGGGGCATTGGCATTGGTTTAGGGTTAATTGCCCTGTCTAAAGGGCTAATTGTGGTGGTGCTGGGGGGATTGTTGGGGATTTTGGCCCTCTGGTTGGGGGAATGGCGGATTCTGCAACGTTGGCAGTTTTGGTTAGGGTTGCGATCGGTTTCACCCCTGTGGTCTGGTGGTATGGGTTACAGTTTGCCCAGTACGGCGAAACTTTTTGGCAAATACATTTTGAGTTCCACAGTTTTGAGCGAGTAACCAAGGAATTGGAAGGTAATACGGGGCCTCCCTGGTATTACTTACTGGAAATGGCCAAATACACTGCCCCTTGGTTATTCTTCTTTATTCCCTCGGCAGTAATGACGGTGAAGCATTGGCGGGAAGATTGGGCCAAGGTGGTAATTATCCTGGGCTTCGGTTTTCTGGCGATTGTCTCTGCCATGGGCACCAAATTGCCTTGGTATATGTTGCCCTGCTATCCCTTTTTTGCCCTAATGGGGGGCTATTATCTGGCGGATTTACAAAGCCGTAAGCGTTATCCCAAACTTATTGGCTATCTCCTGGCTTTAACCGCCGTAGTGGCCCTGGTGGGGGGTTATACGCCGGTTTTAGTGAACGGAAGCCAGTAATTATTGTGATGGGTTTAGTGTTATTTGTGGGAATTGGTTGGAGTGCTAAGCAATATTTGGGTAATTCTCCCCGGTTTGCCAAAACCCTGGTGATGGGTCTGTACGTTACCCTCCTGTTTCTCATGACTACCCCACTCTGGAATTGGGAAGTGAACGAAGCCTTTGCGGTCAGACCAGTGGGGGCTTAATTAAAACCACCACCCCAGTTAAAACAACCCTCTACACCTCCTTTGCCTACAGCCGTCCCAGTTTGGATTTCTATGGCGATCGCCAGGTGATAGCAGTGGATGACGGGCAATTGCGGGAAAAGGCGGAGCAGGGCAATTATTTACTACTCGATCCAGCGGCCGAAGAAAGGTTAGGCCTCCAAGACTTACAATGGCGGGGGCAAGCAGGGGACTTCACCCTGTTTTTCAGTCCACCTATTACGGCACGGTGACTTTTCCCGGAATTTATGAAGCGAATTATCCTCGCCCTATTAACAGTTATTTCCCTAGTACCCTTTTTGCTTTCCCTGGTGGGGAGCTTAGAGGAACCCCAGGTGCAATCCCAACTGCAACTTTCCCAAACTAATCTTTTACTGGAAGCCTCGGCCTGGCAGGGGACAAGGGAAGCGGGATCCCTAGGGGAAACTCTGCAAAAGGCTTTACTGGAAAGTCAACCCTACCAAACAGGGTTAAGTCAGTATCAAACGGCGGAAAAAGAATTAATTGCCTACCAGGATAAGTTACGTCCCCAGGGGGCTAATTCAGCGAACCCAGCCCCGGAAAACGCTTCAGATATCAGTGTTGATTCGCCATTACTACAGACAGTTATTGACAAAAATCAAACGGAACTTGATCGCCTCAGAATTAATTTAGGCCTATTGCAATATCACGAAAATCAACCCCAAAAAGCCCTGAATACCTGGCGATCGGTACAATCAACAGCCAAAAACGGTGAGCAAAAAACCACAGAAGTTCTCATTGCCCTTTATCAATCTGATACCGTTCCCGTCGATGGGGAAAGCTTAATTCAATCCCAATTAAAAGGTTGGTTCCGTTGGCAAGCTTTAGAGCAACTCTATCGCCGTGAAGCCAACATTGAGAATGCACAGCAAACCTGTGAAACTGACCCCTGCATTAACCTACGGACTGAGGTGGAAGACAGTGCTCAACAGGCATTGGTCAAACTGACTTTACTTAACAGCTTGCCCTTACTGGGGGAGGCACAGGGGTTTTATTAATTATCGGACTATTAATACAGTGGGGGCCTAGGCAAAGAAAACGCCATTTTAGCCACCAATGCCCAAACTAAATGGGAAACCCCCTGGAACTGGGAAACCATTTGGCAAGTGTTGATAGTAGGCTTCTTTTTCCCCA
>CAVPII010000024.1:0-158256 GCA_963704945.1 uncultured cyanobacterium | reverse complement strand
TATTAAATAATTTCAACCCATGGTTAATTCCCTAGAAGTTAATCAACCGGCTCCTGCTTTTTCTGCCCCTAACTCTAGGGGAGAAACCATTACGCTGGGCGATTTTACCGGCCAATGGTTAGTGCTCTACTTTTATCCCAAGGATAATACGCCTGGTTGCACCACCGAGGCTGTAGAATTCAGTGCAAAATTAGCAGAATTTGATGCCCTTAATGCCAAAATTGTGGGGGTAAGTCCCGACTCGGAAAAAAGCCATGGCAAATTCATTGAAAAGCAAAACCTAACCATAGAGTTGATCAGTGATCCTGACCATCAAATAGCGGAAGCCTATGGAGCCTGGGGCTTAAAAAAATTTATGGGTAAGGAATATGACGGAATTATTCGCTCCACTTTTTTGATTAATCCCGATGGCAAGATTGCCCATATTTGGCCCAATGTTAGGGTTAAAAGCCATGTGGACAAAGTTTTATCAACACTGAAAAGTTTAGTGTAAAAAACTTTGTTTAAATCCAATCTTCTTCCTCATTAAACTTATCTTCACTATCCGCTTGGGAACTAGAGCCAGAATTAATGACTCGGTAAGGTACATCATAAATACTGTTAGATGGTGACTCTGGTTTTACTTTAGGTTGGTCTGGGGATTTTGGCTGACTAGGTCGGGCGGAACGGTATTGCTGGGAATAAATTGTCCCCTCCCGTTGAGTACTTTTAGGGGTTTGGGGAACTTCAAATTGCCGCAAATCCGGTAATGGTTCCCTGGCAACAGGCTCCGGTTGCTCTATTAAGTCGGGCAAATCATCCTGATCGGTAAAATCTGAGTCTGTCCGGTCTTGGTGTAAAGGATCAGTTTCTGGTAGATCAATTTCCTCAGGAGTGGATTTTGCCCTAGGGGCTGGACTTCTAGGGGTATCTTTAACTTCAACTTGCCGTTTTGGTCGAGGCTCAGGTTTCTCCCCCCCCCAATCGGCTAAATCCGGCACGGGGTCATCCCAATCCCATTCATCATTGTCTTGAATAACGGGTTCTGGTTCCGGCCTTTTCCTAGGAGCAGAATTAGGGGATTTAGGAAAATTTGGCTCAAAGGGAGGCATTGGCGCACCGTCAAGAGGATCTCTGGGAGAACGCCGGGGAGGATCGGAACGGAAAGTCTGGGGTTGAGGCCGAGGTTTAGGTTGACCAATGGCGCTCAAGATATTGATTACTAAGCTAGTAAAAACCCCCAATGTCAGAAAAATTACGACCCACAACCCCAAAGGGAGGGTAAAACTGGCTAAGGCTGATTGGGCGGTAGTCCCCAAAAAGTTGAGCTGGATCGGTTGTCGATTTTGCAGGAAAAAAATTAATCCTGTTGCCATTAATGCGAGAAGAAGTAAGCCCTGCATGGTTTGCCAGTAGTTATCCTTTTCAAAACTTTCCAGATAATTGGCGGGATCCTTCTTCCACTACCAAGGTGGAAACCATGGCCGCCATTAAAATTTCCGGGGAAACGGTGAAGGGTAAACGGTGAATATCAGAGGAGGGTAAACAGGTGAAATAGGCCGCCTGCCGTAGTTCTTCTAGGGAAATTTGCCCCAGTCCTAAATTTTCTAAGGTTTTGGGTAAACCAATTTGATCGTAAAAATTAAGCAATTGACGGCGGGCGGTGGCGGCCAGTTGACTACCGATGACCAATTCTTCCAATCGTAACTGTACTAAAATTCCGTAGGCAACTTTTTCCCCGTGGAGGGCGTGGTGGGCTTGGGGTAGTTGGGTTAAACCATTATGGACGGCATGGGCGGCCACGGTACGGCAATTGGCTCCTCCTAAACCCCCAATCACTCCGGCCATGAGTAAACTGCCATCCACCACTTCCCGCCAAGGTTCACTGCCGGGTTGGGCGATCGCCTCGGCGGATTTTTGGAAAAGAATATCCCGCAAAATCCGGGCCTGTTGCACCGCGGCCACGGTGAAAGTATCGCTGGACTGCCCACTACTAACGGAAGCTTCATACCATTTGGCGATCGCATCCCCAATGCCTGCAATCAATAATCGGGGGGGAGCCTGTTCGATTAACCCATAGTCCACAATTAATAAATCCGGACAACGATGGAGGGAAACATCATACTGGAAAGCTCCGTTTTCGCTGTAAACATTGGCCAGGGCCGTCCAACCGGCACAGGTGGCGGCGGAGGTGGGTACCGTGGCGATCGCCAATTTTGTTTGATGGGCTAGTAATTTAGCGGTATCCAGGGCCTTGCCTCCCCCAACACCAACGATAAAGTCTGGTTTTTCTTGGTTAACCCGTTGCTGTAGCTTTTCGAGGGAAGATTCCGCACAATCGGGTAAATAACTGGCGGTGGTAAATTTTAGCCCATAATTTTTGGACAAAATAGCAAAAGCCTTGTCCACCATTTTGAGGCTGTGCTTTCCCCCCACGACTAACCCCTTACAGCCAAACTCCTTTAGCTGTTCTCCCGCTTCTGCCAAAGAACTACGGATCACTAAAGTCGGGGCGATCGCCATTGTTGCCAAGGGTTGGGGAGCAGAAGAAGTTTGTTGCGCCATAGTAAAAGATACGAAAGTCGAAAAACCAGCCTAGATCGAGCCATGCCAGCTCTGCCTAAAATTCTGGATTGGGAAAAACCACTGGTGGTGATTAATCTACAACTATCTTAAAGGGAAAAAGCAGGCGGCTGTGGCAAGAAAGGGTTTGGGACAGCGAAAAAGTAGCATGCATTGTTAGAGTACAAGCTAGCAGGGAAGATATACTCAGAATTCCCCCTTGTTTATAGCGTTAGCTTTTCCCTGCCCATGGCCATGTCCCTTGTCCAACCTTTTAAAAAACCTTTACCCTGGTTGCTCAGCCTATTGGGAATTGGCATTGTGGTAGTGGGGATTTTTTCCTATCGTTTAGCCTACGGCCCCCCTCGGGAGTCGGTATTGGACAAATATACGGTGGCGGCAACGGCGGAAACCCTGGCGGTGGAAATTAAGGCCAGTGGGACAGTGCAACCCCAACAGACGGTGAACATTAGTCCCAAATCCCCCGCCGTTTACTGCAATTGTTTGTGGAACAGGGAGACATTGTCAAAAAAGGCGATCGCATTGCGATCATGGAAAACCAAGAGTTTTTGGCCGATGGTATGCAGTCGGAAGCTCGCCTACAGGAGGCGATCGCCAGGTATGACCAAGCCCGCATCACCATTCCGGCGGAGATAGACCAACTTAGGGCCCAGGCTAACCAGGGTCGTACCCGCATCGCCCAAGCCCAATCCCAACTAGCCAGTGCCCAGGCCCGTTTACAACAGGCCCAATCCCGCATTCCCAGCAACATTGACCAACTCCAAGCCCAAGTAGCGGCGTCGGAATCCCGGTTAAAGTTGGCTGAAACCCGGCGCAATCGTAATCAGGAATTATTGAAGGAAGGGGCTATTTCCCAGGATCAGTACGATGAATTGTCCAACGAATTTTTCAATGCCCAGGCCAATTTATTCGAGGCCCAGAGTCGTTTCAATAACGCTAAAACCATCGCTTCTCCAGAAGTAGGGCAAATTCAACAGGAAATTCTGCAACTCCAGGGGGCGATCGCCGAAGCAGAACAGGGTTTAGCTTCCCAAATATCCCAACTGCAGGAGCGGCAAGCCAGTGCAGAAACGGAATTGGCCGCCCTCAAAGCCGCCGCGGCCCAGGCAGAAGCCCAACTAGCCCGCAGTAAAGTAATTTATCAAGATACTTTTATTCGAGCTCCCTTTGACGGCATTATTACCCAAAAATTTGCTACCCCCGGGGCCTTTGTTACCCCCACCACCACCGCCTCCAGTACTGCTTCCGCCACCTCCACTTCCATTGTGGCCCTGGCCAAAGGTCTAGAGGTGGTGGCCCAGGTGCCAGAAGTGGATATTTCCGCCCTCCGCCCTGGACAAATGGTGGATATTGTGGCGGATGCCTATCCCAACGAAACCTTTGAAGGGCGGGTCATACGGGTGGCTCCGGAAGCCATTATCGAGAATAACGTTACCTCCTTTGAAGTCACCATCGGTTTAATGACTGGGCAGGAAAAGTTACGCTCCAAAATGAATGTGGACGTGGTTTTTAAAGGGGACTCCCTAGCCAACGCCCTGACCGTACCCACCGTGGCGATTGTTACCATGGCGGGTAAAACCGGAGTAATAGTGCCCGACAAAGACGATAAACCGATTTTTCAACCAGTGACCATTGGCCTGGTGCTGGATGATAAAACCCAAATCCTGTCCGGACTAGAACGGCAACAGCGGGTATTCATTGATTTGCCGGAGGGGAGTGAGGACGTGCTGGAAACGGAAGAGGAAAAGGCCCGGGAAGGGAATTAGGGCGTTACAAAAAGCCGGACTGAAAAATGTAACAAAAATTTTACGGGGCCCGACCAGGGCCTTTTTTTGTAGCGAACCCCCTAGGGATAAGGGTTTGGGAACATTGCCTTAGGGACGGAGAAAGCATTGGGAATCAGAAAAGATTATTTTTTGTCAATCTAACTTTACAAAAATTTACAAAGCTGTTACATTTATTTACATAAGGCAAGGGCAAACGGAAAATGCACCAATCCAAGCCCATAGCCCAAGTCACTAGTCTTTTATCTTTTCCAGGAATTGTCACCATGTTTGCACCGATTGTTATTTTGGTACGTCAACAACTAGGCAAAGCTAAATTCAATCAGATTCGGGGCAAGGCGATCGCCCTGCATTGCCAAACCATCACCAACTTTTGCAATCGAGTCGGCATTGGTGCCAAAGAAAGACAAAACTTGATCCGTTTGGCTAAGTCCAACGGCAAAACCCTCGGTTTACTTGCCTAACCCCTTCACAGGCAACTACAGATTTCCCCTCTCCCATTGTTTGAACAATTAGGTTTCTCCTTTTAGAGTGAGCTCGGCCCATGGCTGGGCTTTTTTTTGCGCCGTAGTTGGGGGATAAACATCGAACAATCGCACTTAAATTCTGGCTGTGATAAAAATCACTGGGTAGACGTGATATTTTTCCTGGTGGAAAACCGTGCTATAGCGAACACTGGAGAAAGCTAGTCGAATTAAAACCCTTAAAAATCATGTTTAGTTGCACTTTGTCTGATCTCGGATTTAGTGATTTTGTCTCCATTGAGCAAAAGGTTTTGGATTTAGAAAAACTTATTGCTTCAGATTCAGCCCGGACAGTGGTGGATGGGGAAACCCGGGCGGAAATTGTACAATCCATGGCCCGGCGGATGGGACGGGTAGCCCTTATCCGTCGTCTTTCGATAAAAAAAGTTAAGCGGGGTTCCTGAACTATGGGTTGCAATCAAGACAATGGTCTTGCAAATCCTTCTAGAGCCAAATCATGGCCACACTGATTGTCTTCCATCAATCTGCATACCGCCATTCCCAATGGTTCTAGACCCAGCTTGTCTTTGGTCAAGGGGGGAAAAATAGGAATCTTTGTCTTTACCCATGGGGGCAGAGGAAAAACGTTAACGAATCCATTCTTTTTCCTTGCGGGCCACTGCTAAAAACTCTACTTTCTGCCGATCGCCAACTTTTTCGGCGGAGGTGTCCCCCTTGCGAAAAATGGAGCCGGTGGGACAGGCATCCACACATTTACCGCAGGCAGTACAGGCATCAACGGTGCCCCAGGGTTGGTTTAACCCAGAAACAATTTTGCATTCCGCCCCTCGATAGGCCACATCCCACACATGGGCCCCTTCAATTTCGTCACAGACCCGCACACAGCGAGTACAAAGAATACAACGGTTGTGATCAATGCCAAACAGGGAATGGGACAAATCCACTTCCCGCTTGGGAAATTGATATTTAAAGCGGGTGTGATCCATGCCCACGGTGATGGCCATATCCTGCAATTCACAGTTGCCATTGGCTACACAAATGGCGCAGACATGGTTCCCTTCGGAAAATAACAACTCCACCGTCATCCGGCGATAGTCTTGCAATTTTTGGGTGTTGGTATGTACCACCATTTCTTCGCTAACAGTGGTCACACAGGCAGGTAAAAGTTTGTTAGTGCCATCCACTTCCACCATGCACAACCGACAGGCCGCCGCCTCAGAAACTCCCTCTAAATGGCAGAGGGTGGGAATGGGCACTCCCGCTTCCTTTGCCGCTTGCAAAATACTTGCACCTTCTTCAATGGCGATCGCCGTATCATCAATAGTCAGGGTAACAACGGACATAATATTAAGGGGGATTGGGAACAAATTTATCTTGCTAGATCTAGATGCCAAGGTCTGATGTTTAAGCCAGCCCTTCCTTGCCCGCCATCGCTAACATTAAATCAATAACCCGGCAGGAATATCCCCATTCATTGTCATACCAGGAAACCACTTTAAAGAAGTTGCTGTTTAAGCCAATGCCAGCCCCGGCATCAAAAATACTGGAACGGGGATCGGTGCGAAAATCCATAGAAACTACGTCATCTTCTGTATAACCTAAAATTCCCTGGAGCGGGCCCTCTGACGCACTTTTCATTGCGGCACAAATGGCTTCGTAGCTGGTGGCCTTTTCCGTTTTAAAGGTCAGGTCAACAACGGAAACATTGGGAGTGGGAACTCGGAATGCCATACCAGTTAATTTGCCCTTGAGTTGAGGCAATACCAATGCCGCCGCCTTGGCCGCACCGGTGGAGGAGGGAATAATATTTTGGGCGGCCCCCGACCTCCCCGGAAATCTTTTTTGCTGGGCCCATCCACCGTGGGCTGGGTGGCAGTCATGGCGTGGACAGTGGTCATTAGTCCTTCCACAATGCCAAAATTATCGTCTAATACTTTGGCGACGGGGGCGAGACAGTTGGTGGTGCAACTAGCATTGGAAACGATTTTGTCCGTGTCGGCGTTGTAATCCAGGTGGTTAACCCCCACTACAAAGGTGGGAATTTTTTCGGGATCCTTACTGGGGGCGGAAATGATCACCCGCTTGGCTCCAGCTTTGAGGTGACTTTCGGCGGTGGCGTAGGTGGTAAATAATCCGGTGGATTCCACTATGTATTCTGCTCCTACATCTCCCCAGGGCAGTTGGGCGGGATCCCGTTCGGAAAAGCAGGGGATAAATTTGTCGTCGATGAGGATGCCATCTTCCTTGGCGACAACGGTGCCATTGTATAGTCCGTGGGTGGAGTCGTATTTAAAGAGATAAGCTAGGTTGTTGGCCGGAACGAGGTCATTGATGCCTACCAATTCAATGTTGGGGTTGTGCATGGCAATGCGGGCCACAAGACGACCGATGCGACCAAAACCGTTGATGCCGATTTTTAACATTTAAAAACTCCTGGGGAATGAATGGCCGAAGGGGACTAAGCGAAGCTTAACTCGTCCAACTTGCCCTAACGTTAACCCAGGTTTCTTGGAAAGAACACTAAAAAATAATTAAATGTTATTTTGGCGATCGCCAACATTGCTAACGATGTCCGGACAAGCCCGGATCTAAGAGCCTGTTTGCAAAGTTTTAGTTTGCCCCCTAAATCGACCCACTAAAGCTCCGGCATGGGGGACTTGTATCTAGTTCTCCCCAAACTTGGGGGGTTAGGGGGGCTTTTAAAAAACACTCTAATTAGTGCCAGGTTCGGTCAGAATAATTTTGCGCTGGTGGGGATTGTGGCGGGGGCTGAGTTCTTCCATAATCCGGCGGCTCTGGCTGGGGTCAAAGCTACGGTTAAAATCACTGCGGAGTTGTTTCACCCGTTCTTCCGTTTCCTGCACCTGCATTTGAATTTCGTGTAATTTGGCCTGCTGGATTTGCTGGTAGGGCAACAGACGCATTATCGCCACGACGGAAACAATCACAAAAACGCCGTTGAGCCCTAACTTGAAAAGGATTTCCCACACTAACCATTGATGTTCTGGTTGAAATTTTTGCTCTGGACGCTTACGGCTCCTCGAACGGGAACGACGGACATTACTGGCGTTGAAGTTTTGGGCAGTCATGACAGGGGGGGGAACTTTAGGGCCGGGGCGATCGGGGCATTAACAACGTCACAGGAGTTAAAGATGCCAGGATTTCCTTAGAAAATCAATAGGGCGCAATGGATTGGATCACGCCCTAGGGATCTAATTGTGACGGCCGACGTCAAGTTACTTATAAAGTTCCGTGGAAAGACGGAAGGCCAGAAAAGCGGGCAATAGGGCCACCACTAAGGCCGCCAGGATTTGGGTATCGGATAATGCCATGGATAGTTAGCTCCTAGATAAATAGGCAATAAAAACAATTAACAACACTTTGCAATATGGGGGTAGTTTTGGGAAACAAGTTGTTACAAGTCTTTAAAAAACGACTTATTCTTTCCCCATTTTCGTTCTCCCCAGTGGAGAGCTAATCCCTAGATTTCCCCCCGAATTTCTTCCACTACGCCATCCCGCAGTACCAATTCCACCGCCATTTTTTGAACGAGGTTGTCTCCTTTTTGCAGACGAAAAAAGCTTTCCATCTGTCCTTGCATGACCTCCTGGTTGAGTTCTAGCAGTTGTACCTGTTGCATTTGTTGCAGAGCTTGGTTTTTTTGCTCTAGAATCTCGCTTTTTTGCTGATTGACCTGCATTTGGATATTTTCAATTTGCTGGGCAACGCTGGGGGGGAGGGGGACGAGGCTTTGCTTTTTGATTTCGGCGATCGCCCTTTGACTTTGGGACTCTAATTGTTGAACCTGATTATCCATTTGGCCAATCTGGGCTTGGAGTTGTTGTTGCATTTCCTCTTTCCATCGAGGAGTGACAATCACCTTCAGGCCAACGGGACGCTTGAGCAGTAAAGTGTTATTCGTGTCGTCCATAAAATTGAATAAAACCCAAATAGGGCAAAGATTATAGGTAAAGTTCATCCCCAGAATATCTTCCCTGTGCCCCTAAGCAAAACTGCAGAGGTCACCAAAATACCCTGGCCGTCACCGTCATCAACCAAGGATGGCCCCACCAGAGTAGGGCAATGAAGCCCGCCACCCCGACGTAGGCTGGTTTAATAAATTCTTGCCACACTAAAGTTTGTCGCCCGTCCACGATCGCCAGGAAGGGAATAATGGAAGTCCGTTCTTTTACTTTGAGAAAAGCATCACCATATTTTTTCTGCCAACGGCGATCGCCATGCCACACCGCAAAACAATGGTGGGCAATTAAACCCAAGCTAGTAACGATGGTAAAGCTAGTTCCCAACCACAGGGTGTGGGCAAGGCACCAGATAACCTGCCCCACCATTTGGGGATGGCGGCAGATGCGGATAATACCTGTTTCATACAAATGAATTTCCGGCTTCTGGATAGCGGCAATTTCCAACAAATTAAATGTGGCAGGAAAAAGGAAAAAGAAAGATAAAGCGGACAGACTCCACACCAAGGGCTTTACCACCACCAGTCCCTGCACCTGCCAGAGTTGTAAACCGTCGTAGCGATGGTTAAAAAAGTAAATAATTAGCCCCGTCGCCAGGGGTATACTCACCAGGGCAAATAAAACCCGATAACCCCTCGCCCCAATATATCCCTCGCCCCAGGGTCGTAGGGCCGCCAAACCACTATGGACAACCGCAAATAGCAATAAATAGGCCGTAATGATGCCATGGCTGGGGGTTAACCATTGCCAATCCAGCGGTGTATTTAACAGAAAGTGAGGCGAAAAAACCATGGAAAATTCCACTATGTCGAGGTCAAAGGGTGATTATAAGGAATTGTTGTGGCAAAGGTGAATCCCAGCTTTTGCCATAGGGGCTAGATGTTTAGCTCCATCGACAACAAAATGGCTTAATCTGGGTTAACCCAAAGTTTCTTAGTTTCCCCGCGATCGCCGTTATGACTAATGTTAACTCTGCCCCCACCCCGAAGATACTGCGGGAATTTGCCTGGATTATGGCGGGGATGATTGCCTTTCTGTTTGGTCTAGTCATTCCCCTGCTCAAGGGCCATGGGTTACCCCTATTGCCCTGGGCGATCGCCGCCGTATTTGCTCTGCTGGGATTATTGGCTCCCCGCAGTTTGAAATCAGTGTATGAACTGTGGCTCAAAATCGGTAATGTTTTGGGCTGGATTAATAGCCGCATCATCCTGACCTTGATTTTTGCCCTGGTGGTTACGCCCATGGCCCTGGTAATGAAATTATTAAAAAGGGATACCATGGCCCGCCAACTAGAACCCCAACGGGTTACCTATCGATCGCCCTGTCGTCCCCGGGACATTAGTCATTTGCAAAAGCCCTATTAGTCACAAAATAAAGCTTTATGGAAGGATTTATTGAATTATTGCAGGATGTCTGGGGATTTTTGCGGGAAAGGAAAAAATATTGGCTTTTACCCCTGATTTTGACCTTAATTCTCCTGGGTGCTTTGATTGTCTTTACCCAGGGATCGGCGATCGCCCCCTTCATTTACACTCTTTTCTAGAGGTCAAGTTATGGCCATCGCCCCCCATCGCCAAACCCAATTAAAATCCCTATTGCGACGGCTGGGACTGCCGGAAACGGCCCCGGTCAATTGGTCATTGTTGGATCTAGCCCTGACCCACCCCAGTCAATGCCAGGAACGCAACTATCAACAACTAGAATTTGTGGGGGATGCGGTGGTACGTTTGGCGGCGGCGGAAGTGCTGATGGCATCCTATCCCCAAGCCTTGGTGGGGGAATTGTCCGCCCTGAGGGCCATTATGGTCAGTGATCGCACCTTAGCCGCCTTGGGAGAGTTATACGGCCTAGATCGTTTCCTCTGGATTAGCGCCCCGGTGTTGGCGGACAAGAAAGGCCGGGTTTCCCTGATGGCAGATAGCTTTGAGGCTTTACTAGGGGCCCTTTATTTGAGCGTGGGGGACTTATCCCTTGTCCATCCCTGGTTAGATGAACATCTCAGGGCCAATGCAGAGGAAATTCGCCGGGATCCCGCCCTCCAAAACTATAAGGATGCGCTACAGGAATGGACCCAGTCCCACCATAAATGTCTGCCGGAGTATAAGGTAACGGCAATAGCCGAGGGAGAATTCCCAGAACAACGCTTTCAGGCCACGGTCTGGCTTGGCGATCGCCATCTAGGCACCGGTAGGGGAGCTTCCAAAAAAAGCGCAGAACAGGCCGCCGCCCAACGGGCCTATGAGGATTTTATTGCCACCGAAATTTTGAATTGATATTGACTGATTACGGAAACTTAAGGAAACAAACCAAAAGACAGATTAAATTTCCGCCATTCCTTTGTTTGGGAACCTGGGTTTATGATGGGAGAAATCACTGTAAAGAAAGTTTAAGCAGTTTTTCTAGTCCCCTCGCCAATTTTCCGTGAGTTCCTTCCAAACCCTCCGCCAACTACCTCCCGCTACGAAAAAGACCTTTACTCTACTATTCATTTCAGTATTACTGTTTTGGCTTAGCCTCACTTCCCTGCTTCCCACGCTACCCATGTACGCCCAGGACGTGGGGGCAAGCAAACAACAGGTGGGCTGGATTATGGGCAGTTTTGCCCTGGGTTTATTGGGGTCAAGGATTTGGATCGGTCAATTAGTCGATCGCCGGGGTAGAAAAATTGCCATTCTCATCGGGGCTTTGGTGGCGGCGTTGGCCCCCCTGGGTTATTTACTCACCACCACCATCTGGGCCCTGATGGCTATCCGAGCTTTTCACGGCATCTGCCTATCGGCCTACACCACCGGCTACAACGCTTTAATTGTGGATTTATCGCCCCCCCATCAACGGGGAGAAATCATTGGCTATATGAGTTTGGCGGTGCCCATTGGCATGGGGTTTGGCCCGGCAGTGGGGGCCTATGTTTCCCAAGAAATTGGCTATGGGATTTTATTTATAATTTCTTCCCTGTTGGGTTTGTTGTCCCTGGCATTGGCGTTACAAGTCCAGGAAGCCAGACCCGAACCAATGGACGGCCAGAACCCTCAATTTGACGTACCGCCCAGATCCGTCTGGACTTTGATTACTAGTCGCTCCCTAATTGTGCCTACCCTCGTTTTACTGCTGATTGGCCTTTTATTTGGTAACTTAGCCACCTTTTTGCCCCTGTTTGTCCGGGAAATCGACCTGGCCACCTATGCGGGAATTTTCTACAGCGTTGCGGCGATCGCCAGTTTCTTACCGAGGCTGTACCTAGGGCCTTTGGCCGATACCTATGGTCGAGGGGTTTTTATCACCGTCAGTCTAGCTTTTTATCTGCTTTCCATGGTTTGTTTGGCCTACACCAATACTCCCCTTGAATTGTTGGCCGCCGCCGCCTTAGAAGGGGCCGGAAGCGGCATTCTATTACCAATGACCATTGCCCTGATTTCCGACCGCTCAGCAATCCATGAACGGGGGAAAGTATTTTCCGTTTGCATGAGTGGTTTTGATGGAGGCATCGCCATCGCCGCTCCCATTATGGGGGTTTTGAACGAACTGTTCGGTTATCGCCATGTATTTTGGCTCACCGGTGGTTTGGCCATGGCGGCCCTATTCCTCTTTTGTACCCTTTCCAACCCCACCATTGCCCGCTCCCTGAAATTTTCCGTGGGCCGCAGTCGGGATCTTTATAGCTTCCCCCAGTAGCGGGATCAAACTCCACAAATCTCTGTCAATGGGAAGAAATCTTGTTAAGCTAGACCTAGTAATAGGCGATCGTTCCTAACTTTTTTATTCCGTCCGGTTGCATCCTAAGGAGTTACTACCTGATGGAACTTAGCGGGATTATCACCGACCAATCAGGGAAAAATTCAGTGCTACATCTCATCTACATTTTGGCCTTTACGGTGATTGCCTTTCTTGCCGTCAGTAATCTGATTCGGAGCTTGATCTCCGTGAGCATGGGCAGTCAGCGCACCCCCCCCAATAGTTTTTCCCGTCGTTTTGGCCAAAGCAGTCACCCAGAATTATTTGACGATAATGGTTCCCCCATCAATGAACCCCTATTGGTGATGCGTTCAGTGAACGTGGAAGATGCCAGGGAAAAACTAAACGCAATTTTTGATGCTTCCCCCAGCGCCACCCTCCAGGATGGGGATGAAGAAAACTAACCATTGCGGGAGTTTAATGGTTTGGGAAAACCCCAACTTTACTTTGATTTGAAGTTGGCGATCGCCATAGTCCTAGGGAAAGATACACTAAAACCTGAATTAATTGTTTAAGTTGACCCCCTTACCCCATGGATTTAAAAGCCTTAATCCGAGACGTGCCGGATTTTCCCAAGCCGGGCATTATGTTTCGGGACATCACCACTCTGTTGTCCAACCCCGAAGGTTTACGCTCCACCATTGATTGCCTCGTGGAAAAATGCCAGGATCAGGATTTACGGCCGGATTATGTAGTGGGCATGGAATCCCGAGGTTTTTTGTTTGGAGTCCCCCTGGCTTATTACCTTAATGCTGGTTTTGTCCCGGTGCGGAAACCCGGTAAATTGCCCGCCGCTGTCCATAAGGTGGAGTACGATCTGGAATACGGCACCGATATTTTGGAAATTCACCAGGATGCAGTGGGGCCTCACCACAAAGTACTAATTGTGGATGATCTAATTGCTACTGGAGGGACTGCTCGGGCAACGGCGGATTTACTGGCCCGCATTGGTTGCGAACTATTGGGTTTTGCCTTTGTGATTGAGTTAACAGCCCTGAACGGCCGCCAACATTTACCAGATTTGCCAATTATTTCCTTGGTGGAATATTAGTTTTTGCCCTGGGAGAAGATTAGACTGTTGGGAAAATGCTCGCAAAAAACTCTATGGCTAACCCCCTCCGTTGGCTCCAAAATGATGACTTAGCCTATGTTGTCCAACGGTTAATAGAAGGACTGATTACCCTTTTACTGGCTTCACTATTGAGCTTTGTCATCATCCAACTAGCCCCCGGCAGTTACCTCGACACATTGCAACAAAATCCCAAAATTTCCCCGGAAACCATCCAACAGCTAAAGGTTCAATTCGGCTGGATCAACCTTGGTATGGGCAATATTGGCGTTGGTTAGTGCAGGTGGTGACCCAGTTTAACTTCGGGGAAAGTTTTGTTTACAACCGTTCCGTCGCCTCTTTACTAATTGAAAGAATCCCAGCAACCCTCCTGTTGGCCATCACCTCGATTATTCTCACCTGGGCGATCGCCATCCCCTTGGGTATTGTGGGGGCAGTCAGGCAAAATACATTTTTGGATAGGAGTTTGAGGGTCATTAGCTACATTGGGCAAGGATTTCCTAGTTTTATTACTGCTCTGTTGTTACTATTCCTGGCCCAGTCCGTTTCGCCCCTCTTGCCAGTGGGGGACATGACCAGCATTGATTTTGCAGAATTTTCTTGGCCCCATAAAGTGTGGGACGTAGCTTGGCACATGATTTTACCTACTTTAGCTTTGAGTATCACCAGTTTTGCGGGGCTACAACGGTTAATGCGGGGCCAACTGCTGGACGTGTTACGCCAGGACTATATTCAAACAGCTAGGGCTAAAGGCCTGCCGGAAAATCGGGTTATCTACGTCCACGCCCTCCGTAATGCCATCAATCCCCTAATTACCATTTTGGGTTTTGAATTTGCTAGCTTGCTAAGTGGTGCTTTTATTGCCGAATTCTTCTTTAACTGGCCCGGCTTAGGCCGTTTAATTCTCCAAGCGGTAACGGCCCAGGATCTCTACTTGGTAATGGGGAGCCTGATGATGGGGGCAACACTATTGATTTTCGGCAATCTCCTAGCCGATTTATTACTCAAATTCACCGATCCCCGCATTCAATTGGCGGATCTAAAGTAATCTACCAACTTCCTCCCCCTCGATAAAATTGAAACCGGGCTATCCCCAAGTCCATCGCTTGGGAATTAGC
Organism: uncultured cyanobacterium; assembly: GCA_963704945.1. GTDB lineage: Bacteria > Cyanobacteriota > Cyanobacteriia > Cyanobacteriales > Microcystaceae > Synechocystis. The sequence goes on along the minus strand of CAVPII010000024.1, from coordinate 143,526 downwards.
CCCCGGTGGTAAGGCAAAAACTCGAAATTGGTAAACCCCCGACACGTCGGGATTTTGCCAGGGCTTAAGACTAATGGTCACCATTTGCCCTGGGGTAATAGCTTGAGCAAAAGTTACCGTAATTTTTCCCATACTCCTATCCCAATCCACCGACTCTAGACGGATTTCTTTGCCCCGATTGCGGCGATCGCCAAGGAAAGCAACGGTCTGATCTGGGTAAAAATTAATTGGATCGGGACTAGGCTGTTGATGAAAAACGATTCTGCTTAAGGGTTCCCCTGCATTTTCCGGCAGAGAAATGGTGAAATAGTACTTCGCCGCCGGAATCGACACAGCGTTAAAGGTGGTGGCACTATCAACCAAGCGAGGAGGACTGCTAAAAAAGCGAACTCCCCCCGGCAATTCCTCTCCCCGGCTAAAAGCAAAGGGATTTAAGACCAGCAAAGAGGCGATCGCCAACCCAGCCATTTTTTTCAAGTCCAGGGGAATTCGTTTGGTCACAATGTTTTTTCAAATTCAGGTTAACTGACAAATTTAGGCATTACATCCGCCGCTGTGAATAAACCCGTTAGACCCCGACGGTGCAGATCATAGCCCGCTTTCAAATAACCAAAGGCTGGGCCACAAACATTGGCCGCCATGCTGGTTTCATCCCCCAGGGTAAAGGTATGGCTAGAAATTTTTCCTTCAAAAGTTCTGCCCGTAATTTTGACATGGGTGCTCAAAGGCTTTTTGGGATTACGGGTATCCACCACGCCCCCCACTGTCACCTGATCCCGTCGGCAAATCCCTGCCAACTCCAACATAATGTCATCGGCGTGTTCCATATCCTCCAAAGCTAAAATACCGTTAGTTTTATCCAACAGAGCCGCCACTTCTTCATCCGTCATGGCCTGGGCTTTATCGACATTGTACCCAGGCATATGGGCAATATCCTCCCGAATCGTTGCCCGATAAGCTTCCCAATTGGCAATACCCACCCCAAAAGTGATCTTTACCTGGTGAATTTCCTGGAAACTCTGGGCCGCCACCGCCGCCGCCGCCGTTAACAAACCGGGGGTAGCCCCACAACCCGTCATGTAAGTAATTCCGGCCTCAGCTAATGCGCCCCGTAATTCCAGTAACTGCTCCACCGCACTGGTGCGTTTTAGGGCATCCACCAACACCCCCCGCCAACCGGACGCGATAAAACTTCGGGTCACATCAGCCATGAACGTATTGGGCAAATTGGGTAAAGCTAGAAAATAACCATCCACATCCGCCTGCCCTATTAAATCCGCAATGCTTTCCTCACTCATCACTCCCATATCTGCCTTGCCGACGGAACCCTGCTGACCATAGGCTCCCACCGCATTGTCCACATTAATTCCATTGGCATCATATAGATAACCATGGCGATCGGCGATCGCCACCAACCTCATTTCCCGTTTAGGGGCTAAAAGCCTAGCCGCCGCCTGCCCCAAACCCCCAAAACCCAGAATGCCAACCCGCAAAGGTGCAGAAGAGTAACTCTCCATCTATCCAACTCGCAAAAATAACTACCGTCCTATTATCCGATCGAGAAGCTCATGGGAAAAAGTGATTCTCTATGGTTCCATCGAAAAAAACTCTCCTGAAAACCAAAAAACCTCCCAATGTCGGAAGGTTTTTGGTTTTTTTTGAGACCTGAAACCTTTGCTGCGTCTAGCTTCGGGAGTTTTCCGAAAAAAAGATTTGAGAAAAGTGTTGACTTTTCGGTGGGGTGTTGGCTATGATAGCTAAGCGCGGTTGAGAGCGGAAACGCCTCGAAGCGCTCCGAACCTAGACAAAGAAATAGTTTGAGAGACAGAAACCAGACCCTTGTTAATTCAATTAACAAACCAAAGTCTGTTTCTACTTGACAAAGAGTTTAACTCAAGTCGGAAGAAATAGCAACAGAAAAGAGCCGAAACTTATAAATTGGTTATTTTTAACACAATGGAGAGTTTGATCCTGGCTCAGGATGAACGCTGGCGGTATGCCTAACACATGCAAGTCGAACGAAGTTCTTTCGGGAACTTAGTGGCGGACGGGTGAGTAACACGTGAGAACCTGCCTTCAGAATGGGGACAACAGTTGGAAACGACTGCTAATACCCAATGTGCCGAAAGGTGAAAGATTTATCGTCTGAAGATGGGCTCGCGTCTGATTAGCTAGATGGTGGAGTAAGAGCCTACCATGGCAACGATCAGTAGCTGGTCTGAGAGGATGAGCAGCCACACTGGGACTGAGACACGGCCCAGACTCCTACGGGAGGCAGCAGTGGGGAATTTTCCGCAATGGGCGCAAGCCTGACGGAGCAATACCGCGTGAGGGAGGAAGGTCCTTGGATTGTAAACCTCTTTTATCAGGGAAGAAAAAAATGACGGTACCTGATGAATAAGCATCGGCTAACTCCGTGCCAGCAGCCGCGGTAATACGGAGGATGCAAGCGTTATCCGGAATTATTGGGCGTAAAGCGTCCGTAGGTGGTCATGCAAGTCTGCCGTTAAAGAATGGAGCTTAACTCCATAGGAGCGGTGGAAACTGCAAGACTAGAGTACAGTAGGGGTAGCAGGAATTCCCAGTGTAGCGGTGAAATGCGTAGATATTGGGAAGAACATCGGTGGCGAAAGCGTGCTACTGGGCTGAAACTGACACTGAGGGACGAAAGCTAGGGTAGCGAAAGGGATTAGATACCCCTGTAGTCCTAGCCGTAAACGATGGATACTAGGCGTGGCTTGTATCGACCCGAGCCGTGCCGAAGCTAACGCGTTAAGTATCCCGCCTGGGGAGTACGCACGCAAGTGTGAAACTCAAAGGAATTGACGGGGGCCCGCACAAGCGGTGGAGTATGTGGTTTAATTCGATGCAACGCGAAGAACCTTACCAAGGCTTGACATCCCTGGAATCTTTGGGAAACCGAAGAGTGCCTTAGGGAGCCAGGAGACAGGTGGTGCATGGCTGTCGTCAGCTCGTGTCGTGAGATGTTGGGTTAAGTCCCGCAACGAGCGCAACCCTCGTTTTTAGTTGCCATCATTAAGTTGGGCACTCTAGAGAGACTGCCGGTGACAAACCGGAGGAAGGTGGGGATGACGTCAAGTCATCATGCCCCTTACGCCTTGGGCTACACACGTACTACAATGGTCGGGACAACGGGCAGCTAAGTCGCGAGACCAAGCGAATCCCATCAAACCCGGCCTCAGTTCAGATTGCAGGCTGCAACTCGCCTGCATGAAGGAGGAATCGCTAGTAATCGCAGGTCAGAATACTGCGGTGAATTCGTTCCCGGGCCTTGTACACACCGCCCGTCACACCATGGGAGCTGGTCACGCCCGAAGTCGTTACTCTAACCGTTCGCGGAGGAGGGCGCCGAAGGCAGGGCTAGTGACTGGGGTGAAGTCGTAACAAGGTAGCCGTACCGGAAGGTGTGGCTGGATCACCTCCTTTAAGGGAGACCTTTACCCCTTCATACCAAAAGCAAAGTGCAAATAGGTAGAAGTTGGTCAACCAAAAGGTCGAGCAAGGGATTAACCGAGAGGTTAAAGAGTAGAAGTCTTTCAAACTATTGCCTAGGCGAAGGAAAAGGCAAGGGCTATTAGCTCAGCTGGTTAGAGCGCACCCCTGATAAGGGTGAGGTCTCTGGTTCAAGTCCAGAATGGCCCACCTAACCACGGAATTTCCTGAAAAGAGAAAAGGAAGCGATTCAGCATCCTATCTGATTATAGTCAGAGGGAATGCTGGATGAGAATCCAGTAAGAACCTTGAAAACTGCATAAAGAAAAGAGAAAGCAGGGAAAATCTACCCTCTAAAACTCAGAAGTTGAAAGTGTAACAACCGAAAATGGAAGAGTAAAAGAAAGCTAATAGATGTAATTGGTGTAATAACCGGTCATTGATAGAAGTGGACTGAGAAGAGGGAAAGATAATCCTAGTTAGCAAAAAGAAGATCTTAAAAAGGTCAAGCTACAAAGGGCTAACGGTGGATACCTTGGCACACAGAGGCGAAGAAGGACGTGGTTACCGACGAAACGCTTCGGGGAGCTGGAAACAAGCATTGATCCGGAGGTGTCCGAATGGGGCAACCCAAGTGAACTACCCGCTGAATAAAATAGGCGGGAGAGAGCGAACCTAGTGAACTGAAACATCTTAGTAGCTAGAGGAAAAGAAAACAAAAGTGATTCTCTGAGTAGCGGCGAGCGAAAGGGGAACAGCCTAAACCAATCTTTTCGAAGATTGGGGTCGTGGGACAGCAACGTGGACTGATTAGATTAGACGAAGCAGCTGAAAACTGCACCAGAGGAGGTGAAAGTCCTGTAGTCGAAAATCGAAGCAGCCTAGCTGAATCCCGAGTAGGTCGGAGCTCGTGGAATTCCGATTGAATCCGCCAGGACCACCTGGTAAGGCTAAATACTACTGTGTGACCGATAGCGTAAAGTACCGCGAGGGAAAGGTGAAAAGAACCCCTTTTAGGGGAGTGAAATAGAACATGAAACCGTTAGCCTACAAGCAATGGGAGCTCGATTAAACGAGTGACCGTGTGCCTGTTGAAGAATGAGCCGGCGACTTACAGGTTGTGGCAGGTTAAGGTGTGTTGCACCGAAGCCAAAGTGAAAGCGAGCCTGAATAGGGCGATAGTCACAATTTGTAGACCCGAACCCGGGTGATCTAACCATGGGCAGGATGAAGCTTAGGTAACACTAAGTGGAGGTCCGAACCGACTAATGTTGAAAAATTAGCGGATGACCTGTGGTTAGGGGTGAAATGCCAATCGAACCCGGAGCTAGCTGGTTCTCCCCGAAATGTGTTTAGGCGCAGCGGTTGTAAAGTCAACTTGGGGGGTAAAGCACTGTTTCGCTGCGGGCGGCGAGAGCTGTACCAAAGTGAGGCAAACTCAGAATACCCAAGAAGAAACGACCAGTAAGACGGTGGGGGATAAGCTTCATCGTCGAAAGGGAAACAGCCCAGACCACCAGCTAAGGTCCCCAAATCATCACTAAGTGAGAAAGGAGGTGGGAGTGCATTGACAACCAGGAGGTTTGCCTAGAAGCAGCAATCCTTAAAAGAGTGCGTAATAGCTCACTGGTCAAGCGCTCCTGCGCCGAAAATGAACGGGGCTAAGTGATGTACCGAAGCTGTGGACTCAGATATGAGTGGTAGGGGAGCGTTCTGTATAGGGTGAAGCACTAGCGGCAAGCAGGTGTGGACAGTACAGAAGTGAGAATGTCGGCTTGAGTAGCGAAAATATGGGTGAGAATCCCATACCCCGAAATCCTAAGGGTTCCTCCGGAAGGCTCGTCCGCGGAGGGTTAGTCAGGACCTAAGGCGAGGCTGAAAAGCGTAGTCGATGGACAACGGTTCAATATTACCGTACTGATTATAAATTGTGGCGGGGGACGGAGAAGGCTAATGCAGCTGGAAGTTGGTTACCAGTCCAAGCATTCGAGGCGATGAGAGACGGCGAAAACGTCTTGAGCGGAGGTGTGATGGGGAGTCTCTACGGAGACGAAGTGCATGATGTCAAGCTTCCTAGAAAAGCCCGAACCACGTTAATTTATAGTCACCTGTACCCGAAACCGACACAGGTAGGAAGGTAGAGAATACCAAGGGGCGCGAGGTAACTCTCTCTAAGGAACTCGGCAAAATGACCCCGTAACTTCGGGAGAAGGGGTGCCCTCAGCAATGAGGGTCGCAGTGAATAGGCCCAGGCGACTGTTTACCAAAAACACAGGTCTCCGCAAAGTCGTAAGACGCAGTATGGGGGCTGACGCCTGCCCAGTGCCGGAAGGTTAAGGAAGTTGGTCAGGGAGTTTACTCTTGAAGCTGACGACTGAAGCCCCGGTGAACGGCGGCCGTAACTATAACGGTCCTAAGGTAGCGAAATTCCTTGTCGGGTAAGTTCCGACCCGCACGAAAGGCGTAACGATCTGGGCACTGTCTCGGAGAGAGGCTCGGCGAAATAGGATTGTCTGTGAAGATACGGACTCCCTGCACCTGGACAGAAAGACCCTATGAAGCTTTACTGTAGCTTGGAATTGGGTTCGGGCTTTGCTTGCGCAGGATAGGTGGGAGACTATGAAGTTGCTCTTGTGGGAGTAATGGAGTCAACGGTGAGATACCACTCTGGTGAGGCTAGAATTCTAACTTGTTCCCGTTATCCGGGAGAAGGACAATTTCAGGTGGGCAGTTTGACTGGGGCGGTCGCCTCCTAAAAGGTAACGGAGGCGCGCAAAGGTTTCCTCAGGCTGGTTGGAAATCAGCCGAAGAGTGTAAAAGCAGAAGGAAGCTTGACTGTGAGACTGACAAGTCAAACAGGGACGAAAGTCGGCTTTAGTGATCCGACGGCACTGAGTGGAAGGGCCGTCGCTCAACGGATAAAAGTTACTCTAGGGATAACAGGCTGATCTCCGCCAAGAGTTCACATCGACGCGGAGGTTTGGCACCTCGATGTCGGCTCATCGCAACCTGGGGCGGTAGTACGTCCCAAGGGTTGGGCTGTTCGCCCATTAAAGCGGTACGTGAGCTGGGTTCAGAACGTCGTGAGACAGTTCGGTCCATATCCGGTGTAGGCGTAAGAGTATTGAGAGGAGACTTCCTTAGTACGAGAGGACCGGGAAGTACGCACCTCTGGTGTACCTGTTATCGTGCCAACGGTAAACGCAGGGTAGCCAAGTGCGGAGTGGATAACCGCTGAAAGCATCTAAGTGGGAAGCCCACCTCAAGATGAGTACTCTCATGGTGTTAAGCCAGTAAGGTCACGGGAAGACTACCCGTTGATAGGCTCTAGATGGAAGCGTGGTGACATGTGAAGTCGAGGAGTACTAATAGACCGAGGGCTTGACCTTTATTCTTTTTCTTTCTCTTTTCTTGTGCAGTCTTGAGGGTTCTTCTCAAGTCAGACCCGATAGTCTTTCTTGGTGTCTTTAGCGTCATGGAACCACTCCGATCCCATCCCGCACTCGGTTGTGAAATGTGACAGCGGCGACGATACTCAGGGGGTTGCCCCTCGGCACAATAGTCCGATGCCAAGTTCCTTTTTCAGAAAAAGCCTCCCTTCTAAGTCGAATGATGGGGGGCTTTTTCTATATCTAATCTCTTCTACAACACTTTAAGCTTTCTCCACTCATCCATACTCCCCTCACTACATGAAAGCATCCTTTCCATTTGCCTCCTTTTAGGTCAAGCAACACTTCTCCCTGGCGGTTTAGGTAACCAAACCATTCCCCATATTCTGGGTCGGCAAAATGGTTCCAAGTATAATTGTGGACTTTAACAAACCACTCCCAGCAATCTTTATTACCGGTGAATTGATAGGCTTTGGCTAGGGCGACTAGGGTTTCTAAATGTACCCACCAAAGCTTTTGATCCCATTCCAGCTGTTGGGGAGGAGATCCTTGGCTGTCAAGAAAGTAAAAAATCCCTTGGTACTCTTTGTCCCAGGCGTAATTTAGGGTTTTGAGTACCACTGCAACGGCTTGCTCTAATAACGATTGATCATCGGAGCGTTGGGCAATGTCCATCATGAACCACATGGCCTCGATGCCGTGGCCTGGGTTCAGTAAGCGCCCTTCAAAACTATCGACAAATTCGCCATTTGGGCCAACGGCTTCCCGCATCAATCCCAATGTTGGATCAAGAAAATCAGTCATTACTTCCTTGACTGTTTGGGTTAATACTTGATCTAGCTTTTCCGGGGGTAGTAACCATTCCATTTCTAGGGTAAGGTTGGCTAAAATCATGGGTACGGCCAGGGCCTTGAGGGGGCGGGTACCTGGGTAAGATTTTTCGTATTTTCCCTTGGGGTTGCCCTGGCGCCGCAACACGTTTTCGTAAGCTTGGATAGCAATGGTTTTTGCTTCTTCCTCCCCACTGGCTAGGGCATACTGACTAAATGCCATGGCCGCAAAACAATCAGAAAAAATATTGTAGGGTTGTATGAGGGGATTACCGTGGCGATCAAGGGAAAAGTACCAATTGCCTTGCGGGTCTCGACCATAACGGGCTAAAAAATCTGCACCATGCTTCGCAACAGCTAACCATTCTGGTCTTTTTTCCAAACGATTATAAAGCGCAGAAAACTGCCAGACTTGACGATTTTGTAACCAAACAAATTTATCTGTATCGAAAACTTTTCCTTTGCGATCTAAACAAGTGAAATAGCCACCGGCTTGTTGGTCTAAGGAATATTTTTCCCAAAAGGGAATTATATCTTTTAGTAGGGCTTGGTGATACTGTTGGGCTAGGGTCTGACGGAGATTGGCAATCATGCAATAAAAATTTTAGGAGTCAACTAATTACAAGTTTGAGGTGTTACTGGAAATACCCCACCCCAATCTTTGATTAAGAATCGAGAGTATGTAACTAGGCTAATCTTAATACTCCTTTGTTTGACTGTTGTTCCATGACCATCGTACCGATGGTATGCTCTAGGCGAGGAATGCATGGAAAGGGGATTCATGGCTGGGCAAAGGACTATCTTGGTGACAGGGGGAGCGGGTTACATTGGTTCCCATGCGGTGTTGGCTTTGCAGGGGGCGGGCTTTGATGTGCTGGTTTATGACAATCTTTCCTACGGCCATGCGGAATTAATTCAGGGGCTTGGAGTGGAGTTGATTGTCGGGGACACTGGCGATCGCCAAAAATTGGATCAGCTTTTTGCGGAAAGGGAAATTGCGGCGGTAATGCACTTTGCGGCGTTTATTGCGGTGGGGGAGTCGATGCAAAAACCCGGTATTTACTACCAAAATAATGTGGCAAATACCTTGACCCTACTGGAAGCAATGGTGATGGCTGGCATTAAAAAATTTGTCTTTTCCTCCACCTGTGCCGTTTATGGTATGCCCAAAGAAATTCCTATGGCGGAAAACCACCCCATTAATCCCCTTAGTCCCTATGCCGCCAGTAAACGCATGGTGGAACAAATCCTGGCAGATTTTGACCAAGCCTATGGTTTAAAATCAGTCATTTTTCGCTATTTCAATGCCTCCGGCGCTGAACCCCAGGGCCGCCTAGGGGAAGATCATAATCCTGAAACCCACCTTATTCCCCTGGCTCTGTTAACAGCCCTAAAAAAACGCTCCCAACTTGCCATTTTTGGCACGGATTACGAAACCCCGGATGGTACAGCTCTGCGGGATTATATTCATGTTTGTGATCTGGCGGATGCCCATATTTTAGGCTTGCAGTATCTATTGCAGGGGGGAAACAGTAATTTATTTAATCTTGGTAATGGTAATGGTTTTTCGGTGCGGCAGGTAATTGAAACGGCCAAAGAAGTTACTGGACTGGATATCCCTTACCAAGAATGTCCCCGACGGGCTGGAGATGCCCCCATATTAGTGGGAAGCAATGATAAGGCTAAAAAAGTACTCGGTTGGAATCCGCAATATCCCGAACTAGCTACAATCATTGACCATGCTTGGCAATGGCATCAACGTCGTCACGGAGGTGTATCAGCAGTGGGTGAAGATATTAATGGGGTCTAATTTCGTGCGAAAATGTTGACCTATGCGTAACCAAGATGATGTGCTACTGGGGGATTCCTGGGTAGATCCCCTCGACCAATTGGATGACGACGTAGCCCCCCCGCCCCCTGACCCAGATGAAATGTTGGCGCTTCTGACCAGTGATGAAGCTCCGCAGAGGATGTTGGCGGCCCGGGCTTTTTGTGAAATTTCCGATCGCCGGGCAATCAATCCATTAATTGACCTACTGCGGGATAGTTGTCCTTTGGTGCGGGTCAGTGCCGCCTATGCTTTAGGTAGAAATTCCGATGTCACCATTGTGGAGCCCCTCATCCAGAGCTTGCAAATAGACTTTAACGGCTATGTGCGGAAGGGGTTGGTGTGGGCCCTGGGCAACTGTGGCGATCGCCGGGCCTTGAAGCCCCTCATCCATTCCTTGAAAACAGACATTTCCGCCGTTAGACTCTGGAGTGCCAGTAGTTTACCCAACATTGCCAAATTAGCTTACGAAGATGTCATTGCCACCATTCCCCCTTTAATTGAAGCCCTGCGCCGGGACAAAATGGCCGCTGTGCGGAGTAACTGTGCCTGGGCGGTGGGGCAACTCTGTCGGGAATTACCTTCCAATGTGGTCTATGCCACGGCGATCGATGCCCTGCTGGAAGCCCTAGTAGAAGATGAAGATTTTGGGGTCAAAGAGGATGCCAAATCGGCCCTATTGCGCCTGGGGGATGCAAGGGGTTTACAGATGATTGAAGACCTGGAAATGGACGGTTTAATTTAGGGACATACCATGGCAGAACCTTTAATTTTGGGGGTGAGCGGCGCCTCTGGGCTAATCTATGCCGTCAGAGCCATTAAGTATTTGCTAATGGCGGACTACACAGTTGAACTGGTGGCCTCCAAGGCTAGTTACCAGGTTTGGCAGGCAGAGCAAAATATACAAATGCCCGGAGATCCCTTGGCCCAGGGGGAGTTTTGGCGACAACAGGCCGGAGTTTTAGAAGGGGGAAAACTGCGCTGTCACCGTTGGGGAGATGTGGGGGCCACCATTGCCAGTGGCTCCTACCGTTGTGCGGGCATGGTGGTGATACCTTGCAGTATGAGTACGGTGGCTAAACTAGCAATGGGTATGAGTTCCGACCTGTTAGAACGGGCGGCGGATGTGCAGATCAAGGAAGGTAAACCATTGGTGGTGGTACCGAGGGAAACCCCCTTTAGCCTGATCCATTTACGAAATTTAACTAGCTTAGCTGAAGCCGGTGTACGCATAGTCCCAGCCATTCCCGCCTGGTATCACCATCCCCAATCCGTGGAAGATTTGGTGGATTTTGTGGTGGCTAGGGCTTTGGATCAGTTGGCGATCGACTGTGTTCCCCTAACCCGTTGGCAGGGGGGTTAAAGCTTTAATTTTTATGAAAACTCCCTTTGGCAAACCTATTGGTTCTAGCGGTACTCCTCTTTTAATATTTCAAGACTGAGGGGAAAGGACGATACATAAAAAAGCTGGTGTAGTAACTCTGTTGCCTTGATCCCTGGAAAGGATTAGCCGTTAAGCTAGGAAAAACACGCCTAGTTTTGGCGACTGTGAGCAGAGTTTGACATTGCCCGCTGAGATGCTGTTGAAGCTGTTAATTTTGATTGGGTTGTCAAGCCTATTGCCCTACAGATTTCTATCCTCCACCTCACTGTAAGCATTATGGCAAGACGCAAAAAGACTTTTCCCTGCGGTCACAAAGGCTATGGTCAAGAATGTCACCGCTGTGTACAAAGGCAGGTTGACCAAGAGGAGAAAAAACAAGCGAGGGAGGCCTGGCAGGCAACCTTTGCCACCGATCCCATTGATCTGACCCATCTGCCTAGGAATGTGGTGATAAAAGCTAGACAAATTCTAGAAAGGTTAGCCGATCAACATGATTATAGGGAATTCTACGGCAAGCGTCTTAGACACGATCGCCTGGTGATCAGTATTCCGGTGACTAGGCATTACCGCTTAATCTGCCAGGATGATGGCGATCGCCTGGAGCCCAAGGAAATCGTTTCCCATGAAGATTACAATGTATGTAAACCGGGGCATTAGGAAAAGCCTTATCTATTAAGCTATGTAGGAATTTGCTATGAAAATCTACCTCGATTACAGTGCCACCACCCCGCCCCGGCCAGAGGTAGTGGCCGCAGTACAAAGTTTTTTAATGGACAGTTGGGGAAACCCCGCTAGCCTTCACCATTGGGGCAATCGAGCCGCCCTAGCCCTCGAAACAGCCCGCCTCCAGGTGGCGGAATTATTGAACACAAGTCACCCCGATAGTATTGTGTTTACCTCCGGTGGTACGGAAGCTAATCATCTAGCCCTGTTTGGGGTTACCCGTAACTATCCCAGTCCCCAACACTTAATTATTTCTAGCGTGGAACACTCGGCGATCGCCGAACCAGTGCGGTGGCTAGAAAGCCAGGGTTGGCAGGTCACCCGTTTGGGGGTTAATCGTCAGGGGCGGGTAAATCCAGCGGATTTGGAAGCGGCGATCCAACCCAATACGGTGCTAATTTCCGTTATTTACGGCCAGAGTGAAGTGGGAACCCTACAACCCATTGAAGAATTGGGAAACATTGCCCGACAACACCATATTCCGTTCCACACCGATGCGGTGCAGGTAGCTGGCCGTTGTCCAGTGGACGTCAAGCACTTACCGGTGGATTTACTTTCCCTCTCCAGCCATAAACTTTATGGTATTCAAGGCGCCGGGGCGTTATATGTCCATCCGGATCTGGCAATTATGCCCTTACTGATGGGGGGTGGCCAGGAACTTGGTTTACGCTCCGGCACTCCTCCCCTACCGGCCATTGTGGGCTTTGGCATGGCGGCTAGCTTGGCCCAACAAGAGTTGGCGGAGGAAATGGCCCGGTTACAAACGTTGCGGGATCGTTGTTTTGATCTCTTAGGGGACTGTGAATTTTTGGCCCCCACCGGCGATCGCCTTTATCGATTGCCCCACCATGTCAGCTTTGTGATTCAGTCCACCACCCACTGCACCGCTGGTCTAACGGGAAAACAGTTAGTGCGGGCTTTGAATAGGGAAGGTATTGGCATCAGTGCCGGGGCCGCCTGTAATTCCGGCAAACTTAACCCCAGTCCAGTCCTTTTAGCTATGGGATATGGGGAACAGGAAGCCTTGGGGGGAATTCGTCTCAGCTTTGGCCGGGAAACCACCATGGCGGATATTGAAACGACAGCCCAAACCATAAAAAGTGTATTTGCCCAACTTTGTCCCCAGCTAACTTTAATTCAAGGTTAATCTTTGATATGGCAATGGAAAGACCAGTGAGGTTCAGGCTTCACAAGGCAAAAAACTGTGAAGTTGTTTATGACTGGTAGCGACGGCGAAAACGGTGATCAAACTTAGCCCCTTTACTACCATTGCAAGCCCGACAAAGGGTTTGCAGATTACTCATATCATTACTTCCTCCTTTGGCTAAGGGAATAATGTGGTCTACCTGTAAAGCTGTCTCTGTTTGGCCAAGCCCACACCCCTGACAACGATAATTATCCCGTTGGAAAACATATTCACGAACAGCGGCAGGGATTGGAATACGGGGCGTTTTTTCCATGGAAGAGGCTAGGGGATGTGGGGGAATTATCAATTTTTGTGAAGTGACAGTCAACGGTCAATTATTTTAAGCATAGCCTTGTATTAGAGGAATTTCCCCACTAATGAGGTCTTCATGTCCAAGATTGCCCCCCAATGCCAGAATCTCCGTGAGCAGGTCAATCAGTTAATCGAGCTTCTGCGCCAGGAACCCACTCTTCGTAGTCAGCAGGACACGAGCATTGTAGAAACTGCTTTGGGGAAAGCCTTGTCACCCCGGTTTGAAATTGTTTTTGCGGGGGCATTCAGTGCGGGAAAATCCATGCTCATTAATGCCCTGTTAGAGCGGGAATTGCTTTACAGTGCAGAGGGCCATGCCACCGGCACAGAATGCCACATTGAATATGCTAACCCCAATGAAGAACGGGTAGTGTTAACTTTTTTAAGTGAAACAGAAATTCGTCAGCAAGCATTGATTTTAGCGAAATATCTCAATGCGAATGTGGGAGATTTCAATATTAATCAGTCCGAAGCGGTCAAAATGGTGAGTCAATATTGCCAAAAAATAATTGATGAGGAAGGGGGGGAGAATAAGTCCGAACGGGCCAAACAGGCTAATGCGTTGCATCTACTACTAGTAGGATTTGAGCAAAATAGAGAGCGGATTCATACTGTTCAAAATTCCACTTATTCGATGGATCAATTAAATTTTTCTAGCCTAGGGGAAGCCGCTGGTTACGCAAGGCGAGGAGCCAATAGTGCTGTTTTAAAACGTTTAGATTATTTTTGTCACCATTCCCTGTTGCAAGATGGCAATGTGTTAGTGGATTTACCCGGTATTGATGCCCCAGTTAAGGAAGATGCAGAAAGGGCTTATCGTAAAATTGAAAGTCCTGATACATCCGCTGTGGTTTGTGTGCTCAAACCCGCCGCCGCTGGGGATATGAGTGCGGAAGAAACGCAATTATTGGAACGGATCAGTAAAAATCCTGGTATCCGTGACCGAGTATTTTATGTGTTTAATCGCATTGATGATACTTGGTACAATAACCAACTGCGACAACGGTTAGAAAGCTTAATTCAATCTCAATTTCGGGACAGTTCGAGAGTTTATAAAACCAGCGGTTTGTTGGGTTTTTATGGCAGTCAAGTTAAGCAGACTAATAGTAGTAACCGTTTTGGTTTAGATTCAATTTTTGCAAGCAGTGTTAAAAGCTTTGGTGGGGAAGAGGAAACTCCCCAGTTTGTGAGTGAATTCAATAATTATTGTGCTAATTCCGGAAAATTACTATCTACTACTTTTCGGGTTTCTGTTAATGGCTACGAAACATCTAATGAAAATTATGTCAGAATTTTAAGCGAATGGGGAATACCCTTAGTTGACCAACTCATTCACGACAGTGGTATAGAATCTTTTCGTTCTGGCATTGGTCGCTATTTAGCAGAAGAAAAATATCCCGAATTATTCGCTACTTTAGCCAATGATTTACAGCCATTGTGTATTGCTCTACGCCAATTTTACCTGGAAAATTATCGAGAATTAGATAGTCAACCCAGGGAAATTGCAGCAATGAAAGCCCAGGAGTTGACTTTGTTAAACCAGGAAATGCAAAATTTGGGTATTGAGTTTAAAAAATATATCAGTGGTCAAGTTAATGATGTGGTTATAGGCACTGATCGGGAATTTGACCAGGACTTTACCAAATTGAAAGCAAGAATGGTAGCTCGACTGGATGAATTGTTGAAAACTTTTTCGGTGATGAATGCCTATAAACGGGCAACTGCTAGTCATCCTCGTAATTCTACGGCTCCTTTTATTGCGGTTTTGGTGGAGGCTCTTTATTACCTTGCCAACGAACTGGAAGATACTTTTATTGAAGCTATAGATGAGGTGGTCAAAAATTTCTTTCAACGGTTAGGCGATCGCCTACGGAAAGCTGATTGTTACCACCAAGTTTATCGACTATTAGGAAAAGATGGTGGCATTGAGCAACTATTACGGCGAGCAGAGGAGGATATAAAGAAGGCTTTAATCAATGAAGCTCGAACAGAGTGTGACCGTTATGTACGGGAAAGCCCCCGGTTTTATGATGAAGGTACTTTTTCAATTTATCAGTTTCGTCAAACTCTCCAGCAAACTTCCCAAGGTTATGATGCCCAGGCGATCGTGGAAGCAGAACCAGCCATCAAGGAGTTATTAAAGTTAGACTTTGAACCAAAAGTCTTCAATACGGTACGAAAAAATTTCCGGCAAACGGTTAACAATACTTTGAAAACCCATTTGCTACCGATGGCGGATGAGCAAGCCCAAATTATTTTGGAACAATATGATGTAGCTAGGGCCTATATGGAAAAAACCCTAGAGCAGGATGCAGAGGAAAAAATCGCTCGAAATTCCCGCCTGAAAACTGAAATCAAGCAAAAAATAGATGAATATGAAACTAGTGTTTCATGTATTAATGAGTGCTTAAAGGCGATGCAAATTGCATATCAACTACCAATTATTTCCACAACAGATATGATTGCTTCAGTAGTTGAGGTAATTGAGTCTGAAATTGTTAATGAACCGGAAGAAATATAAATTTTCCTCCTTTACAAAATAGCAGAAATCACTTTACTCTCAATAAGAGTATTTATTTGATCAGCTTATCTCTCAATTTCGATTTTTATTCAAAGAGCGCCATGACTACTGTTAATTACAATAATTTTCTGAAATCATTAAACGAGGATGACGTCTTGGAGTTATTTGATCAATTGGTCAAGTCCAAGGATTTAAAGTTTGCATTAAATGACTCTTTTGGTGAACCTATTCAGAAACGATTAGTTGAACATTTAAAATATCGAGGTATTGACACAAAAGACAAACGAGAGATTTGGTTTGATAAAGGCGCTAAATGTCGAATTTTAAGAGCAGGAGCTAGCGGTTGGAAGCAAGGTAGAGTTAAAATCAACGTTTCTATCGAGTTTATTCCAGATGACCAATCGGGATCTCAATCGCCCCTTGATGAAATTCGTCGGGAAATAGAACAAAATGGCTGAGGATAACACTATGGAAAAAAGACAATTACTAAATTCTGAAGATGTAATTTCGGTAGCAGATTCTGACAAAATATTGCAGTATCAATCATAAAACTTTTACCGTCCAGGAACTACTAACTGCATTATTTTCAAAATGGTTCAACAACGACTTGGGAAAAAGATGGTTATTTGAAGGTACAGAATGCCAATATCTAGCTCCTGGTAAGCTATGGAAAAAGGGAAAGATTAAAATAAGTCTTGAATTTATTCCTGATGAAGTTGAGTCCCCCCTAGATGAAATACGTCGAGAAATAACCGACAGTCAAATCTAAAATTGTTGGCACTAGAGGTAAGCCCTCTCTTGTGTCCAAAGACCTGTATAGCTTCAACTACATCATCAATGGCGATCGCCTAAAATAGATAAATCATCCGCCAAAATAAGTAAATAATACCTACCGTGTTAGGCTCTCTAAAAAAATAATCAAGCCCGTCCTTCCTTTATTACCAAGTACAAATTACCCGCCCCTAAATTCTAGATTACTATTTGAAAGATGACTAAAGTAAGCTACATCTTATCTAAGAGCGTCTTTATAAAAGTCTGAAAATAATGGTTAATCACCCAGATTTTTTCGCCCCACCATGACCCAGGAAATAAAAACATTGTCCGATCGCCCTGAGCCAAATTACTTTCGTCCTGTTTTTTTCTCCACCTTTTTAACCATCTTTTTGGCGGAAATGGGGGATAAAACCCAACTTAGTACCCTGTTGATCAGTGCAGAGTCCCAATCCCCCTGGGTGGTTTTTGCCGGATCAGCCTTGGCCCTCATTGCCACTAGCCTTTTGGGGGTGTCCCTGGGCTACTGGATTGCCCGGAGGTTAGATCCCAAAATTTTGGATTTATGTGTGGCGTTGTTGCTGTTGGTGATTGCCGGATTACTGATGGGGGATGTGGTCAGCACCTAGTTTTATCGCTTGTTGCCGTTGCAGGCCAAAGGGCGATCGCCACGGTTTTTGTTAGACTACGAGGGTTTATTGCTCGATTTAATCTTTTTTCCCTATGACTGCCCAAACCATGAATACAGTCTACGGTTTCACCGCCAATGCCCTGGATGGTTCCCCCGTAGCCCTCGGCGATTTTCAAGGCAAGGTGCTGTTAATTGTCAACACCGCCAGCCAATGTGGTTTTACCCCCCAGTACGAAGGACTGCAAGCCCTGTACGACAAATTTTCTGCCCAAGGATTGGCGGTACTGGGTTTTCCCTGCAATCAATTTGGACAACAGGAACCGGGGAGTGCGGGGGAAATTAAAACCTTTTGCGAAAGCCGTTATGGCGTCACCTTTCCCGTGTTTGAAAAAGTGGAAGTGAATGGCTCCAATGCCCATCCCCTATTTAAATTTTTGACCCAAGCCAGTCCCGGCATGGCCATTCCTTTTCTGGGTGGTGCGGAGGATGTCAAATGGAATTTCACCAAGTTTTTGGTCGATCGCCAGGGGAAAGTAGTTAAACGCTACGGCTCCATTGTTACACCAGAAACCATTGCCGCTGACATTGAAGCCCTTTTATAGGCTGGGCCAGGTAAAATTAGCTAGCATCGGTCAAAAATCTGCTTAATTTCCATCCCAAACCATGGCCTATTGGTTGTTCCAAGGTAATCCCAAATACTACCGCATCCTCCAGGCCATTGGCGATCGGGAAGAACTACCCTGGTTAGTGACCCGTTACAGCAAAGAAATTCAAGTTGGCGATCGGGTTTTAGTGTGGATGGCTGGGGCTGAAGCCGGAATTTATGCCATTGCCGAAGTGGTCAAGCCACCGGAAATTTATGGAGAATTACCGGATCCGGAATATTGGTTAATGCCCGACCAAGCCAAATTGGACAAACCCCGGGCCCAGCTCAGATTTTTGCGGAAATTGTTGGGGCAACCCCTGCGTCGCCATGAACTGAAACAGGATCAAATATTACGGGATTTGTTGGTAATTCGGGCCCCCAACAGCACTAACTTTCGGGTTACCGATGAGCAATGGCAACGGGTTTATAGCCTCAAGGGTTAGTTTTAAGAATACCCAAGCAATGCAAATATTCATTAATCTTTAGCAATCTAAAATAACTAAAATAAAACGTTCATGGCAAAGCTTCCTAAAAATAAACAATGGCTAACTAATAGCTTATTAGTGTTGGGTAGTTTAGGTTTTGCCTTAGGAATAGTAGAAATTACTCTGCGAATTTTGGGTATTGGTTATCCCAGTTTTTATCAAGTAGATGTCAATCGGGGCCACGCTTTAATTCCTAATATGGCCGCCCGCTGGAACCATGAAGGCAATGGTTGGGTGAGCATTAATGCAGAAGGATTGCGCGATCGCCATTATGACATTGAAAAATCCCCTGATACCTATCGCATTGTGGTGCTGGGGGATTCTTTTTCTGAAGCCATCCAGGTTGATGAAAACAAAACCTATTGGAGTGAAATTGAGAGAAATTTAGCCACCTGCCCCAGCTTAAAGGGTAAAACGGTGGAGGTGATTAACTTCGGCGTGGGGGACTACGGCACAGCCCAGGAATACCTGACCCTAAAGCACCATGCCATTGAGTACAACCCCGATGTAGTCCTACTACAAATCTTTACCGGCAATGACATTGTCAACAACTCCCGAGACCTTAGCCCCGGCGATCGCCTAGCTCCTTTTTGGGAAGAACAGGATGGACAATGGCAAATGAATTTTGACTTTAGGGAAACAACGGCCTATCAACGGCGAGATAGTACCCCCCGGAGATTAATGTATGGGTTGATTAATCGGGTCAGAATTTTGCAAGTGCTCAATGAAGCGAAACGGGCCTTGGTAACCCAAAGGGCGTTAACTCCCCAAAATAGTAATGATGTTGATATTATTCCGGCCCTGGATTTTGATGTTAATTTATACCAAGAACCCCCCAACCCAGCATGGCAGAAGGCTTGGTTAGCAACGGAATCTTTGGTTACCGCTATCAATCAGGAAAGTGTTAAACATAACGCAAATTTTTTGGCAGTGGTTATTAGTAATCCCCCCCAGGTTTATCCCGATCGCCAAGTCAGGGAAAAGCTAGGGGAATTGGGGGCAGAAAACCTATTTTATCCAGATCAACGATTAAAAGCATTGGGACAGAAACAGGGTTTTGCTGTGTTAACCCTAGCGGAAACGTTGCAAGAAAAGGCCGATGCCACCAATAGCTATTGGCATGGTTTTGACAATACTATTCCAGGGGTAGGTCATTGGAATGAACAGGGCCACCTGTTGGGGGGGAAATTAATCGGCGATCGCCTTTGTCAACTGGTTGAAAATTAATTGCTAGATATTACCGAATAAATTCTGGAGGTGAACCATTGCAACGGCCCCTTTACCTTGATAACCATGCCACCACCGCCCTCGATGCCAGGGTTTTGGAGGCTATGCTTCCCTATTTCACCGACCAGTACGGCAATGCTGGCAGTGCCCATTTCTATGGTTGGGAAGCGGAAGCAGGTATTAAACAGTCCAGGAAAATAATTGCCGAAGTTATGGGGGCTAACCCAGGGGAAATTATTTTCACCAGTGGAGCCACGGAAGCTAATAATTTGGCTATTCAGGGGGTTGCGGAAGCTTATTTTTCCCAGGGTAAGCATTTAATTACGGTGGCAACGGAACACCAAGCGGTGCTAGCCCCCTGCCGCTACCTGGAGTCCTTGGGGTTTACCGTCACCTATTTACCCGTCCAGCCCAATGGTTTACTCAATTTAAACGAACTAGAAAACGCCATCCGTCCTGAGACAATTTTGGTTTCTGTAATGGCGGCCAACAATGAGATTGGCGTACTGCAACCCCTGGAAGCCATTGGCAAAATCTGTCGCCACCATGGCATTCTTTTCCACACCGATGCCGCCCAGGCGATCGCCAAAATTCCCCTTAACGTTGACCAATTAAATATTGACTTACTATCTTTTACGGGGCACAAAATCCATGGCCCCAAGGGTATTGGAGGATTGTACCGACGGCAAAATCCGGGGGTAAGATTGACCCCGCAACTATGGGGAGGCGGCCAGGAAGGAGGGTTAAGGGGCGGTACTCTGCCGGTTCCTCTGATTGTTGGTTTGGCTAAGGCCCTGGAAATTGCTATGGAAAACCTAGAATCGGAAGGCGATCGCCAGCGGTCATTGCGGCATCATCTATGGCAGGGATTGGCCAAAATCCCTGGGGTGGTGCTCAACGGGGATTACGAACAAAGGCTACCGGGAAATCTCAACATCAGCATTAGCAATGTGGAACCAAAAGATTTACTAAAAGCATTACAACCTCACCTCGCCCTTTCTTCCGGTTCCGCCTGTTCCTCCTACCGCACAGAAGCTTCCCATGTGTTGTACGCCCTAGGTCGGGACAAAACTTCAGCCCAAGCTAGTCTCCGTTTTGGCCTCAGCCGCTTTACCACCCAGGAGGAAATCGACCAGGCGATCGCCATTGTCACCACCACCGTAGAGAAGTTAAGACTGACTTGATATAGGTGGCTTCCCCTGTTCTTCTTTAAGAAGGAATTGATTAGATGGATTGGATCTGGGGGAAACCATGCAAAAAGCACCCCCTAGTATTAGAGAGTGCCTTTTGCTAACTATTCAGTTGAAGAGTTACATCAAGGAATTAACCATTGATAGCAGGAGCAGTCAAAGCCACAGGAGCTTGCTCACCAGACGCTAAGTCTAGGGGGAAGTTGTGGGCATTGCGTTCGTGCATTACTTCAAAACCGATGTTGGCGCGGTTCAATACATCAGCCCAGGTACCGATTACGCGGCCTTGGCTATCCAAGATGGATTGGTTGAAGTTGAAACCGTTGAGGTTGAACGCCATGGTGCTTACGCCCATCGCAGTGAACCAAATGCCGATTACAGGCCAAGCACCCAAGAAGAAGTGCAAGGAACGGCTGTTGTTGAAAGAAGCATATTGGAAGATCAACCGACCGAAGTAGCCGTGGGCTGCAACGATGTTGTAGGTTTCTTCTTCTTGACCGAACTTGTAACCGTAGTTTTGGGATTCAACTTCAGTGGTTTCACGAACCAAAGAGGAAGTTACCAAAGAACCGTGCATGGCGGAGAACAAAGAACCACCGAATACACCAGCCACACCTAACATGTGGAAGGGGTGCATCAAGATGTTGTGCTCAGCTTGGAACACGATCATGAAGTTGAAAGTACCAGAAATACCCAAAGGCATACCATCAGAGAAGGAGCCTTGACCAATGGGGTAAATCAAGAATACAGCGGTGGCGGCGGATACAGGTGCAGAGTAAGCAACACAAATCCAAGGACGCATACCGAGACGGTAGGAAAGTTCCCACTGACGACCCATGTAGCAGAAGATGCCAATGAGGAAGTGGAATACTACCAACTGGTAAGGACCACCGTTGTACAACCACTCATCTAAGGAAGCAGCTTCCCAGATGGGGTAGAAGTGAAGACCAATGGCGTTGGAAGAAGGTACAACAGCACCAGAGATGATGTTGTTACCGTAGAGTAAAGAACCGGCAACGGGCTCACGGATACCGTCGATGTCAACGGGGGGAGCCGCGATGAAGGCGATGATGAAACAGGTGGTGGCAGTTAAGAGGGTGGGGATCATCAAGGTACCGAACCAACCGACATAAATCCGGTTGTTGGTAGATGTTACCCACTGACAAAACTGTTCCCACAGAGAGGCGCTTTCGCGCTGCTGGAGAGTTGTAGTCATTGGTTATAATTCCTTTATGTATTTGTCAAGGTTCGACAAG
Source organism: uncultured cyanobacterium (assembly GCA_963704945.1). Classification (GTDB taxonomy): domain Bacteria; phylum Cyanobacteriota; class Cyanobacteriia; order Cyanobacteriales; family Microcystaceae; genus Synechocystis. The sequence goes on along the minus strand of CAVPII010000024.1, from coordinate 121,694 downwards.
ATTTAGCCTGGAGTAAGGAAATGTCCTTGCTCTTTAGCTGGTTTTGTATGATGTATTTAATATAACAGAATTGTAACGCTTTGTAAATAGCTTCTTAGAAAAGTTTTGTCTAGGCTGTTTTAGGAGGGAGTACCGATCGCCGAGGGGAGGGTTATTGCCACTGTGGTCTGTCCGGGGCTTGGGGGAGTGAGGGTGATGGAGCCATTCATTTTATTGAGGAGAATATGACACAGTTGCCAACGAAGGGCGGGGGAGAGGGAAATGGTGGGGCTAATTTTACCTGGGGGCGGAGGATCTATCCCTAGAGCGGCATCTTGCCAAACTTCCGGGGGGCAAGGCAATTGTAATTCCAGCCTTACCTGGGGAGCATCGGATTGGGCTTGGAGAACAATCTCCCCTGCCCCGGCCTTGGTACTTTGTAAACAGGCATCTATAAGGTTCCGCAACACCCAGAGCAATTTCTGGCGATCGCCGTAGACCAATATTTTTGCCTGGGGGGAGATTAAATTTAATTGAAAGTTGCCATTGCCCACAGGTAGAGCAATCTGGGTTTTTAACTCAGAGAAAAGTTCTCCTAAATCCAGGGACTGTAGGTCTAGCGGTTCCCGACCGTAATCAATTTTAGCCACCGTTACCAAATCATCAATCATGGCCAGTAGGCGATAGGCGGCGGTGTGGGCATCGTTTAAAAACTCTTTTTCTTCCTCCGGGCTTTCACAAAATCCGTGAATAATTAGCTGTTGCAGGCTGATTAAACTGCTCAGGGGCGATCGCAACTCATGGGCAACCCTAGCCAGGAAAAATTGCTTATACTCATTTATTTCCCGTAGAATCTGCTGGCTCAGTTTTAACTCAGCATTTTCTTCCCGTAACCGCTCTAGCTCATCCATATAGATATAGATTGTGGGGTTATGACAGAAACCGTCGCCCTTAGTCCAGAAAAACCTCACCTTGGCGTAGCACTGTGAATTTTCCCACTGCCCCATTCCATTGGGCAACGGTGGAGGGTAAACCCTTGCCGATGGGCTTTGGTTGTTCCAGGCTAACGCAGTCTAGGCAGGCTACGGAGGGAAAGTTAAGGGCAATATCCCCCAATTTTTCCAGGGGAGGCTGGCCAGAAAAATTAGCACTGGTGGTGGCGAGGGGGCCAGTTTTTTCTAAAATCTCCAGGGCGATCGCCTGGTCGGGAATACGGACTCCAATGGTGCGATCCTGGCGTGGATTAATGGCAAGGGGTAGGTTTCCACTGGCCGGTAACACGAGGGTTAGGGCTCCGGGCCAATATTTTGCCATGATCCCCTGCCACATTTCCCTTTCTCCTTGGTTCCCTTCCAGGTAAGGGAAAATTTCCTCTATTTTTGCCCCCATCAGGATCAGGGGTTTACTGGCTTCCCGTTGTTTAAGGTCGTAAATTAAGGCGGAGTTTTCGGGAACTACCGCTAAAGCCGGCACCGTATCCGTGGGAAAACTTACTACCCCACCGGCGATCGCCATTTCCACCAGAGCTTGTTGACTAACTAGGGCCACCAGATAACTCCCAGCAATTGTTCCACCCTAACGACCTGGTAAGCCCACGTACCAAAAGTAGGTCACCATGGGGATCAGAGTTGCCAAAGCCAGCAGCACAACCACCCAAACGGTGGCGTTGGTGTCATCGGTTTCTTCGGCGGTGGTAAAGGTTCCTTCCAAACTAATTTCTTCAATGGCGGGGGGCCCGGATCCGTTTCCCCGGCTAGGACTGCGCTTAAGCGTTTGTCGGCTTCAATGAGGGCTTGGTTATATTTCGCCCCATCTTTAAGGGGAACGGCAACGGTTTCCCGCAATAGGCTGTCAACGATGTCATCGGTTAATAAGGTGGCGGCGGTGTCCCCCCGGCGCAAAGCAGTGCTGTTGGTGAGGGTATCTAACACCAGCAGGGTTTGATTAGCCTGGCTTTCTGCATCGGGATACCAACGGCTAAACAGATCATCCGCAAAACCATCAATGGTCACATCGAAGTCCAAACGACGGATAACGACAAAGCGGACTTCCTGCCCAGTGGATTGGGCCAACTTTTTTAAATCTCCGTTGAGGCGATTTTCATTGGCAAGACTAATGGTTTCTGCTTGATCTATTAGAAAGGCTTTGGAGCCGCTGCCCAACGTCGGCAGGTCGTAAACCCCGGTGGCCAAAGCAGGGGAAGGGGCCATGGCCAGTAAGGCTAAAGCGAGAAAGAGAAAACTGAGAAATTTTTTAACGAACAAATGGAAACGGTGAGGAGGGGCGACAGTCATGGGGAAATCTGCTTTGAAACTCCACTGTTTAGATTACCGTAATTCCGAGTTCCCTGAATGGCGAGGAATATCCCTACGGTTCGCTATCCGCAAATTTTTGTTGGGCAGAATCGTCTCCGGCAACCATTGGGCGGTTTTCAAAATTTGACCAAGGGACAGTTCTTTTTCCAGCAGACAGGCATGGCCACTGTTAGGCAAAAGGTGAATTTTGGCATCGGCTATTTGTGCTTTGATCCGCTGGGCTTCTTCCACAGAGGGCAGGAGTAAATCCCTTTGGCTGGCAAGGATCAGGCTAGGGGCTTGGATTTGGCTAGGATTAATCTGTTCCTTACTAAAATTTTGTAGAAGGGTAAGTCGTTCCGCCACGATCGCCGGTGGAATGGAGCGCATCGCCTTGAGTAACTGTTGGCGATCGTCTAGCTCCAGCCGATCCATGGCCGCAAGAAAAGGTAGCCCAGTAAGGGTGGTCAAATTTTGAAAAGGCGTAGGCAACCAATTATGAAAAGGAATGCCCCACTGTAACCACGGGCGACGGTGAAAAGCGGTGGCGGGGTTAATCAGAATTAACTTGGCAACATCCTGGGGATACTGACAGCTATAAACTAGGGCCAGACAGCCCCCAAAGGATTCTCCGCACAAATATAGCGGGGTGGCAACATTGCTTTTGTGGATCAGTTGATGCAGTATTTTGGCGATCGCCTTCCAGGTGGGAGGCAGGGGAGTGGGGGAAAATCTTAAGGCGAGGAGGTTGAAGTGGTGGGCTAGATCGGGATACTGACGGTAAAATAATTTCCCCGTACCATCTAATCCCGGTAGGTAAATTAACGTCGGCCGTTGGCGATCAATTAAGTGAAGATTAACTAATTTCATTTTGTGGTAAGCTGTAGCCGTTATCTGGCCTAGGTTTTCCCAACTTGATCCAAAATCAACTAGGTAGCCATCAGTCCGAGAAACTCCCTATAAATTTCCTAAGCACAATATTTCCCTATCTATGGACGTTACCATTTATCTCCGTTGGTCTGCCTACGCCACCATCGCCAGTTTTGTGGTTATGGTCTTGGCCTTTGTTTTCAAATGGGGTTTCCGGTTTCGTCTGGTGGGGGTAACCAGCTTTATGACCGTATTGACAGTGGGCATTTTTGGCCTTGGCTTGGGAATGTTCGACCGGCCCACGGTGCCCGGGGCGGTGAAATTTAATCGGGTTTATGACAACGGAGCTAACCAAATTGTCATCACTGTGCCCGTTGATGTTACCGGCACAGAAGTGGAGGCTACCCTCAAACAAGCCGCCAACAATTACTTTTCCCTAGGGCGTATTTCCACCGATGGTCAGGAACAAATGGTCATCAGGGCTAGGGCGTTAATTCATCCCCAGGAAGGTTTAACCAAACCTTTATATTTGGGGGAAGCCTACCGAGCTTTAGGCACCAAAGAGAATGATCAAATTGAAGTTCAACTTGACCGCAAAGCTTTACAGGAATTAGCCCGCAACCAGGGGGCATAAAATTCCCTTGGAATCAGAAGCCCACGATATACTGCCTAGAAAGGTTTCTTTTTTCCCTAGCCGCCATGACTAACTCCCTTCAATATGCCTATTTTCCCGGTTGCGTTGCCCAGGGGGCCTGTGGAGAGTTGCACCTAGCGACCACGGCCTTGAGTAAAGCTTTGGGCATTAAATTGGTGGAGCTAAAAAAGGCTTCCTGTTGTGGTTCCGGTACTTTTAAAGAAGATTCCCAACTGTTGGAAGATAGCGTTAATGCCCGCAATATTGCCCTGGCGGAGCAGTTGAAGTTGCCTTTATTGACCCATTGCAGTACCTGTCAGGGGGTAATTGGCCATGTGGACGAACGGCTGAAAAAAGCCCAAAAAGATGATCCGGCTTATCTGGAACAAGTTAACGGTTATTTGCAAAAGGAAAGCTGTGCCCCCTATCGGGGTTCCACCCAAGTCACCCACTTACTCTGGGCTTTAGTACAGGATTTTGGCTTAGAAACCCTGGCTAAAAAAGTAACGAGGAAGCTGGCAAATCTCAATTGTGGGGCTTTTTACGGCTGTTATCTATTACGGGCTCAAGAAAATTTACCGGAAGCGAATCCCTTCGATCCCCATTCCCTGGAGCAGGTTTTTTCCACGGTGGGGGCTAATCCGATTTACTACGAAGGCCGTACCCAATGCTGTGGCTGGCCCATTTCCAGCTATGCCACTCCCCAATCTTTTCAACTAGCAGGGAGGCATTTACAAACGGCGATCGCCGCTGGGGTTGATTGTTTGGTTACCCCCTGTCCCTTGTGCCATCTGCAACTAGATTCCCGCCAGCCGGAAATTAGTAAAGTTTTGGGTAAGGACTTAAATTTACCAATTTTACATTTGCCGCAATTGGTGGGTTTAGCCATGGGCATTGACGCGGAAGATTTGGGTTTAGATCGCCATGTGGTTTCCGTCAAACCCGTATTGGCAAAACTGGGTTTAGCTTGATCCCCTAGAAAAAGCATCTTTCCCTGTGTAATGCTAGACAGAGCAAACTTTCATCTTTTCTGAATCCTATGACTGCTACCCTCACCGCCCAAGAAGCCTTCCGGGCCGCTTACGAAAACCGTTATACCTGGGATGGGAATTTCCCCGGCTACCGGGCCCACCTCACTGTTACCCAGGGGGATGAACGCTACGAAGGGGAAGTGGAGGTACAAGGGGATTACACCGTTACCGTGACTGGCTTCAGCGATGACACGGTTAGGGAAAGTGTTTATAACCAAATGCGGGACATTGTCACCCACCGGAAACAAGGGAATTTTGAAAAGTCCCACGGTAAAAACCAATTTAGCTTTGGGGAAACCGATGCCACTGGGGCGATCGCCATTGATGTGAAAGGTGATGCCATGGGATCAAACTACAGAATCCGGGGTACGGAAATTTGCCAAGTTAGCCGGGTTATGGGCCCCGTTGCCTTCACCATCAACACCGAAGAAAGTTTAGACACCGGTGCGGGCTACATTGCCGTTAAATACAACGCCATCTTTCGGGATCCTAAAACCGATGCCCTTAAAGGGAAGCGGGATTTCAGCGAAACCTATGTGGAATTGGGGGGCTACTATTTACCCACCCAACAAACCGTAGAGGCGATCGCCGCAGAGGGGGAAAAAAACTATACCGATTTCACCTTCAGTAATTTAGAGCTTCTGGCTTAATTTGGTTCTGCACTCCCCCATGGCCGAGCCATCCCCCTTAAGCTCCCCCAACTTGGCGATCGAAGTTGAAAATCTGAGTAAGGTTTATCCCATTGCCCTCAAATCCCCCGGTTTAAAGGGCACTCTCCAGCATTTTTGGCACCGTCGTTATCGCCAGGTTCATGCCGTCCAGGATATTTCCTTTACTATTCCTACCGGGGCCATGGTGGGTTTTTTGGGGGCCAATGGGGCCGGCAAAACCACGACCCTGAAAATGTTAACGGGGCTAATTAAACCCTCCGGGGGCCAGGTACGGGTGGCGGGGTTTGACCCCTTTCGGCGGGAATCGCCTTTTCTGCGGCGTACCAGTTTGGTAATGGGGCAAAAGCAACAGTTAATTTGGGATTTACCCACGCTGGATTCCCTACGGATTAATGGGGCAATTTACGAAATCCCGGAAAAGGTTTTCCAGCAACGCTTAGGGGAACTGAGCGAAATGCTTGATCTGAGCACAGAGCTAAAACAACCCGTCCGTAAACTCTCCCTAGGCCAGCGGATGAAAGCGGAATTGTTAGCGGCGTTGTTGCACCACCCCACAGTGCTGTTTTTGGATGAACCCACATTGGGACTGGATGTGAATGCCCAGGCGGCGGTGCGGAAATTTTTGCAGGAATATAACCAGCGTTACCAGGCCACGGTGTTGCTCACCAGTCATTACATGGCGGACATTACGGCTTTATGTGATCGGGTACTGCTCATTCACCAGGGCCAGTTGATGTATGACGGTGGCTTAGAAGCCCTACTGGAAGGTTTTTCCCCCTACCGACAGGTGGTGGTGGAACTTTCTAACCCCATCCCCTTGGAAAAGTTAACCAGCTACGGGGAAGTAGAAGGGGTAGAAGGTTTGGTGGTTCGTTTTCTTTTAGAACGGGAAACTTTGACAACGGCGATCGCCAGATTACTAGCGGAGTTGCCGGTGTTGGATTTGAGCGTATCGGATCCTCCCATTGAGGAGATAATTGGCCGTCTCTTTACCCAGGGGACGGTGGAAAATTAACATTGCCTGCTGGGGAACTGCGATTTTTCACAGATCAGAGGGGAAAGCATTGTTACCATGGCTGAAACCCGTTATAAATCAAGAGTGAACCTTTAATTTTCCCTATCGCCATGTTAGACCAAGCCACCCTGCAAGAACGGATTCTCTCCATCAAGGAAAAACGGAAATTCCTCGAAGACCTGGCAGAGCAACCCAACTTGGGCATTCTTTCCTTGGATGTATCCCAAGCCCTAGGGGAACTTGATGACCTCATCGAAGACTTCAACAGTACTTTTCCCAACGCCCAGGCTTAACTCTTACTCCCACGGTCGATAATTTATGCGGATTTTCGCTCCCAGCCCCCTGCGGGAAACCTTAATTTTTACAGCGGGTATTATGTTGGCGGCGGGCATGGGCTTCGGCATGGCTCTCCGGTCTGCCCCTCCCAAAATTTCCCTTGATCCAGAACCTCCCCCGGAATCCCAGGACGGTGGTGGGCTTTTTCGTTCCCAGCAAAACTTCCCCCCCCAACCCGGTTGGAATCCGGATTCTGAAGTTGAAGATGGGAATCAAGGGGACGGCACGTTATAATTCTTTACAAATGCAATAACGGGAAAAGTCCATGCAAAATCAAGTCCTCCAGGCATTTTTTCTTGGCCGTGCCTTTGCCGAAGTGCTAAGTGAAAAGGTAGAAGACAGTGTCACCAATGCCCTCAGCGAACTGGGCAAGTTTGATGCAGAACAACGGCAAAATCTACGCCAATTTATCGACGAAGTACAATCCCGGGCCGCCACCGATGTTACCCAGGACGGACAGGCGATCGCCACGGTGGATGGCCCTGTATCCGCCGATGAATTACAGGAAACCTTAGATAAACTCAGGGCGGAAATTGCCGGGCTGAAGTCTGAGCTGAAAAATTATCGGGATAACGAAGGCTAAGTCCATCTCTGCCCTGATAAAACCCATCACTATCCGTTTAGCCCCTCCATTTAGCCTTTTTTTAGTACCAGTGTGTCTGCCCTATCTCCCAACCTTGATCCCATAGCCTCCTATCCCAATTCTCCTCCCCCCCAAGGCGATCGCCCTTAGAAACGGAAGGTCGCTATCGTTGGAACCGGGGAAACTATTCCATTACCAGACGACGCATTGATATTTGGGGCTTTGTGCTGGCTTTGTTGTACCAATTTTGGTTAAACGGCAAAAAATGGAGCTATGCCGGGGGCTACAGCGAAGAAAAACTGCAACAACGGCGGCGGCGGCAGGCCAAATGGATTCGGGAAAATCTACTCAATCTTGGCCCGACTTTTATCAAAGTTGGCCAATTATTTTCCACCCGCTCCGATCTTTTTCCAGCGGAATATGTGGAGGAATTATCCAAGCTCCAGGATGAAGTGCCCGCCTTCAGCTACGAACAGGCATCTAGCATTATTGAAGGGGAGTTGGGTAAACCCATTGCCCAGTTGTATCGCAGTTTTGATCCCATTCCCCTAGCGGCGGCTAGCTTAGGGCAGGTACACAAAGCCCAACTCCACAGCGGTGAAGAGGTGGTGGTCAAGGTGCAACGGCCCGGGCTGAAAAAGCTCTTCACCATTGATCTGGCCATTCTCAAAAAAATTGCCCAGTATTTCCAAAATCATCCCAAATGGGGCCGGGGTCGGGACTGGAACGGCATTTATGACGAATGTTGCAAAATCCTTTGGCAGGAAACAGACTATCTACGGGAGGGGCGCAGTGCCGATACCTTCCGGCGTAATTTTCGGGGGGAAGATTGGGTAAAAGTACCTAGGGTTTATTGGCGTTATACTTCCACCCAAATTTTGACCTTGGAATATCTGCCGGGAATTAAAATTAGCCATTATGAGGCCTTGGAAGCGGCGGGCTTGGAAAGAAAGGTTTTGGCCCAACTGGGGGCTAGGGCCTACCTATTCCAACTGTTAAACCATGGCTTTTTCCACGCCGATCCCCATCCTGGTAATTTAGCAGTGAGTCCAGAAGCAGGGGCATTAATATTCTATGACTTTGGCATGATGGGGGAAATTACCCCTGACACTAAAGATAAGTTAATGGATACTCTCTTTGGGGTAGCAGAAAAAAATGCCGAACGCATCGTTAATTCCTTGGTGGGCCTGGGGGCGTTGAAGGAAACCGATGATATGGGGCCTATCCGACGATCCGTACAGTTTTTGCTAGATAACTTCATGGATAAACCCTTTGAAGAGCAATCTATTACCAAAATCAGTGACGATCTCTATGAAATTGCCTATGATCAACCCTTCCGCTTTCCTGCTACTTTTACCTTTGTAATGCGGGCGTTTTCCACCCTGGAAGGAGTCGGGAAAGGTTTAGACCCAGATTTTAACTTCATGGCCGTGGCCCAACCCTTCGCATTGCAAATCATGAATAATTCCAATGGTTTCAACCCCGCTGGCAGCATTATGGATGAACTCGGTCGTCAGGCAGTACAGATAGGAAACAGTACCCTGGGGTTACCCCGCCGCATTGAAGATAGCCTTGATCGCCTAGACCGGGGAGATATAAGGGTTAGGGTTAGATCCACGGAGTCCGATCGCCTGTTACGGCGCATGGGGACAATGCAGATAGGTACAAATTATGTTCTATTTACCTGCACATTAGTTCTGTCGGCGACGCTGCTATTTGTAAATAACTATTTTGTGATCGCAGGGGTTGTGTTATTAATATCATTAGCACCCGCCATCGCTCTTTGGCGATTATTAAAACGTCTGGAAAGACAAGACCGGATGTTTTAAATCATCACCCTTTTCCTAACCCTGCTAACCAAACACTAACCAAAACTTAGAGACCTGTGACAGAAGTGAATTTATCGGTTGTTAGTCGTCGTTCGACGGGGCAGACGGATCCCGGCCTAGTTCGTCAGTATAACCAGGATAGTTTTTATCTTGATCCGGAAGGACGTTTCTATCTTGTGGCCGATGGCATGGGGGGCCACGCTGGGGGAGAAGAGGCTAGCCGCATTGCGGTGGAAAGGGTTAAGGATTATTTAGAAGCCCATTGGCAGTCGGAAATTACCTCGGATCAGTTGCTAAAAGATGCGTTGATGGATGCCAATGAAGGCATTCTGGAAGACCAAAAGGTTAACCCAGAACGGCGGGATATGGGCACGACGGCGGTGCTGATTGTTTTCCGGGAAGATGGTGCTTGGCGGGCCCACGTGGGGGATTCCCGTTTGTATCGCCTACGGGAGTCAGCTTTAGAGCGGGTGACGGAGGATCATACCTGGGTGGCCCGGGCCTTGAAAATGGGAGACATTGACCCGGTGCAGGCCAAGGTTCATCCCTGGAGACATGTATTGTTCCAATGTTTAGGTCGGCAGGATCTGAATTTTGTAGAAGTGGAATCCCTCGATGCTCAGCCTGGGGATACTTTCATGATGTGCAGTGACGGTTTGACGGAGGAAGTCCCGGACAACTTGATCCAAGAGGTGTTGTCGGGTCAGGGTTCCTGTGAAGATATAGCTTTGCAATTGATTGAGGAAGCAAAAAATGCCGGTGGCTCGGACAATATCACCATTGTCTTGGTGGGCTTAGAAGGGGAAGCGGCGGCGGTTGAATAGATTAGTACAGCATAGGCAGTGACAAATTCCATAACGTTAACCATTGCAGAAGAGACCTTGGCCCTGTTGGAATGGCCAAGGCTTTGTCGGCATTTATCCACTTTTAGCCAAACGCCCCTAGGGACGATCGCCGCCCAGAATTTACCCATACCGGGGACAGAGGCGGAAAGTCAGGCCCTGTTAGCCCAAACCCAGGCGGTGGAATTAATTGAAAATTCCCTAGAGAGTAATTGGCATTTTAAAGGTATTGCCGATGTGACCGAACCTTTGGCAAGGGTAGAACGGGGCGGTTTGATTACGGGCTTGGAATTGTTGGCGATCGCCAGCACCTTGGCCGGGGTGAGAAGATTGCGGCGGGTAATTGAAGAACGGGACGATGGGGAGGTATTGAAAAATTTGGTGGCGGAGGTGCGAACCTTTCCTGAATTAGAACAAGCAATTCACCATTGCCTAGGGGAAGATGGCAAAGTGGCAGAGCGGGCCAGTCCTAAATTAGGGGAAATTCGCCAAAAATTAAAGGGTATTCGGGAGCAAATTCAGCAAAAACTCCAGAAAATCATCCAACGCCAAGGCAATGCCCTCCAGGAAACGGTAATTACCCAACGGGGCGATCGGTTTGTTTTGCCCATCAAAGCCGGTAGCAAAGAGCAAATTCCCGGCATCATCCACGACAGTTCCGCCAGCGGCAACACCCTCTATGTGGAACCCCATACCATTGTGGAGTTGGGCAATAAATTGCGCCAAACCCGTCGCCAAGAACAAACGGAAGAGGAGAGAATCCTACGGCAATTGAGCGATCAGGTGTTAGAAGTGTTGCCGGATTTAGAACATCTTTTGGCGATCGCCACCCGGTTGGATTTAGCCACCGCCCGTTTGCGCTATAGCCTCTGGTTGGGGGGAAATCCACCGCAATTTTTAGCACCCCAGGAAGGAAGACCGATCACGTTACGACAACTGCGCCATCCCCTACTCCATTGGCAGGGATTAAAGGACGGGGGAGCGGCGGTGGTGCCCATCACTTTGACCATTGATGAGCAAATTCGAGTCATTGCCATTACCGGCCCCAATACGGGGGGCAAAACAGTAACCCTAAAAACCCTGGGGTTAATTGCGCTAATGGCTAAAGTTGGGTTGTATATTCCCGCTAAGGATCCGGTGGAATTACCGTGGTTTAAGCAAGTCTTAGCCGATATTGGGGACGAACAGTCTTTACAGCAGAATCTTTCCACCTTTTCCGGGCATATTTGTCGGATTATTCGTATTTTAGAGGCTTTATCTGCCCCTGATAACTCGGAATTTTCCCAAGCTCCTTCCCTGGTACTTTTGGATGAAGTGGGGCCGGCACCGATCCTGTGGAAGGTAGCGCCCTGGCGATCGCCCTGTTGCGCCATCTAGCCGATCAACGTTGTTTAACGGTGGCCACCACCCATTACGGCGAACTCAAAGCCTTGAAATACCAAGATTCCCGCTTTGAAAATGCTTCGGTGGAATTTGACGACCAAACCCTCAGTCCCACCTATCGTTTACTGTGGGGCATCCCTGGCCGCTCCAATGCTTTGGCGATCGCCCAAAGGCTAGGTTTATCAGCAACCATTGTTAACCAAGCCAAGGATAAGCTGGGAGGGTTTTCTGAAGAAATAAATCAAGTTATTGCGGGCTTAGAATCCCAACGGCGGGAACAGGAAGAAAAAGCCAGTGCCGCCCAAAAATTACTGCAGGAAACGGAGCTTTTTTATCAGCAGGTATCCCAAAAAGCCGCTAGTTTACAAGCTAGGGAGCGGGATTTAAAATCCTATCAAGATCAGGAAGTTCAAACGGCGATACTAACCGCCAAGGAAGAAATTGCCAAGGTAATCCGCCAGTTGCAACGGGGTAAACCCACCGCCCAAAAAGCCCAAAAAGCGACCATGGCCCTGGGGGAAATTCAGGAGCAAGAACGGGTTAAAACAGCGATTAAACCCGCAGGCTATCAGCCGCAAGTAGGGGAAAGAATTCGGATTCCCAGTCTGGGGCAAACCGCTGAAGTGACTCAAATTAATCAAGCCGCCCAAACCGTTAATATCACCCTGGGCATGATGAAAATGACTATCCCCATGGCGGAAATTGAATCCCTGGATGGCAAAAAAGTAGAACCCCCCGCGAAGGCAGAACCCGCCCCTAAAAAAGTTAAGGCTGGGCAAAAGGAAGCTGTTAACAAACCCGCCCCCGTCACTGTTCGCACGGAAAGTAATACGTTGGATTGCCGTGGCGATCGCCTGGAAAGGGCGGAATCTCGCCTAGAAAAAGCCCTAAACAAAGCCTTAGAAGGGGGAGTTCTGTGGATTATCCACGGTAAAGGTACGGGGAAGCTACGGAAAGGCGTACAGGATTATTTATCCCAACATCCCCTGGTGAAAAGGTATGAATTAGCTCCCCAGGAGGAGGGGGGCACAGGGGTAACCATCGCCTATCTCGGTTAAAATCCCTTGTCCAGCCCCATTAACCTTGCCAATGCCTGGGGCAGTTAATCCCCTCCAGATGAATTCTTAACAAAACTATACAATTAGGAGACGGCCTGCCCTATTATTGACCCGCCAATGCAAATTGAATCAAAAGTATCTTTTAATGCCCGTCCTTGGTTAATGTTGATTGCCCCTTTTTTCCTTTGGGGGACAGCAATGGTGGCCATGAAGGGGGTTTTGCCCCATACCACCGCTTTTTTTGTTGCAACGGTACGCCTAGTGCCAGCGGGAATATTAGTTTTATTGTGGGCCCTGTGGCAAAAACGCCCCCAACCAGCGGATTGGCAGGGCTGGGCCTGGATCATCCTCTTTGCTTTGGTGGATGGAACCCTATTCCAGGGATTTTTAGCCCAGGGATTAAGTCGAACCGGGGCGGGTTTAGGGTCGGTAATTATTGATTCCCAACCGATCGCCGTGGCGCTGTTATCGAGTTGGTTGTTTAAGGAAGTAATTGGGGGGCTAGGTTGGCTGGGGCTAGGTCTAGGCATAGCCGGCATTAGTCTGATTGGTTTGCCCGATGAATGGTTTTACCAAATTCTCCATTTCCAAGATTTAACTATTAATTGGGATGGGGAAGCCCTTTGGCAGAGTGGGGAATTGTGGATGTTACTGGCATCTCTGTCCATGGCGGTGGGAACGGTTTTGATTCCCTTTGTTAGTCGGCGGGTAGATCCGGTGGTGGCGACGGGATGGCATATGATCATTGGCGGTTTACCCCTGATGGCGATCGCCTTGGGGGAAAATTCCCAGCCGTGGCAAGGGATTGATCTTTGGGGTTGGGGAAGTCTGGCCTATGCTGCGATTTTTGGTAGTGCCATTGCCTACGGAATTTTTTTCTATCTGGCTTCCCAAGGAAATTTGACCAGCTTAAGTTCCTTAACTTTTTTAACGCCAATTTTTGCCCTGAGTTTTGGTAACTTGATTTTGGGGGAACAACTTAGCTCCCTCCAATGGATTGGGGTGGGCTTTACCCTGGCGAGTATTTATGTGATTAATCAGCGGGAACGGTTAAAATTTTCCCTCCAAGACCTTTGGCATCTGGTACGGAAGCCCGTAGTTAATGACTAGCCTTTCCTTAAATATTCAATAATTTCTAATTTCCATGCAGGTAAAAATTTGTGGTTTACGTTACCCCGACCAGGCCCAGGCGATCGCCGCTTTAGGCTTCACCACCCTCGGGTTTATCTGTGTGGAAGCCTCCCCCCGCTACGTCACCCCAGGGGAAATTCAAAAAGTCCTAGGGGCATTGACCGATTATGAAAATCTGTTGGCGATCGGGGTTTTTGCTAATTTAACCCTAGATAAACTAGAGCAATTTGTATCCCTGACCAGTCTCAATGGCATCCAACTCCATGGGGATGAAAGCCCCGCTTTTTGCCAGCAGGTGAAACAATTATTCCCGGAATATCTCGTCATCAAAGCTCTGCGTTTACGGCAAGGGTCGGATTTGGAGCGGGCTAGAGCCTACTATGGTGCGGTGGATATATTGTTACTAGATGCCTACCATCCCGAGCAGTTGGGGGGGACAGGGAAAACTTTGCCTTGGCAACAACTGCAAACTTTTCGACCCCCTTTACCCTGGTGGCTAGCGGGGGGCTTAACCCCCGACAATGTGCAAGAGGCTTTAGCCATGGTCACCCCTGACGGCATTGATTTATCCAGCGGAGTGGAAAATGCCCCAGGGGATAAGGATTTGGCCAAAGTTAAACAATTACGCTGTCAGGTGAACAACTCTTTTCATCCATAGTGAAACAAAGAGCCTGATTTTTATAGAAAAAAACCTCTACTTGGGGGTAGAGGTCGATTTTTATCTGGAAGTTTGGTGTGAGCTTTGGGTTTACCCCAGGAATTTTTCCTAGAACTTGAAGGTAGTACGGAGTACGCCAACCCAGACAGCACTGTTATTGCTATTAGCTTCAGGGTTGAGAATCACGTAAACCCCAGGGGTGATCTGGATGTTTTTGTTAACCGGGAACTGATACTGGGCTTCAATGATGTAGGGGGCGCTACGGTCATTGCTAATCCGATCGCCAGCCAAGCTATCAACGTAGGGAGCATAGGGCATTAAACCACCACTGATGGAAGCCACGGCCCCTTCTTTGAAGACATCAATGACGGACAAAGCCGCATTCCAAGTCCACAGATCCGCACCGAGACCACTGCGGCTCTGGGGATTGCCGCCGGTATTGAAGCCCTGGGCTGTGGCACTGGCATAACCAAACCAACCGGACAGATTAAATTTGTCGGTGATCTGCCAAGAAGTTTGGAAGTTGTAGGTATCCATCGTCGTGGCGGATTGGTAGAAAGGGTTGCTGGCAATACGGCTACCGGTACTAGCAGTCAAGTTAACGTCACCCTGACTAAAATATTTATGCAGGTAAGAAATACCAAAGCTAAAGTTTTCAACGGGCTTAACATCAAACTGAACCCCGGTGCTAAAGCTACCGTTCAGGAAACCATTGCCACTCTTGAAGGTGTTACCACCGCTGGTGAAAATGTCATCGGAAGGATTACTGGACTGATCCGTATCCGCCAAGTACGCGGCACTAACGGTGAAAATATCGTTGAATTTATACCGCATCGCTCCCCCAGTTCCCGCAGGACCACGGTTTACAAAGGGACTGTAGCGGCTAAAGCGACTCAGAGCACCAGTATCAGCACTCTCTAAATAGGGGTTATAGGTTTTAAAAACGTCATCTAAATCCAATCCCTTCGCCCCAACCCAGGTGGTTAAATTACCAAGGGGAAAGCGGTAGAACAATTTGTTGAGGTCAACGTTATTGTCTGGGCTAGAGCCATCGAAGGAGAGCCGGGCCATGTTGGTACCCGTGGGGCCAGCCAAGTTGGGAACGCTACCGGCTTGTAACCGGGTACGGAGTAAATCCTTGCCGGTGAAGCTGGTGTCAAAGTTTAAACGAACCCGACTGGACATGGTGGCATTTTCATCCACGGGGGCCGGAGCCGCCGCACCAAAATTATCAATATTGTCCTGTTGACGCCAATCCACCGCTTTATCACCGCCCCACTGGTCCACCAGGGCAAAGACCGTTACCCCATTCAGTTTGGTGGTGGTGGAAAATTGGTGGTCTTCTAGGTAAGAAGTCCGCACTTCCAGATTGTCAATCCGGCCCCTAGGGCGGCTAATTCTGCCTCAAACTCCTGCATCAAACGTTTGAGTTTGTCGATATCCTCCCGTAGTACTGCCACGTTCTCCTGAATTAAACGCTCCATCACGTTCATGCAAGCATTTAAACCAGCGGCAAATTCCCAACGACTTAAGGCCCGATCGCCACGGAAAGTCCGGTCTGGGTAACCAACGATACAGCCGTAGCGTTCTACCAAACTTTTTAGAGCTTCATAGGCCCAGGCGGTGGGTTGCACGTCCCGTAACTCTGAAACGCTGGTCACCTGGGACATATCAGTGATATCGCTGGCCGCATTGAAGGTGCCCGCACTCTGACGCTTACGCATTAACTCCAAGCTGTTGCCTTGGTAATTAATTTTGGGTAAATCCGCCGGGGTCGCCAATTCCCCTGTAGGTTCGGCGGAGGCTCCTGGGACAAAAGCAAGGGAAGCCCCTAGGGTCAGGGGAAATAGTTTTAGGAACTGACTAGTCAGTTTATTCATAAGAAAACACTCCTCACACCAATTAGGATAATTAATCTAAGCACAACCGTCACAACTAAAAAATAACAAATTTTAGCGATAGTTGAAACTTAATTTTTAAGTCTTATCTTCTGACTGCACGTTAATCAGAAAATTTCTCAATAAAGATTTTAGCACCTATCCCCCACAATTCCAAGGGGTTGATGTATTGCCCGATGCAGAAAACGTATAACCCTTGTAACTTAAGCTTTTCAAAGCCCTATTTTGCCTTGATGTCCAAAATTTTTGCGGTATTTACCTAGAAAAAAAGTGCCCTGTATTTTTAATTCGTCATGGATCATAAGACTTACTTATGCTGTCTCCAAGGATTTTAATAGCCCTTTAAACTTCCCTTAACCTAGCTTTAATCTTTACTTAACCTTGATCATTTAAGACATGTTTCTTTGACTACCAGACAAATCTAAACCACCAAAATAATAGGGCAAGGGGTTAAAAGTTGCATCAAAAATGTACTTGTGCCACGGCAAAGATTTCAGATCCTTTGTTGTGCTGATCCCCTTGCTGACGATAATCATTATCATGGTGCTTGGATCTAAAAGCAACGGCCCTGGCGGATAATGGGGGTTTATTGCCAGCAGGTAGTCTATGGGCAACTTTTCTAATTTGATCGCCGATCGCCAACAATTCCCTGGATTGGAAGGCAAAACCTATTTCAATTTTGGTGGCCAGGGAATTTTACCCACCGTTGCCCGGTCGGCGATCGTGGAAACCTATGGCTACCTGGAGAAAAATGGCCCCTTTTCCATCGCCGCGAATCAATATGTTCAGCAACTGACGGAGCAATTGCGCCAAGCCCTGGCGGAAAACTTTAACGTTGCTCCCACTACCATTACCATCACCGATAACGTTACCGCCGGCTGTGACATCGTTTTGTGGGGCATTGACTGGCAACCGGGAGACGAAATTCTGCTCACGGACTGTGAACATCCGGGCATTATTGCCATTGTCCAGGCGATCGCCGCCCGTTTTGGTGTTACCTACCGTTTTTTTCCTGTGTTGGATACTCTGAACCGGGGGGATGGAGCGGAAGTTTTACAACAGCATTTGGGCAGAAAAACCCGCTTGGTCATCCTTAGTCACCTTCTCTGGAATACGGGGCAAGTCTTACCCCTAGAAGAAATTATGACCGTTTGCCGCCAGCACCAAGGGGATTATCCAGTGCGGGTTTTGGTGGATGGAGCCCAGTCTGCTGGTTCCTTGCCCTTGGATTTCTCCCGTTTGGAAGTAGATTATTACGCCTTTACCGGCCATAAGTGGTTTTGTGGCCCCGCCGGGGTAGGGGGACTTTATATCAATGGCGATCGCCTGGGGGAAATTAATCCGGTCTATGTGGGCTGGCGCAGTATTACCTATGGAGCTAAGGGGGAACCCACCGGCTGGGCTGAAGGGGGTAAACGGTTTGAAGTGGCCACCTCTGCCTATCCCCAATATGCAGGGTTATTGGCCGCCCTCAGCTTGCACCAAAGCCAAGGCACCAAGCAAGAACGCTATCTAAAAATTTGTCATCTCAGTGAAATTCTCTGGAAGGGGTTAAACCAATTGCCCCATATTCACTGCTTGGCGGAGTCGGCTCCCCCGGCGGGGTTAGTATCTTTCACAGTGGATTCTCCCCTGGGGCATCGGGCGATCGTGCAAAAATTGGAAGATGAGGGGATTTATTTACGCACCATTGTTAATCCCGACTGCATCCGGGCCTGTTGCCACTATTTCACCAGTGAAAGGGAAATTGAACACCTATTGGACAGGTTAAACCAATTTGCATAGAAGAATGTTGGCAGATCCCCTTGCTCCCCCGAACGATGGGGGAATCTTGGGGTAAACTTCCCCCATATTGCCTGGGTTTTAGCGGGGAGATTGAGGGGACAGATGCAGACTTTTTAGGCATCTCCTAGATAATGCTTGTCTCCTGCAATAACCAAAATCCCGCAAAGGCTTCACTGTCAGAATCCGCTTGAATGGCGAGGAAGTGAATTCCCTTAGCTGCTTTTTTCGCTTGTTCAAAGCCTAGAGCTTCCTTTTCGCTGGCCTCATCAATGACGTTGGCCACAATCCAACTGTCACTGGCTCCGGTTTCTAGTCGCATAATCAGCCGGGGATCCCGACTCAGTTGTAGATAACCCAGTTCTAACCCCGATAACCAGGCGGCAAAGGGTAAAGCCCTGGGAGAAAAAAGAATTAAACCAGGAATACGGGTGGACGGATCCAAATTCCAACCAGAAACGGGGAAACTTTCTCCAAAGCCGATCTCCCAATCGGGTAAATCATCGAAATCAGCGGCGGCCAAACTGACCAAGGCCCACTGATCGCCCCGATCGCCCCGTACTGCATCCGGTAGGGCAATGGCATTGAGTTCCGGGTACTGCACCGAAGCGGACTGGGCTAGTTTGGCATCGTAACCCGGTTGCTGGGGATAAAAATTTTCTAGGCGATCGCCCAACCATTGTTCCAGGGCATAGGTACGACGACTGGGTACCGGGGGAATGCCCACCTCTTCACAGGCCTTGCTGATCATATTGTTCATCTGCCGGCGGAAAAAACGGATCTTTTGGGGCATCTGGCCCGACTTGGCGATCGCCGCTTCAATGGCTCCCTTTAACCACACAGAATTGACAGTGCCACTGGGGCAATATTGGCTATAGCGAAATAAATCTTCTGGCGATTGCCGTACCGACTGGGGAGACTCGCAGATTAAAACTTCCCATACTTTTTTCTGATCATCGTCCAACAACGGCCGTGAATAAAAATCTAATTCCCAAGTGACGCCCATATATCGATATTTAAGTGTGTGTCAAAGCTAACCAGTCCCACCGCACCAACCGTTATCCTATCCTGAAACGTTAACTGGGGAACCTTGTTAACCATAGCAAAACCACCGCCAATCATCTCCTGGATTTATTTTCACTACACTTTTGAGCAACGTGCTCCCTTAAAAGTTGCTATATAATGGGCGGCACGGGGTCATGGACACCGGCCCTATGAGCATATTTAAAAAATGAACTTGATTACTTGGCTAGCTGATTTTTCCAGGGGCAACTGTGTTGGTATTTGCTCCGCCCTCGTACCGTTGATTTTACTCAGCACCGCTTTCTGTGGAGGAGTGACTTACTTTCGTCAACCCCGCCCCATCATTAATGTCGCCTACGGTGCCGTCATAGTTTTCTGTTCGGCCATGGTGCTCCATGTTGCCTCCTGGTTCAGCATCGGCATAATTACCCCAGTCACATTTATCCTGCTGGGACTTTCCCTCACCTGTGTTGGTGTAAGCACCCTAGTTTATTTTTTGGCTCCCCAATGGCGATCGGGGGATTTTGATGGACTTAGGGCGTTATTAAAGGAAAAATTCATCCCAAATTTTAAAATGTAAGGCTTTATTTCCACCCATCCCCGGCACACTGCGTCGCAGTTCTCTGCGAGATCGCCAACTATGACAGAACCAGCCAACAGTCATTCCAGTTCCCCGCCGCAAAATTGGTTGTTTAAATGGTGGAATTCCCTCAATCCCATTACCCGCCTATTGGTGTTGGTGTTGGGAGCCCCCCTGATGGTCTTGAATGCCCGGGCCCTTTCCTCCATTTTTGGCTATTTTGAATCCCTGTTTGTTATTAGCCTTATTGCCTCCGTCATCGCCTTTTTGCTCAACTATCCCGTGGCCTGGCTAGAAAGAAATGGCGTCAAACGTTTCATTGCCGCCAGCGTGGTTTTTCTTACGGCCTTGGTTATTTTCACTGCCCTAGCCGTTATCCTGGTGCCCCTTGCCCTGTCCCAGGCCCAACAGTTAGTCGCCCGGTTGCCAGATTGGTTGGATTCAGGACAGAAACAGTTGGTATTGCTGGATCAACAAGCGGAAATTCTTGGTTGGCCGGTCAACTTTGACGGTTTGATTCCCCAAATTAACAGTCGCCTGGCCAGTGAGCTACAAAATCTAGCTGGTAGTACCTTAAACCTAGCTTTGAGCTTGACGGTTTTTACCGTGGTAAGGATTTTGGATGTATTGTTAACTGTGATTTTGACCTTTTACCTCCTGCTCCATACGGACGATGTTTGGCAGAGTATTATCGGTTGGTTGCCAACACGGTTCCAAAAACCCTTTTCCGATACCTTGCGCCGCAGTTTTCAGAATTATTTTTTAGGGCAATTAGTTTCTGCTACTTGTATGGCATTGGGGCTAATTTCTGGTTTTTTGTTATTGAAAGTGCCCTTTGGACTACTTTTTGGACTAACGGTGGGGGTGATGGCCCTCATTCCCTTTGGGGGATCCGTGGGCATTGCTTTGGTAACGTTCCTGGTGGCCCTGCGGGACATTGGCATGGCGTTGCAACTTTTGGCCGTGGCCCTGGTAATCCAACAAATTGTTGAAAATGGTATTGCTCCCAGGGTTTTGGGGAGTGTGACGGGGTTAAATCCTTTTTGGGTATTGATTTCTTTGTTAACCGGGGCGAGGATCGGGGGCTTACTGGGGGTAATCGTGGCGGTACCTTCGGCGGTGATGATCAAGGAGGCATTGGGGGCCATTCGCAGTATGAAGCCCCTGGTGCCCATGGAGGAACCTCGGCAGGAAGATCCTCTCTATTTTCAGGCTAAAAAAGAAGCTTGATCCCCGGCTGGATAATTTAAACTATCCATGCTTTAGTATCAAAAACTACAGCAAATCTAAGATTAATTGTTCGCAAAGACTTAAGGGGTGGCAGGACGGGGTAAGATGACTCTCTAGTGACTAACACGAGTCAATGTTGGCAGTTTAACCTTGCCTTACCTCCCCGATTTCAATGAGTAACGAAATTTACCTCAACCATCCGACCTTCGGGCTTTTGTATCGAATCTGTTTTTTGGATGATAATCAGGAAATTTTCACCACCCTTTATGCCCAACGATTATTTTTTTTGGTAAAGACCACAGCCAGCACTACGCAGTTTGAACCGATTACCCGTGCTGATGCAAAGTTATTAATCGAAAATCGGCTGAGGTTTTTGCGGCGGGCAGGGGATTTAAAGGCCTACGATGTTTTGATGAAATTACATAAAAATACTTTTTAGATTCTTTAACATTTTTGTTGCCTAGGGACGGGCGGATTGCGCTAATCTAAGCCTTGTTGAACCCTTGGTAAATCGAGCAAATCAAAATTTATGTTACTGAAGAATGCCCTGGCCCTAGTGGTTGCTGGCCTCGTCACTGGAATAACGGCGATCGCCCCGGCCCAAGCAGAAACAGTTTTAGAGAGAGTTACCCGCACCGGAGCATTACGGGCCGCTACCCGCACCGACGCAGTGCCCTTTGGTTTTACACTCCCTGGGGGAGAAATGGGGGGCTACGGTGTGGATTTAATTGGTTTGATTGGGCTTAAATTATCGGAAAAAACCGGTCAGGATATCACCGTTGATCTGGAAACCGTGACCCTACAAGACCGTTTTGAGGCGATCGCCGACGGGCAGGTAGATATAGTTTGTGAAGCCACCACCATTACCCAGGATCGTTTAGAGAAGGTAAATTTTTCCGCTCCCTTTTTCATCTCCGGTGCTAAATTTTTGATGAAACAGGATAGCACCGACAGTTTTAATATTAACGGCACCCTAGAAGGGGTTTCCATTGCTTATATCCCCAACACAAGTACGTTTGATATTATTCCCCAAATTTATCCCCTGGCCCAATGGGTGGAAGTCAAAGATCGCCAGGAAGGCATTGCCCAGTTAGATGCTGGCAAGGTAACCGCCGTAGTCAGCGATGGTATTTTGCTGGTGGGGCAATTACTTAGGGAAAATAAAGACCCCGCCGACTATGCTTTAGGGCCCTATCAACCGATGACAACGGAACTTTATGCCTGCATGTTGCCCCAGGGGGATAACGACTGGAAAAAATTTGTAGATGGGGTTATTTCCAGTACAGAAAACCACGATCTGTTAGAAGAATGGTTTAACATTGACCAACAGAATGTGGTGCGGGTTGATGCCCTCTAGGTTCAAAAACAACCGCTAAACACCGGCATGCCCCAAGGCTAGGCCAGTGGCCAACATGCCAAACACTAAAAATGGCTGGGCGCTGGCCTGATATTTCACATCGTTTTCCAGGGGGTTACGCAAAAAATACATATCCTGGAAAGTGATTTGGGGAATGAGCAATAACAGCACAATGGTGGCGTAAAGCTGTTGGTGGACGTAAATTAAATAACCGGCAATGCCCGCTTGGAAAACGTCAATCATAATTACGCAAATCCAGGCCGCCGCCCCGATGCCAAACATCACCGGTAGGGACTTCAACCCCAATTGGCGATCGCCTTCCACACTTTTGAAGTCATTAACCACGGCAATGCCCAAACCCGCCATACTGTAGATCAGGGTCAGAACCATAATGGTGCCGTTGAGGGTACCAAACAACGCATGGCCTGCCCACCAAGGCAAGGCAATGTAACTGGCCCCCAGGGCATAGTTCCCCAGCCAACCATTTTGTTTGAGCTTCAACGGTGGCGCCGAGTAGATGTAAGCAATAAAAGCTCCCCCCAGGGTTAACACCGTCATAATCGGAAAATCATGCTGGGCCCACAAATCCAAGCCGTAGGCCACCCCAATGCCCGCCGCTAACAAAACCAGAATTTGGGTAACTACCTGGGGAACCGTAATCGCCCCGGAAGGAATGGGCCGGTAGGGTTCATTAATGGCATCAATTTCCCGGTCGTAGAAATCATTCAAGCTTTGGGTGTAGCCGGTCATCAAGGGGCCGGACAACAACATACAGGTGAGGGCTTTGAGCACGTCTTCTATGGACCAAATATAGCCCCCGGAAGAAGCCGCCCCACAGACCACCCCCCAAATTAGAGGAATCCACGTAATGGGTTTCATCAACTGGAGGCGAATTTTCCAAATGGATGTTTCCCCAGAGGCGGCCCCCTTCATCCCTAACAATTGCCGGGCCTTGCCTTGGCTCTCGCCGGTATTTTGTGTATCAGACATAAACAATTAAGCTCGACTAACGTACCCAAAAAATACTGCCTAAGCCTATCACCCTTCGGGCTGGAGATGCCATGGGGAGGGCCCAAGTTGGGTCGCCAAAAATCCCTAGAACCCATCGAGGTCAAAAACCCTAGAAAATTTCCGTGTTCAGGGCCTTCTTCAAAGCTCCGATGCCTTGTTTGATACGGCGGGAAACGGTAATCACACTTACCCCCATGGCTTCAGCGGCTTCCCGATGGGTCAGGTCGTGGAGGAAAACAAATTCCACAATGCGGCGGGTACGTTCTTCCAAACCGGAGAGAGCTTGTTGCAGGCGTATTTGATCTTCTTGGCTCAGTTGGAAACTGCGGAAGTCCTGGTGGGAGAGGCAGTCCCCTAGGTTCACTTGGGAGTCGTCGTCGCCATTTACTTTAATGTCCAAGCTCAATGGATCCCGATTTTGTAAAGCTAGTTTGGTGGCCTGCCAATCCGCCAAAGGCACGTTTAAGCCATTGGCAATTTCTTCATCGGTGGCGGCCCGGTCGAATTTGAGCCGAAAGTCCCGCTGAATGGCGATCGCCTGGCGGCCTAAGTCCAACCAACGACGGGGAATACGGACACAGTTGCTTTTATCCCGCAGGAAATGCTGAATTTCCCCCCGCACATAGGGAATAGCAAAGGAACTGAAGGCATTACCCTTGCTAGAATCAAAACGCTCGATGGCCCGGATTAAGCCAAGGCAACCCACTTGGGACAAATCTTCAAAACTTTCGTTGCACTGGGCTGTCCAATGGTGGGCTTCCTTCCGTACTAGACCAAGATTAACTTCCATAATCTGGTTTCTTACAGCAATATCCTGGGACTCTGCATAAATCTTGAACAGGTTCAGGGTCTCAAGTTTGAGATTTTCGCTAGTGGCATTGATCATGGTTTTAGGTTTAGGCAACTTTACAGTCAACACTAGTGACAAGTTTTAGCCGGCTTATGTCAGCAAATACACGGAGATAATGTACAGAAAAATGTTTCGCCGTTCGACTATCTAGTTAAAATTACGGATAAATAAACCGTTTTATTTCTAACTATTAGCTGTTAGCATCTTTTCCCCTTTGCTGATTAGTAGTTTATCCTCTTGTTTAACCAGCAAAAATGAGAAAATCCGGCGTAGGAACCCATATCAATCATACGATTAACTGCAAAAAGGAACAATCACAATTGGGAAAAGTCAACAATTCTTCAAATTTACTGCTATTGAGCGTGGGGGGTAAAAATCAAACCCACCGACAGAGAAAAATTACTCTGACCCCTTAGAATTAAAGTCAAATTTCATTTTTTCAAGTTTATCTATACACCTTGTCATTATCGTTGTGAACACCACGACCCTCCCTTCCTGGCCCAATTTTCTACAGCAATTGTTAGATCGACAATCCCTCAGCCGTCACCAAGCAGTACAACTGATGCAGGGTTGGCTCGATGACGATATTTCCCCGGCCCTTTCCGGGGCAATTTTGGCCGCAATCCAGGCAAAGGGATTAGATCCAGAGGAGTTAACGGGGATGGCGGAGGTGCTCCAAGCCCAGTCCCAGGAAGTAGCCAATCACCATGTGGTTGAACCTTTGATCGATACCTGTGGCACCGGGGGAGATGGCTCTTCTACCTTTAACATTTCCACCGCAGTGGCCTTTGTGACGGCGGCGGCGGGGGTGAAGGTGGCTAAACATGGTAATCGTTCCGCTTCTAGTAAAGTTGGCTCGGCGGATGTGTTGGAAGCATTGGGGCTTAATTTACAAGCAGGGGCAGAGCGGGTAGCAACGGCGGTGGAGCAGGTGGGAATTACTTTTTTGTTTGCCCCCGGTTGGCATCCGGCGCTGAAAAGTGTGGCCCCGGTGCGGAAAACTTTAAAAGTTCGCACGGTCTTTAATCTCCTTGGCCCCCTGGTCAATCCCCTCCGGCCGACGGGGCAGGTGATTGGGGTTTACTCTCCTGATTTTCTTGCCGTGATGGCGATCGCCTTAAAAAATTTGGGTACAAAAAAAGCATTGATCATCCATGGCCGGGAAAGGCTAGATGAAGCGGGATTAGGGGCTCCCACAGATGTGGCCGGTTTCAACCAGGGGGAAGTCACAACCCAGGTGCTAGATCCCCAGGCTTTGGGCTTAGTCCCCGCTTCCTTAGGGGAGTTAAAAGGGGGAGAGGTGGCAGAAAACGTGGCAATTTTAACCCAGGTGCTCCAAGGCAAAGGAACCCAAGCCCAGACCGATGCGGTGGCTTTGAATGCGGCCCTAGCTCTCCAGGTAGGAGATGGGGTGGCTTGGGGAGATCACCAAAAGGGCGTTGAATTGGCCAAGGATATTTTGCGCCAAGGGGCGGCCTGGGAAAAGCTGGAACAATTGGTAGCTTTTCTCAAGGATTAAAAAAGTTTTAAATTTTTTGCCACCATTCCCGCCATCAACCAAGGTTAAACAGGGATCAAATAAGTTAGTGGCGATCGCCAGCCAATCAGCCCTTAATTTGGCCAATGATGGGTAGTTCACTCCGTCAAATTTTCCCTACAAAAGTAAGGGGAACATTGTGGCGGGGGGCCAGGGTAATGCCCCGACGTTGGGGGGTTTCGGTGTGATTTTCCGGCAGAGCAAATTGGTAATGAACAATGAGGGTGGCGATCGCCAGTTTGAACTCAAATAAAGCCAGGGCATCCCCAATGCAACGTCGTTCTCCCCCACCGAAGGGCATATATTCGTAGGGAGTAAACTGCCGCTCTAGGAATCGTTCCGGCTTGAATTTTTCCGGCTCAGGGTAAATGTCTGGATTTTGGTGCAACAGGTAAATACACCCCATCAACTGGGTCCCCTGGGGAATGGCGTAATCCATCAAAGTCAAATCCACCGCCGCTTGTCGCCCAAAGGTCATCATGCCCACCGGATAAATTCGTAGCGTTTCATTACAAAAAGCGGAAAGGTAGGGTAAGCGGACCATATCCATGGCGCTAGCCCCATCGGGTAGGGTAGCCAACTCCGCCAATAATTTATCTTTGACGTCAGGGCAACGGTGCAACCAATACAAAGCCCAGGCCATGGCGGAAGCAGTGGTTTCATGGCCCGCAAACAGAAGGGTTAAGAGTTCGTCCCGCAATTCCCCATCGGTCATTTTTGAGCCGTCATCGTATTCCGCATTAATCAACAGGCTTAAAATATCGGTGCGGGGGCTACCGTCCTGACGCCGTTGGTTAATTTCCGCCAATAATAATTTGTTCAGGTGCGATCGCCGTCGTAAAAATCTACCCCAGGGACTCCAGGGCCCCAGATCCCTTTGTAACCAAGGAAAAAAGAGCATGGAAGCGGTGATGGGGGAAGAAAAACTGTCGGTGATGATCGTCAATAATTCTTTAATTTCCCGATACTTTTCCGTGTCATCCAACCCGAATACGGTTTGCCCAATCACTGCTAGGGAAATTTGCTGGGTTAAGACCCTACCCAAAAAGCTTTGTCCCGGCGTTAAATCCGCCATTAAGCGATGGCAAATGTTGACCACCGTTTCCCCGTAGGCCTGGAGTCGTTCTCCGTGGAAAGGGGGAAAGAGTAATTGCCGACGTTGCCGGTGGCGATCGCCTTCGACGGAAACAATGGAAGAATCACCCAGTAAAGGTTCCACCACCCGATTAGTACTGCCGGGGGCTGTAATGGTTGCCCGATCTGCCCCTAAAAATTCCTTGATGGCCTCGGGGGCACTTAACACCACCAGACCGCCATTAACCACACTGTTAAAAATACCGGGGGATTGGGCATCACAACGTTGGAGGTAGGTGATGGGATCAAGTACCCACTGCAGGCGTTGTTGCCATGCCGGTTGGGGCAGGGTTGGTAATGTTTTCATGGTTTGACTTAGGGCGGGGGAGAGGATTTTCTAGTAACTGCCGACACCGATATCGATAATCGGGATCAATTAACTGGCATTGTAACGGCTGCCACTGGCTCCAAAACCGGAGGCGATGGCCGTGGAATAGGCTATCCCATTCAGGACAAAGTCGGCCTAAATCCCCATCTAAGCGATTTTCTGCCATGGCCCGCAACACAAAACTATCCTGTAAATCCCCCAAAATTTCCTGTACCATTTTTACTTGCTCCAGTAATTGCTGGTATTCCTCCCCGTAGCAATCGCTGAAAAGTTCCATTTGGTAACGGGTACGCTTTGCTTCTTTGCGGAGATCGTGCAAAGTAGATTCTTCCCCATTCAACAGGGTTTGAATAGCAGTGGATCCCAGGTCAACGGAGCGGTGATTTAGTCCTTGGCCGTAATCCCCTGGGGTAATGTTTATTCCCACTAACCAACCGGGATGGAGGAAAAATTGACTGAGTTGGGGCAGTAGTAAGTCCGGCAATACGGTGGCGATCGCCAAATGGCCAAGGGGAGTAATTTGGGGGCGGGCTAACCAATCCTGCCATTGCCCTTTAAATTGGGCAAATTTATCCTGGCTTAAGAGTTTGCGGGTGGCTTTGAAAGCCTTTTTCCGTTCCCTTTGCAACTGTTTGAGAACTTTATCCAAAAAAATTTGCTCCCCTGGGGGGAGATGGGGACGATATTCACCCGATAACAGTGCTTGCAAAACATCATTATCCCGCTGGGCTCCCAAAACCCTGGCCATTTTCCCTACCCGGCGTTCCGTAATGCCCTTGGGCAAATGCACTGCCCCACCAAAGCCGGCGATCGCCGTCCGCAACCGTCGCATCCCCACCCGCAACTGATGAAGATCCTCCGGGTCTTTATCCTTCATCACCCTAGACTGATACTTAAAAATTCTCTCCGTATGTTTAGCAAATGCCGAAACCGCCCGATCACCAAAGCTCTGTGTTGAGTTTGCCATGTCAATGATCACCAAAATTCTCCGTTGTTTCCATCCTAAAACAGGAATTTATGAATAACCTCACCCCACCCCCGGAATCCTATAACCTGACTAACGAGTTGGCCAAAGAACGTAATCGGGTCGCCGCGGGCAGACTCTCATGGCTTGGATTCGTACCAGTCTTTCCTTAATTAGTTTCGTGGTGGCGATCGCCCTGGTGTTAGTGGGCACCTTTGGCTTTTTGGGCATTATAATCCAAGGTCTTTAGGAAAATTGGGTGAAAAATGGAACTCTTAGAACACTCCCTCAGAAATTTAGTAACTGTCACCAAATTTGCCCTAGAAACATTCTCCGTACTGTGCATCTTGTCCGGTTTTCTCAAAACCTTGCAGTTGGCTTGGGTGACTGATCGCAGAACCGTTAACACGTCCCAATTTTTCAATAAAATCCGTTTGCGCTTTGGCATGTGGCTGGCCCTAGCATTGGAATTCCAGCTAGGGGCGGATATTTTATCTACTACCATCGCCCCCACCCTAGAAAGCCTGACCAAACTAGGCCTAATTGCCGTTATCAGAACCTTTCTTAACTATTTTTTAAGCAAGGAGCTAGAGTCGGAATTAACCATGGAAATGGCAGCGAAACAGGAAAGGTCGGATCAACAAAAATAATTCCTTTTCGGTACTGGCTAGGAGCTAATCGATCAAGAAAATTCCAAGACCGCCCAAACTTCTGTACCACAAGGACTTGATGGCTTTGGGGCTATTAATAATCCCAACATCTGAAAGTTTTGCGATCAGGCAATTACAACAGACTTGAGTAATCAGCCTTAAACCCCACGGAGCAACAACCAAACCTCAAGGGAGATTATTCTTCGTAGCTCCCCCCAATACCAATGCCGGTGTTATAAATTTCCGCATTTTGGATGTTCATGCCGTCAACGGTGGCCCCGGTTACGTCCACATCATAAAGTTTGGCAAAGGCAAAATTAGCTGAAGTTAAATTAGCCTGGTTTAAAGTGGCATTGGTGACCATAGCTCCCTGGAGATTGGCATTTTGGAGGTTGGCCCGGTGAGATCCGCCCCTTCCAAATTAGCTTCATATAGGTCAGCTCCGGCTAGATTGGCATTCCGCAAATCCGCCCCGATCAAATGGGCCCCCCTGAGGTCGGCCCCCTGCAGGTCGCAGTTCATGCAGGCGTTGGTGTCTAATAATTTCTGTACCTGTTCTACGTTCTCGGCGATCGCCATGCCGCCCCATACTAGGGGACTGGCCACAACCAGACCCAATGCAATCAATGTGCTTTTCATGGTTTTCATAATTTTCTCCTCTCGCTTACTTGATCACAGATTAAAGGAAAAGATTGGAGGCTGTCTTCACCCAATTGGGCTAATTTTCTTGGGAATAGCTAACAGTACACTCTTTTAATCAACTCTGAATTCTTAAATTTATATCCATAAACGTTATTGTTGTACCTTGTTATATTGGTTATATTGAAACGAATATATATTGTAAATAATTGAAATAAAACTTTGAAAAAAAAACAATTAGAACGACTAAAAGCAGAAGCCGAGGCACCTTACCGGGGTCTTCGCAAATTTATTTACCTGGGGTTTGGGGCTTCGGGGATGATTGGGGTTTTTATTTTCAGTCTCCGGTTACTGGCGGGCTACGATGCCGCAGAGATTTTACCCAATCTAGCCCTACAGTTGGGGGTGGTGGCCCTCATGGGTTGGCTGTTTAAGTGGGAATCGGACAAAAATACGACTGCTGGGGATGGAGAAAATGCTAAAAGTCTTAAATAAGTACGGAGCTACGGGACAGGCTTTTAGATTTCAAATTATCTAGATAGTCGTACCAGGGCTGTAAACCTTCCCCCGTACGGGCAGAAACCGCAAAAATTTGGGCTTGGGGAGCTACTTGCCGCAAGTTTTGCCAAGCTAGTGCCTCATTAAAACCCACCGCTTCTGCGATGTCTTGCTTGGTGACCAGAATAACCTGGGCAGACTTGAAAGTGCCGGGGTATTTAAGGGGTTTATCTTCCCCTTCTGTGACGGAAAAAAGTACAACCCTTAAGTCTTCTCCTAGGTCGTAGGCGGCGGGACAAACCAGATTACCAACGTTTTCGATAATTAATTCTTCCATGCCGTCGAGATCCAATTGTTGGGCCGCTTTAGCCACCATTTCTGCTTCCAGGTGGCAAATATTGCCGGTGGTAACTTGAACGGTATTCGCCCCGGCACTGCGTAGGCGTTGGGCATCATTGTCCGTGGCCAAATCCCCCACAATCACTCCGGTGGGATGCTTGGTTTGGCGATCGCCAACCATTCTTTCGATCAGGGCAGTTTTACCGGCCCCAGGAGAGGAAAGAAGGTTCATCACCAGTAAACCCTTCGCTTGGAAGTAGCCCCGATTCCTTTCCGCTAGGCGGTCATTTTTGCTCAAAATACCCTGGCCAATGATGATGGATTGGCGATCGGGCTCAATTGTTACGGTGTGCTGATCGGGCTGATCCGAGCCATGGATTGATTGATGATCATGGTGATGGTCGCCATCGTGGCTGTGGCTATGGACAAACTCCCCATGGTGGTGGGTGTGGGCAACGACCCCCGCCGCGCTACAGCCGCAGTTCTGGCACATAATCTTGGATTCCTTAGGCAAAACATCAACGTCTGCCCCCATCTTAAGGGAGGATTTAGAAAAAATCCCTGCTTTCACCCCCCAAAAACCGCAGTAATCTAGGGAAAGTGATAGTGGCGATATTTACTCCGCTTTCTGATTTTTAACCTCAGCAAATTATGACTGCCCCCCTAACCCTTAACCTCCTCCAAGGTTCCGTCCGTTTTCCCTTTAGTCCCGAAGCGGCGATCGCCCTCCAGGAAGTAATTAACGCATTGGTGAACCAACTCAAAGCCATCGGTACCCAGGTAAATCAAGGGGGCAGGCCAGAAAAACAAAAGAATTTGGAATACTGCCACAGTGGGGAAGTATTTTTAGAAGTGTTTTGTAACCCCAACATTTATCCCAGTGTGTTTGCCGCTAAAGTGTTGCTGACGGTGCGGGATGAGCGGATTCGTTTAACCACCGAAGCAGAATTACCCCGTTTAATCGAAGATTTGGCGGAATACTTGGCCCAACATGGTTAGATCAAATTTTGCCGAATAAACCTGCTGAATAGATCCCTGAAAAAATGTTTTCCCTGCCCCAAAATTTTCGTAAACCCCAACCCCTCCAACCCGGCGATCGCCTTACGGTGGTTTCCACTAGCGGTGGTTTGCGGGAATTGGCAGACCTGGAAAAAGGTGTAGAAATTTGGCGATCGTGGGGCTATGAACGTGACCTTTAGCCAAGGCTACCAAAACCGAGAAGGTTACTTAGCGGGGACAGATGACCAAAGGAGGGACGATTTACGCCAGGCTTGGTTAGACCCCCAGTGCAAAGGGATTTTATGTAGTCGGGGGGGCTATGGCTCCGCTCGGTTACTGGAAAATTGGCAATGGCCGGAAATTGCCCAGCCCAAATGGATTATTGGTTTTTCCGATGTGACGGGTATTCTCTGGAGTTTGCTCAAGTCGGGAATTATTAGTCTCCACGGCCCGGTGTTAACCACCCTCTGCGATGAGCCGGATTGGGCTTTGCATCGTCTCCAAAGCTATCTCCAGGGTGCTTCCTTACCCACTTTGATGGGGACAAGTTTGCAGGGGGGAAAAGTTCAAGGCCGTTTGGTAGCAGGAAATTTAACCGTGGCTACCCATTTTTTAGGTACAGACTGGCAACCCAATTTTGACAAGGTAATTTTGGCGATCGAGGATGTCACCGAAGCCCCCTACCGCATTGATCGAATGTTGACCCAATGGCGAGGGTCGGGCAGTTTATCCCAGTTGGCGGGTATTGCCCTGGGGCGATTTAGCCAGTGTGAAGCCCCCGCTGGTTTCCCCAGTTGGACGGTGGAAGAAGTCCTTGGCGATCGCCTGGGGGATTTAGGTATTCCCATCGTGGCGGATTTACCCTTTGGCCATGACGGAGCTAATGGGGTTTTACCCGTGGGGGAAATGGTGGAGCTAGACGGGAACGCTGGTAGTTTAAGTTTTTTATCAGCCTAATTTTGGCCAGGCACTTAAGAGCCTGTTTTAAAAGTTATGATCTGCCCCCTAAATCTCCCAAACTTGGGGGACTTTGAAGACTTTCCCCCAGAATTGGGGGGCCAGGGGGGCTTTTCAAACACACTTTAAGTCCCCAGGCTTTCCGGCAGAACTCTCCATCCTGGGTAGCATTTGTTATGGTTTTGGTAGCGGACAATCCCGAAAAGATTCCCCAATTAACTGCTTATGCTTACTTCCCTTCATTGTTCTTGGATCCGTTTATTGCAAATTCTCGCCCTGGCGATCGCCTTAGTTCTACTTTGGGCCACGCCAGTTTTAGCCCAGGCCAACACAGTCAACTATACCTATGGGGAACTAGCCCGGGAAGACTTTTCCCATCAGGATTTACGCAAAGGGGTGTTTGCGGCGGCGAACTTACGGGAAAGCAATTTTGAAGGCAGTGACTTAACTTTTTCGATTTTGACCGATGCGGTTTTTCTCCGGGCCAATTTACGGGGGGCTAACCTCAGCGGCTCCATGGTGGATCGGGTCACCCTGGATTTTGCGGATTTGCGGGACACCATTTTCACCGAGGCGATCGCCACCCGTACCCGTTTTTATGACACCGACATTACCGGGGCTGACTTTACCGATGCAGTCATTGATGCCTATCAGGTCAAACTCATGTGTGAAAGGGCCGAGGGGATCAATCCGGTGACGGGGGTGGCCACCAGGGACAGTCTTGGATGCCGATAAACTCCCTTGGGTAGAACCTACCAAACCACGGCCATTGTTCTTAAGGGGGTGCCCTTTGGGGAATCCGATCGCCTAATCACTATTTTCTCCCCAGACCATGGACTAATCCGAGCCATTGCCCCCGGAGCGAGAAAGCCAAAATCCAGCCTGCGGGGCCGGACGGAATTATTTGTTATTAATCAATTTTTGATTAGTTCCGGCAAAAGTTTAGACCGCATTACCCAAGCAGAAACCCAATACTCCTATCCTGGTTTAGGGCAAGATGTTTGCAAGTTAGCGGCGGGGCAATATTTAATCGAGCTCATTTTGGCCCTGGGCACAGAAGCTAACCCCCAACCATCCCTCTATGAATTGTTTACGGAACACCTACGGCGATTGGAAACAGAAGCCCAACCAGAAACCCTTTACGGCCATTTAGCCCAAGCCCTATTCCATTGCCTAGCCACGGAGGGATTTGCCCCCCAATTTCATCACTGTGCCATTAGTTCAGAGGCGATCGTTCCCAATTTTTACGATCGCCAATGGCGGGTGGGGTTTAGTGGGGAACTCGGGGGCATTGTCAGCCTTAACCTCCGTAACCCCGGCCCCCTGCCCCATCTACAACGCTTAACGGCGATCGAGCTGAGTTTATTGCAACAACTCAACCAAGGCCCCTTACCCAACCCCCTAGAGACTCTACCGGACATAGCCCGGAAAAACTTTCGTATTTGGGATTGGGTAAAAGTGGAAAACCTAATGCGGCATTACGCCCAACGACAATTGGGCAAAAGCTTTAGGGCCGCCCCCTTGGTGGACAGTATGTGGGAAGTCGAGTTTTAGATGATCGACATCTTGCCAACATTGATTGCAAGCAATACAGTCCAGGGTTTATCAAACTAATCACCGCCACTTCAGAGCCTGTTTTAAAAGTTATGATCTGCCCCCTAAATCTCCTCACTAAAGCTCCGGCAAACTTGGGGGACTTTGAAGATTTTCCCCCCAGAATTGGGGGGCCAGGGGGGCTTTTCAAACACATTCTCAGAAAAATCCTGGTCAAAGTTCCCCAGAATTAATCTATGTCTATGCTTTGGGGACGGTTGTCGCCGGAGCCCTGATTGAAGTCTGCACTGGAAAAATCCGTCACGCCCTGTTTTTGTAACCATTTTTTGAGGGGATCATCGGTTAACTTCAGCCGTAAAACGCCGGACACAAATCCTCCGGCAAAGGCGATGGGTTGCTGGCAAAGTTCCCGGGCTACGGGCTTCAATTCTTCGATAAACATAAAAATCTTAGGAAATGGGTAGGATTGAAGACGGTTAATAGCCCCATTGTAGTGATCCACAGACGGAAGATCACTATGGGTTTTGGTAGTGGGCAACGGAGGTAACAATGGTTAGGGCCACAGCTAAACCGTTATGGGGATGAAAACTTTTCAAAACCCTCTCCATTCCTGTAACTGGGTCGCCGTTTCCCATTGACTAACCGAATTTTCCTGGGCTTGGAAAAGGGCCAAAGCCGTTTCTAAATCTTTAATCGCTAAATCCCGATCGCCTAGTTGCCAGTAAATTTTTCCCCTCGCTTTGTAGGCTTCCGCCAATTGTCCATTTAGGGCAATCGCTTGGCTGTGGTCGGCAATGGCTCCCTGATAATCGCCCAACTTTGCCCTGGCAATGCCTCGGTTAAAGTAAGCATCTGCATAGTCGGGGTTAGTCAAGATCAATTCCGTAAAAATGGCGATCGCCCCCCGATAATTACCTTTAATGCCCTCATCCATGCCATCAATTAACCTTTCTTCCAGGGGCTCATCCCCAGTTACATCCAGGGAACGGTCACTATCGATGGTGTCTTGGCCCCAACTCAGCAATGGCAACGTGAACAAGATGACCCCCAAAATCGTCGGGGGAATAGTCAATTTACAAAATAAAAAACCGTGGTTAACCATTGAATTTATCTATGTTCCCCCTCTGGCTTTCAGTAACTTCCTGACTTCGTTATGCTAGCTTTAGCTAAAGTTAAGCGAATACTGTTTAATCTTTGAGTTTTTTAACATAAACCCGTTTTCAGCGAGATGCCATGCGCGCCCTACTAATCTATCCCCTTTTTCCTCCCACTTTTTGGTCCTACGAAAAAATTCTGGAATTGGTGGGTCGTAAGGTTTTGTTACCACCCTTAGGACTGATTACGGTGGCGGGCATTCTCCCCCAAACGTGGGAATTTAAGCTGGTGGATCGCAACGTCCGCGATGTAAGGGAAGAAGAGTGGGACTGGGCAGAAGTGGTCATCATCTCCGGCATGATCGTGCAACGGGATGACATGGTGGAAAATATCAAAGCCGCTAAAGCCCACGGAAAATTAGTAGCCGTAGGGGGGCCCTTTGCGACTTCGGTGCCCGATGAAGTTAAAAATGCCGGGGCGGATTTTCTGATTTTGGACGAGGGGGAAATTACCCTACCCATGTTCGTAGAGGCCCTAGAGCGGGGAGAAACCCACGGCATTATCCGGGCAGAGGAAAAGCCCGATGTCACCACCACCCCCATTCCCCGTTATGACCTGCTGGAACTGGACGCTTACGATTCCATGTCGGTGCAGTTTTCCCGGGGTTGCCCCTTCCAGTGTGAATTCTGCGACATCATTGTGCTCTACGGCCGCAAGCCCCGCACCAAAGACCCGGCCCAGTTACTCCGGGAATTGGATTATCTTTATGAGTTGGGTTGGCGGCGATCGGTGTTTATGGTGGATGACAACTTCATTGGCAATAAGCGCAATGTGAAGTTATTGCTCAAGGAACTTAAAGTCTGGCAAGCAGAGCATAAATATCCCTTCCGTTTCAACACCGAAGCTTCCATTGACTTGGCCGACGACCAGGAAATGATGGATTTAATGGTGGAGTGCTACTTTGATGCGGTATTTCTTGGCATTGAAACCCCCGACGAAGAAAGCTTGGAGTTCACCAAAAAATTTCAAAATACCCGTAATTCCCTGGCGGATTCCGTCGATAAAATCATTAAGGCGGGTTTACGGCCCATGGCAGGGTTCATCATTGGCTTTGATGGGGAAAAACAGGGGGCTGGCGATCGCATTGTCCGGTTTGCGGAACAGACTGCTATTCCCACCACCACCTTTGCGATGCTCCAGGCTTTACCCAATACGGCCCTATGGCACCGCCTTAAACGGGAAGACCGCTTAATGGATGAAAGCAAGGGCAATATTAACCAAACTACGTTGATGAATTTCATCCCCACCCGCCCCTTGGAAGATATTGCCAATGAGTATGTGGAAGCTTTCTGGGAACTTTACGATCCCCATGGCTATATGGATCGCAATTACCGTTGTTTCCTCAAGTTGGGCGCCCCCAAATGTAAAGCCCCAGCTAAATTGCCCAGTTTGGTTGATCTGAAAGCTTTGGCGATCGTGGTCTGGCGGCAGGGCTTTAAACGGGATACCCGCTGGCGTTTCTGGCACCATGCCTTTGGTATTCTTCGCCATAATCCAGCGGTGTTTGAACATTACATCACCCTCTGCGCCCATAACGAACATTTCATGCAATATCGGGAAATTGTCCGGCAAGAAATTGGCGAACAGTTAAGGGATTATCTCCATCATCAGCAACAGGATGAAGCTGTTTCCCCTCTGGTGACAACGGCGGAAAAAGGGGAAAAGGTTCTGGCAAGTTAGTTCCCCTGCTTTGGCTAAAATAAACAGTAGTCAAAACCTAGTATCCGTGCAATCGATTGTCACTGGATACTAGGTTTTTTTCTGGCCATTGTTATGGGGTAGGCTGTTGTTCCAGATAAGCCAAAAATTCAATCAATTGCTCATCGGACAGTAATTGGCGGGAACGTTTGCCATAGGTTTGCAGTAAATAGTTACGTCCCTGTTCACTAGTCCACCCCAGTCGCTTTAGCTCTAGGTTACTGCGGGCAATAATTTCCGAGAAATCCATTGGTTCTTCGTTAGTATTGGCGGGCTCCTCTGCCTCGGGCTCCGGTGCGGCGGAGGGGGGACTATCCATGACTAGGGGTAAGGGCAATCCGTTAACATCCCCCGGCGGATCATCGGTGCTACTGCCAGCATCAACGCCATGGATATAACCGGGTTCTTCTTCGTCATAAAAGCTGACATTCTCCAACGGCAATGGGGTTTCCACCACCGCAGGCATGGGGTCGGGACTAGGGGGAAAGGAAACCGGAGGGGTGACTACGGGGGGTTCTGGAGTAGAAATAATCGGTGGCGTCGGTTCTGCCGTAGGGGTGGGGGGAGCAATGACTACGGCTGGAGGCTCCGGTTTGGGAGCAGGGGGAGTTACCTTGGTGCTTTGTTTCGCTGGCTTGGCTTCTTTTTTGGCGGGGGGGACTGGGACAACGGGAATTTCTTTCACCGCTGGGGCAGATGGGGTAGATAAATTAGTGGTTAAGTTGAGATCGTTTAAAACCCGTTCCTTGGCCATGTCCTCCGCTGTTTCCAAAGGGTATTGGGCCGCTAGGGCCGTAGCCACCACAATCCCTTCAATGGTGACCCTAGCTTGGACAATGTATAGTCCCCGATCAATTTCGAGCAGGTCACAGCACAAACTGCCCTGGGGGTATTGCTGGCGGAAAAGGGAAATCAGACTGGACATAGGCTCTAGTGGCGGTGGGCTGTCCCCCATCTTGCCATAATCCTTCTGCCGAAAGACAGTTTCCCCCCCATGGTTGTCAACCTTTTTTCATTCCTTTTTATCCCCAAAGGCGATCGCCTACTTTCCCTGGATTGCCCCCAACGGTTAAGATGGAGGTTTGTGAATTGCTAAACAAACTTCATATTGGAAAAATTACAGTTATGGCAAAGCGAGTTAAGGTCGTTTTAAGTGAAACCATCAATAAATTAGGCTTCACTGGGGACTTGGTGGAAGTGGCCCCCGGTTATGCCCGTAATTACCTTATTCCCAAAGGTTTAGGGGTAATCGCCACCCCCGGCATCCTCCGTCAAGTGGAACAACGACGGGCCAAGGAATTGGAACGGTTAAAAGCGGAAAAAGACGCCGCCGAAGCTCGGAAAGTGGCCCTGGAAACCATTGGTCGTTTCATCATCAAAAAACAAGTCGGGGAAGCGGAAGCTATTTTCGGTACCGTTACCACTCAGGACGTGGCCGATGCTGTGGAAGCCTCCACCAACCAAAGCCTCGATCGCCGGGGTATCAGCTTGCCGGACATCCACAAAACGGGATTCTACCAAGCCCAAATCAAATTACACCCCGAAGTTATTGCCACTGTGGAAGTACAGGTCGCTCCTTTGTAGGATCTATAGCGATAACATATCCCGCCCACCGGGGAAAATTGTGTGGTAACTCCTCTGAAACTTGATTGCAAGTAATAACCAGGGGAGTTTTTGCTATGGTTAGTTAGTCATTGCGTTGATCAAATTCAGATCCCTTTCCCCATGAACAGTTTTGTGTTGATGGCCACCGTCATTCGAGAGCCAGAATTGCGTTTCACCAAGGAAAACCAGACCCCCGTTTGTGAATTTCTGGTGGAGTTCCCCGGTCTGCGGGATGATGCCCCGAAGGAAAGCTTAAAAGTGGTGGGTTGGGGCAATTTGGCTAACACCATCAAAGATTCCTATCACCCCGGCGATCACCTAATTATTGAGGGGCGTTTGGCCATGAACACGGTGGAAAGACAAGAAGGCTTTAAGGAAAAGCGGGCGGAATTTGTAGCTTCCCGGATTAGCCCTGTGGCCACGGGTAGTTCCCCAAGTAGTTTTTCTGAAGGATCTGACAGTTACACTACCCCCCCTTCCACGCCCGAGGATAACCTTGGTGGTGATGACATTCCTTTTTAATCACTTTTTGATCAATAGTTTTACGGTTTGAATATGGCGGATTCCCTACCTAACTTGACGGATTTTGAACCCCAATCTTTTTTGACGGAGGCGGGGGAAATTGATCCGGGCTATGAAAAATCCATTGGGGTTTACGCCATTTTTAGCCAAGACAAAACATTGCAATATGTCGGCTATTCCCGCAACTTAGCGGTGAGTTTACTGCAACATTTAGTCCGTCAGCCAGACCGTTGCCATTGGTTAACCGTTCACGTTATTGATCGTCCCGATCGCCAATTACTAACGCAAATCCAAACCCATTGGTTAGGGGGCCAAACTCCCCCCGGCAATGGCAGTGAACAAAAACTCTGGTGTGAATCCATAAACGTCAAAGATCATTGGACAACGGCGGAAGCGGAGGCCGTGGACGAGAGCGAGGAGGGGGATAAACCAAAACTATTAAAAAAAATTGCCCGTCGGTTGGAAGCCGGGGTGCTGGAAAAACTCGCAGTTAGGGGAGTTAAACAAAATATCCGTTTTAACCCCAAACTCAAGGAACAGGGTTTATTGGACGTAACTTAAAACCTAATCTCCCAGGGAAAGCCAGTTACCGTTCAGCTTCTGCACGATGGCGCTGGCCTCTTCATAACTTTTGGCGATCGCCCAGGTGTGGTGGGTTTTGCTGGTGGTTTCCCGTAAATAAATCTGATCCGGCAGTAGGGGATGATTGGGAGCGGTGCGGAGATAATCCTTATTAAATTTGCTATGGGTTTGGGAATAAATGGAAGTTTCCCAGGGTACCCCCCGATCCCAGCCCGGTACCACCAGGGGATTGCTCCCCAGCAAAATTTGGCAGGGAACCAACATAGGCCCCTTATAAATGGCATAGGCGATCGGCATACAGGTGTTGAGGACGACGGTTACCAGCTCACCATATTTTTCAATTAAGGACTGTTGCCAATACTGGGTTATCAAGGTGAAATCTAGTCCCGCACTTCCCCGCACATCCAGCAGTTTATTGAATTTTTCATACTCAGTGCGGACAGTAGTTATTTCCTTTTGCCAGGCGTATTCCAAAGGTGCTTGACCAAAAATCACTTCCCCCTGCTTAATTAACTGCCATTTTTCTTGTACTTTTAAAACTTGTAATTGAGCTGGTTTTTGCAGAGTAAATTGGCTATTATTAGGCTCTTTTTGATTGATTGACTTAAACAATAAACCAAAACTTTTCAAGTTGACAAAACGTCCAAAAGATTCGGGTCGGGGAAACAAATAAAAGTCCTGATCTTTGAGTTGTATTACCCAAAAATTACCCACATTATTTTTTTCAACAATGCCGTCTTCATCTCCCATTAAGGAAACACGATGGCAGTAAACTTCTAGGACTTGGGGGGTTTCGTGGTAAAGATCAATAACTTTGCTAATGGGTAAATCCAACAGTGGCGGCGGTTGCTCGATCATTAAATGGGGATAAACCTCAGCGGGAAAAGGGCTAGGTCTATGGAGCAAATCTTGAATTTCCTTGATTTGTTGTTTCAATGATTCTATTTCCTTCGTCTCTTCCTTATTAGATTCTAACTTCGATTCCGCTTCTTTTTGAGCCTGAAAAAAACGCAAAGAAGCAAATTCCTGTTGCAATTTAAGTTGATTTTTTTCTAACTGAATTAGTTTGGCTTGATTTAATTTATCCGGTGGGTTATTGGTCATATCTACGAGTTAATTAAATGAGCCTTTTTCAATTATTTGCCAACGGCGATCGTCAATGGAGGTTAATTTAGCAGGCTTGACAAGTTTTGGAGTAGTTAAATCGGGGTAAACATCAAAAAATGTGCCACTAGTCAGTAATCTTGGCCATTGACTCAATGTTAAATTAGGAATCAAATAAATTTCCCCATCTACATTAAATGCCAAATAGGAAGCCTGGCTTTTTTCTACCATCGCAAATTCCTGGCGATCGCCTAATTCTAAATTGCCCCCCATGCCATGGATAGCACTTTCCGTTGGCTTAAGGTAACTTAATCGAGTTTCATCTTCAAAAAATTCCTTATTGCCCTGATTAAAATTAGAAATGTAATATTCTAGACTCAAGCCAGAGGTATCAGGGATATCTTCAGTTACTTCCTCTTCCTCAACAGCAATTTCATCTAATGTTTTTGCATCACCACCTATTTGGTTAATTTCATTTAATAAAAAATGAATATATACATCTTTTTCTATAGCTGAATCAGGGCTAATTTTTTCAGATTGATCCGGTAAAGCAGTATCAGTTTGAGTGACGTTAATAACTCCACCTTTCAAATTATTATTGGTCACAGAAGAAACTGATTTTTCCGGAGTTTTATTTAGCTGGGGAATCACTCGCTTATGAACTTTTTGTTTTATCGGTGTTGGGGCAAATAAATATAATAAATAGATAGCAATTTTGGCGACAATAATCGTTAGAATAATTACAATTACAATAAATATAATAATGCCAATAATAAAATCTAGATCTAGACCAAATAGTTTTTGCTCGCTACTTGTTCGACTAATTTTGTTTTGACTAATGGGTTTTTGGGCTATGGCGATAGAACTTGTAGGACTAGGATAAGCCACTGGCTCTAGGGAAGATGGCAAAAGATTATCTTGATTTTGGGATAAAAATTTATCCCCATTATTATTCATTAATTCAAAGCCAATCCATCCCGTTTCATCTACAGAAAAAGTCGTAATTTGATACCAACAATAATCATCATAGTATTGGGGAAATATATTGGATAAATAAAATCTTCTACCGGCAGGAATTTCGGCAATAATTTTACTGTTGATGTTGGGATTTTCGTAAACTTGAATATCAAATTCTGGAAAAGATACTTGATAATCTCCCATGGTAGGGCAAGGATTATCACTCTGGGCAATGACTGGTTGAACGCCCCAGATTATTAAGTTTGTTAAGACCAAAGCATATTTTAAAATCCCCATTTATCTTAGCTTATTGAAATCTGCCGGGTTGTACTAATCGCCAAATATTATTGCCAATGGTTTCTATTACTGCTGGTTCAATTAGTGTATAACTCAAATCATTAGACTGAAAAATTTTGTTTTCGTCATTGCTTATTATTTGCTTCCATCGACCATTAAATATATTAGGGATCAAGTAGCTATGCTGATAATCAATAGCAAAACCGATATAGGAAGCCTGGGCTGTATTCTCTACTACCTTTTGAAATTCTACTTTTGACAAGGCATTAATATCAACTCCCTGACTACCCAAGTTAGTAGCAGATGTCAGCCTTAAGAAAAAGAAACGATCATCATCAAAATAATTCTGTGTGCCAAGATTAAAATTTTCCACAATAATTTTTATGGTGTCTGACGGAGAAATTTCTGGCTCTGTTGGAAAGGTTGGATTATCCCCTGAACCATAACCGTAATCCTGATAACCAGGGGCAACACCACTTCCTCCGAAATATTCCCTGGATGGCCCATACATTGAGGTTTTTGAGCTAGATTGACTCATATTATTTTGAGTTTTGCGTATTTCCTTACTAAGTTGTGCAAGTTGATAAGACAATCTATCGGAGTAATCTTTGATTATGCCAAGATCTTTTAGTAAATTTTCATAGGCTTTTTTGTTATCTGAACTATTTTTTCTAATACTTCCTTTGATCTCTTTTAGCTTTTTATCTATCCACCAGCAATATAGGCCGAACAGAATTAATAAAAATAAGACTGAAACTACATAACGTCGAGCAAACTGGGTGATATTTTGACGAAATGTATTTTGAGTCCTTACATTTTCTGGTGGCATCTGAGCTATTTGTGAGATCATACCAGATGAGGTAAATGCTATAAGTGTTTCATCTTGTGGTGATCCTGGCTCATTGAAATCAAGTTTTTCTCTTAAAATTATCCTATTATTATCTACATTTATCCGTTGATTTTCCCGAGATAAAGCTGGATAATTTCCGGCCAGTGAAACAGTTTCAAACTTTGTAAACAAACAAAGAATAAAAGTATAGATCAGCCTTTTTGTAAATTTCATTTTATTAACCTGCAGTTTTAGACCATTGTTCAGCGAGAATAGAAATAAAACATTTTAAGGCTATTAAAAAAGGAGGATCACTTTCAAATTCTGATACTAGTCCAACTTTTTTCAAGCAGGCCTGCTTAACTTTCGCCCCTAATAATATACGGAAATCTTCGTCCATGGCGAAAGCACCGCCTTTGCCAAAATTACGTAACTGGTCAATTTCCTGAATTGATTCTTCCCGTAAAACTTCATTAAAGTTTTTCAAATAATGTTCTAGTTGCTCATAGGAATTAATTTCAAAGCTGGTGATTTGTTCCCAATCGTGTTCAAATACATTTAACCGTTGTCCATCGTTGAAGGCTTCACCATTGATAATGCAGTCACCTCCAGTTAAAGGATAGTCTTTTTGTCTTTCGGCAAAACCTTTTAATTTTGTCCCTTCGGTTGAAACAACTAATCCTCCACAGGCTTCTTCTTTAGGTTGATTAGATAGGGTTAACAAATCTGGATTTCTTTTTAACCCGGAAGCACGCATCAAAATACCACGGGCAAAGGCATTCACTTCAGAGTTTTGGGTATAGGTACCGCTGGGGGTTAACCAATGCAAAAAGCGAGAACCATTACCACCAATTAGAATCGGAGTGATAATTTCTGAATCTTCTAACAATTCTTCTTGTTTCAGTTGTTTTTGGATTAGTCCTAAATAATGAAACAAACCACCAAAGGATAAAGCTAACAGAGTACGAAA
Source organism: uncultured cyanobacterium (assembly GCA_963704945.1). Lineage (GTDB taxonomy): Bacteria > Cyanobacteriota > Cyanobacteriia > Cyanobacteriales > Microcystaceae > Synechocystis. The sequence continues at coordinate 78,331 of CAVPII010000024.1, read as the reverse complement.
CTCTCTGTTACGGGGCTTATCAGCATTCATGATATAGCCCTCGGACAAAATGCGTTCTGAGTTAACCCGTAGATAAATATCCAGAGCGGCATTAAAATTTTTCTGATTACCCAAAACCCTAGCCACAGATTTTCCTGCCTCGGGGGGAAGCCCAAAAATATCTCCCACAAAAGCCAAATTCGGTTCCAAAATACTGTGGAAAATATCCCGCCCGGCATAGGGAACGGAAGCTTGATGCACCAACTCGTTATTCTGCCATACGGAAATGTCAGATGTGCCCCCTCCAATATCTACGCAGGTAGTGTAAATCAGATTCTTTTTGAGAACGTCTCCAAAAAATTGAGCAAAGGCAATACTTTCTGTACGTAGCCCCTGTTCCTGCAAACTGTGGTTTTGGGTAGAAGTGGAATCTAAATCCCTAAGAACCTGTTGCCACGCTCCGTTATAGCGATTAATATCCATCTGAGAAAAAGCGGAAGGATAGGACACACTCCACTCGATATTTTTCACTCCCTCCCAAGCCGCTTTGGCTGCAATCATCCTGACTAACTGCCCCAGAAATGGCCGCTGATACTGAACTTGCTTCCATTTAATATTGGTCTGAATATATTCTTTATCAAATTCAAAGCGATCCAGACGGGGAATGTAAATGCGGGCGTTAGTGATTAATTCTGGAATTTCCCCCACACTTTCCTGCCAACCACGGGTTGTTAATACCGTTGACATGGGGGGATTATTTCCTTCTGGTAAAAGTAGGTCTGGAATGAAGAACTCTCGATAGATCACCGCCTGAATATCTTCCAAACTATGGGTAATTTTGAGCAAATGGGTTTGCAGTTGCAGCCGTTCCGGATTACCACTTTGTCCTTTACGAACATAAATATTGGTGAAAGATGTCCCAAAATCGACCCCCACCGTCCAACTGGTGGTATTGCCTCCCTGGGGCCTGGGGATTTTTAAGGGAATTAATCCCAACGGTTGGGCATTCTTGTCGATCGCCGAAAGAATATCGGGGTAACGGTCACATTTCCAATACTGATAACTTTCCTGCCCCGATCGCCGATTTTCGGGTTGAGCATTGGGGGTAGGTTGCTGTATCCGAAACGCTAATTGGCCATACTCTTCCGTAGTTTCCACCAACAGAAAATACTCTTTCCACAGGGCTGGGGGCACATTGGGCCATAGGGCAAGGGTAGGAAAATCCTGGGTAATTTCGTTTTCGGCCTTCAGAGGATATTCCTGAAACATGGTGTAGGCAACCGGACGATCAAAACCCGATAATTGTACGGTCAACGATACCCTGACCCCTGGGCCTTCCGGCGTAGCAACCGGGGCCAGTTCCACCTGTTTTTCCAAATCCTCACTGGTAAAATAATCACTAATAAAATCCTTAAAGGGTAGCAAAATCGTCAAATTATCCAGATTTAACTTTTGGTCTAGCCAAGTACCCGGCAATAACCCCTTTGTTTTACGGAAATAGAGATTTTTCTGAAAAATGTCCCCTGGCGTAGCAAAAAGAGAATCGGAGCGTTGATGGTGATTGGGATCAAAATTTAGCAAAGACGAAGCATCAATGACATTGATTTCCTGCAGTTGCTTACCAAACACCCCCGGTAATTGCACAGAATCAACAATGTATAGTTGTCGTTCTGGATTACGACCAGTGGAAGCCATCACCCTTACGTTGGAAGGGGTTTGCACTGCCTGGGCGGGATACAACGCACCGAAGGGAGCCGGAGCTAGGGGAATTCCAAACGGTAAAGACCGGATGGTAGGCTTAAAAACAGTACTACTGGTAACCCCTAAATCCCGAATATAGTCATCAATTACCGCCGCCACTTTCCCCGCCAGGTTTACGTTCTGGGGTGATTTCATCAAATTTCCCTTCAGATGCTCCAACCAGGGGGATAAAATTTCTCGATGATTGGGGGCCAGCCCGTTACTGATGGGATTGGTGAAAAAACCATCCCTAATCCAGGGAATACGGTTTTGTAAACTAGGGGGAAAATACCCCGTCGGACAAACAATGGTAGCCGGACTAGTCATGCCGATCGCCACCCCTTCCAACTCAAATAAATACAATTCCGCCCAGGGGCCAGTCGGGGGAGAGCATCTGCAAAACAGTGTCTTGTTGGTTGGGTCGTAGCTTCCAGAGACAGCGTCCAAATTCCGTGTTTTGATAATCCTGGAGCCGTACCTGGGTAGCAGTAATTTTGAGCACCAGATTATCCGCCAGGGCTAACGCCGTTAGCAAACCCCGATACTGGTCAATTAGCCAATCCCGGCTGGGATACTGATTGTTACGAAAAGCGGAAATCAACTGTAACGGTCGAGACCAAGGACTGGGAATAGAATTAACTTCTCGATAGGCCCCTGCTTCAAACTCCAGACTATTACCCAGGCGATTGAATAATCCTACCCCGTCCGAAATCCACTCCCCCGGAGCAGAGCCACCAGCAAAATCTTGATTAGTTTTTGGGAGCAAAGGTTGGTTAGCCATGACTTGGAAAAGGGAGTTAAGGAAGGAATGAGAAAGGGAAAAAATGTAGGTAAAAATACAACTATTCAAGGTTATTAACACCTAGGTAGTTTTGAGTAAATCTTAAAAACTCCAAGGCATTAGTAATTTGAATTTTAACTTCTTCATCAGAAATTAAATTGGGTTTTCCATAATCCCCAAGGTTACGTAGATCATGGCATTCTTTAATATGTTGATGGAAAATTTTTGGTATTCTACCACTTTTAATAAGTTCCTTACCAAAAAAAGAAATTACCGCCGAATGTTTAGAAAAATGTAAATCTTCTGCAATAAGAATTGCCGATGCCAAATAAAACATAGTGTAGTAAGCTCTGGCAACTGCAAAATCATTGTAGCCTCCCTTTAGTAAATATTCAGACGCATCCAAACTTTGCTGAGCTTTTTGGAGTAAGTTGCACTGTTCTTGATTCATAATATAATTCCCTCTCTCCTAATATTTCTGAGCAAAGCTGTATTTTCATTGGCAAAGTCTTTATCAGATAAATAAAGACAATTGACCAGTTGTTCCATGTCTAGGCAAAAATCACTTAGCCACTGACTATTGGCATTAATTTCTGTGATGGGATCAACATCACCTCTTAGCACCACTAAAATATCAATATCAGAAGTATCCGTAGCTTCTCCCCGAGCTTGAGAGCCAAATAGAACTAGCTTAGCCAAACGATCGCCATAATGTTCTCTCAAATCTGTCCCTAGTTTTTCTAGGATATCAACCAAAGTAAACTGACTAGAAAGAGTAGTTGGCCTGATCGAAAGGATAGTTGATGATTAAATCAAGGTCGGAAAATTGAGAAAGGGAATAACAGCATCGGCGGTGAAAAGGGTCATTGTAAACACTTTGTTGAAAAACTGGCACCTAAACTGTTTCTTAGGATCAACACCCCAAATCTAAAGCAAATCAAACAGGGCATGGGCTAAGCCAAACACACCGTTATCATAGGTTTTTCCCTGATCCGCCAAACGGTTTTTGATCGTATCCAGGCGATCGCCTTTTTGGGCTTCCTTGCTTTTTTCCCGATCAACAATTAACTGATGGAGATACTCACGGTAGCCAGGGGTTTGATGCAAATCTTCCAGGTTTTTTAGCTGAAAAAGTTGTTCCCCGCCAACGTGGGCCGAGGATACCTGTTGGGCCCATTGTAAAAAGCCACGAGCCCAGGCGGTCAAAAGATCATTCTTGGCAATTTCCTGGGGATCGTCCACCAGGGGTTTGTCCCCGTCCCCGGCTTTGAGGGCAAAAAACTGCTGGAACCAAGGGGCCCCCTTGGCAAACTTCTTCCCTCCTAATTTACCGGCGCACTGCAACTCCAAAGAAAAGTTATAGAACCAGGCATAGGCGAATCTAACCCCTTTGCTGAGGGCTTGTTTAGCAATTTCACTATCTGGTAAATCCGTCCAAAGCAGATTATTAATATCCCCCCGGCTGATGTAGTGGGCCCTAGTTTCCCCAATGCCCTGGCCAAAACCATGGTTAGCGGCGAGGGCCCCATAGAGTTCCACAAAATGCGCCCCATTTTCCTGCCGTTTACCTCCGGTGGAAGATTGATATTTGGTTTGGGCCTTGTCCCCAATCAGGTAAACGCTGTCAAAACAACCGTCCGATTGTTCCGTCAAGTATTGCAAAGCCGCCTGGGTATTGAGGGCAAAAAAGCGGGTTTCGGCAAAGACGGTTTGATCGCCGTCATCGGGTTTTTCAAAGGCAAAATAGGGCAACAGCAAGGAAGCATGAATGCGTACCCTTAAATTGTCCTGTTGTAATTGATTGCTAATCAGTTTGGCCAGGGTTGGCACCCCAGAAGCACCGGTGCCTCCAAAAATACTGCCGAAGAAATGCACCACCACTTCATCCCCATGGCCTACCCCTAAGTCCGTGGTTAAATTACTGAACAATTGTTGCCATCCCCCACCCTGGTTATGGTTGAGATCGTCCAACTCTAACCGACTCATCACCGCCGAACCAATGGGGGGACGACCCCGGAATCCTACCCCCAAATCGGCCCCCTGCTCCGCTGGACTGTAGAGGGCATCAAACAATTTTGCCAGGGGAGGGGCGCTGGCCTGGAGGGCTTGTTTATTAAAAACGGCGGCCAGGTTGGTGTTATGGATCTGATCGGCTAAGGGGTTCCAGGTGCCGTAGTGGAAAAATTTGCCTTTCATAAAAGGACTTTTGCCCTGGTCAAAGGCCTGTTGGGCATCGGCGGTGGTGCGGAAGTTCACTCCGGTGCGTTGGGAGTTTCCGTTGGAAGTGTCGGCATCCACCAGGAGAATTCTTAGTTCACTCTCTCCATAAACCCCAAGGGAATGGAGAAAAATCGCCGCTTCCACACATTTGGCCCCACTGCCCCCCACACCGATGGCATAAATTTTCCGCATGGTTTTTTCTAGCCTCCATAAATCTTGCGTAACAACATGGACCCCGGCGGCACGTAGCGCATGGATTTGGGGGTGGCGATCGCCGTGGGTAACCAGTAGATAAACAGTACATCGGCGATGATAAAACCGAGCAACCAAAAGAAAGGCTCCAGGTTGCGGCTGTCGTCAAACCAACCCCGGAAGAAAGTTAGGGCGACCAGGGCCAGTATGGTAATTAAACCCAACAGAATGGCCGATAACCACCACATTCCCCCGGTGCGAAGTACGTCTTCCGTCCTGGTAAAACCGCTGGTGAGGGCTTTGACAATCCAGAGCAGTAACAGTAATGCCCCCAGTCCATAAATCAAATAGAGGGTGGGCATTAGGATTTCCGAAGCCCATTTGTCCAAATTACTCCGGGATAAACTCAGGGGCAGGCCGTCTCCACCAAGCAACCATGGTTGCAAACCAAAAATAACAATGGTGGCGATCGCCACTGTCACCACCAAGGCGACTATCTCTGCAGTTTTCATAACCCCAATCCTGAATTAACCAAGACGAACCAATACGTGGAGATTAGCAAAAATTCTGATTAGTGGTGTCAATAGCGGCTGTAACCGAGACAAAACTTAACAGCATTTTGATCGTTGGCCACCGCTCCCCGTAACCCCGAAACAAAGAGGCGTAAATTTTGGGTTTTTGCACCGTCGGGCTGTCCAATATCCATGTCCCAGTCCTGCCATACTGCTTGGTCTAATTGGCGATCGGCCAGGGTAATGTAAACCAATTTACCTTGACCTTTTTCCAGCTTTTCCCCATCAAAAACCGTGGTCAACCGTAAACGGGAATCTTCCCCGGAAGGATTGGGGACAATTTCAGCTTTTTGAATGGTTACAAAGGGCTCAGAAACATTGAATAAATTGGGAGTTAGCTCACCGCCAGTCAGGGCTACCGTATTCTTAGACGGAATATCCAACTCCAGATTGGGCAGGGCATCGTCAGCATTTCCTTCGCAGTTATCTTGTTCAATCATCAACCAATCCCTAGCCTGATCCTGACTGGGTCGTTGACCATCCACGGAACCAATTTCAATCACACAGGGTTTAATGGTTCCCGTTAAAGAAGTGTTATCGAGGGTAACGGTGTCCCCCTGGCCAAGCTCAAAAGCGGAGGCCCGAAAAGCCCGATTTACATCCAACGGTAATCGACGAAACTCCTTCACCAATTCATCCACCGTTGCCTGGGGCCCCGTCATCAATATAAAAAACGGTCGGCCCTTTTGATCCACATCCTGGCCAGCAGTGTCGTAGATAAAGGTAGGATAACTGCCGTCAGCGGAATAAACATTGCCCTGGAACTGACTACGGACGCCTAAAAGTACGGCTTTATAGTCGGGGTTGTCTTTTAATTCTTTACTGATCAACCCAGAAATTTGTCCAACAGCGGCATCATCCGGTTCCAAATCCGTTAGCAGAATTTTTAAGGTGCGGGGTGGAGTAACCTCGGATTGGCGATCGCCGTTCTCATCTGTGTCCGGGGTATCTTCATTGACCGTATTAGGGGCAGTGGCTTCGGTTTGTAATTCGTAGATTTGCCCCAGGGTACTGGAAACACAGGGATAATCGGGGGAAGGTTGATCTCGACGGCAATAGAAAGGGGTTTTGCTCGCAGAAAGAAATTGGGTCGCAGAAATGCTTTGGGCTTGATCAATACCTAACTCCGGGTTACTACCCACCCGCCAATAGGAAGTGGGAAGATTTTTATTTTGCAAAAGGGTGTGCAAAGAGGCGATCGCCTGACCATAGCGACTGCCAGGACGACTGACAAAACCCTGCATAGACTCACTGGCATCCACCCCCACCAATACATTTAATTCCTCAAAGGGGGCTGGGGATTCTTCCTGATTTTTGCGTTCCGTTACCTCCTGGCCCGTTTCCACACAGGGTAACCCCCCTCCCCCTTTACAACCGGACAAAATTATAAGTAATAGGCCAAAAGTTAACCACCATGGCGATCTATGACGCTGAAACGCTAAGCTAATTTTCACAGGAAAATGGGGAAGACAATAACAAAAATATTTGGAGCTAACAACTATCCCACCGGACTATTGTAACTTTTCCCAAAAAATCTAGGGAAAATACCTGGGTGTCAGATTTTGTAATAATTGTAATAAATTGAGTATATGTCAGAGATTAATCAACCAGCGCCACCAATTGTTTGGTCTGAAATGGGTTGTGGTACATGGGCCTGGGGCAACAAACTACTCTGGGGTTATCAACCCTCCATGGATGGGGAATTACAGAAAATTTTTGGGCAATGTGTGGAAGCCGGCATCACCCTTTTTGATACCGGGGATTCCTACGGTACTGGGAGGCTCCAGGGGCAAAGTGAAAAACTATTGGGAAAATTTTCCCAGGCCTACCAGGGCAAAAACCGAGAGCACATTTGTTTGGCGACTAAATTAGCTCCCTATCCCTGGAGGTTGACTCCCCATTCCATAGTCAAAGCGGGTTTAGCTTCGGTGGAACGGTTACAGAGACCAATAGATTTAGTACAACTTCATTGGTCTACTGCTAATTATGCCCCCTGGCAAGAAAGGCCATTGCTCCAAGGCTTAATTAAACTCTGTCAGCAGAGCCAAGCCAACGCATTGGGATTATCTAATTTTGGTCCCAAGCGCTTACAGTCAGCCTATAATTTTTGCCAAGATGAAGGGGTTAAAATCGCCAGTCTCCAGGTGCAATATTCCCTGCTTTCCACCGTCCCCGTCAGCAAATTGGGCTTGAAAGATTTATGCGATCAACTGGGGATCAAATTAATTGCCTACAGCCCTCTGACCCTAGGATTATTGACCGGCAAATATGACTCCCAAGGCCCTTTTCCAAAAGGCATTCGGGGCTTACTGTTCCGGCGATTATTGCCCCAAATTCAGCCCCTATTACAAACCCTCCAGGCGATCGCCAAGGGGCGGGAAAAAACCATGGCCCAGGTGGCCTTGAATTGGTGCATCTGCCAGGGAACCATACCAATTCCGGGGGCAAAAACCCGTCAACAGGTACAGGACAATCTGGGAGCTTTGGGCTGGAGACTGGACGGAGGGGAAATGGAGGAACTGAATCGCCAAGCGGCATCCCTACCCCAAACCATGGTGCAAAATATTTTCCAAAGCCGCTGATTTCAGCTTGGTTCCTTGGTTCTGGGACTCTACCAGGGATCGGCAACGGATTTAAAAGTTTTCAAATTACCCTCTTCGGAGGCAGAAGATTGATCTTCGCCCATGGGGGGAGCTTCATCGGGGTCTAGGGGAGATAGCGGTGGATTTCCTTCATCAATCAACAGTTCTTCAATTTCTATAAAATCCTGAAGCAGGTTGGCATCTTCATCATCCCTAGGTTTGAGTTTTTTATGGGCGGATAAATCTTCTAGAGCTTGTAATTCCGCCATCAAATCGAGGCTGGGGGGCAATTTAGAACTGGGGGCAATGGGCTGGTCCTCTGGTACTTTTCGGGGGGGGATGGGGGGACTACCGGCGCTTCTTTTCAGATCCGCTACGGCTTGGTTTAGCTCCTGCAAAGATTTTTCCAATTGCTGTAGACGTTGCCACCATTCTCCGCTGGGTGTTAATGGATGACTGGGTTGGGGCTTATTAACATTGGCCTTAGCGGGAGCCTGGGGAGGGGGGGATGGTTTCTGTTTTTGGGGCAGTTGGGGAAATAAACGGTTAACTTCTTCCAGGGTAGTTATGCCTTGCCCCACTAGGGCGATCGCCGTGCGGGCGGGGCTGGGAATACCGGCATCTTTTAAAAAAGCAAGGATTTCATCACTGGAGCAGGGATGATTTACCAGTTGTTTCATGGTTGGGGTCATGGGCAGTACTTCAAAAATACCGGTCATACCCAGATAGCCAAGGCCCTGACATTGGGGGCAAAGGCGATTTTTGACCATGGGTTGAGCCATAAGTTCTACGCTGAGGCTGTTGGCTCGGTAGATAGGGCCCGGGGGCAAATTAAACTGTTGTTGTTCTTCCGGGGTTACATTGATCTCTAGCCGACAAGTTGGGCAAACCCGCCGTACCAAACTTTGGGAGACAATGGCTAGCAAATGTTGGGCTAACACCGACGGCTCGAACCATGACTGCAATTGGACGATCGCCGAGGGAATATCTTTGGCAATCACGGAAACAAAAACCAGCCTTCCTTGGTTGAGGGCTTGGGTCAGGGCCTGGGCTGTCTCTTTATCTTCCAAGGGATCCACCGCCACCACGTCAAAGCTCTGCCCTTGTAGAGATTGCACCGCCTTTTCCCCGGTAAATTCCTTTTCCTGGTTTACCTCTAACTGGTTAATTTCTTTGTAAACATGGATCAGGGGATCGGATACCAGGGCTACGGAACGACTTTGTTTGAGTTGTTGCCCTAAAAAGGCCTCCATGGTGCTGGTTTTGCCTCCGTAGGCCGCCCCAATCAATACCACTAGTCCCGTCGCCGCTGTGTTAACCAAATTTTGTAAGGTTTCCTGACCCTGGCGATCGCCGCATAGGTCTTCAAAATCCGGTAATTTTTCCAGGGATGGCACCACCCGCACTAAAACCTTTTCCCCATAAAAACTGGGGAGAATATTGATATAAAAATAAACCGATTGGCCGTTATAACTTTTACGAATTCTGGCCTTTTGGGGCACCTTAGTTTGGCTAGTATCCAAATGGGTCATGGTCTTGAGACGGTTGACCAACTTGGGACCAAATTCCCGGGGAAGGGGATCCAACAACATCCGCATATTTCCCCCCTGGCGAATCCTTACCAAAACCCGATTATCTTGGGGATCGATGTGAATTTCAGTGGCCCCTTGTCGCAATCCCAAAATTAAGATCTTATTGGCTAGTTTAACTTCTGGGCCCCCTCACCGGCCTGGGGCTCCGGGGCTTCTTTAACTTCAACTTCCGGTTCAGCGGCCCTGGGCGGAGGGGGTTGGTTGGACATAGCGGCAATTTGTTGGGGCAAATCTTCGATAATTTCTGTTACTTCCACCACCGTCGCTTTATTGTCATAGTCGTCTTCAACAATTTCCGTTTGCTGGGTATTGAGAATTTCCTGGAGGGCCGGATCACTGTAAAGCTTGTCCAATAAATGGTCGAAATCTTCCTGGGTGACCCCCCGCCGCCGTAGGGTTAGCTTGTGGGGGGTTAATTGTCGCTGTAGAAATTGATCTGCTTCCTTATCGCTGGGATTTACCATTACCACCAATAAAGCCCCCGGATCTTCCCGATAATGTAGGGGCAAAAAACCGTACTGCTGACAGATGGGCAGGGGAAAATAACGGTTCAGTAGGGTGGCGATCGTCTCGGTATCCGCCAGGGCCATTAACTGATTTGTGTCAAAAAACTTTACTCCGTGGATCACCGAGAGGCCAAATAATTGCTGGCCTTCATACTGCCGGTGCAATTCCTCCGGTAGGGACTCCCCCAGCATGGACTCCACCAATAGGGGCAGGGCCACTCCGGTACGCCGAGATTCTATTAAAGCTTGATGAATTTCGGAAAGGGAAAGATAACCCGCTTCTATCAGGGCTTGATCAAAGGGAGAAAGGCTAAATTCGGAGGAGTCGGAGGGGAGGGCCATGGCAAGGACGGAGAAGGGAACAGATTCAACAGGCAACAACGGTGAAAAGTGGTTCTACTTTGAGAATGCCTCAAAGGAGCGGGATCACATCAAAATTTTGTTAATTTCCATGTTTTTAAACTTTGTCATTGGATAACTTACTTATTTTTTACGGATTGACTATGGATTTACTTAATCTCTCCTCCCATTCTGACCTACAACACCAAAGACGATAATCGGGGAGAAAAGTAACGGGCGGCGGAAGTACAAGTTTCTAGTACTTCTACGGAATGCAACCCCGGCACCCCGGCAGTTTCCAGTTGCTCGAAAATCCAAGCGGCGATCGCCTCACTGGTGGGACTTTCCATCCCTAGACTTTCGTTGAGGAAATAATGGTCAAGGTAATTCTTCACCAGAGGATCGAGGTGGGCCTTGAGGACACTGAAATCCATTACCATGCCGGTTTCCGAACCTTCTGTTTTCAGGTGATCCGCCGCCACATAGACCCGCCCCCGAAAACTGTGGCCATGCAATCGCCGACATTTCCCTTCGTGGTGGGGCAACTGGTGGGCCGCCTCAAAAGAGAATTCCTTATAAATAATCCACATAAAGCCTAAAAAATCACCGTCCAATAACCCCAATCCCAGGAAAGACTAGAGTCAGGGGGATAACGTCACTGCTTTCAACATTAGCCAATTTTTGCCCCCCTCGATTAAGATGAGAGACAAATATTTGACCCCGTGCCACTTTTTGGGAGTTGGCGGAGTCCCTAGAAGTCAAGATTGGGATCATTCCCCGGGCTTTGAAAATGAGGATTTAGTATGTCTGAATGGGTTGACCACCGTTTACAGTCCATAGCCAAGGCGTTTGACAAATCCTATTGCGGGGTGATTGAAGCCGTGGTGGATTTGATTTGCCAGAGATTCCAGGCGGGGAACAAGTTATTAATCTGTGGTAATGGCGGTTCCGCCGCCGATGCCCAACACCTGGCCGCTGAGTTTGTCGGGCGTTTCCACTTCAATCGCCAGGCCCTACCGGCGATCGCCTTAACCGCCAACAGTTCCATTCTCACTTCGGTGAGTAACGATTACACCTACGACATTGTTTTTTCCCGGCAAGTAGAAGCCCTAGGGCAACCGGGGGATATTCTTTGGGGTCTCTCCACATCTGGCAAGTCAGCCAACGTACTCCATGCTTTGAAATGTGCTAAGGACAAGGGTTTACACACCATTGGTATGGCCGGTAACAATGGCGGTTTGTTCCAGGAATTTGCCGATTATCCCCTCTTTATTGCCGACAAGAATACCCCCTGCATCCAAGAAGTTCATTTGATGACCTACCACCATGTTTGTGAACAGGTGGAATCCCGACTTTTTGCCCAGAAATCCGTGGGAGTGAAAGCTTAACTGGTATCAATAAAAGTAATTCTTTCTCGTAATAACCCATTAAAAACGGGCAGGATTAAGGGATCAAGTTTATTTAAAAATGAGTAAAACGGGTTTAAATAATCAAATAGGGGAGGATAATTTTTATGAAAAATTAGCTATGCAGTTACTCAATTTATTAGTCAAAATAGGGATAACTGAGATCTTGCTTGAATAACCAAAATACTTTAATATTTATAGTCAAGAAAATCTATTTTAATAATTTTTAATCAATTATTTCTACTTTTTTCCCTTAATTATTACCCTTTCCTTTTTTAAATTGACACTTAATCAAGAATTTAGCGATCGCTCATAACCATAGAGAAGTAAGACAATAAACAATACTAACCAAAACCAAAGCCGAGGAGGTTCACTCAAAACAATTAGAATAAAAACAATAAATGCAGTCCAAACCCACCACTTGAACCACCACTGCCACCAATTTTTCATAAACTTATTCTAAAATTTATTTTTATTTCCGAATATTTTACATTATCTAGACAAAATTAAAATTATGACTGATAACGTAGCAAAAAATCAATCATTGAGTAATAATGCAATCTTCTCAATCTGAAACTGAATCTGAGATTCAACCCAATTTACCGACTAAACCTCCTGCAATTATCCGCACTTTACCTTTAATTTTATTAACTGTGGCTTTTGGTATTTGGGGATTTACCGCTAGAATCCCTGTTAAGGTTGTCGGATCTTCTATTTTAATAGTACCTCGTTCTTCCGTTGACTTTCAAACTCGTGGCACTGGTAGGGTAGTTGAGTTAAAAGTAGCGGTAGGAGATAAGGTGAAAAAAAGGCAAGTTTTGGCAATATTAGAGTCTAATGAGTTAAAAGAGCAGATTTTGAATAAAGAACAGGAATTAGCTCAATATGAATCGGAAAATATCGCTGTTACTGAAATTGAAAGACAAAGATCTCTTTTGAAAGTTGAAAGTATCACCCGTCAGCAAGAAGCAATTCCCATTTCTATTCAAGCCAATAAACAACAAATTGAATCCAATAAACAAGAACAATTGGCGATCGTCCGTCAACGTGAAACTTATAAACAAAGATTGGCACAAATTGATGAAATTGATAAATTAATTAGCCAACGTTTTGAGGCATATAATGATTTAGTTTCTGAAGGTGCAGTTGCTCCGTTGGATGGGAGTAGAATACAAGCTGAAGATGTTTTGCAAAGGAATCTCAACGAGAAAACACAGTTAAAAGCGAAATTAGACGATTTAACCGCCAAAGATCAGCAATTAACCGCTCAAAACGAGAGTTTACAAGCACAAAGTCAAAATTTACAGGCACAGTTAAAAAATTTAGCCTCCCAAAAAGCAGAAATTTCTCTCGATGACTTACAATCTGATAATCAAAGACAAAATAACATTGATAACCTCAAAAGGGATATTGATAATTTAAAAGTTAAGTTAACAGATGAAACAGAAGTTATTAGCGAGTATGAAGGAGAAATCACCGAAATTAGCGTTAATATTGGTCAATTTATCTCAACAGGAACATCATTAGGCAAATTAAAAGTTGATTCTGATCGTGATTCAGAAGAAATCGCCCTTGCTTTTTTTACCCCTGAAAATGCCGATCGCATTTATCCTGACATGACAGTGGAAGTCACCCCCAATTTATTAACCGAAAGACGTTTTGGCGGTGTGAGAGAAAGATATGGCGGTATTAAAGGCAAAGTAACCGCAGTGTCACCTGAAACCATAACCACCAACGAGGTAACTAGCTTAGTGGGTAATCCTCAATTAGCTGAAAGCTTAATGAGTAATCCCGTGCCATATTCCGCCCCAGATCCGGGGGAAGCGAAAAATTTGCCTGTGGTGCAGGTAGAAATAGCCTTAGAGCGAAATCCTGATAATGTTACGGGTTATCAATGGGAAAGCGGTAAAGAACCAAATAATCCGATTCCTCAAGGTGCGATCGGTGAAGCACGGGTGACGGTTGAACAGCGATCGCCTGTTAATTATTTAGTCCCTTTATTCCGTTGGATTACAGGAATCTATTATAGTAACAAAAATTAAATGATATTAATCAAGACAAGAAAGTGAAGACATAAAAAATGCTATTTTAGCCGATACAAAAGTAACCCAAGAAGCCAAATTATGGCAAGAATTATAAACTAAAATTGCTGAAGGTGAAGCGTCACTAGAAGAGTAAAGTAATAATGATAAAAAGTTTATTTTGAAACCTATTATTATTCAGATAAGTTAACTTTTCAGGTAAATTTAGATAAAGAATTAACTTGATCAGTAATTAATTTAAGATTATCTAGAAAAGTACTAATTTTAATAATTTCATCGAGGGAATAATTGTCACTTTCTCCTGTTTCTCGCAAACTATTAATTTTATTTCCTAAAGTATTCATAGCAAGAGTTAAATCTGGTAATGAAATTGCTTGATTATTAAGACTTTTTTCAAAGGATAAATTACTAATTTTATTCAAAGTTTCCGAGGTTATTTGGGTTAAGTTAGCTATTTCTAAATATAACTTTTGATATAATTTATGTTCTTGATTATCAATAACTTTTTCCATTGACATTTCCTTTAAAGTAAAAGCAATTTCTTGGATTAAATTGTTTTGTTTTTCTATCTTTTCTAATTCATTTGTGACGCTCAAACCTTGAGACATTTCTATTTTAGCTAAGGATAATAATTTATTATTACTGGCTATCTGTTGACTAATTATCTGATTAAGGTTTTCTATTTCTTGAAAATCTACGGGAGAATCATAATTAAGGTTTCTAGCAATAGTTTTTTCATATAAATTTTGCAGAGAAATTAAAGTTTTTCTTAAGCCTTTTTCTAATTTTAAAACAGAAGAAGGTGGTGGTATTAAAAAAGTTATTATCCCCCCAAGAATAACCCCAATACTATTAAATACAAATCTCTGCCAATAATATTGATTTAATCCATCGGCATAATGTCCAATACTAACCATACAAGCACAAATTATAGCATTAAGTATTGCTTGAGGTATATTGAGAAAATAACAAAAAAGAATTGTAAAAAAAATGGCGATTCCCACAGAAAAACTATTTTGCGGAAAAGCTATCAAGACAATAAAAGCAATAAATCCCCCTGCAAAAATTCCCATAATTCTTTTACTACCTTCTTGAATACTCTCACCAATGGAAGGATTAAAACCTGCCAAAAAACCTAACAAAATGTAATGTTTAAGAGGAATATCCAAAAAATCTGCTGTGGCATATATTAAAGCTGAAATAACTGCTAATTGAAATAAATAACTGTTTAAAAACTTCATTTTTTTTGAGATTATTATTTTAAACTTTAGTGGTTAACATATTATTCTTATTAAGGGAATAGTCACCCCATTGATTAATTTCTTGAGTTAATTTTTTACAGCGATTAAATAGGCTATAAAAAGTGATAATTTCTGATAGTGGTTGGTTATTAATAATTTCATTTTTTTGGTTGTTTTCTAATAAATTTTGTAAATCAATTAAGTTTTGATTAAGATTTGATGAATCTATTTTGTTATTGTTAAGCATAGCAAAGGGAATAATTGTCAGGGAAGATTGGAAAGAGTTAAATAATTTAGTTACTTGAGAGTTTATCGCTAAGGGTAAATTAATTTGTTGACTAGATTTAACTAAAAGTGTCAGTGCTGATAAATGGGATAAAATATTTTTTTGACTCTTGATAATTGTCATCCACTGGGCTTGATTTGCTGATTCATTAGTAGGATCAAAACTGCTTAACTTTAGCATATTTTCACTACCTTGAACTGTTTTATTAAGAGTTGTTAGGAAATTTTGGGCAAGGGCTTCATTTAAGTTACTTTCTAAATAACCATTCAAAATTACGGTAATTAATTCACGGCTAATATTTGCGAAATTTTGTAAATTTTTAGTTAATATTTCCTCAGTTGTATTAACCCAAAATAAACGATTAAAAATTGTTCCGACGGTAACTCCAATAAAATAATTACTAAAGGCAATAAAACTTGCATTTACAGAATCTGGATTATTTGCATAAATTATTACAAATCCGACTTTGATCATTAAACCTAAAAAACTGCCAATAAATCCGTGTAATTGTAAATAATTCCACCAAAATCCCATTATCAGAACTAATATAAAGACGGTAAGGTAATTATTTCCCCATAAGATACTTAATATCGCACCAAAACAAAAAGCGATCGCCATCATTAAAGTACCTCTTGTCAATAAAAACCAACCTAAACCCAATCCAGAAAGAGTTGTTACACCAGCTAGCATTGGGGCAACGAAAGAGAGAGGAAATCCTAGAAAGTTAGAAATAACCCAAGCAATACACATTGCTAAACTGACTTTAATAGCTGTTTGTAGTTGTAAAGATAAAAAAGATTTCATTTAGTTAAATTGATTATTCGGTTAAAATTAAATTAACAACCCTAATGAAAAAGTAAATTAAGAATAAAGTTGGGCAAGATATTTTCACCCGATAAAGTGCAAGGTAAATTTATAATTTTTATTTCTTGATTAGAGCGATAAATTTCTACTTATTATTGAGGATTAATTAACCAACCCAATTTTAAACCATTAAAAAGATATTCTTCCATTTTATCTTGTAGCAGTTTTAACTCATCGGTGCGAGATCCCAGTTTAATCACAAAATCAGGACAAATTGGCAGAAATTTTTCTTGATCTTCTTGTGATAATTTTTCCCATCTTCCTGATAAAATAAAAGCTACATCTGGAGATCTTTTGCCTCCTTTTGGTAATCTAAAAATTAAAAACTAATATTTTCTTACCTTGACTGCCCCTAACAAAGCCCTATTCCTCGACCGTGACGGCGTAATTATTAACTATATTCCCTACCTTGGTAAGCCGGAGCAAGTGGAGTTACCCCAGGGAGCCCCCCAGGCATTGGGCCATTGGCAGGAAGCGGGCTATTTACTGATTGTTATTACCAACCAAGCCGGCATTGGCCGGGGTTATTTTAATTACAAAGATGTGGAGAAAGTCCACGAAAAAATTGAGGAAGAATACGGGAAACAAGGGGTAGAATTTACCGATATTTTTCTTTGTCCCCACCATCCCGATGAAGATTGTGATTGTCGTAAGCCTTCCCCCCAAATGCTTTTGGATGCGGCGGAGCAGTATGATATTTCCCTCAAGGATTCCTATTTCATTGGGGATGCCCCTAGCGATATTTATGCCGCTATTTTGGCCGGTTGCCAGCCGGTATTAGTGCTCACCGGGCGGGGTCAGGAAACCCTGGAGCAGTTGGATAAATTTGCCCAACCTGTTCCCGTATTTGCCAACCTGGGGGAGACTGTGGGTTTGCTCCCTTCTTTTCCATAGCCATGGCCGTTGCTAGTAAACCCCTATTTATTTCCCTCATTCCCTGTCTAATGGGGGGGGAGGGGCACATTCTGCCCTACCACGGTGCAGTTAGGCGATCGGTGGCATCATTGGGTTGGGATTACCAGGCTTGGGTTCCCCAGGATGCAGGGGCAAATTTAGAAGAAATTGGGAATTGGGCAAAGCCAATTTTACGGCCGGAGGATTTGGAAGCGGAGGGGAGTCTCGCAAAAAAGTTGACCCGCATTCCCCAGGCGTTGCAGTGCGGCGATGTCTTGGCCGAAAATTTAAAAGATTTGTTATCCCATGATGAAAATAGGCCAGTAATCCTATTTTTAGAAAGATTTATCCATTTGCAACTATTAGCTATTTGGTGGGGACTGCGGCAATTGTCACCCCAAGCTCGGCAAAGATTACACTTTTGGATTTTGTATCGCCGGGATGTGCACCTGGATCAAACTCGACCCATTTACCGTTGGTTACAAAACCGTTTCTCAACGCTGTTAAATCCCAATCATTGCCAATTGTTGACTGATAGTGAACCCCTGGGGCGATCGCTCGAAAATTATTTCCAACAACCATTTACGGTGATGCCTATTCCCCATACGGATTTTACGGAAGTTGCACCATTGTCTGTTCAAGCAGATCCGATTATCTGTTGGTGGCCCGGGGCCCCTAGGGAGGAAAAGGGTTGGTCCGTGATGGGCAATTTGGTTTCAGCCCCCTGCAACAGTCCTGTCAAAATCCAGGTTATTGCCGCCGCCGCTTCCCGGTTAAAAAGCCCCAGCCAAGGAATTGAAGTTCATCTGGTTGGCGATCGCCTAGATCGGGATGAGTATGCCCACTGGCTAGACCGGGCGCAAATTATTTTGTTACCCTACGACCCGGTGGCTTATGCGGAAAGGACTTCTGGTATTTTTACGGAGGCAATTATTGCAGAAAGAATACCGTTGGTATCGGCGGGTACCTGGATGGCCCAAGAATTAGCCAAGTATCAATTGACTGATCTGGTAATTAATTGGTCTGATCCAGTTAAAGTGTGGCGGGAAATCCCCAGCAAGTTAGCAAATCCCGTAATTCAAGAAAAGTTAACCGCCATGGGGGAAGCTTATCGCCGTTACCATTGCCTGGATAGTTATGCCGAGGTTATGCAAAAACTAAGCTCATTGGGAATTTACCAACAACAAGCCAAAACCTAGGAACCAAGTTTGGAGATAATTTTTTGCACAATCTCTACCCCGGTGAAAGCTTGCCAACCGAATAGACCAATGAGGGTAACATTTAGGGTGATGTGGGTAACCCGGGCCACCTCATTACCCTTTTGCATCCAGGGCACTAGGGCCGCCGCTGTGGCAATTAAGCCCACCATAGCCAGACCCACAATTAAATGGGGGCCAACAAAAAGTTTGCCGTTGTTGATGTAGGTTACGGCCATACCGCCAATGGTTCCCAACACCATTAGGGAAAGTAGGAGGGAGCCAACGATAAAATGCTTCCCTTTAACATCTTTTTGGATTAATTCTTTGCGCTTTTCCGCCTCCACCGAGCGGATCTTCCGGGATTGAAACCCTAACCACATGGCATAAATGGAAGTGAACAACAAAGCCCACATCATGATGGGGTGGCCAAATTGGCCATAGATTTTGATGGGTTCGGGAATCTCGATGGCTAGAAGGGAAAGCGTAGGCATGGGAAAAATCTAGGTTAAATTGACTTAGTTCACCTAAAGAAATTTAACATAAGCCATGGTTCTGGGGATTCCCCCCAAGGATGAACCCCTAACTCATTTCCAGGGAAACCAACTCCAATTGTTTGCCATCCACCACCGTTTGACTAATGCCGCCACACCGGGGACAGCAATAGATCCAATCCTCCGGTTGAAAGTTGCTTTGGCAGATTTGGCAATGGCAGGTTACGGGGACTTCTTCGATCGCCAATAGGGCTTCAGCGGCCATGGTATCTTGCTTCACAACTTCAAAGGCAAAGCTGAGGGCATCGGCCACAACCCCCGATTGTTGCCCCACCCGCAGGACTAATTGATGGATTTTGCTAGCCCCATGCTCTTGGGCTTGGGCCACGGCGATCGCCAGGGTTTGTTCCATCAGGCTAACTTCGTGCATGGGTTCGGGGCTGACTCCGTAAATTTCCCCCATTCTAGATGGCCACAGTTCAGGATAGGGACGTATTATGGTGACGAGGAAAAATCTGCCCTACCTTGTGGTTTACCTATGCCTTCCATCGCCCTTAACCAATTGCAACCCGCCGATAAAAGGGAAGTTATTGTTTACCAACCCTATTATCCGGACAAGAATAAACAAAAATTATTGCCCCTAGCCCTGGCTCTCTATCAACTGGGGCAGGTGGAAGGGGCCCGACGCATCGAAGGAGGAGATAGTTTATCCTTTGTGGCCACCTGGTTTGTATCCCGTTTACCCTCGGAGTTGACCCGGTGCCGGATACAGTTTGATGGTCAGGCGGATTTGAGTTATGAAATGACTGTTTTGAATTCGGAGTTTATGGATTACCTCATTGACCTCATTGGGGGTTACGAAGAAGGTCAGGCAGTGGATTTTCCCCAAAGTTTCTACCGCAAACTTTTACGGGTGGATGATCTTCCCCCAGCCTAGGGGTGGTTGGTTTACTGTAGGTTTAGTCCGTCAAAAGTTAAAAGTTCAAAAATTATAATTTCCCACATTCCATAAGTTAGGAGCATTTCTGTGGCCAATTTACCCCAGTGTTTATTAGTCGGGTCCCTGGAGCCTTACAGCGGCAAATCAGGGATTATTCTTGGTTTGGCTCGGCTTTTACAACAACAGGGGATGGCGATCGCCTACGGCAAACCCATTGGTACGGCCATGACCACCGCGGCGGTGGCCCAGGAAGAAGCGGATATTGAGTTTATCAGCCAAACTTTAAATTTAAATCCGGGGCAGGTGCGTAAACCCTTACTGTTTTTGGATAAAACCACCATTGCCCGACGGTTAAAGGGGGAAGACCGGACTGATTACGCCGATGCTCTGCAAGCATCCCTCCAAGGCCTAGAGGCAGATCTGATTTTGCTGGAAGGCCCCGGCAATCTCTGGGAAGGTAGTTTATTTGAGCTTTCTTTTTCCGAATTAGCCGCCAAGATTAACGCATCGGTGTTGCTGGTGGCCCGCTACCACTCCCCCCTCGTGGTGGACGGCTTAATTAAAGCCCGGCAAACCCTAGGTAAGAGCTTGGTGGGGGTGGTGATCAACGACATTCCTTTGGATGCTTTGGCGGAAACCAAAGACCTGGTGAAACCCTTTTTGGAAAGTCAAGGTATTCCCGTTTTTGGTTTGTTAGCGGAGGATCGTCTTCTCCGTAGTGTGAGTGTGCGGGAATTGACCCATCAATTGGATGCCAAGGTTTTATGCAGTGAAAACCACTTGGATTTAATGGTGGAAAGTCTGACCATTGGGGCGATGAACGTCAATTCAGCCCTGGAATACTTCCGCCGGGGGGAAAATCAGGCCGTGGTAACCGGTGGCGATCGCACAGATTTACAACTCGCCGCCCTAGAAACTTCAACCAGTTGTCTGATCTTGACTGGCCATGCGGCGCCCCAACCTTTGATTATTAGCCGGGCTACGGATCTGGAAATTCCCATTCTTTCCGTTGACCAAGACACCCTGACCACGGTGGAAATTGTCGATCAGGCCTTTGGTAATGTACGACTCCAGGAACCGATAAAGGTCAAATGTATCCAACAGCTAATGGCGGATCATTTCGATTTCCAAGTTTTCCAAGGGGCCATGGCAAAAACTTAAGCGACAATCCCGCTACCCCGTCATTAATCGGGGTACCAAAACATCCCTTTAATACCTTCGGGATCGAGGACAAAACCTAACCGTCGGTAAAAGTCCACCACCTGGGGATCGGCAAAAAGGGTGATGTTACTGATGTCGGAATGGCGTAATTTGCGGATGATATATTGCATCAACGCTTTGCCCAAACCCTTACTTTGTAAGCTGGGATGGATGACCACATCCCACACGGTGGCGTTAAACGCATGGTCAGAAGTGGCCCGGGCAAACCCCACCAGCCGTCGCCGATTCCCCTGAATTTCCCACATGGTTACCACCAGAAAACTATACTCCACCGCTTTTTTGACCTTGCGGATGGGGCGACGGGCCCAGCCCACCGCATCACAGAGTTCTTCTAGTTCGTAGAGGTCGATGTCACGGTCGGTGCTGAAAAAAATGCGGGCTTTATCGCTGTCATCGGTGAGAAATTCTTCTACCCCCGTTGGGCCCAAGGATGGGGAACTCGATGGATTGGGATTAAAAAAGCGTTTCCAAAAAACCATGCCGTTGGGCGTTCAAGAACAAGCTGAGGTGGACAAGGAGGGATGGGGCGGGATCGTATTGCTCAACTAGTCAAAACTAAGTATAAGCTTTGATTGGCTTCCCCTGGTGATTACTAAAAGCCCAAATCTTCCCTGGCGATCGCCGCTTCGGTCAAGACTTCTGCGTCAGTTTTATTTTCCCAATCGTTACAACCAATCTCGCTATAAAACTGTTGGTCATAGGCCCGGGTACGCACCACCACCGGCATGGGGACGGCATGGCCTAGCACTAGGGCCTGTTGTTTGGAATCCAGCTTAGCCAGCACGGATCGTAAATTTTGCCCCCCCGACACCCCGGTAAAAATGGCTTCAATGTCCTTTTCGTCGTTGAGCAAACAGGTGATGCGGGTACCAATCTGGGACATCACCTCGTTATCAATGCCGGAGGGTCGTTGATCCACCACCAACAGGGTGACAAAATATTTCCGCATTTCCCTGGCGATCGTGCCAAAAATAGTTTGGTGGACAATGGCGGAGTCTAAAAAGCGATGGGCCTCTTCAATGGTGATTACCAACTGCCTCGGGCGATCGCCAACATTTTTAGTTTGGAGAAATTTTTCCGCCTTTTTAACGTAAATGCCATGGATGCGACGGGTAATCATATTGGTGGCCAACATATAGGAAAGTAAGTTGGATTGGGAACCAAATTCAATGACTACATGTTTACCCGCCTCTAAACATTGCAAAAGTTGGTCAATGTAATTGTGGGCACTGGCATTTTTTAAATATTTTAAACTTTCCAATCTTTTGAGTTTTCTTTGCAAAGACATAATCGACCCCGGATGGCCTTGCTTTTCTTCACAAAAAACCTTGATTTCTTCGTTGCTCATTTCCAGCAAACGTAAAATCCAATCCCTGCCAAATTCCGAAAATAAAATATTGGCATTGTCCAACGCCGCCTCCGACAAACCCAACTCAAAACCGACTAAACGAATATCTTCAATTTCAATTTGGTTAAAACTTAAATATAACTCCTGGGCTCCCCGTACCCCCCGCCGTTTAGTCGATTCGGCATCCAGGGTAAAAATTTCCACTTCCCCAGGAAATAGTTGTCGTAAGCCTTTAACGGTGGAAACGGTTTTGCCTTCCTTCATGGCTTCCCAACCATATTCGGAGTGCATATCAAACATTAAATTCACCGCCGCTTGTTTATGGATAATGCCGGAAATCAGCAACCGAGTTAAAAAAGATTTGCCGGTGCCAGACTTTCCAAATACCCCATTACTCCGTTCCACAAAACGGTCTAAATCCAAACAAACAGGTACGGCCATGTCCAATGGTTCCCCAATGGCAAAATTGCGTCGAAAAGGATCATTTTCCCAACCAAAAACCATGCGAAAATCCCCTTCACTGGCTTCAAAAACCTGGCTAAAGTGGGCGGGAATAGTTTTCACCGGCAGTAACTCCACTTCTGCACTGGTATTGACTTGGTACGAAGCCATTCCATTGCTATGGCCATTGCCATTACTTTCCGATTGATTTTGCCAATCTTTTTGCCCTGGTTCCAGTTCCGTTAACATCAACATCGGTGCTAATTCCAATGTGCCATAGGTACCACTACCGGCTAACACATCAATCAAAAAATCATCTTCCACATGGGGGGGATTAGCCAAGATTCGGGGGTTCGCCGTGCCGAGGGAAACGTCGGTGAGCAGACAAAAAAAGCGCGATCGCCGGCCTTGGATGACCAAAAATTTCCCCACCCGCATTTCTTCCACCGATACATCGGCATGGAGCCGTACTTCCAAACCTTTACTGAGGGAACCTTGGGTAACGGAGCCGAGGGCATGATCTGGCATAGACAGTGGGGGCAAACAATTAGACTTCAATCTAGCAAAAAGGGAGTCTGGGACGCTCGAACTCTCTATAAATCAGCTCTTGACTTTATTACTATGATTACTATGTTGGATGAAAGGTGCGGTGCGGTATTTGCCTGCATATTCCCCATTCCCTCCCCGCCATAAAATCCCTGGCGATTACTAATTCCCCGGAGACGGTTAATGCAAGGTCAGATTTTTTCGTCCTTCAAACAACAGTTGCATTCCTGGTTTAGCCAAACCCGAGCGGCCAACGAAACTCCGACGGATTTAGTTACACTGCCCGATACATTAGTTCAACAACTCCGGCAACATATTGCTAATCTGCCCAGCCCCCCGCCTATCAGACCGCAGTCCAAACGGCGATCGCCGACGCAGTGGAAACGTGGCAAAAAAACCTGGATGCCCCCAATACCTTGGTAATCCTGGGTAGTCCAGTGGAATCCATCGATAAAATAATTAACGACAGCCTAGAAAAATGGTCGGATAAGTCAGACCTGGAAATTGTTAACCCCCTGGTTAATTGGCAAAGAATTAACCAACATCTCTCCACCTCCCAAAAAATTCAACAACTGTTTGATTTCCATTCCGATATTGAACAAGCAATAGACCAGGATTTAGATCATCCCCTCGATGTGGACTGCCTGGAGCAACGGCATAAATTAGTGATTATTCCTTCCCTGGAGCAGTGTTTTTTACGCTGTATTGGAGGGTGGGAAAGTATTGAATTTTTAAGGGATCTTGCCATTCAAAATCGCCATTGCTTTTGGGTTATAGGTTGCAACCATTGGGCTTGGGATTTTTTGAATTTTGTTTGTCAAGTAAGTGCCTATTTTAGTCAAGTTTATCCCCTGCCTGAATTGGATGCAGAAATGTTAGAAAATTGGCTTAATCCCATAATTCAAACTGTGGTGGAGCAGGAATCTTTAGATAATTTTCCCGGGTTAAGTAGAGGCCAGAAAAATACGACTACTGAGGATCGTCACGAAATCTATTGGGAGTCCCTCGCTTCCCAATCTATGGGAGTAAGTCGCATTGCCGCTAATCTTTGGATACAAAGTTTAAGAATAAAAGAAGAAATTGACGAACAAGAATCCCCACCTTCTTTAGAATTAAAAGAATCCGGCCAAGATCTTGCCTTTACTATCTATGAAACTCGCCCATTTTTGCCAAGTTTACCCAGCCTAACGGGACAAGATCGTTATCTACTCCATTCGGTGCTGATCCACGGACAGATTAGTCGCCCCCACTTGGCCCTAAGTCTAGGAGAAGGGAAAAATCATATCCAAGTCCAGGTACAAAAACTGTTGCGGGCAGGAATATTAGAACAAAACCAGGGCAGACTGGCCATTGAGCCTATCCATTATGCCAAGCTCAAAACTGAACTAGCCACCAATAATTTCTTTGTGGGGGAAGATTAATCATGGTTTTTTCACAACTATCTACATCACTTTTGCTAGGGGAAATTTCCGAACAGCTATTAGAGGAAGTAACCTTAAACAAGATTTTACGGGGTATCTTGGCTGTCTTTTTAGCCTATGGTTTTATGTTGGCTATCCAGTCTATTACCAATTGGGCTTCAGAAAAGGTTCCCCGTCAATTTAGGCTGATCATTAAGCAATCTTTGCCATTTTGGAAAGGTCTTATTCTACTCGTTACTATTTCTTATTTATTTAGCCAATTCCTTAATTTATCCCAGAATAATTTATTGGCATTAACAGGAACCATCGCCGTTGCCCTTGGTTTTGCCTTCAAAGACTATATTAGTTCCATTATTGCCGGGGTCGTAGCCTTATTTGAAGCTCCCTATCGAGTTGGCGATCGGATTAAAATTGCTGATCATTATGGTGAAGTTGTTAGCTATGGATTGCGGGGCATTAAAATTCAAACTCCAGACGATAATACCGTTACCATTCCCCATAATAAAACCTGGACTGAACCTATTTCTAATGCCAATAGTGGTGAGCTAGAAGCCCAAGTAGCTACAAATTTTTACTTTGACCATCATGTTGATACAGAAAAAGTAATTAGCATTCTTTATCAAGCGGCCTATAGTAGTAAATACACCCAACTAAATTTACCAATTGTCGTGGTGATGCAGGAACATTTTTGGGGAACACAATTCAAATTGCGATGTTATCCCATGGATGCCCGGGATGAATTTATTTACAAAACCGATTTAGTTCGCAGAGCAAAACAAGCCTTTGCCCGCCATGAACTTCCGTATCCTAAACTAGCAGGATTATCTCAAGAGTTTAAAAATTGATCCTAGGAGCACTAAGATGTTTATATTTCCTCCGCCATTGCTTTATAGCGGCTTTTAATCTAACAGGGTACGACAAGATCCTCAATTTATAAGCACTCCAGGATTTTGAAAAGTGCTCGCTGAAGTGAAAACTGCCATAATGTGATTTTATAATTTGATTCTGGGACGTAATTTTGTTCGCCATTTTGCCCTGATAAACCTCTATGGACTGGATTTTCTACATATTCCTAACGGCAATTTTTTATGTGTACCGTTTGGTGAAACTTAAATCAAAAACGGAACAGGAACGCATCGGCTCTACCCCGGTATTTTTTTCAGTATTGGGATTCTTCGCCATTTTTGAATTTGTTTTTGCTGATTCCCTGTTTAGAGACCCCTTATTTCATGTTTTTGGTTTTGTTTTGTCCTGTGTTTATGCCTTAACAATTTATGCTTACCTGCGAAGCTTAAAGAAAGATATAGATTTCATTTTTGATAAGTTAATTAAACAGAGCCAGGGAAAGGTTAGTGTGCTGACTTTTATGCAACGCACTAATATGAGCAAGGATGAAGTTCTCAATTACCTCGATAGAAAATTACAAAAAATGCCCGGCACCACCTATGAAACCCTGGGAAATATTTATTATGAATTTGAACGCTGGTAATCTCTCCAAATCCTTAAGCATTAACCCAGGAACCATGGAGAGGATAAGGAATATGGTGTTTCAAGTTTAAAGTGGCGATCGCCGGTTGGGCAATATCCTGGGCATCGAGAATCACTAATTGGGAACGGTGCAAGACGGAATTATAAATCAGACATAGTAACCAACCATCATCTTCGGCGACAGCATTAGGTCTAGGAACAAAAATTGGTTCCCCAGCAAAACTATCGGGGGCAAAGGAACGAATAGTTTCCGAATTATTAACCAAATCAACCTTAATAATGGCTTGTAAAGGGGCGTTACCAACCGCTTCATGGGCGGCCCCCATATAAACATAGCGATAGGGACGACCGACGTTTTGGGGATGAATAACGGGAAATTCACAACAGCGGGAAACCATTAACTTTTTCTCCACTTTTTCCGTAGCAGGATCAATGGTGAAACGCCACAGTTGCCCAGGATCAAGTTGATCGAAATCCGTTACCCGAAAATCCAGATCCGGGTTCACCTGCGGTAGGGAATTGTAACAAATGGAATCGAGTATTATTTTTCCATTTTCTTCAAAAGCATTGCTGTGGTGAAAAACAAAACCAGCCTGGACAGGAATTTTTTTGATTTCCCCTTCTCCCCTAGGAATCAGAATAATTTGGGAAGTTTTTTCAGGATTAAATTGAACGCATTCCCCGGCTCCCTGCAGGCCAAAAACAAAGGGGAGGGCATTAAAACTTACGTTATTTTGCAGAAAAATGGCGTAATGGGGAGTAATGGCAAAGTCGTGGATGAAGGCAAAACCGGGGAAACTATCGGTCTTTTTCCTCAATAATTTGCCAGTGGGAGCCAGTTCCAACAGGGTAAGGCTACTGCTTAGACCAGACTTGATGGAAAAAGTAACATAACAGGGTTGGCCCTGGTCGAATTCAGAAGCGGGATCGATGCGGGGATGGGCGGAAAGGGGTTGCCCCGGCTCCAACACACCATCCAAGTCATCTAGTCCGATAGTTGCCAAGTTTTCAGGATTTAAACGATGGGGTTGCCCCCCTTCCCACAGGGCCAACAGGCGATCGCCCCAGTAGGTGATGTTGGTATTGGCAATATTTTTAAGGCGCAAATCGAAAATATTTTTTAACCACCCCCCTGCCGGTTGGGATCCAAAAACCCCCCGGTACAGCATTTTGCCTGCGGCCTGTTCTTCCACGTAGCCCTGGGTACGGACAAATCGACTTTGGAAATGAACCCGCCCATCCCCAGAAAATTTAAACGCTGTCACTAATCCATCCCCGTCAAAGGGATGTTTCAAGGGGCGATCGCCGATTTCTAGTAATCCTGGCCCGTTACGGAACAGGGTTCCCTGGAGATCCGGGGGGACAACGCCTTCTATCTCTTCAACCCAGTAATCCCACTCCTGGGGCTGGGACTCGTAACCCCTCAACCAAGCCTGCGGATTATAGGAACGCTCAGACCGATTGGCATTGGGGGAAGAAACCATGGGAAATTGGGGACTTGTTACATTTCTTTACTTTTCCATTTTAATCGTCAAGGTCTTGTTGACGCTAGTTTGTCGTCGATTTTTGGAAAATTCATCTTCATCAATGGATAGTATTGAATAGGATGCCGGGGCTTTAATATTCCCAGGGACGAAGCAAGTCAGCCCCCCAACAATGTTAATTTTTGCTACAATTTATGCCAGTTTGCTGGGAAGTTAGGGCCAAACTAGAAAATAACTTTTGGCTTGTTTGAGTAAATTGCCATTTACCCTTAACCATCCATGGTGTTTCCTGGAGGAATGTCTTAAAACTGCCCTATGACCTTGATTGTCCATCTACCGTTCGAGGATTAACTGTGAATCTAGAAACCCTGGAATTCGTCATTTATCCCGATGGCCGAGTAAAAGAAACGGTGACCGGCATTGTGGGTCGTTCCTGTCAGGAGGTGACAGCGGCGATCGAAGCAGAATTGGGGGTAGTGCTTACCCAGCAAACCACCTCAGAGTTTTTTGCCCAAACCAACCCGGTGGAGTCCTCGGTTCAGCAAGCCCAAACTTTTTCCCGTTGGCCGGGGCAGTCTTGAACCCAGTCCTTTGCCAATTTCTTTTTTTAAAACTGTCCTTCTACATTTTCCTATCTAATTCCCATGTCTCACTTTAGCAATATCAAAACCCAAATCCGTAACCTTGATGTGTTGAAAACCACCCTGACTAAACTAGGGATGGATTGGAAGGAAGGGCCGATGGAGGTGCGGGGTTATCAGGGTTTAACGGCCAATGCCGCTGTAGTCATTGAACAGGAAAATAATTATGACCTCGGTTTTAGCTGGAATGGGAAAGAATACGAATTGGTAACGGATTTACAGTACTGGCAACAGCCCCTATCGGTGGATGGCTTTTTGCAAAAAATCACCCAGGGCTATGCCTTAGAAACGGTGTTAAACGAATCCGCCAAACAGGGATTTGCCGTAACCGAACAACAGAAAAATGAAGATGGTTCAGTTCGTTTGGTTGTGCAACGCTGGAGCGCTTAATGGCTAGTTTAGATTTTTCCCCCGATCGCCGTTCAGGATTTGAGCCGGAATTGGGGGGAGACTGGCGTAATTTCGATGACCGTTCTGGCTTAGAACCAGAGCTGGGGGGAGAGTTGCGGGAAAGGGGAGTCTATGTGGACGAAGTTACCTGCATTGGTTGTAAAAACTGTGCCCATGTGGCCCCCAGCACTTTCACCATCGAGCAGGAGCATGGCCGCTCCCGGGCCTTTAGCCAGAATGGGGACGATGAAGCGGTAATCCAGGAGGCGATCGATACCTGCCCTGTGGACTGCATCCATTGGGTGCCCTATGACGAACTTAAACAGTTAGAACAGAAAAGAAAACATCAGCAAATCCGTCCCTTAGGTTACCCGCAAATTCACCCCAAGCTTTAGGAACGCATTTGAAAAACCCCTTAATGGGGGGAAAAAGCCATCAAATCCCCCAAAGTTACCAGGGGAGAACGGAGTTTCGCCCACAGACCTTAGGGCGTTGGGAATTTCATTCCGAATTTCTTGCCTGGCGATGTTGCAGAAGTTCAAACGCTCCCAAGCTCAAACTGGCACTACCCAAGGGAATCCAGTAGTAAATAACCCGGTAGGCCAACAAGGCCCCTAAGACTTCCACTGAGGAATATTTGGGGGTGAGTAGAAATAGCACCACTGTCTCAAATACCCCCAATCCCCCTGGTACGTTGCTGAGGATACCGGCCACCTGGGCGAGGAGATAAATACCGAAAAGGCCGGGAAAACTAAGGTGATGATGCCCCGGTAGGAGTACGTATAAAATGCCCGATGCCAAAATCCAATCCGCCGCCGTTAGGCCTACTTGAGCCAGGGACACGGCAAAGGGAATTTTGGGTAACTGCCATTTGCCAATTTTGAAAGGTCTAATGAAATTCCCGGTTACGAGCAGATAAACAACGATAATCGCTAGGAAAATAATGCCAATGGGATGAACCGACAGAAACGGTAAACGGAGAAAGGTTGGCAATTGTAGGGGATCTACCACAAAGGTAATCCCCCCCACCGTTAACAAACCCACCCAAAAACTGAGGTTACAAAAGGCGATCACCTGGGCGATGATGGGGGCCGGAACTTGCCAGGATTGATAAAGCCGGTAACGAATAGCACTGCCACTAAGGAGGGCCAGGCCGACACTGTTGCTGATGGCATAACTGACAAAACCAACAAAACTAGTTTTGGCTAAGGGTAGGGACTGCCCCAGGTAAAACATGCCGAGGGTGTCGTAACCCGTCAAAATTATGTAGTTAATCAACATCAAAACAAAGGCACCAGCCAACCGGGTTTTGACGATATGGTGAAAGCTATCGAGGACATTCTGCCAACCGTAGTGGTGCAGTTCACCATGAATGGCCCCAATGGAAAGCACAAATAGGCAAGCCCCGATCGCCGCTGGCGCAATTTTTTGTACCCGTTGCCAAGCGGTCATGGCCCTACCTCGTAAAACACAAATAATTTTGAACCCTGGATTAAGCTCTAGGCTTAGTTAGCTTGTTTTAACTAGCTTTTTCTTGGTGATATTCCACTTCAATCACTGTGTGGACATTGCCCCGGGGGTTAAAATCCGCTTTCAGTCTAGCGTACAAAGGGTTGGCGGCCTCCACAAAATCATCCAAAATTTGATTGGTTACTTCCTCATGGGGAATATGGCGATCGCGGTAACTATTGATGTAAAGCTTAATGGACTTTAACTCCACCACCTTCTGATCAGGGCAGTAGGTCAGATAAAGGGTAGCAAAATCAGGATAGCCAGAAAAGGGACATTTACAGGTAAATTCCGGCAGGGTGATGTGGACATCATAGCGACGGCCGGGGCGGGGATTGGGAAAGGTAATTAGTTGGGCGTCCCGGATTTCCCGTTCCCCATATTTTTCGGAGTTGCTGGTGTCGGGAAGTGCTTGGGTTTCGGACATGGTTAATGGTGAAAAGTAGGCCAGGAAAATTACTACCCAATTATTTTAACTATCTTGGTAGTAATCTCGGGTTCCCTTGGCATCCATGGCTTCACTCAAGCGGTTCAGGGCGTGGATGTAGGCCCCTGTCCGCACCGTAACCCCCAGATCCTGGGCAATGTGCCACACATGTTCAGCCTCTTCCACCATTTTGGACTTGAGGCGATCATTAATTTCCTTGGGACTCCAATAGAGGCCACTGCGGTTTTGTACCCACTCAAAGTAACTGACCGTTACCCCCCCCGCATTAACTAAAATATCGGGGAAAACGTAAACCCCTTTCTCGGCCAAAATGGCATCAGCGGCGGAAGTGGTAGGACCATTGGCTACCTCAAAAATGTAGCGGGCCCTGACCTGATCCGCATTGTCAGCGGTAATTTGATTTTCTAGGGCGGCGGGAATAAGCACATCCACATCCAGGGCCAGTAGCTCGGCGTTGCTCAGTTGTTGGTTTTCCCCTAAATCACAAATGGCTTGGTCACAATACATACCCGCCAAGGTACGGTGATGCTGTTTGTAATCAATGACAGTGGGAATGTTAACCCCCTTTTCATTATAAATTCCCCCCTGGGAATCGCTAATAGCCACTACTTTGTAGCCCTCTTTATAGAGACATTCCGCTACGACCATCCCCGCATTACCAAAACCCTGGACAGCAACGGTGGTATTTTCCGGGTACTGATCAAATTTGGGCAACATGGCCTGCATGATGAAAAATGCTCCCGTGCCAGTGGCGGTATTTCTCCCTTGACTTCCCCCCATGGTGATAGGTTTGCCGGTAACTACCCCTGGGCTGATTTTGCGGCAAATGATGCTGTATTGATCCATCATCCAGCCCATCATCATTTCGTTGGTGTAAACGTCCGGAGCCAGAATGTCGATGTCTGGGCCAATAAAATCGGCGATCGCCTCAATGTAACCCCGACTTAATCGCTCTAATTCAGCCCGGCTTAGTTCCTTGGGATTAAGGGTAATTCCCCCCTTGGCGCCCCCAAACGGTAAATTTAACAGGGCGCATTTAAAGGTCATCCAAAAAGCTAGGGACTGCACCTCATCCATGGTGACGTTGGGATGGTAGCGCACCCCCCCTTTGCCAGGGCCTCTGGTGTCATCGTAGCGAACCCGGTAACCAGGAAAAATTCGGAGGGAACCGTCATCCATCCGCACGGGAATGGAAACACTGAGGCTAGTTTTGGGATACTTTAATCTTTCCCCGGCATCATCGGAAATGGCCACATATTTGAGGGCTTTTTCCAGCCGTTTACTGGCATCGGCAAAGAGAGATCCGGCCATAATTACCTACTCCTAGGATAATTTTCCATCAAGGGTTACCAAGCCGTTTGGTCTTTAAACAGCCTTGCTCTAACTATCAATAAATTTGATTGCCATTTTCATTAGAGCATAAATTCTGTATAAATAGCTACCGTTTGCCTAGGCTGGTAACAGAGCTACACAGTCAATTTCCACCAGCACATCCTTAGGTAGTCGGGCCACCTCCACGCAACTACGGGCCGGGGCGATCGCCTCATCAAAATATTGGCCATAGATGGCATTAACTTTGGCGAAGTCGTTCATATCCTTCAGAAAAACCGTAGTTTTGACAATATTTTGCCAGTCAACACCGGCCTCTTTTAGCACAGCCCCCAAGTTCGCCATTACCTGTTTGGTTTGAGCTTCCACATCTCCAGATCCCACAATGGTCATGGTTTGGGGATCGAGGGCAATTTGTCCCGCTGTAAATAAAAAACCGTTGGCGGCGATCGCCTGGTTATAGGGGCCAACGGGGGCCGGGGCTTGGGCTGTATTAATAATTTTCATACTGTTAGCTGTGGTCAATGGAGTTTTAAAGACAAGAATAATTATCGGATAGTAGAATCCTAAATTAGAACGTGTTTGAAAAGCCCCCCTGGCCCCCCAATTCTGGGGGGAAAGTTTTCAAAGTCCCCCAAGTTTGCCGGAGCTTTAGTGGGTCGATTTAGGGGGCAGATCATAACTTTTAAAACAGGCTCCCAGACTATGTAGAGGGGCTACGACGCTTTAGTAGTACTTCTGCATTAAAACCGGGGCGCAATAATCCTCTAAATTATGATACTCAAAAATGGTCTTGGGGAACCCAATACACTTTTATAATACATTGGATTTTGTACGTAATGCTACAGAAAACCCAGGCTGACACAAAATAATATTAAGTCCCACAAAACTCAATAAAATAAGATGTTTAGTTTAATCAATGTTTTATTTGCATTTATAACAATAGCGATTCTAATCCTAGCAGGTAGATTTCTAAAGCAGAAAGTCAATTTATTTCAGAAACTATACTTACCAGAGTCAATCATCGCCGGAACAATCGCCCTATTGTTGGGGCCGGGAGTATTAGGGGCGATCGCCGTTAAATTTGGAGTACCTTCGGATGGCTATTTGGCGGGGGGATTATTTTCCGAAGCAACCCGGACTGTGTGGAGCCAATCCCCTGGAGTATTTATCAATATTGTCTTTGCCGCTTTGTTTCTGGGAGAAGCCATCCCTAAACCTAAAGAAATTTGGCGCAAAACATCTCCCCAGGTTGCTTTTGGTCAGACCTTAGCTTGGGGGCAATATGTTTTACCAATACTATTAACCTTACTGATTTTAATTCCTATTTTCGATGTTGATCCGATAGTAGCCTCCCTAATAGAAATTAGCTTTGAAGGAGGGCACGGAACCGCCGCCGGCATGGCAGATACTTTTACGAAACTAGGTTTTCCTGCCGGAGGGGATTTAGCCCTAGGATTAGCAACGGTGGGCATCGTCACCGGGGTGATCGCGGGAACAGTTTTAGCGGATTGGGGAAGACGGAACAATTACATAACAGAAACACCAACGGAAGTCACCACAGGCGACGCGCAATTTCAACCCACTACCCATCCAGAGAGTGATCGGGTTTTAACTAAAAGAGCCCGTCTAATGCGTAATCTCTTAATTGATCCCCTATCTTTAAATTTTGGATTTACTGCTTTAGCGGTACTCATTGGCTGGATACTTCTAGAACTACTCAGACTAGTAGAATTTTTAACCTGGGGAAAAACCGGCTTTGAATTAGCTGAAGCAATTCCCCTATTTCCCATGGCTTTAATTGGGGGAATTATTGTCCAATTGATTACGAAAAAACTGGACTTGGACTGCTTAATTATCAGAAATCTGCAGGAAAGAATCGCAGGGGTTGCCCTAGATTTAGTCGTGGTAACTGCTTTAGCCTCGATTAGGCTAGATGTTTTAGGGTCTAATTTGCCGGTTTTCCTAAGCCTCTCTCTGCTTGGGATTATTTGGAATATAGTAGCTTTTGTTTACCTAGCCCCTAAAATTTTACCTAGTTATTGGTTTGAACGAGGTATCGGTGACATGGGGCAATCTATGGGGGTTACAGCCACAGGAATTTTATTAATTAAAATGGTAGATCCCCATAATCGCACAGGGGCCTTTGAAAGTTTTGCCTACAAACAGTTATTTTTTGAACCCATCGTAGGAGGTGGGTTATTTACCGCTGCGGCCCCCACCTTGATTCGTCAGTTTGGTTTAGTGCCTGTGTTGCTAGTAACCTCGGCTCTGTTAGCTTTTTGGTTAATCTTTGGCTTTTGGAACTATAAAGTAATTAAAAGGGAAATGGTTGCTGAGTTGGAGGCTGAAAGGGCAACGGAAAAAGCTTTTTAGAATTCTAGTTTCTGACACATAAATAAAAAAAATGGGGAGTGCTTGATAATTGTTTTAAAAGCGTCCCTTAGAAAGTGTTTGAAAAGCCCCCCTGCCCCCCCAATTCTGGGGGGAAAGCCTTCAAATTCCCCCAAGTTTGCCGGAGCTTTAGTGAGGAGATTTAGGGGACAAATCATAACTTTTAAAACAGGCCCTTAGCATTTAATAAGTTTGGAAAGGTTGGGTCAACAATCAAGGTACAAGGACAAGAATATTATTTTGAAGATTGGCGATCGAGTCATTTACAATTTAAGGTGCTAAAACGGTTAAAAAATCCTTTAGGCCGCTTCATCCATGAAAATTCTACACGGTACCTGGATTCCTCAAGCAGAGGATGATTTTGTCCAACAGGGCGAATTTTTTCTGTGGGTGGAAACGACGGGGTTAGGGAAAAAGAGCAAAAAACCCCATAACGTCCATCCAGGTCAACTTTTTGCGAAGGATCTGGAAACCTTTTTGGCCCAGTCTTTAGGAATCAAATCGGAACTGAGATATTATCCTGTTTCGTCCCAAATTGTGCCCCGTTATTTTCTCCTGCCAAGCCATGGAGATCGCCCCCTTCCTTCTTTGGAACTAGCCCGATATTTAGAGCAAGAAATTCCTGAAAGTTTTGACCTGCAATATTGGCAAGTGGACTGCTACACCGTCAAAACCCCCATTAAAGCTTCTGGATTTGACTACCAGCTAGTGAGCAATATTATTAAGTTGCTCAACGAACTACATTTTATCGCCATCAATAACCTAGCAGAGGTACAACTTGGGGCAGATCTCCTGTTTTGGTACCACTACACCCAAGCCTTTAAGCAGATTATTTTGGCGGATCAATATATTCCCGCTCTCAAGTATCGAGAACTTAAGACTGCTAAATCTAAATCCACTAAATCGACCTCTACCGCAAAAGGGGAAAGAAAATCCACTAAAACATCCCCGAAAGCAAAGCTATCGCAATTTGAACTTTATCCTGGCTGGGAAATAGTCAGCGATCGCCATGAAGAAAATGTACGGCGGTTTGTGGAATATATGCCCCTGGCCTGTGTCGCTGGATTTACGGAACCCCAGGAAAAACCAGAATTTTATGACCGGGAAACATTACTGCGGCATTTTTCAGAATGTTTACTTACGGAAATTGTTACCCATACTCCTTCTACAGCGGGGTTTGATAAAAAAATAGACGATACTCTTATCCACCATTGTGTTAGTGCTGATAAGCCCCTGACAAACGTAGGTCTAGAACTTTATCAGCAATGGAAAACCTGGCGGGATCGTATCCACCATACCCAAACTGCGATTCCCTTTTATCTATGTTTTCAGCTTTGTGAACCGAGTAAGCCAGAGGACAGTTGGGAGTTACAATTTTTAGTCGCACCTCGCCAAGATCCGTCCCTCCGGGTTTCACTTTTGGACTATTGGCGAATGCGTCCAACCCAGCAGAAAGAGTTACATAAACAGACTGGAGAAAACTTTCAGCAAAATTTACTGTTGAACTTGGGCTATGCCGCCCGCATTTATCCCCAACTTTGGCAAGGATTAGAAACCGACCAGCCCGTAAGCATTTCCATGGATTTAGCCGGGGCGTTTGAGTTTTTACAGGATTCTGCCTGGGTGCTGGAAAGTGCTGGATATAAGGTGATTATTCCTGCTTGGTGGACTCCCAAAGGCCATCAAAGGGCTAAGGTGCGGCTACGGGCTAAAGGCAAGTCCCTGGGCAGTGCCCAGAATAAGGGCAAAAGTTATTTTAGCTACGATAATCTGGTGGAATATCAGTACGATTTATCCATTGGTGGGGAGCAGGTTACGGAAAAAGAATGGCTGGAATTAGTACGAGCTAAATCCCCGCTAGTCAAATTTCGGGGGCAATGGATGCACCTCGACCAGGACAAAATGCAACAAATGTTGGAGTTCTGGAAAAAACAGCAGATCGATAACCCAGAACTTAGCCTGATCGATTTCATGCGACTGACTGGGGAAGGGGGCGAAGATTTGGACGTGGAGTTCGACCGGGGACAAACCCTAGCAGAAATGCTGGATAAGCTCCATGACAAAACTAAATTGGAGGCGATCGCCGATCCTAGCCAACTGCAGGGTACTCTACGGGAATATCAAAAACGGGGTGTTTCTTGGCTGTCGTATCTAGAGCAATTGGGACTCAATGGTTGTTTGGCCGATGACATGGGTTTAGGTAAAACCGTCCAGGTGATCGCTCGATTGGTACAAGAACAAGAACAAGCCATCGACCCTCTCAAACCGACGTTGTTAATTGCCCCTACCTCTGTGGTGGGGAACTGGCGCAAGGAAATCGAAAAGTTTGCCCCCCACCTGCGTTCCATTGTTCACCACGGAACTGAACGGGCCAAGAATATGGATGAATTTCAGGCCATGGCGGAGCAAAATGATGTGGTCATCACCTCCTTTACCTTGATTCGTAAGGATCTCAAGCTGATTGAAAGTGTGGAATGGCATCGTTTGGTACTGGACGAAGCCCAAAATATTAAAAACCCCAAGGCCGCCCAGACCAAAGCCATTCTTAAACTATCGGCCCCCCATCGCCTGGCCCTGACAGGAACCCCTGTGGAAAATCGACTACTGGATCTCTGGTCAATCTTCAACTTTCTCAATCCAGGCTACTTAGGCAAAGAAACCCAGTTCCGTAAAAACTTTGAAATGCCAATTCAAAAAAACAATGATGTGACGAGATCGGCAACCCTCAAAAAGTTGGTGGAACCCTTTATTCTACGACGGGTAAAAACAGATCAATCGATCATCAAAGATCTGCCCGACAAAGTGGAGCAAAAGTTATATTGCAACCTCACCAAGGAACAGGCTTCCCTGTATGAAGCGGTAGTCAAAGATATTACCGGGGAGCTAGATGAAACCGAAGGTATTCAGCGCAAAGGCTTGATTTTGTCAGCATTGCTGAAGCTCAAGCAAATCTGTAACCATCCCCGACAGTTTTTGCAAGATGAGAGTGACTTTACCCCAGAGCGATCCCATAAGCTCAGTCGCCTCGGTGAAATGGTGGCAGAGGTTATGGATGAAGGGGAAAGCTTGCTAATTTTTACCCAATTTACTGATCTAGGGGATGCCCTGGAAAAATATCTCCGCCATACCTGCCATTACAATACGTATTATCTCCACGGAGGAACCAATCGAAATAAGCGGGAAGCTATGATTACGGAGTTCCAAGACCCAGAAACGGAGCCATCGGTGTTCATTTTATCCCTCAAGGCTGGGGGGGTGGGGATTACGCTGACAAAGGCCAACCATGTCTTTCATTTTGATCGTTGGTGGAACCCGGCGGTGGAAAATCAAGCCACTGACCGTGCTTTTCGCATTGGCCAGAAAAAGAATGTTTTTGTTCATAAATTTGTGGCGATCGGCACCCTAGAGGAACGTATTGATGAAATGATCGAGGATAAGAAAAAACTGGCAGATTCCATCGTTGGCTCCGATGAATCTTGGCTTACAGAATTAGATAACAATGCTTTTAAAAAGCTCATTGCCCTCAATCAAAGTGCAATTTTGGAGTAACAACAATGGCTCAATTTAGTCGGTCTTGGTGGGGACAACGGTTTATTGCCGATCTCGAAAAAATTATGGACTCAGGCCGTTTAAGCCGGGGTCGTTCCTATGCCCGGGGTGGCAAGGTCAAAAGTTTTGAAATTAAAGATGGGTTGATTTCAGCTAAAGTACGGGGCTCCGTCAATCCCTATTTTGGTGTTCACAAGGAACCTCTCTACTCCACCACCATTGAGTTTGAACCCATCAGCCCAGCAAACTGGTCGGCGGCGATCGCCTACATTGCTTCTAAGGCCAGTTTGATTTCCCGACTGATGCTCAACGAAATCCCCGACAACATTGATGATGCCTTTGCCAAGCTAGACCTCCATTTACTCCCCCATCACAAAGACGACTTTAAGACAAGCTGTTCCTGCCCGGACTGGAGCAACCCCTGTAAACATATTGCTGGGGTTTATTTCCTCATTGCCGCCCAACTTGATCAAGATCCTTTTTTGTTATTTGAACTACGGGGTTTATCCCGGGAAGCTTTGCAAAAGGAATTGGCTCGATCGCCTTTGGGCCAGGCATTATCCGCTGAACTATCCCAGTCGAAGACTGCGCCGGAACCCGACCTGAGCTATTTCACCAAACCAGTAGTTGAAGAGGCCATAACCCCTGACAGTTTGAAGGATTTTTGGCATGGGGAAAAACGTTTGCCCCAGGTCATTGAAACGGCTCCCCAGCCTACCGTTCCAGCTATTTTAGTCAAAAAGCAGGGGGATTTTCCCCCATTCTGGCCGAAGGATCAGTCCTTTATTGAAACCATGGTGGAGTTCTACAGTCGGGTCAAAACCAAAAATACGCAGATTTTCTGAGTTAGAGAGTTCTCATCCTTATCAAATTAGGAAAAATCCAAAGTCGGCGATCGTCTTTGTTGTCTTGCCAGCGGCAAATTTAATCTGCGCTGTAGTTTGATGCAAGGGCTGGACAAAATGTGACCTTACCCCGGAAAAATTCTTACAAGATAAGGAAAGTTTGATCATTTTTGCCCATAAAAAAACCTCCCCCAGCATTCAATAAGCTCAGAAAGGTCAGGCTAAAGACTAAAAACTATTAATTTTGAACATCCAATAGTTCCACTTCAAATTCCAAAGTGGCATTGGGGGGAATTACTCCTCCCGCTCCCCGGGAACCATAGGCTAAATCGGGGGGAATAATCAGTTTCCGTTTACCACCCACCTGCATGGTGGCCACTCCCTCATCCCAGCCTTTAATTACTTGGCCAACGCCAATTTTAAAAGTGAAGGGTTTATTCCGATCCAGCGAGCTATCAAATTTGGTGCCGTCGGTGAGGCGGCCGGTGTAGTGGACTTCCACCTTCTGTCCCTTGGTGGGACTGGGGCCATCCCCCACTACTTCATCAATGTATTGCAGACCAGAGGCTGTGGTAACCATACTTTTAGAATTTTCCGCGGTCATGGAGGATTTTTCTGGGGTTTGCAGAGAAGAGGCTTGGGCAATGGAAATAGGGGCAAAATTGCTATCCTGGGGGGCGGCGATCGCCGGAGAGGAAGATTTGCCGAAGATGGCTATGGACAGCAACACCAAGCTAAAGAAAGAAACAATGGTGAGACTAATGAGGACATCGCGCATGGCGGTAAAAAGTTTCATCGAAAAAACGGCTCAAATTAGCTGTGTCCCGATTATCCCACGGTATCAGTCTTTAACCAGTGCCCTAACGCCACCGTTGATTTTCCAAATCCCGAATTTGCCGCTCTAGGCGGTCAATGCGGCCCCGCAGTTCATCCATTTCTGACTGGCGGGGTAAACCCAAATCCTGGAGCATATTGCGTAATTGTCTCTCCAGATTGGCTTCCACTTGTCCCTGCTCACTTTTGATCTGATCCATCAAATCATCCACAAAGGCTGTGGCTTGGTCAGCGTTGATTTTGCCTTCCTTTACCCATTGATCACTAACATCACTGAGTTTTTCCGCCACCAAAGTAGTGGTGCCAACGCCGATCATTAAAAGTTGTTTAAGCCAGTCGTTTGTATCCATAGGATTGTTACCGTGTTGAAATTAGATTCTATCAAGCAACTGAGAAACTGGCAGTCGCCGTTGCCGAGCAGAATTAAACAGGCCTAATATATCCTGGAGAATAAGGTTTTGTTTTTCCATTCCCTGGCCCCCTCTCTTCCATATGACTTCCCAGCCCCTATCTTTCGTCCTTAGTCGTCGTTCTTCCCGCTTTGCCCCTGCCCGTTGGTTGGTGGCGTTGGGATGGGGTGTGGGTTTAACACTACTGGGGCAAGGTTTAGTCCCCACCACGGCGATCGCCCAGGGCAGTATTAACGACACCCAGATTAAGGCCCTACTGGAGCAATTTGATGCCATCGCCAATGATCACGATACCGATCGCCTAGGGGAAATTTACAGCACGGAATTTAGTAACAGTGACGGTCTAACCCTTCCCCAACTGGAAGAAAGACTACAGAGTTTGTGGGAAACCTATACGGATTTGACCTACAGCACCCAACTGCAAAACTGGAAACAGGATGGCCAAATGTTGGTGGTGGAAACCCTGACCAATGTGACGGGACAACGGCCCTGGTTGGGGCAAACGGCCCAATTAAACGGGGAAATTACTTCCCGCCAAACTTTTATCGACAAAAAACTAATACGTCAAGAAATATTGACGGAAAAAATGGTGCTCACGGCAGGCGAAAACCCTCCGGAAGTAGATGTTAACCTGCCCCAACAGATTAGGGCTGGGCAGGAATTTGATTTTGATGTGATCCTCACCAACCCCATCGGCGATGATTTATTGGCGGGAAGTGCCTTTAGCCAAAAGATTGATCCCAGCAATTACCTTGATCCATCCCAAGTCAAATTGGAATTATTGCAGGCAGGGGGTTTATTCAAACGGGCGATCGCCGAGAAAGATCCCCAATGGTTATCGGCATTGCTAGTCACTCCGGAGGGCATGGTTCTGGTCACCCAACGGTTAGCCGTTATCCCCTAGTTTGCAAAAACCTTGGCTCAATGGCCAGGCAGGAAGCTCTCCTAGGCGATCGCCAATTGCCATTTCTTTTAACCAGGAAATTGTTTACCCCAAGCTATACGGGGAGGCTCACCTAGGCGTTGTCGTGCTAGCCGCAAAACCTTTCCACACAGCGGACAAATAATTCCACCCCCACCGGTAGAACTGCCTCATCAAAATTGAAGCGGGGATGGTGATGGGGATAATCCAAGCCCAATCCACTGTTGGCCGACCCCAGGAAGAAATAACATCCCGGTACAGCTTGGAGAAAAAAGGACATATCTTCCCCCGCTAGGGTTTGGTAGTCCGGTTGGAGATGGTCATCGGTAAGCAAAACATCCCTTGCGGCCGATCGCACTAAATCTACCAATTGGCGATCGTTCACCACCGGGGGATAAATATTTTCATAAGTGAAACGGTAATCCGCTCCGTGACTCTGGCAAATTCCCTTGATAATTGTCTCCATGCGTTCAGCAAAGTACCCAGCAAAGCTAGGGTCAAAATAGCGCACTGTCCCCCGGAAATAAGCGGTGTCGGGAATGACGTTAAAAGTAGTCCCGGCTTTGAGTTCCCCCACCGTCACCACCGCCGATTGCAGAGGATCTAAATTGCGGGCCACAATACCCTGGAGAGCCATGACAATTTGGGCACTGATGACCAAGGTATCAATGGTTTGATGGGGCATTGCTCCGTGGCCCCCCTGCCCCAATAATTGACATTCAAAATGTTCCACCGCCGCCATCACTGGGCCAGCCTTTATCGCCCACCGTTCCCACGGGCAAATCGTTCCATAGATGTA
This sequence comes from uncultured cyanobacterium, assembly GCA_963704945.1. Lineage (GTDB taxonomy): Bacteria > Cyanobacteriota > Cyanobacteriia > Cyanobacteriales > Microcystaceae > Synechocystis. The sequence goes on along the minus strand of CAVPII010000024.1, from coordinate 36,446 downwards.
AACCCACCATGGCATCCACCGGGGGATTTTCCAGTACCCCGGCCTCAATCATCGGTTTGGCGCCGCCGGGGCCTTCCTCCGCTGGTTGAAATAAAATTTTTACTTGACCCCTAAAGTTATCCCGGTGCTGGGCTAAATATTGGGCTGTTCCCAGGGCGATCGCCGTATGGCCGTCGTGGCCACAGGCGTGCATTTTTCCCTGGTGGCGGGAACGGTAATCCACCTCATTTTCTTCCGTTACGGGTAAAGCATCCATATCCGCCCGGATGCCCAACACGGGCCCCGGTTTACCACTGTCAATCACCGCCATAATGCCGGTTTTTGCAATGCCCGTAGTGTGGTCAATGCCCAGTTTGGCTAAGGTTTCCGCAATGTAGGCCGCCGTTAATTGTTCCTGAAAGCCTAATTCCGGGTACTGGTGAAATTGGCGTCGCCATTGGATTAATTGACCATGTAATGCCTGGATAGGCAAACGAACATTGGTGGCGGGGAGGTTAAGGGGCTGGGGAAGGGTGGAAACCATGGTCAGAACGAATTTAGTCTTTCTATTCTACCCATTGACCTTGGGCATTACCTCAGCCACAGTTGGCTACAGCCAAAAGCCAACAGGGCACTGCCCATCGGCACCGTTAGATTATCAATGCCCCAGCGGGAAAAACTTTCTAGCCCCGTACTAGCTAGGGCCACGATCGCCGCAATGGCCAGAATCCCTGGACTAAAACTGTGGGTAAAGCTAAGGAGTAGACTAGTTACTACAAAACTAACCAGGGCCATGGTGCCACTCCCCTCCCAGCTTTTCCGGGAACCAAGGATTTTGTAGGGATGGCGGCCCCACCGTTGCCCCACCAGGGCCGCTAAACCATCTCCCCAGGCCATCACCAAAATACCGATCGCCGCAAATACCGGTAATTCCAGGGTAAAAAATCCCCCTATCATTAACCCCATGCTGATGGCATAAAAAAGGGTGCCGTAACTATGGCGACCGACACTTTCCAGGCTAGGCAAAATTGGTAGCCTGTAGGACAAAATAGCCACTATCCCCGCCAATATTCCGGCGATCGCCCCTACCCAACCGGGAATTTCTAACCACCAAGCAATTAACACCACCTGCCCCGCCCCAATGTGGACAATTTTGCGGGTAACTTCAGCGGGGCTAGGGGAAAGCCGATTGAGTAATTCCGCCGTTAATACCACCATGGCCAAGTAAAGGCCCGCTACACCAATGGCCAGCCCCAGGGAAACCCCTGGAGTGCTATTTTCATTAATCAATGGAGAAAACAATGATAACCACCTCAAAAAAGGTTTCTTTCGGCAATAATGTCAGTTAGCCAATGTTCCCATAAGAAATCATTATTTTTAAACCAAGAACAAATTGACTATGAAGTTATTAAAAAAACTCTTGGCTTTTTTATTTTTATCCTTTGGGATTCCCTTCAGTCTTTATGCCCTCTTTGAAATTGCCCATCCTGATACGGACACAGAAGATCGGGAGGGGGCGACGGCGGCCTTGTTTATTCTGTCTTTGCCTTCCACTGCCATTGGTGGCTGGTTGGTCTGGGGAATGATACAGGAACACAAACAAAAACGGACAGAATTAGAAGCAGAGTCATCGGAACAACTCCGGGAAATATTTTTCCGTTTATTGGAGGAGAACAATGGACAAGTGACAGTGTTGCAAATGTCCAAAGCGGCCAATCTCCATGGGGAAGAAGCTAAGAATTACTTGGATGAAAAGGCTGTGGAGTTTGATGCCAATTTCGACACCAGTGAGGAAGGGGGGATAGTTTATAAATTTCCCCATTGAAAGCGAATTTTAATGCCCCAAGCTAATTTGCCATCCCCGGATCAGCTCCAATGGCAATAATTTTGGGATTAATTTTGGGGTAAACAGGGGATTTGAGATTAATTAATTACCTGGACGGCGATCGCCAAATCCATCCATTTAACTTGGGACGGCAATGCCCTAGAATTTGATCGACATGGCTTCAGACAATGGCCCCTCATTTTTCCCCTAGACCATCTAAATGAACATTCCTATCCTTGATCTCAAGTCCCAGTACCAAAGCATTAAAAACGAAGTTCAACAGGCAGTGAATGGGGTTTTGGAGTCGGGACAGTTCATTTTAGGCAAAACCGTAGGGGATTTTGAGCAGGCCGCCGCTGATTATTTGGGGGTGGAATATGCCATTGGGGTTAATTCCGGTACCGATGCTTTGATGATTGCCCTGCGGGCCCTGGGCATTGGCCCCGGCGATGAAGTAATTACCACGCCGTTTTCTTTTTTTGCCACAGCGGAATCCATCAGTAATGTGGGGGCAAAGCCGGTTTTTGTGGATGTGAGAATCAGTGATTTTAATATCAATCCAGAGAAAATTGAGGCGGCTATTACTCCCCAAACTAAGGCCATTATGCCGGTGCATTTATTTGGTCAACCGGCGACCATGGCGGCCATCAAAACCATTGCCCAGAATTATGGCCTAAAAATTATTGAGGATTGCGCCCAGTCCTTTGGGGCTAAATATGCCGGGGATTGTTTGGACTGTAATAAAAGTTGTGGCGATGATGTTAGGGAAAATCTTTCAGGAAAATATACTGGAGCCATCGGGGATGTGGGGGCTTTTTCCTTTTTTCCCACCAAAAACCTGGGAGCTTATGGGGACGGCGGTTTGATTACCACCAACGATGGGGCGATCGCCGAGCTAGCTAGATGTTTACGGGTTCATGGTTCTAAGCAACGGTACCAAAATGAAATGCTGGGCTATAATTCCCGCCTCGATGCCATACAGGCCGCCATTTTAAACGTGAAATTACCCCATTTGGCGCAATGGAATGAGGGTCGCCGCCGGGTAGCCCAAACCTACAACGATCTTTTGGCCCATATTGAAGGAATTGTTACCCCTACCATTACCGCCGGCCATGTGTTTCACCAGTACACCCTCCGCATCCTGGATGGTAAACGGGACGCTTTAGCAAAGGCAATGCAGGCCCAAGGTATTGGGACGATGATTTATTACCCCGTTCCCCAGGATCAATTAATGGTCTATCGGGGCCAATATGCCCCCAACCCCGTGAGCGATCGCCTAGCTCGGGAAGTACTAAGTTTACCTATTTGGCCAGAAATGGAAAAGGGCACCATTGAAGAAGTCGCCCAAAAAATCATTGCAACTTTAGCGACTCTGTGAATCCATTTAAGGGGAGGTTATGCAGGAAAACCAGGAAAACAACGTAAAAATTGATTAATTATTGACGGCTAAGGACTCCAATCACCCCGATTCCAGTAGCATGGGATCAGTCAAAAACTCAGGTAAATTCCCTGGGTTGATTCATCCAAGTGGGAAGGGGGGTCATGGTGCGGCCAGGTTTACAAATAGGTTTTAAAAGTTTACTGAAAAAGCCCATCATTGTCGGTGGCATTGGTTTATCGGCCCTGCTTTGGGGTTGGCAAGGGATACATGGCCCCGCCGAATCTTGGAGCCAATGGAGTTTGTGGGGATTGTCCGGTTTAGGGTTATTAATCTGGCGATGGCGACGTTCCCGTAACGGTTCTACGGAGAAGCAATGGGAAACCCTCACCCCGGCAGTGGTCGAAGCGGCGATCGCCAATGTAGAAGCATTTTTAGCCCGTCGCCGGGGCCAAGCACCGGATTTACAAGGGGATGACTTGGCGGAAAAACTAATTGCCCTGAAAGGGGAACACCCCTTACCCACGGTTTTAAACGGTATTATCCTGGGGGAAAAACGCACTGGCAAAACCAGTTTATTAAACCTACTGCCCTCCCAGTTAACCCTGGCCGATGCCAACAATGCCAATGTCCCCCTAACCCTGAATTGGCAGGCGATCGCCGCAGAAATGCCCATGGAGGAAATGGAAGAATTAATGGTCGATGCCCACTGGGTTTTGGTCCTTGCCACCGGAGATTTAACCGGCTCCCAATGGCAACTGCTGGAATTTCTCCAGGAAAATCACCACCATTGGCAATTACTTTTCAATAAGCAGGATATGTACACCGGAGGCGATCGCCAGACAGTGTGGGATCAACTGCAACATCAGATGGGTCAACTGGCCAATGCCAATCCTGTCCTGCCCATCAGCACCGCCCCCCAACCGATCCAAATCCGTCGCCATCAGCCGGACGGCCAAGTGGTAATTGACCAGGAAAATCCCCCCCCTAACCTAGGGGATTTACTGACTCAGTTAGAACAACGGGCTGAGCACCAAAGAAACACCATGGCTTTGGCGGTGCAGTGGCGGCAATGTCAAAGTATCCAACGGCAAATTCAACAACGGTGGCGGGAAAATCGTCGGGCTTTGGCTTTACCCCTAGTAGAACAGGCCCAATGGTTAGCGGCGGGCACCGCTTTGGTCAATCCCGTGGCCAATTTAGACCTCCTCACGGCGATCGCCATCAATAGCCAATTGGTATGGGATTTGAGTAGTCTTTACCACCAAAAAATTTCCCTGGCCCAATCCAAAGCCGTCGCCAAGGAAATGGGGGAAGTGCTTATCAAATTGGGCATGGTGGAGTTATCAACCCAGGCCTTGGGCACATTGCTCAAAAGTCAGCCCCTAACCTATCTGGCCGGGGGTGCCCTCCAGGGCATCAGTGCCGCCTACCTCACCCGCATTGCTGGTTTGAGCTTAATCACCTTTTTAGAAAGTCAAGATGTGGATCTCAGTGAAGCCCAGTGGGACTGGAGTAAATTAACCACGGTGGTCAAACAAACCTTTGAGCAAAATCAGCGTCTGGCAGTTTTGCAAGGATTTATGCAAAGTGCCCGCCAACAGTTTGCTAACCCTAAAACCCCCACAACGGCGGTGGAATTAGCTTAGAAAGTGTTTACAAAGTTTCAATTTGCCCCCTAAATTGACCCACTAAAGCTCCGGCAATACTGGGGGACTTATGTCTAGTTTCCCCCCAAACTTAGGGGGGCAGGGGGGCTTTTAAAACACCCTATGGTCGATTCAAGACAATTGCTGTTTCAGATCTGCCAAGGCCGCCCAACGGCGATCAAAACCATTCTGGGATTCATCCCCAGGCACCACCGGAGCTTGGCAATCTTTGCCACAGAGATTTTTCAGGGGCAGGGCCAAATTCAACTGCTCATACAGCCAAGTTTCTACATCAAAATGACCATCGGGGGCTAACACTTCCGATAAATCTTCCCGACTCAGTTCCCTTTCTGGAACGGTGTTGTTTTCCGATGCCCGATCCAACCAGAGTAATTCTTTTGTGTCTAACTCCAACCGCTGATTATAGTTCTGGGTACAACGATCACAGTTGAGGGTCACAATGGTTTCCGCCTGGGCCGTCACCTCCAAAAAAGTACCCCCATGGCGCACCTTAATTTCCCCCCGCACCGGCGTTAAGGTATCTAAGTTGGCGATCGTCTGATCAACCTGAATCCCCTGGGTAGATTGGGGTAGTTTCAGCAGATGGGGAATGTAAATCGGCTGTATAGACATCGGTCAAAATCCACAAATATCGAGAAATATAAACGAGGAATGGGCGACAACAACAAACAACTAGACAGTGGAAATTGAGGGGAAAATGACCAGAGTTAGGGCGTCTCCGTCGCTGTGTCAACCCGTTCCTGCTCCACCTCTGTCTGTAACTTTTCCCGTTCTTCTGGGGTCATGTTGGCCCACTTTAGTTCAATCATTTTATCTTCGTACTCCTTGATTTGTTGGTGATACGTCATGTCATGGGTAAAAACCCTAGTGACGTAGGAGAGCAACCAAATTAATAACCCCCCCACCAGCACCGCCTGGGTCCAGATGCCAGCCTTTTGGGCCTCTATGCCAAAGGCCTGTAGACCGACATACACCACTCCCCCCAGGAGGAAGAAACCCAGCCCAATGCCCAAAGCATCAATGCGCCGCATGGTAAATAACCTCTATTCTTTTGTGAACTGCCTAAACTGCTCTCCGGTGGGGACGGAAGTTTAACACTGGGCTGAGCAGTAATAAGCCAGGGAAAAAGAGAAACACGAAAAAGTACATCAATAGCCTTTCTATGGAACTAGCTACGTACCAACGCTTTTGCAGGTATAGGTAAAGCAAAGCCGGAAAAGCCAGCAAATAGGATAGGCTCAGCCCTAGATAAATTATCGCCAATAATCCGGTTTCGGAAAGCAATAAACTCAGTAAATCTTCCATAATCTCGGCAGATGGTGGTATGACAGGCACAAAGCCCAGTAAAACTGTAACCTAATTTCGCTAAATGGTATCTCCTACCGCCGTCTTTGGTTGGCGTCCCATTGTTTTTTGAGACTATACCAAAATCGTTTTAGCCTTAAATCGAGGGAAAATCCCCGGCGGCTAGTGAGCACCACCGTACCGGCAATGCGGTCATGGAAAGCCTGGTTCAGACCGTCTTGGGCGATCGCCCAGATTAAATCCCCAAACAGGGGGGCAACTAAGAGCAAAAAACTAACGCCATTGGTAAAGTTAATATCCAATCCCACCATGGCCAAGTAGGAAGCTCCCCCCAAAATTCCTTCCCGTTGGCTTAGCTCTAAAATACCCGGTAGACGCCGCATCCGTAGATGGATAACCCGAAGATCAAAGGCCCAACCGCCTAAACTTTGCCCTTGATTAGCGGAAACCAGCACCACCCTCAGCGCAAACCATCCCACCAGAAAAATTAGTAGGCGAAGCCAACCTTGGGCTAGGGAACTAAACAGCCAAATAATGACAAAATCCGACAGATAGGCATAGCCCCGCCGCTCCAATGGGGCTAGAGGTAAACGGGGACTTCTGGGCTGTTCGTCGTCGTACATAGTGATGGGAGCCACAGCGGATAGGGAGCCAATTAACAGCAATGCGATCCATTCTGTCATGGCAGAGCAAGTCTAGTTCTCTCCCTTGGGGGCCTAAAAATCCATGGACGGGAATTATGTTACAAAAAGTTCATTACAATGGGTAAAGTTTCTGAGTCACAACCTCGGCCATCCCTATTTTCCATTTCTGTCTATGTCCTCCCTAATGGATAAAAGTGTGACAGCCCCCAAGGTTTCGTCTTCCCCCGGCGGGGCATGGTTAGTGGTTGGCATCATTTCCCTAGTACTGCTGGTGGTAGCTTTGTTCGGTTTGATAACCTCCGATCCCTACGTAAAGGATGTTCTTGCCCTGAAGGGTAACTCAAGCCGGGGGCAGGCAATTTTCCAAGCTAATTGTGCGGTGTGCCACGGTATCCAGGGCGATGGTTATATCGGCCCCAGTTTATGGGGAGTGTCCCAGCGCAAGTCTAAGGCCCATTTGATTCAACAGGTAGTAAGCGGCCAAACTCCTCCCATGCCTCAGTTCCAACCCAACACCCAGGAAATGGCAGATTTATTAGATTATTTGCAAACCCTGTAGTGGAGGTTTACCCCGGATGTAACCATTGATCATAATCATCTATCCCAGGGCCAATGATATGATCAGGGCCTATTTTTATTGGCTTTAGAGGAAAAAAGTTAAATATGTGGCAGGTTAATGTTACTTGTGATGGCGAAGCTTGGAAACTTCATGCCGCTGATTTTAAGACAATGATCGAAAAATACGCCTATGAATTGGTTATTTCCAAAAAACTGCCCAATGGGCAACGTATCATGGGCTATAAAATCGAAGACGTGTCAGAGGCTGAATCCCTAGTGGAAGATTCCGTTAAGTTTCCTGGATTTACCGCTGATTTCGAATCTTTTTAAGTAACTTAAAATCCCCCTCACTAAATTTTGGTGACAACGTGCTAGATTTGGCGCTTACCTCCTTTTCCCAGGGTATTTTAGGGGCATCTAGCATGGCGTTGGGTGCTGTGATTGCCGTTGTCTGGAAACCGGGGCGTAAGTTTTTGGCGGCAACAATGGCCTTTGGTAGCGGTACTTTAATTGCGGCGATCGCCTTTGAAATTGCCGGTACAGTTTATCGCACCTCTAACTTTAGCGTTTTAGTATTTGGTTTTTTGTTGGGGGGAATGCTGTTTATCAGCCTTAGTAAATATATAGATGAGCAGGGGGGATTTCTGCGTAAACCTGCCGCCAGTCGTCGTTATGCCGTCGAACATAGGGTCATCGAATCCCACGATTTAGTCGCCCATTTAGCCCATAGTGAGGTGATGAGCACCCTACCGGAGCAAGAACGATATAAGTTAGCCGCATTACTCACCCCCTGTTATGTCAACCCCAAAGATGTTCTATGCCAGGAAGGGGAAGTGGGAGACTATTTTTACGTCATTGGAGTGGGGGAAGCGGATGTTTATAAAGGAAAAACATGGATAAATAGACTTAGATCCGGGGATATTTTTGGTGAAATGTCCCTGCTCACAGAGGAACCGAGGTCGGCCACGGTTATTGCCGCCACCGCCATGGAACTTTATAAACTTGATCAAAACAATTTCGTCGAAATCCTTACCCAATCTCCCCACCTCGGCCTAGTACTCAGTCGAACCCTGGCCCGTCGACTCCAGCTAGCTGTGGAATTTCAACAAATTCCCCAATCTCCCCTACCGGAACCCTTATCTATCCTTGAGCCCATGGTTAAGGAAGATGAAAAAATCCTTGTAAAGCTCGTACAAAGCTCCGCCCCCATGGCAATTTTGGTGGGAACCCTTTTCGACAACATTCCTGAGGCCCTGGTTATTGGGATGAACGCTAATAACCACCACCTGGGGCAGACTTTTTTGTTTGCTGTGTTTATTTCAAATTTTCCTGAAGCCCTCTCCAGTTCCTTTGGCATGAAACAGGCGGGCATTTCCAATCAGCGGATTCTGGCCCTATGGTTGGGCGCGGTTATTGCCAGTGGTTTGATTGCCATTATCGGTTATCTAATTAGGGACAGCAGTGGACCCCTACTGGTAGCCGTTGCCCAAGCCATAGCTGGTGGCGGTATTCTGGCAATGTTAACCAGTACAATGATGCCGGAAGCCTATGAGTTAGGGGGAAGTTCCGTTGCTTATGCTACGATTATCGGTTTTCTGGTGGGTTTTTTAATCTCAGCTCCTAAGTTTTAATACTGCTTCAATTTCATCAGGCTTATCAATTTTAGTAATCGCTGTATACTTGGGTTACTTTCAAACAACTACCCCGGGGTAAACCATGACCAATCAGCCGAATCAAGTTGATCAAGAAAGCAGAACTTGGGGAATGATTGCGCACCTCAGTACTTTTTCCGGGTATTTAGTTCCCCTTGGTAATATTGTTGGGCCTTTGGTCGTCTGGCTAATGAAAAAAGATCAAATGGAGTTTGTGGATGATCAAGCTAAAGAAGCGTTGAATTTTCAAATTAGCATTTTGATATATGTTGTTGTCTCCATTGTTTTATTCTTTGTGATTATTGGTATTCCCCTATTAGTCGCCGTATTAGTTTTTGATTTAGTTGTCACAATTATGGCGGCGGTAAAAGCTAATGAAGGAATTAGATATCGCTATCCACTGAAAATTACATTTATCAAGTAAACATAAACTTTTTCAGTCATTTTTATGATGAAAATTTTAGTTTAATCTGCCAGGGATTATTGAGAACAGTTACAAAGAAACCCCTATATCACCATACATTCTAAATCTCTTAAGTTAGATGTTGTTTGAGAAGTCCCCTGTCCCTCCAATTATGGAGAGAATCTAACTCAAAGTCCCCCAAGGTTGCCGGTGCGTTAGGGAGAAAATTCATACTTTTCGGACACCCTACAAAAGATCAAAAAAATCCCCGCTGGGTCAATACCCAAGCGAGGGGTGAGGATTTTTGTTAGCATTTTAGCTATAGGTTGGCTGTTGAAATTGTTAAAACTTCACTAATCTAAATTAACTAAATCTGAGTTTACTTCCTACTCATATAACCAAGGATTGAGGGTAACATCCCATTCGTTCAGTTCTTCTTCCTTAAACCAAAGGGCAATTTCCCGCTTAGCGGTTTCAATGGCATCGGAACCGTGGATAATATTGCGCCCCACAGAAACTCCATAATCTCCGCGAATGGTTCCGGGAACGGCGGCGTGGGGATCCGTGGCTCCAATCATTTGGCGGGAAGTAGAAACCACAGAATCCCCTTCCCAGACCATGGCCACGACAGGGGAAGAACAAATAAATTTAACCAAACCAGCAAAGAAGGGTTTATCGTTGAGGGATTCGTAATGCTTTTCTGCTAATTCCTGGGATACGGTCATCACTTTCATGGCGGTCAATTTAAAACCTTTTTTTTCAAAGCGCCCCACAATGTCGCCAACTAACTGACGTTGTACTCCGTCGGGTTTAATCATAATAAATGTGCGTTCCACGGTGAACTCCTCTTGCTTATGTTACGTAACTTAATAATCATCAGCATTCTACCTGGTTTGGTTCCCTTTGCGGCCATGGGTATAGGCGGGTTCCGGCACCACAGATATGGGCTCCACACAGGAATGGCTATCCTTAAGCACAACCCTGAGTAGCAGAGCTTGGACGACTAACAAACCACAGGCACCCAATACCAATAGATACCAATATTGCCAAGCTAATTTCCTTAGGGTTTGGGCCACGGCATCGGCAATCATCCGTTCTAGGTGATCGCTGGTTAACTCCTTGTGAACAATTTTTTCTAACTGTCCATAGAATTTATCCGTTGTTTGGCGCACCGCTTCGTTAACCTGCTGGCCGATCGCCGTTTCTACTTTGTGCAGGGGATTTTCCATGGATTTAGGGACTCAAGGCCATTGCGCTTAAGTTGGGGAAACCGGAGAGAATTTAGGCTTATAAATTGGCATACTTTTCCACCGCTTGCCGGGGATTTTCCGTTCGTTGATCCCTAATTTTTTCGTACAATTCCCTTTCGGTGGCACTGGGGTTTTTAGGGGCGGTGATAATTAAACGCACCAGTTGATCACTGCGACCATCCTTGGGTTTGGGCCAACCTTTTCCCTTTAACCGTAGGGATTGGCCGGAGCGGAGGCCGGCGGGGACTTTCATTTTCACCATGCCATCGGGGGTAGGCACATCAATGTCGGCCCCTAATACTGCTTCATCGGGGGCGATCGCCAATTCACAGACTAAGTTATCCCCCTCAAATTGGAAAAAAGGATGGGGAGGCAGTTGCATATTCAGGTATAGATCCCCCCGTTGGCCGTAGGGGTTAGCCATGCCTTTACCTTTCACCCTAACCCGACTGCCATTCTTGGCCCCGGCGGGAATTCGCACTGTTACCATTTCGTCCCCCAGGTTGAGGCGTTTTTCTACCCCCCGAAAAGCTTCCCCAAAGGTAAGTTGTAACGTCGCTTCCCGATCCGCCGCCGGGGCTTGTTGGGCACCAAAACCGCCAAAATCGTTAAAGCCTGCACCACCGGGGGAATAGTTATAGGAAGTCCTAGCACCACCACTGCCGGGGGTACTGAACCGCCCTAATAGTTCATTAATAAATTCATCAAAGTCACCGTACTGGCTAAAGTCAAAGCCACCAAAATCTACTCCGGCCCAGGGCCATAACTTCCACTGGGTTGTTGTCCCGTCGCCCCCGCCTGTTGCCAATAGCGACCAAACTGATCATATTTCTGGCGTTTTTCCGGATCGGACAAAACCTCGTAGGCTTCGCTAATTTCCTTGAATTTTTCCTCCGCCGCCTTGTCTCCAGGATTTTTATCGGGATGATATTTCAACGCCAACTTACGGAATTGTTTCTTGATTTCGGCTTCCGTTGAAGTTTTCCCTATCCCCAAAATTTGGTAATAATCTTTAAAATCCGTCGATGCCATACTAATGTCCCTCCTGTGACCAAAACTACTGCTACTTAGCAAAGCTGGGGAAAATCCGCCAGAGCTTTTGCGCCCCCATTCACTTTAACAAGAACTTTCCTGCAATTTCCGTTGTTCTAGGAGCTTTTTCTTTCCCCACGATACCAATTCGCCAAGGTTTGGGGGGGAAAGCCCAGATGATAGCCCAGCACCACCGCTTGATTAATCATTGTGGTTCGCAGTAGCCCTAACTTTTGCCACCGTCGCCCAGAGGTAATAATTGCATCTTTGGCAATCATCACCCGACCCCGCCATTGTAGCTGTAGTCTTTGTACAAATTCGTAATCCTCCATAATGGGTAAATCGGCAAAACCTCCCAAACACTGGAAGTCCTGGGCCCGCAGAAATAAACCCTGATCACCGTAGGGAAATTGTCCATAAATTGATCGCCAGAGAATTAATTTCTCCAACCAACGGTAGGGCCATCCTGATAAATCAATTGCTAAACGAAATGCCCCGGCAATGTTGTGGGGATTGGTTAAAATTTGTTCAATTTGAATCAAAAAATCCGGGGGTAAAAGACTATCTAAATGGAGAAAAAGCAACAATTCTCCTTGGGCTAAACTAGCGCCGTAATTCATCTGGCTAGCCCGTCCTGGCTTGGGGCTGGAGAGAACTTGCACCGGAAATTTTTTACATAAATCTATCGTTTCATCAGTACTACCGCCATCAATAACCAGTACTTCAACCTGTTCACAGTAGGGAAATTGACTTAGGTAGTCCTTGGCGATCGCCGCTTCATTGAGTACGGGAATAATCACGCTCAATCGGGGGCAATGGTTCATAAATTAGCCTAGGAAAATAACTTTTTTATTATGGCCATTTTGTTGCCGTAGGGAGGGTAACGAAGATTAGTTTCTCCCCAAAAGGGACGACGTAAAATACTTTTATAATTACTAAAAGTATCAAAAGTAGCTTTGCCGTGGTAACGCCCCATACCGCTTTGCCCTACCCCTCCGAAGGGTAAATCCGTTACTGTTAAATGTAGGAGAATGTCGTTAATACAGACACTGCCCGCACTGGTATTTTCTAAAATTTGTTCCTGTCGTTGACGATTATTACTGAAAAAATAGAGGGCTAAAGGTTTAGGTTTCCCATTAATAAAAGTGATGGCTTCTTCTAAATTTGCATAGGTTAAAATCGGTAAAATGGGCCCGAAAATTTCTTCCTGCATTAAAGGGGAATCCAAATCAGGATTGAGAATTAAGGTCGGAGCAATATAGCGATCGCCGTCGTTATGGTCGCCTCCAGCAATTATTTCCCCCTGTTCCAATAGACCCACTAACCTTGACCATTGGCGATCATTAATAATGCGGCCATAGTCAGCGGATTCCGCTGGATTTTCCCCGAAAAAATCTTTGATAGCCCGTTGTAACGCTGGTAAAAGATTGGCTAAACAGGATTGCTCCACCAGTAGATAATCCGGAGCCACACAGGTTTGCCCTACATTAACTAATTTGCCCCAAATAATACGCTTAGCCGTTTCTTGTACATTGATTTCCCTGTCCACCACACAGGGGGATTTGCCCCCCAATTCCAACGTTACCGGCGTTAAATGGTCAGCGGCGGCGGCCATTATTAACTTGCCTACCCTGGAGCTACCGGTGAAGAAAATATGATCAAATTTTTCCCGTAACAATGCTTGACTAACGGTTTCATCTCCTTCTATTGCTGTAGCCCACTCTGGAGGAAACACCGATGCCATTAGCTCAGCAATCACTCCACTAGTAGCCGGAGTATATTCCGATGGTTTAAGTACCCCACAATTGCCAGCGGCGATCGCCCCAATCAAGGGCATTAAACAAAGATAAAAAGGATAATTCCACGGGCTGATAATTAACACCAAACCTAGGGGTTCTGGCATGAGTTGGGCTGTAGCGGGGAAAACTAGAAGATTAGTACCTACCCGTTGGGGCTGACACCATTGCCTGAGATGTTTTTGGTAATAACTAATTTCCCGTATTACCCCTAAAATTTCGTTGACGTAGCCTTCAAAGGGGGGTTTACCAAAATCCTGGTGGAGGGCGGCTAAAATTTGTTCTTCCTGGGCTTGAATTGCTGTTTTCAACTGCCCAAGTATGGCTAAACGATCCTCTATATTTCGAGTTTTTCCTTGACCAAAAAAATTTCTTTGGTTAATAAAAATCCCTGGAATTGAATTAATATTTGACATGAAAATAATTAAAAGCTATTTATTTTTCCAAGCTTGTCTTCAATGAGCCCTAAAATTTCCAATATGTTAAATGCCCTAGAAGATTTAACATTACTTTCAGATTTAATGTGAACATGGTGGGGAAATCCATCTATCTCAGGAAAATGGGGAACATTATCCCAGCGCATTCTCAATTCTTCTTGATTATTATTCATCCATTGGTACCGATAGCGCTCAGTTATGATTGCACCATTTGTCCAGGAAAAATATTCAGCAACTTCTAAAAAATCACCATTAATTAAGTTTAACCTGGCTCGGAAATATCCACCGTTACCGAGGATTTTTTCCTCTACAATAAAAAATGATTTAATGATGGGACTGCTAATCATTTTTGTCTTTATTTCTGCAACATACTTTTCAATCTCCATGTTGTCAAGCATATTCTACCGAATTAGACTATCTTCCTAAAACGTCAAGGCGCTTTTGTATGGATTTCCACATATCATAAAAAATACTCCACTCCGTAAAATCCATACTATCTCCTAATTCTCCTTTCATAAATTTGCCATAAAATTCATCAGATTGTATCTCGTATATATTTTCATACTCTCTCAATTTCACTTCTAGCTCTACTATTTGCTCAATTGCTTTATTTTTTTCAAAGTCAATAATTTTACTAAGAGAAATGTCTATTAATTGACTCTGATAGCCAGACTGATACAGACGATTAATAACATTAAGTTTTTCGGATATTTGAGTTTTATTTTCCATCAGATAGCCCGTTAATTAATATGGGATTGGCTATTCCATGATAACCAATAGCTTTAACCAATAAAAATCACTTAACTAACCCAGATCGGATGGCCCGCACCGCCGCCTGGGTACGATCATTGGCACAAAGCTTATTGAGGATATTACGGACGTGGGTTTTGACTGTGCCCACCGTAATGTAGAGGTGCTCGGCAATACTGGCATTGCTACAGCCATCGACGATTAACTGCAATACCTCCAATTCCCGCTCGGTCAAACCATAGGAAAGGGAGTCCTTAGTGGGGGAAGACGGCTCCGGTGCAGAAGAATGGGCCAAGACGATTCTGGCGATCGCCGGATCAATCCAGGCAAAACCACTGTGGGTGGCTTGGATGGCTTCGATCAGTAATTCCGTGCGGCTATCCTTCATGCAATAGGCATCGGCCCCGGCACTAAAGGCCGCCAAGACCGTTTCTTCTTGGTCGTTGAGAGTTAGAATTACCACCCGGCAATGGCAATCCTGGGGCCCTTTTTTCAACTGTTGGGTGACGGTGATACCACTCATATCCGGCAGGCCAATGTCGATGATCACCACATCAGGACGTTCCCGTTCCATGAGGGCCAAACCCAACTGGCCGTTGGGGGCATCTCCCACCCATTGAAAACCAGACTCCGTCGTTAGGGCATCCTTCAAACCCTGGCGGATTAAATCTTCATCTTCAATTAGGGCGATGCGAATTTTCTCCATGGTCAGGGGGTTAGTAATGGTTTCTGAAAATTTCTTACTGGAGAGGAACAATAATTGTCCCTAGCCCAGTGATTAAGGACATTACCACCAAATCAACCCGTATTACGCATTCCTGCCGCAATACCATTGATGGTTAATAGGGCCCCCCGCAGTAATTCTTCCTTGGAATAGCGACGGTAACGCACCCCGTTGGCTTCCGCTTCCTGGGTCACCTGGCGCAAACGTTTTAATAGGGAAATTTGTAGTAAACCCAGGGGCACAATGGTGCGATTACGTAATAACACCGACCGTTGCAGGGAACGATCGCCATCCAGGAGATGGGGATGGGCGGTAATTTCCATAGCAAAGTCCCGGGTGAGTTGATATTCCCTTTTAATCTGTTGGAAAAGTCGATCAAACCTTTCCCGATCCTCCGGTTTTGATAACTCTTGGACATAGTGGGAAGCAATGGTCAAATCCACTTTGGAAAGAGTCATCTCCACCTTGGAAATCACCATATTGAAAAAAGGCCATTTGAAATAAAAATAGCGCAACAATTTCATATTTTTTACCGGGTCTTGATCCACAAAGGATTTCAACGCCGTACCAACCCCATACCAAGCCGGTAACAAAAATCTAGTTTGGGTCCAACTAAATACCCAGGGAATGGCCCGTAAACTACTGAGATCCGCCTTACCTCCCTTACGACGGGCAGGGCGGGAACTAATTTGTAATTCGCTAATTTCCGGGATGGGGGTGACGGTGAGGAAGAAATCTAAAAAGTCCGGCTCTTCGTAAATCAAACTCCGATAGGCCTGGCGTGCTTTCCCCGCTAAATCTTCCATAATGCGGTTCCAGGGATCAATAAAATCAAAGCTACTTTTGAGTAAACTAGCCTGAATTACCGCAGTGGTTAGGGTTTCGAGATTATATAGGGCCAACTCCGGCAGGGAATATTTAGAGGCCAATACCTCCCCCTGTTCCGTAATTTTGATGCGACCGTCCACTGTACCCGCCGGTTGGGCCAAAATCGCCTTATAGGCAGGGCCGCCCCCCGACCCACGGAACCACCCCGCCCGTGGAACAGACGCAAAATAACTCGATGTTTTTGGGCCACCGCCTGGAGTGCTTTTTGGGCCTTATGGATTTCCCAATTACTGCTCAAAAAGCCCGAATCTTTGTTGCTGTCGGAATAGCCCACCATAATCTCCTGCAAGTTACCAGGATTCAGTTGGGCTTTTGTGGTGGGAATTTGATAGTAATCCGTGGGTTCTTTTTTCAAGTCCTCCAGGGATTGATAACTGCCGGCCAGGGTAGCCCGGTAAAAGGGGAAGTTAAACAGGGATTCCATAATACCGGGGGCATTTTTTAAATCCTCCACGGTTTCAAATAGAGGCACAATCCGCAGGGATGTGGAGGCAGTGGCGGGGTCGTATAATCCGGCTTCCTTGGCCAAAAGCAACACTTCCAACACATCACTGGCATCGTTGGTCATGCTGATGATGTAGGTCTGGCAAATATCTACCCCAAATTCCCCCTGTAGGTGCCGTAGGGTTCTTAGGGTTTCGATGGTTTCACAGGTACGCTCGGAAAAGGGCATTTCCTGGGGAATCAGGGGGCGGCGGGTTTGCAGTTCTCCCCCCAACCAGGCCAGGCGGTCTGCTTCGGACATTTCTTCGTAGGATGTTCCCAAAACCCCCATATACTGGGCAATTTCGGTGATCGCCTCGGCATGGCGGGAGGATTCCTGGCGGAAGTCCAACTGAGCTAGGTTAAAACCATACACTTCCAACTGGGTAATCAGATTTTCCAATTCCAGACAAGTTAGACCCGTTTCCGTCAAATTCCGTTGAATAAGCCTTAATTCTTCTAATAACTCTTCCCCCGTACGATAATGATTTTCGGCGGGCATGGTGATCATGGTTTGCCGCTCTTGGGGGTTGGCGAGACGATTATTCCGCTGTAGGGTATTTTCCAGCCTTTGGGTGACGTAGGCCAGTTTCATGCGGTAGGGTTCCTGGCGATAACGGAGGGATAGTTCCTCATAGATTTCGGGCAACTGAATTCGATCCCGCTCTAGGGAATCAAGCAATTCCTGGGATACCTTACACCAGTGCAGGGAAGGACTCAAAATGGCCACCAACTCCCCCAAGCTAAACAGATATTTCCCCAGCACCAGTCCCCTCTGATAGCAAGCGGTTTGCCAGGTCACTTCTGGGGTCACGGAAGGGTTCCCGTCCCGATCGCCGCCAACCCAGGAACCGAAGTAGCAAAAATTGGCCGGGGGCCCGTAGATAGGGAAAGGTTTCCTTAATGGCTTGCCCTAGGCGTTTGGACAGTTGGGGCACCGCATCAAATAACACTTCATCAAAATAGTGGAGGGAATAATCCACTTCATCCAACACCGTGGGCTTGAACTGGTGTAGCTCATCGGTGCGCCACCAAAAACGAATTTCCTCGGTCAATTGGGCGATCGCCGTTTTAGCGTCCCAGGTGTTGAGCCAATCCCGACCGGCAACGGAATCCTGGAGTTGATCAAACTGGCACAGAATGCGATCAACCCGCCGTTGCTTACGACGAATGGTGTGGCGCACAATTTCCGTGGGGTGGGCCGTAATCACTAGACGAATATCGAGGTGATCCAGCAAATTTTGGATATGTTGGGGTGGTACGTTAAGGCGTTTTAGCTCCCGCATCAACCAGTGGAAAGTACCCACCGAGGCCTGGACTTCGTTTTGATCAATGCCCACCGGCAGGGGCCCCGCCGATCCCCCAAGCCGCGAAGGAGAAACTAACTCTTCTTCATTGCCGGCCTGTTCGTAAAAATTAGTTTCCTGGGAAGCTTCCCAACGGTTCCTTTGTTGTTCGTTTTGTTCGTAGTGTTGTTCAACGATGTTGATTAACTGGAAATAAAGGGCAAAAGCCCGGGCCGCCCGGATGGCATCGTTGAGTTCTAAATGCTCAATCCGTTGGGTAATGCCCATGATTACCGCTTCGGAAATATCACTGGCGATCGCCTCATGGGTTCCCTGGAGCCGTAATTCCGTCAATAAATCCACTAATTCCTGGCCGCACTCACTCTGTAAAACCTGCTCCCACAACTCCTCCACCATTTTCAACCGCTGGTAAAGCACCGACTCTTCTTCAGAGCTAGGCCCATTGCCGTTACCGGACAAATTAGTGGAAAGACCGAACGCAGGAACTGCCAAGTTCATGGGAACCTCTAGGACAAAATAATTATGTTAGCAACGCCAGGGATACACGTCGCTACTGTACAAGATACTACGGGATTATCGTCCCCTCACTCCGCATCCCAGGCTACAGCCAGCATTGTTGTTAATGCCTCTAGCCATCAAGACAGAAAAAAACCCCTACCGATGTAACTGGTGGGGGAAATTGAGGAGAAAAGAAGACAAGCAACAAACCGATTAAAACGATTAAAAATCAGAGGCATGGAGCGCAACTACACAGTTAGTAAGCCAGGGTTTCCAGGGTTTGACGGAGGTAATGGCGCACCTGGGCATCTAGTAGGGGGGGAGCCACGGACTCCTGCTCCGGTGCTAGAGTTTCACCATTGTCATCCTGCCAGCATTTAAAACCGGAACTGCCGGCGATCGCCAATTTGAGGCTGTCCCAAATAGCAGAATCATGGTTAGAAGAGGAAGTGAGGGTAGCGGTAGTCATATTTTTATATCTCGCAATAGGGGTCATGGAACAACGGACGGTGGCCAAACAAGCTTTGAATCCAGCAAATCCATTTATGTTGTCAGACTTTGCTCAACTGAACCCAGGTTAACGCAACTTTACCGGGGTAGACTGTCAACTGCAACACAATATGTAAAGAAAATTCAACAAAGTCACCGCAGTGGGGGAACTTAACCCTAGGTTAGGATTAAAGCAGGCCTAGATCTAATTCCTCTCATTGCCCCAGGGAGCGAAAGCTTTTTTATGTCCCCCGTTTACCTCTGGATTTTAGCAGGTACTTTACTTTGTTTACTGGAAGTTATTTTCCCCGTGGACTTTGTGGCCATTGTTATGGGATTAAGTGCGGTAGCTACCGCTGGCATTGCCCTCCTTATCCCCGGTAACTTTGCCCTTCAGTCCATTTTTTGGTTGGGTTTGTCGGTGTTATCCATCTTCATCTTTCGTCGTTTCATGCCCCGACCTAGTCGCAAAAGCATACTCAAAGATGCGGTGGATGGCCAATGTTTAACGGCTATCTTACCGGGGCAATCCGGTCGGGTACTCTATGAAGGAAACTCTTGGCGGGCGGAGTGTCAGGATCCCGATGTGACCATCGCCGTGGATGAAAAAGTTTACATTGTAGGCCGGGATGGCAATACCCTTTTTGTCTATCCAGTCAATGCCCTCCAAGGGCGATCGGACATCCAACCTCAAAATTTTTAGCCCTCCATGACTTTTTTACCGCCTTGGTTAATTATTGACCCCCTACTACGGCAATGGTTAGCGGAGGATATCGGACGGGGGGATTGGTCCACCCAAGCCCTGGGACTGACGACCAAAGGTCAGGCCCGTTGGGTAGCAAAACAGGCCGGGGTAATGGCGGGATTACCGATCGCCGCCCGTCTTTTCCAACTATTAGACCCCCAAATAGAATTTCAGGGATTGGAGCAGGAGGGAAGAAGCGTTACTGCGGGGACGGTGGTGGCCACCATGGCGGGGGATTTAGCCAGTTTACTGACCGGGGAAAGGGTTGCCCTCAATGTGGTGATGGGTTTAAGCGGCATTGCCACCATGACCCAAGAGTATGTCCAGGCGATCGCCCCCTACCCCACCCAGTTTGTGGACACCAGAAAAACCACCCCCGGTCTGAGAATTTTAGAAAAATATGCCAGTCGCCTTGGAGGGGCCATCAACCATCGCCTGGGCTTGGATGATGCGGTGATGATTAAGGACAATCATATTCAGGCGGCGGGTAGTATTACCAAAGCAGTGCAAACCCTACGCCAAAATTTACCCCATCCCCTCACCATTGAAGTGGAAACCGGCAATTTAATTGAGGTCAAAGAGGCGATCGCCGCCCAAGTGGAAATTATTATGCTTGATAACATGGAGTTAGAAACCATGGCCACCGCAGTAAAATTGATTCGTCAAGCTAATCCCTTAATCCATATCGAAGCCTCCGGCAACGTTACCCTAGAAAGACTGACGGCGATCGCCAGCACCGGCGTAGATTTCATTTCCAGCAGTGCCCCCATCACCCGTTCCCCCTGGTTAGATTTGAGTATGCAAATCATTGAAAATGGCTAAACAAATATAGGAATATTTCTGGACAAATTTGGAAACTTAAACTGCGGTAAATCCATCTTTAACAGACAGTGGCACTATCCCCCAAAGCTAATTGCCACAGCACTTCCCCCGAACCCCAAGACCTAACTTATTATGAGCAACTCCGATTTTCTCTCCTTTTTCCCCGAAGAAGATGGGACGGCGGCCCTAGATTCTCAAGAATTGGCCCTGTTATTTGATGGGATTAACGAAAAGGCAGAAAATAGTGGTGAGCAGAATAAAGCTGGTGAAAATCAAGGTTTTGATGACTTTGACGACATGCTCAGTAACATAGAAATGTTAGAAGAAATGCTCGTGGAAACGGACATGGCAGGGGAAACAATTATTCAGGAAATGACGGATTTGGAAGAGGAAACCTCAGTCATGTTTGAAGGGGATGATCTGGGGTTAGAGCCACACCAGGAAGAAGATTTGATGCCGGCGGTTTCCCTTGTCCCGCCTTTTCTGCAGTCCTATCAAACTTTACAGACCCAACTGGCCAACCTCACCCAGCGTTTGGTCGTAACGGAGCAGGAACTTACCGCCCGTCAGCGGCGAGCCTCCAGCACGGAAAATTTAATCGAACAACAGGCGATCGCCCTTACCCAGGCCCAGGAACAATTAGTCCACACCGTGGCGGAACTCCAGGTACACCAGGAAGCATCCAAGCATCAACAGCTACAGGTGGAAACCCTAACAGAGCAGTTGGCCACTAGTCAGGAACAGGTAACTCTCCTCCAAAATCAGTTACAGGGGGAAGATTCCCAAGGGGATTTACCGTCCCAAATCGCCCTACTAACTGAAGAAAATCAACGTTTGCAAAGCAAAGTTAGTCGGCAGGAAGGGGAAGTAGCCCGCTTCGAGAAACAACTAGGCGAACTCCGCACCCGCCTACAAAGGCAACAACGGTATGCCCTGCAATATAAATCGGCCCTGGAGCAATACTTAGCCCAACCGGATTCTCATGCCCCCTCCGACATCAATGAAGTGGTGGCCAGTGTGACAGGACAATCTACAGAACTTCAACCCTGGGCCAGTGTGGGGGATATTCTAGCGGCTTTTCCTGCCAATGTTCCCGCCCAGCCCGCCAGTGCTCCCGTAGCGGATTTAACCCCAGGATTGACCAACTTATCTGTTAGTTCAGCAGAGGAAGCCGCAGATCAGCCGGAATCAGAGTTTATTGCAGAAAAAATTGCAGAAAAATTGGTTGCACAGGCGGAAAAAGTAGAGGAATCTACCATGGCCGTTGCTCCAGAACCAACGGTCGCGCCCGCCACTGCCGTCAGTCAAAAACCATTGGTTCCCCGCCACACCATTGATACCCTAAGTTTTGCGGTGCGGGAGCAGAAACCCTCCCGTCGCCACATTGAACTGCCCCGCTTTTTACCCCGCTCTACCCCGGCCGCTCATTAACGCTCCCCCGTTGGAATCTTTAGCTTTAATTTCGGGAGCAATGACTACGACTTTTCCCCATCTACTGGTCTTGGATTTTGACGGTGTTATCTGCAATGGATTGCGGGAATATTTCCAGAGCAGTAAGGGGGTTTACCAACAAATTTGGCAGGGTCAAACGGCGGCGGATCTCGATCGCCACGGGGCCAACTTTTATCAACTCAGACCAGTAATTGAAACGGGTTGGGAAATGCCCTTACTTCTCCGGGCCTTGGTGGTGGGCATAGATCCGGTAGAAATACAGAAGGATTGGCACAGCATTTGTCAGACCCTGCAAACCCAGGAAAATGTTGGTAAGTCCCAGTTGGCTCCCGCCTTGGATCAAGTACGGGATGCCTATATCAACAATGACTTAGATTACTGGTTGGGGCTCCATGATTTTTATCCTGGTGTAGTGGAACAGTTGAGCCATTGGTTGAATTCCGGTTCTCCGCAGTGGCTTTACATTGTTACCACCAAGGAAGGCCGTTTTGTTCAACAGTTACTAAAAGATCAACAAATTACCTTTCCCCTAGGGCAAATTATCGGTAAAGAAATTAAGCAACCCAAATTTAAAACCCTAGAACAGCTTTTGCAAAAACATCAATGTCCTAGTTCTCAAATGTGGTTTGTAGAGGACATGGTGACAACGTTACAGAGTGTGGCTAGGCAACCAGTATTAGACCAAACCGCTCTGTTTCTGGCGGACTGGGGCTATAACACAGCGGCTACCAGGGAAATAGTGAAAAATCAACATCGTTTTCATTTGCTTTCTCTGGCTCAGTTTGCCAACGGTTTGGACCAATGGTTAGCTTAATTGAGTGAGAAGCTCCCCTGAGAACATGTTTGAAAAGCCCCCCTGGCCCCCCAATTCTGGGGGGAAAGTCTTCAAAGTCCCCCAAGGTTGCCGGAGCTTTAGTGAGGAGATTTAGGGGGCAGATCATAACTTTTAAAACAGGCTCTGAGCAAAAAAATACTCCACCCGATGGCGGAGTAATTAAGGGAAATGTCTAATTCCCCGCTATAACGGAGAAATCCTGACCCACCTGTCGGTGGTTAGACATTCTTGACCAAAAGACTAATGAGCCTTAGACCTATCTAGCCTAACCTTCACCTTCACTCTCGATGTGAATGAAAAGCAATCCCATGGTTACGGCGGGAAACAACCACCCCACGATGGGAATGAGAATCCAGGGCAGATAGGAAGCAGCGTAGGAACCGTCCATTAGTTAATACTCCTTATTAATTAGGTGATTGTAAGCTTTGGCTGTCAAGAAAACAGCAAAATAAACGCAGTTCAAGACTATTTAGTTAAACAGACCCCGGAAAATTCCATCCACAACGCCGAGATTTTCCAGTAGGAAGTAAGCAACAAAGGCTCCTCCCATGCCGCCCACAAAGAAACCAGCCGCAAACTGGCTCCAACCGTCCGCCGTTTGGAGGGTGTCGCCGTTACCTTCTGTTCCTTGGAAGGACACCAGGCCGTAGCTACTTAGGGCGGCGGTGGCCACGAGGATTAGGGCTAAAGCTCCAATCAAACCGCCAATGTACTGGTATTCAGAATCCCGTAGGGGCCCGAGCAAAGTCCAGGGGCCAATGAGGAAATAGCCATGGGCCATGCCCACTTCCAAACCTCTGAGGATGGGGGAAAGGCCTTTGCGATAGGCGGGGAGATTACCGATAAAAGTGCGGGTGAAAGCGGAGTCGGAAATGGGGGTGGAAAGGTGTCCCACAAAGGGATCGCCGTTGTAGGCTTGTACGACTTGGTTAGATTCAGCCATTGGTATTGAGTTCTCCTGTTAACGGATTTCGTCAGGATGTGACAAAACTTTAGTCCCTATTTTACGCAGGGAGGGGCGTTTTGCTAGGAAATTTTGCCCCACCGTTAAAAAAGTTAATGAAGTTTTTTGAAGTAGTCTTTAACCCAGAACTTTAATTAACTCTTGTTTGGCTTGGGCCAATGCTTCCGGTAACTTGCTGGCATCCCGGCCACCGGCCTGGGCGAGGTTGGGGCGACCGCCTCCTCCCCCTCCACAAATTTTGGCAATGTTGCCGATAAATTGACCGGCTTTCAACTGTTTTTCTTTGATTAGTTGGGCACTGAAAGCCGCCACTAGACTTACTTTTCCCTCTTCAGGAATGGAAGCCAACACCACGGCACTTTCCCCTAGTTTTTGCTGTAGCCGTTCCGCCGCTGTTTTCAGGGATTCTGCATCCACCGTGCCTAGATCCGCCACAAGGATTTTAAATTCCCCAACATTTTCTGCTTGGGAAATTAACTGCTCCGATTTACCCAGGGCCAATTCCTGTTTGAGGGCTTCGAGTTCTTTCTGGGTAGCTTTCAGTTCCTGTTGTAGATTGCTGACCCGATCCGGAATTTCCTCCGGTTTAGCCTTAAGGCGATCGCCAAGGTCTTTGACCACCGTTTCCCGCACATTGAGATAATCCAGCACAGACGGGCCGGCCACCGCTTCAATGCGTCGTACCCCGGCGGCAATGCCCGTTTCCGCCACAATTTTAAAGAGGCCAATTTCCGCGGTGTTGGCCACATGGGTCCCCCCACACAATTCTAGGGAAACCCCTGGTACATCAATGACCCGTACTTCGGCGCCGTACTTTTCCCCGAACATGGCGATCGCCCCTTTAGCTTTGGCCTTGGCAATCGGCCATAACCTCGATTTGGGTGGGGTGGGCTTCGGCAATCCAAGTATTAATTAGGTCTTCGATTTGTCTGTAATTCTGCGCTGGTAACGGGACGGGGACAGTTGAAATCAAAGCGTAAACGGTTGAAATCCACCAGGGAACCAGCTTGGGAAATGCCTTCATCTACGACTTTTTTCAGGGCTGATTGCAGTAAATGGGTGGCGGTATGGTTGGCCTGGGCCCGACGACGGCAAGCCCGGTCAATGGTGGCGGTGATCCCGTCCCCCACTTTCACCATGCCCCGTTCCACCCGACCAAAGTGGATGAAAATGCCCGATTCTTTTTTGACATCTTCAATCCGAATCAGCAAATTATCGCCGTTGAGAAAACCCTTATCCCCAATTTGGCCGCCGGATTCTCCGTAAAAAGGCGTTTGATCCAGCACAATTTGCACCGTTTGCCCTGCCCCGCCCTGATCTACCAGTTGACCGTCGATGAGGACGGCTTTTACCACCGCGGAGCTTTGTAGATCCGTATAACCCAAAAATTCCGTGGGATGTACGTGTTCTGCCAATTTATCTAAGCTTTCTTGCACTGTTAAATCAATGGTTTCGTGGGCCGCTTTGGAACGTTCCTGTTGTTCCTGCATGGCTTTTTCAAAACCTTTAACGTCAACGGTAATGCCCTGTTCTTCGGCAATTTCTTGGGTTAATTCTAGGGGAAAGCCAAAAGTATCGTACAAAGTGAACGCATCCACTCCAGCAATTTCTTTGACGCCGTCGGCGATTAAATCCGCTAACAATTTTTCTCCCCGTTCCAGGGTTTTGAGAAAAGCCGCTTCTTCCCGATTTAATTCCTGCTCAATCAAAACTTTGCGTTCCAAGACATTGGGATAAATGGCTTGGGAAAGTTCAATGGCTGTAGCCGCTACCTTAGGGGTAAATTCCCCCTCAATGCCCAATAATCGACCATGGCGCACTACCCGACGAATTAACCTCCGTAACACATAGCCCCTACCCAAATTGGAGGCACTAATGCCATCGGCAATCATGTGGACAACGGAACGGACATGATCCCCAATTACTTTTAGGGAAACTTTGGTTTTTTCATCGGCGTTGTTGTAGTCAATACCCGCTAGCTGGGCCGCTGTTTTAATAATGGGGAAAATTAAATCTGTTTCGTAATTATTAGGCACTTTTTGCAGAATTTGAGCCATTCTTTCTAAGCCCATACCCGTATCAATATTTTTCTTCTCCAGGGGGGTTAAATTACCAGTATTATCCCGGTTGTATTGCATGAATACCAAGTTGTAAAACTCGATAAAACGGCGATCGTCTTCCAGGTCTAACTTTTCATCCCCCAATTCGGGGTGGAAATCATAGTAAATTTCTGAGCAAGGCCCGCAGGCCCCGTGGGCCCCGATACCCAAAAATTATCATCCGCCCCCATGCGTTGGATTCGATGGGCCGGAATACCAATTTCGTCCCGCCAAATGGCAAAGGCTTCGTCATCCTCCTCGAAAACACTGACCACCAATCTTTCCGCTGGCAGTTGAAAAACCTGGGTGGACAATTCCCAGGCCCAGGCGATCGCCTGGGATTTGAAGTAATCCCCAAAGCTAAAATTGCCCAGCATTTCAAAAAATGTGTGGTGGCGGGCGGTGCGACCGACATTTTCGATGTCATTGGTGCGGATACATTTCTGGGAAGTGGTGGCCCGGGGAAAATCCGCAGGTTTCTGTCCCAAAAAAATTGGCTTAAACGGTAACATCCCCGCAATGGTCAACAATACGGTGGGATCCTCCGGCACCAGGGACGCACTGGGTAAAATCTGATGCTGGCGATCGGCAAAGAAGTTTAAAAATTGTTGACGAATTTCGGTGCCGCTGAGGACAGGCGGGGTGGTGGTCATGGTCTGCTGGAGGATTATGCTCTGTTCAATATTTCCATTTTCGCATCTCTAAGGTTGGGGATAACAAACCTCCGTGGAATCTGCAGCAAAAGGTACAGTGGATCAGAACAAGAAGCTAGTACGTATATGCCCTACATATTGGGTTGCATTACTACTGTTGGCTTCGGGGTTGAGCACCACCCAAAATCCGGGGGTGATGGCAATATTGTCATTAATTTGAATGCGGTAAAACGCTTCGAGGTGGTAGGGAGTGGTTTGTCCTACTGCTCCAGATAGGTTGCTAGCGGTGACCGTGGGGGGAATCCCTATCGCAATGCCCGGTAAATTACCTTCTCCCCCCACATCGGGGAAACTAATGCCCACTAGACCATACCAAATGGCGGAACGATTCCAGGACACTTCCCTCGACACCGTGCCCCCCACTCCATCGGCTAGGTTACTCCATCCTCCCCCCTGGGCCTGGGCATCCACATAACCGCCCCAGCCGTGGATTTGCACATGGGGACTGATGCGGTAATAACCTTGCAATGTATAAAAATTCCCCGCCGTGGCGATCGCCTCTCCAAAGGGTTGAACAGCCAGGAAGCTACCGGTGCCCGCTGTTAAGTCTGTATCGCCAGCGGGGAAATAGGAACGGGAATAGGTGAAACCAATACCCCCATCGGCGGTTTGGTAGGCTAACTGACCAAGGGCGTGGTAACCACCATTGAAAAGGCCATTGCCACTGTCGGGATCGTTGGGATTGGTGGCTAAGTAACCCACACTCAGTTGTAGGGCCGGAGTTATTTGCCAATTCAGGCCAGCCCCTCCCCCTCCCCGGCGGTAAATTGGGTCATACTCCCCAAAGCGGGAAGGAATCCCCAGGGCATCGTCGGCAATGGTGGGGGGCGTTAATGTATCCACCAAGTCTGTGTAGCCTACCCCCACGGAACCCAGGCGCAGGGTTAAATTATCCGTCAGGGGAGTACGGTACCAAAGATGGGTAACCTCCACGTTATTGTTGGAATTATCGTCATAGTTAAAGCGGGTCATATTAGTGCCAGTTTGCGCCACTCCGTTGAAGAAGTTGGAGAATTGCAAACGAGTTCTGAGCAAATCCTTGCCGGTGAAACTGGTTTCTAGGTTAAAGCGAACCCGATAGGCTAGCTGGGGTTGAAATTGATTACTGTTGCCCCCTACCCGATCGCCAAAGACGTCATCGAAGGAAACAATGGTTTGGCCGTAAAGCTTAGTGGTGGTGGAAAATTGATGGTCTTCTAAAAAAGCGGTGCGGGTGGCCAGGTTATCGACCCTAACTGCTAATTGTTTTAGCTCCCCTTGGAAATCCTGGGCTAATTTTTTGAGTAAGTCTAAATCTGCCTGGGCCACGGAGACGTTTTCCTGCAAAAGTTGCTCCATGGTACCCAAACAAGCATTTAAACCCGCCGCAAATTCGTAACGGCTAAGGGGGCGATCGCCACGGTAGGTGCGGTCTGGATAACCCCCTAGACAACCGTAACGTTCCACCAACTCCTGCAGAGCGGCAAAGGCCCAATCACTGGGTTGCACATCCCGCAATTCCGCCACGGAGGTGATTTGATTGACTACTTTTCCAGAAGTATCCCCGCCTAACTGATAACGGTTGACCGGGGCAAAGGGCTCAGTCACAGGAGCAGTTTGGGCATAACTGGGTAACGTCACTGTCATACCACCGGCGATCGCCAACGCCCAAGCAAAGCCAATGGATTTAGTCGATCTTGCTAATGACAACTTGATATCCTCCCCGTTAAAAAATTAGCTGACTTTTTGTGACAAAAGAATTGAGAAATTAACTACATTTGCTCAAGGGTTTTGCCCTTAGTTTCCTTAACGAAAAACCAGATAAAGAAAATGGAAATGGCCGCTGAAGTGCCGTAAAGACCATAGGCTGGCCCTAAACCCACCGTATCCAGCAGGGGGGGAAAAGTGGTGGAAATAATAAAGTTGGCAATCCACTGTACCCCCGCCGCCACCGATAGGGCCGCCGCCCGAATTTTGTTGTTAAACATTTCCCCCAGTAACACCCAAACGATGGGCCCCCAGGAAAAACCAAAACTGAACACATACAGATTAGCCGTCACCAGGGCAATTATCCCGGCAGTGCCAGTCAGGGTCGGTTGTCCATTGACCACCGTTGCCCCCCCAAAGACCACCGAGAGGATGCCTAGGGTAATGGTCATACCAATGGATCCCATTAATAACAAGGGTTTGCGCCCAAAACGATCTACAAAGGCGATCGCCACTAGGGTGGTGAGAATATTAATAAAACCAGTAATCACGGTGATCAACAAAGATTTTTCTTCGGTAAAACCCACCGATCGCCAGAGCACACTGCTGTAATAGAAAATAACGTTAATGCCAACAAACTGTTGCAGTGCCGACAGCCCCATGCCAATCCAGACAATGGGTAATAATCCGCCCCGACGACTGAGCAGATCGCTAAAGCGGGGTTTATGGTCTAGGTTGACTGTTTTCCGAATTTCTTCAATGCGGCGGCCACGTCCCCCCCTTCCACTTTCCGCAAAATAGCTGCTGCTTTTTCCTCCTGCCCCAGGGCCATCAAATAACGGGGGGATTCGGGAATCAGGAAAGCACAAATGCCGTAAAGCAAAGCGGGAATTAACTCCGTCAAGAACATCCAACGCCAGGCCGCCGCGCCAAATAACCAGATATTTTCCGCCGATCCCCCCGCCAGCAAAGCGATGAACCAATTACTCAACAGGGCAATAAAAATACCGGAGACAATGGCCAACTGTTGCAAAGAACCTAAGCGTCCCCGCAGATGGGCCGGTGATACTTCCGCAATGTAGGCCGGGGCAATCACACTGGCGGCCCCCACCCCAATGCCCCCCAATAATCGCCAGAAAATAAAGTCCCAAATGGTAAAAGGTAAGGCCGATCCGATGGAACTGAGGGTAAAAAGGGTCGCCGCTAAAATCATTGTTTTGACCCGCCCATGGCGATCGGCGATCGGTCCAGCGGCAAAGGCCCCCAATGCCGATCCCAACAGGGCCAAAGATACCGATAAGCCAGTTAAAAGACTATCGGTCTGGAAATGTTTTTGCAGAGCCGCCACTGCGCCGTTAATTACCGCTGTGTCAAAGCCAAACAGGAACCCCCCTAGGGCCGCTACCCCCGAAATCAAGATGACAAACTTAACGTTAGCCGCAGGTTGGGGAGGGGGAGAAGAGGGAGTCATGTTAAGAAGAAATGGGAGAAGTTAGCCTATGACAAGTCATCCTTGCCCAAGGACTAAATCCTACCAAGCAAAAAACGTTTGTTATGAACTCTTAACTAAATGTTGCAAAATCCTAACTTCTACAGCAACGGAAAAATCAACGCCATCAAACTAAACACCTAGAACAAGAAAACTTGTTGTCAGTAAAATATTTTTAGAGTGTGTTTAAAAAGCCCCCCTGACTCCCCAAGTTTGGGGGAAGACTAGACACAAGTCCCCCAGTATCGCCGGAGCTTTAGTGAGGATATTTAGGGGGCGAACTAAAACTTCGCAAACAGGCTCTTTCGCACAAAAGCACTTAAAACTTGAGCAAATTAAGGATTTTGGCAATGGATGTTAATGTTGGTATTCACCTGCTGTTCCTGTTTGCCAATGGTTTGTACTTGTTCTTGGGCTAACTGGGCGGTCAGAATATCTTTGCTTGCCAAGGCATTAACCATGTTACGGGTGGCTTCGGCGTTGCCCCGGTAAATATTTACCAGCTCTGCTTGATAATTCGCTAGGGTTGGGTCTTGTAGATTAAGCCGTTCTGTCCTGTCTGCCATTTTTTCAAAAGCATCGGCGATCTTGAGCACACTTTCCGTTTCGGCGGTGTCTTTATACTGGCCGCCCTGTTCGGCCATTTGTTTAGTAATCAAGATTAACTGTTTACATTGATCCGCTTTACTGGCGGCACAACCGATTAAACCTTGGTTTAGTCCCAGCAGTACCACCCCCATCAGTCCAAGGCGTAAAGATTTTCCAGGAAAAGCACGATGAGAGAGTGGCGATCGCATAGGGTGAAGGAATAGGGACAATGGCAAAAAATTGCACAGAGTCCCATAATATCAAATCCGCCTATATCAAAATCCCTCTATCGAAGGATTTCAAGCTAGTTCATCCTTGGCTTTGAGGCTCTTCCTTTGATCCTAAAATGGGCAGAAATTATGGGCATTATTGATATGTCCCTAGGTAGTGCTATCTATCTAATATAATTAAGTTGATTTTAACTATAATTGCCCTTTATGGTGATCATCAAAAAAATGGGTTTTGGGCATAGAATCCCATTATTATTAATGAAGTCAGCCATAGCAAAAGGTAAAGCGGGTCGTACTGTTGCCAGTTTGCTCCACCCCATTAAAAAAGTTGGAGAATTGCCAAAAAGTTCTGAGCAAATCCTTGCCGGTGAAACTGGTTTCTAAGGTGAACTACTCCTTCCTGCAAAAGCGAGGAAGGGAAATTCCGCAACATTTTAGTTAAATTCCCCTAAACTACCCCACCCATTTTTCCCATGGTGTTTAAATCCCGACGCAACCTACTGATCCTTCTGGCGATCGCCGTGGTGGCCCTGGGGGCTTTTTTCCTTGTCATACCGGGGAGGGCGTCCCATCTCCAGGGATCCACCTATAGCAGTGCTCCAGGGGGCTATGGAGCCTGGTGGCAGTGGATGGCCGAAGTAAAAACCCCTGTGGAACGGTGGCGTAAACCGGCGGAAAAACTAACCACTTTGTCAGCCCCGGCCACATTACTGAAGGTTGATCCCGAGGGCATGGTGAACAATACTGGTTATGACAATAGGAAGTATATCAGTGCCGATGAGTACAAATGGGTGGGCCAGGGCAATCGTTTATTGTACTTGGGACGCTGGGCTCCATTAACCGCTGCTTCCTTTAATCAAACGGTGGAGAGTGACCATGGGCCGATTAAAATTCAAGGCCGCCGGCAGATCTCTAAATACCACGGAAAAAATTTTAGCCGATCGATACGGAACCCTAATCTGGCGGGAAAAAGTAGGACAAGGGGAAATTATATGGGTGGTGACCCCTTTTTTGGCGGCCAATGCCTTTCAGGATAATGAAGCCAACTTTGCCCTGCTCCAATCCCTGATGATGGAAGGAACCCGTCAACTCTGGGTGGATGAATATTTGCATGGTTACAAGGATTCAGAAACCCTCAAGGAAGAAGCCTTGGAATCGGTGTGGGTTTATCTGCGCCGCACTCCCCTATTGCCCTTGTTTGTGCAGTTGATTATTCTCACGGTTTTCCTAATCATTGGAGGGAATCGTCGTTTTGGCCGTCCCCAGGAACCATTAATCCCCACTGTTAACAATAACCAAGCCCACATCAACGCCCTGGCCCAAGTGCTGGAAAAAGGCGATCGCCCCCAATTTGTGGTACAACAATTTCTCCACAGCGAAATGCCCACCTTGACGAGAAAATTAGGGGAGTTAGATACTCTGGGGAATCCCCAAAATTCTTCCAACGAACCGGATCAAATCGTAACTTTAAAACAAACCTTGGCAAAACTGGTTGACCCCAGTAAATTGCCCAAAAATGAGAATGACTTACGGTTATGGTTAAAACAATGGCAACAACTCCAGGCCCAACTGCCCCCCAATCATTGAAGGGCAAACCTTTTCCCAACCTGCTAAAAACCCTATGACTCGTCCCCTGTTCAACGAACTCCAGGCCAATTTAAATAAATTTCTCGTTGGCCAACAGCCCCTTATCCACGAACTTTTGGTGGCTCTACTGACGGGGGGCCATGTAATCATTGAAGGGGTTCCGGGTACGGGTAAAACCCTGTTGGTAAAACTCCTAGCCCAGTTTATCCAATCCCAATTTCGTCGGGTGCAACTAACGCCGGATATGTTGCCTTCGGACATGGTGGGCGTAAATGTGTTCGATTTTAATCAACAGGCCTTTAGCCTCAAAAAAGGCCCGGTATTTACGGAAATTCTGCTGGCGGATGAAATTAACCGTACTCCTCCCAAAACCCAGTCCGCTTTATTGGAAGCCATGGAGGAACAACAGGTTACTTTAGATGGCCAA
The DNA here is from genome assembly GCA_963704945.1 of uncultured cyanobacterium. Classification (GTDB taxonomy): domain Bacteria; phylum Cyanobacteriota; class Cyanobacteriia; order Cyanobacteriales; family Microcystaceae; genus Synechocystis. The sequence goes on along the minus strand of CAVPII010000024.1, from coordinate 3,741 downwards.
ACCTATCCCCTGCCGCCCCTGTTCTGGGTGGTGGCAACCCAAAACCCTTTGGAATTTGAAGGCACCTATCCTCTCCCGGAAGCCCAGTTAGACCGTTTTCTATTCAAGTTGGTGGTGGACTATCCTTCCCCGGAAGCGGCTAAGGAAATATTAGTTAATTTTCAACGGGGGTTCCAAGCCCAACGGCAGGATTTAGAAAAGTTAACGGCGATCGCCAGCGTTGAAGAAATTTTGGACAGTCGGCGATCGGTACAGGCAATAACAGTGGATGAAAAACTGTTGGACTATCTTTTGGCCCTGACGGAAAAAACTCGACACCATCCCGACATCTTAATTGGGGCATCCCCCCGGGCAATGCTGAGATGGCTTCAGGCGGCCAAGGCCGATGCTTGGTTAAACGGACAAAAATATTTACTGCCAGATAACCTTAAAACCGTAGCCCCGGCCCTGTTACGGCACCGTTTAATTCTGCGGCCAGAGTCCCAGTTGGACGGGGTAGGGATTGATAGTGTAATCACTGCCATTGTCGAGCAAACCGCTGTTCCCCGTTAAGGGCGAAAGGTCAAAACTTTAGGGCGTCTTTGTAAAGTTTTAGCCTGCCTCCTAAATCGCCCTACTAAAGCTCCGATAATACTGGGGAACTTGGATCTAGTTTTCCCCCCAACTTTGGTAGTCATGGGGGATTTTTAAACACGCTCTTAAAATCTTAAAATTGGCAATTAAAAAACTAATTGTTGTTGCTGGTTAAAATGTTGGCGATAAACGGCGGCGGTGACGGCAATGGAACTAAGGGCATTGGTCAACAAAATTAAAAACATGATCAGAATTTGATATACCGAAGCGTTGAGGGGATCGCCCCCGGCTAATACTTGCCCCGTCAGCATTCCCGGTAAACTCACCAACCCCACCACCATCATTTGGTTAATGGTGGGGATTAAACTAGCTCGAATGGCCGCCCTACGATGACCGGCGATCGCCTGGCCAGGGGTAGCCCCTAGGCAAAGATGGGTTTCAATTTCCTGGGGATTCTGTTTGATGGCACTGGCTAAACGTTCTCCGGCCAGGGAAGCACCGTTCATGCTGTTACCCAAGATCATGCCGGTGAGGGGAATTAAATATTGAGGAGAATACCATTGGGGGGGCTGGATAATCACCACCAGGGCATAGCCTAAACTAATGGCGGTGCTAGCTCCTAGGGAAAGCCACAGCCAACCGAATAGGGAGTTACTTTTAGGATTAATGCGATTTTTGGCCACAACGGCGGCGATGGTGAGCATGATAGCCAGCACAATTAATACGGCCCAGGCATTATCTAGGGAAAAAACCACCGCTAAAAAGTAGCCCACCATAATTAGTTGCAGAATGGTGCGCCCCCCGGCCCAGAGCAATTGCCCCGTTAGATTTAGTCCCTGCCACTGCAAAAGGGCGATCGCCGCCCCCAGGAGCCCCAGCATCCAACCAATGTCGCCCCAATCCAGTTCAATTAAGGCGTATTCCATGGGTTAAGTTCCTCAGTTTCAAGATAAAATTTGACTAGATATAGTCAGGTAGAAAATGACCTCATTTGTTGTCCCATCTGATAAAAAAACAGCATCCGATATTATCCAAAGTCGTCTGTCTAGCCATTCCCAAATAACTCCCATAATCAATGATCTCTCAATTTTTCAGGCTAGGAAATAATCACCAGTAAGACCTCCAAAACTTGCTCGATAAATTCCATTGGGAGGATTTCTTCTGTACTTATCCACCACCGTTGGCTTAAATCCAAGGTACGAATTTGTTCAGCAATCACAGAGCCCATTATTTTATGCCCTGGGGGGATGGGGATCAGGGTTCTCACTTCTGGCTTAATCGTACTGGTAATGGGGGAGACAATAACGATGCCGCTTCGAGCCTGATTAAAAGTGGCATGACTAAGAACCAGACAAGGACGAGCTTCCCCCATTTGTTCACGGCCCTGGGTGGGATTGAGATGAATGCGAATCACTTCACCCCGTTGTGGATAAATCAGTTCTGTCACAACATCTCCTGTCCAATAACCGGACTATCCACAAAGTCTCGTATGTCATCGGGATACTGAAAATCAGGGGGAATACTGGCTAGGAGCTGATCAAGATCCAGAGGAGCTGTTTTTTTACGAATTACGAGGGTTTGCTCAATTTCGTGTACTTCGACGACGCAAGTTTCATCCCAGGCTAGGCTTTCGACTAATTTGTGGGGTATGCGAAGTCCTAAGCTATTACCCCATCTTCTGAGGGGAATATCCATGATTGTTATTCTCGGTTATCTTTTGATTAATAATTATACCTTGTATAACTTCTCAGTATATTGACCGAAACTTCGAGGCAAGGCGATCGCCGCTCCCAGGAGCCCCAGCATCCAACCAATGTCGCCCCAATCCAGTTCAATTAAGGCGTATTCCATGGGTTAGGTCTCTCAATCCAAATTCCTGCCTTAAACTTAACTTTTTTGGAAATGTCTAACCGCTAATCACAGTGCCTCCTTCCCGGTTAATAATCGCCAGGGCTTGATCGAGTTGGCCAATGCCACACCATTGTCCAGTTCTTTCCACAAAGCGACAGGCCGCCTCCACTTTTGGCCCCATGGAACCTTCCGCAAAACGGTAACGGCGGAGATTTTTGGGAGTGGTTTGGTCAAAACGGTGGGCGTAGTTTGTGCCCCAACTTTCATAGACTCCATCGGTGTCGGTGAGGAGCAATAATCCCTGGGCTTGGAGGTTTTCTGCCAACAGGGCGGCGGCTAGATCTTTATCAATTACCGCTTCTACTCCCTGTAATCCCCCGGCTTCATTAATCACCACGGGAATGCCACCGCCCCCGGCACAAACCACCAATGCACCGCTGTTCACCAATAGTTGAATGGTGGGTAACTCAATGATCCTTTCTGGTTTCGGGGAAGCCACCACCCGGCGATAACCTTGGCCATCGGCGGCGATCGCCCAACCCCGTTCCTGGGCCAATTGTTGGGCTTGCTCTAGGGTATAAACCGGGCCAATGGGTTTGGTGGGTTTAAGAAAAGCAGGATCCTGGGGATCAACAGTGATTTGGGTTAACAACGTCACCACATCTCGACCCGGTAACTGGTTTCGTAATTCCTGCTCCAATAGGTAGCCGATCATTCCTTCTGTTTCGGCTCCTAATACATCGAGGGGATAGGGTTTACAGGATTTTTCACATTCCCCTTGCAAAGCCAGTAGCCCCACCTGGGGGCCGTTACCATGGGTGACTACTACGGGATAATGTTCTGCAACTTTGGCGATCGCCAGGGCGGCGGTTTGGATATTCTTTTTCTGTAATTCCGCTTCGGGGGGTTGACCCCGTTGTAGTAAGGCATTTCCTCCCAGGGCAATGACAATGGGCTTTGTATTTTTAGGAAGATTCATGGCTTTTTCCTCCTAAACCCCGCTGGGCTAAAAAATTGTCAACAAGATCACCTAAACCAGGGTCATCGGCTTCGGCATAATCATAAAAAACCCGCACCAAAGGTTTATTCAGTTGAATCAAATGGCTGAGATCGCTAGGGGTTCCCGACACCACCACATCAACATCGGCGGCGTTCAAAGTATCTGCCAAAGCTTGTAATTGGGCGGGAAAGTAGCCCATGGCGGGCAAAATCTTGGTTAGATGGGGAAATTTAGCGTAAACAGCGGCAATTTCCGGTACGGCGTAGGGTCGGGGATCAACGATTTCAATGCCCTCAATGTCTTTAACTGCTTGGTAA
>CAVPII010000023.1:0-7742 GCA_963704945.1 uncultured cyanobacterium | reverse complement strand
ACCTTTAGAAAGTAAAGTATGGTGCTCCCTAAAGCTCTGGCAAGATGGGGTCTTTGAGCTAGATTATCCCCATAGTTGGAGCATCAAGGGAGGTCTTAGTGAACATCCCCTGGGGGAACGATGGGCAAAGTGGGTTCCCGATAAATTTGCCATTGGTTGCGACCCTTCTCCTTCGCTTGATAAAGGGCAATGTCCGCCGCTTGAATCAAAGCCGCTGGAGAACTGTGGCGATCGGGCTGATAAACCACAATGCCAATACTGAGGGTAACGTAACCAGTGTTGGAAACGCTGTGGGGAATGCCCAGCTTCTCAATTTCCTTCTGTAAATTCTTGGCAATGTAGATGGCCCCGGCCTGGGAAGTTTGGGACAAAATTATGGCAAACTCTTCCCCCCCATAGCGAGCGACTAAGTCCGTGGGCCTCTTCACCACCCTTGCCATGGCATCGGCCATTTGTTTTAAACATCGATCGCCAGCGGGGTGACCATAGTTGTCATTAAAACCTTTGAAAAAATCCACGTCACAGAGTAACAGGGCTATTTCTTCCTCTGACCGTTGTAGTCGCCGCCACTCCTTTTCTAAGATTGTATTGAACAGATAACGGTTGCCCACCTGGGTCAGGGCATCCAAGGAAGACAATTGTTGCAGTTTGATATTGCTGGTTTCTAGTTGTTCGTACAGTTCTCCCTGGTGAATGGCGATCGCCACCTGGGTAGCCAATTCCATCAACAATTGCATATCATCCTCCTGCCAATGGCGGGAAGCCTTACACTCGTGGGCAATCAACAAACCCCAAAGATTATCGTTAAAAACCACCGGCACAACCAAATTCGCCCGGACTTGGTAATGGCGGAGTAAATCCCGATGGCAATCCGCCAAATTTGCTTGGTCAATGTCGGAAATCGCCCGCACCCGCCCTTCCCGGTAGAGGCGCAGGTAACGACCTTTGAAACAAGGATCGTCAATCTCTTCGTTGATAATCGCCTCACAAGAACTATTGTGGGACTCCATCACCACCCGCCCTGACCACTGGGAATTAAATTTAAACAACACCACCCGGTCAGTGTTTAAAAATTGCCTTACTTCAGTGACGGTGGAATCCAAAATATCATTGATATTCAAGGAAGCCCGGATTTTATTGGCAATTTTTAGTACTAACTTCTCCTTGACGTTCCGATGCTGTAACCGCTCCTTAAGCAACACATAATCATGGAGTTTTTCCGTCCAGGGATTTTCCCGATTTAAAGATGGGGGGAGGGGGGGATATTCTGATTCCTTGGTGTTTTGGTTCGATGCCCCAGATTTATTTAGGGAAGCGGGGGGTGGGGGAGTGGGACCAAAATCTAAAATTTGCGGATAGAACAAGTAAGTCATTATTGCCTCCGCCGGCAAAGGTCGGGTGAGAAAATAACCCTGGCCTAGGTGACAACCCATTTCCCGGAGCCGTTGTAGTTGGGCTTCCGACTCAATACCCTCCGCCACAATTTCTAAATTTAAGGCTTTGGCCAAATCGATCACGTATTGAATAATGGCGGTGTCCGTCCCTTCACTGAGCAAATCATCCACAAAGGATTTATCAATTTTTAGCCGGTGGATGGGTAATTGTTTGAGAATGCTTAGGGAAGAATAGCCCGTACCAAAATCATCGATCGCCACCTGCACCCCTTCTTCGCGGAGACTATGGAGCAGGGCCACTGTCCCCTTCACATCTTCCATCATTAAACTTTCGGTAATCTCCAGTTCTAGGTCTTCCGGGGGAATGCCAGTCTTTTGTAGACAATCCAGAACCGAATCTAACCATTTATCGTCCTGTAACTGCCGGGCGGAAATATTGACGGCCATGCGTAGCCGTCGCCCTGTTTCTTGATAAAAATGCTGGTGGGCTTCACAGGCTGTTTCCAAAACCCATTGCCCCAGGCGATTAATTACGCCTAACTCTTCCGCCAGGGGAATGAAAACACCGGGGGAGACTTGCCCCAGGCGGGGATGTTGCCAACGGATCAGGGCCTCTAGCCCCACCAATTTCCCCGTATCCAAGGCCACCTGGGGTTGAAAATAGAGTACAAACTCATCCCTTGCTAAAGCTTGCCGTAAATCCGACTCCAGGCCTAGGCGATCGAGCATGGGAACCGTATCCTGGGCCCGGTAGAAATGGTAAGTATTTTTACCCTGACATTTGGCCCGGGTGAGGGCAATTTCCGCAAACTTTAATAGGGCTTCGGCGGTTTCTCCATCATAGGGGGCAGTGCTAATACCAATACTAGCGGTGAGATAAACCGGTTGTCCCTGCAGGAAAAATGGTTCCTGGAAACATCCCAGCAGTTGTTCACAGAGAGGAACCATTTCCTGGTTATCGTTAATATTGGTTAGCAAAATCGTAAACCCGTCCCCATGCCAACGGGATAGGAGGGGATTGTATTGGGAAAGCTGACTGATTTTTTGATTGAGGCGATCGGTCACTTCTTGTAACAGTCCGTCCCCGACCTTATGGCCAAAGCTTTCATTAATGCGCTTAAAGCGATCCATCGCTATCACCAAAACCCCCACCATTTTCCCTTCATAGAGGGCATCTAGCAGGGCCAGGGTCAATTGGCGGTTGAAAATAATCCAATTGGGCAATTGGGTAAGGGGATCGTAGGCAGTCTGTTGGGTAATGAGGCGGGTAACAAACTGTTGCGTTATGGCCATATAAATTTGGGTGCCCGCCACCTGGGCCAATTTTCGCTCCTTTTTTTTCCAGGTAGGGACTAATTTTTGGGTTTCTTCCCAGGCCTCAAAGGAAAGCCGGGGCATTAAATTTCTAGTATCTGTTTCCCGTTTGCCGGCCCAATATTTGACAAAGGATTTCTCCCGCCGCAGTAGGATTAAAGCCCCAACCCACTGTTGATCTGCGGACAGAGGCACCACCAGGAAAGACTGGAAATTTTCTGAACCAAATGGCGTCCCTTCCCCAGGCCAATCTGGTCTCTGCTCTAAATCTTTGAGGGTGTAGGCCTTGGGCACACAGTTGATGGGAGCTAAGGGCATCAAGGAGGAGAGGGGTTTCGGCCTTTCCCAGGTGGACTGCACCTCCCGCTGGGGATCGGACTTTTTTTGCTGGGGATAATCCCGCATTAATTCCTGCCAGAATGGTTCTTCTAACAACTCTCCCCAATGGAAGTTTAAATTCCACTGGTGGTAACGGGCCAAGGAGCCAGTTAAATCCGGGGCTATGTGTAAAATTCCCCCGTCCGCTTCCATTGCTTCCCCCACCGTTGCCAGGACAGAATGCCAGGCCTCCGGGCGATCGCCATGGTGGGCAATAATTCTATCGAGGCGCTGTACCAGGGATTCTTGAATTTGTTGTTGGTTAACCTGCTGAGTTAGCTGGGCTTGGGTAATGGCCAGGGAAACTTCCTTGCTTAGAAGGGCTAAAGTTTCCCATTCTTGATCCGTAAAGCGCCGGGGACGACTGTGGTGTATTGCCATAATTCCCCACAATTTCTGATCCTGTATCACCGGCACCGTCAGGGAAGATAAAACCCCCATGGCCAATAAGTATTGGATATGGCAATCGTCCACAGTCAAATAATTGCTATTGGGTTCATCAAACGTGTCTATTTTGCCAGAAAAATTGTGGAGCTTTTTTCTGCGATAGGATACATCAACTGCAATGATCTTTTCCTGGTTACCTAACTCTTCCCGGGAATGGGGAGGGATATCGCTACTGGGAAAATGTAGCCCTAAAAGGGACGGCAAGGCCCTTTTGTCCACGGCCTCCGCAATCACTTCCCCACTACCATCCTTGGCAAACTGGTAAATTTTTACCCTATCTACCCCTAGGAACAAACGGGCCTCCCCCACAATTACCTGGAGGGTTTCTTGCAACGTCAAAGCTCGGTGAAACTTATTAATAACATTGCGGAGGAAATCTTCTAGGGAGCTATTACGGTTCATTTTTAAAAGCCATCAAGGATCGGGCCAAAGGATTTAACCAATAGAAAAGACAACCAAATAGGGCTATCGGTCTAACAAGCCATGAAAATCCTCTGGTGTGTAAGCATTTCAGGATTCAAAAAAAGAACTCGCTCAGATAAAAGCTGTGATGGAGTCCAATAACTACCAAAACTTGGCAAGGATATAGATCAAGGTCTTAATTAAATCTCCTGCCCTTACGGTAAACATATATCTATCAAGTTCGACCACCATGTTCCTGGGTCAGATTTAAAAAGAAAATGTCAGGTGATTGGCTTTTAACCCAACTAAAAATAGCAATGTCTTTTTGACAGAAAAATAAGTTTATTCTTTTATCCTAACAAAATTAGGTAGAAATCATTGCAACAATGGGTTTAAAAGCCTGATCATTCAGGGGGGTATTTTATTGAATCTGGAAACTTGCCAAGGATCAAAAAATTCCATAGTCAAGGGTTTGATCTTAATTTTACCCTGCATCCGAACAGAGAAAGAATTGCTCCATACCTTGACGACTAAGGGGGTGGTGCATAACAAAAATTCCTTAAAAAAATAGCCAGAGATCAATTGTCCCAATATTAAGCGGGGTAAATCCTAAGGCGGCGGTTGGGTTCGTCGCCAAAACTGTCGGATTGTAAACGGTAATGTTCCACCAATTCATGTTGCATCTTCCGCACATGGGGCGATCGGGGTAACAATTCCACCGGCTGACCCGTGGGAATAACAATTTGCTCCACCGCTAACCTGGCTTCCTCCAACGCTTCCAACTCATCGTTACTACCACTGCGGGTAAATAAACGGAGATCCGCCGTTTCGTCTTTGTGGAGTTCGTCCATGCCCAAAATCCGCTTGAGGGTGCGGCTAATTTGGGGAATGGTGTTGGATTTGACCCCATAGATAGGCACTTGAATTCCCTTGGCCATCTGTCGTAGCTTTTGGTTGCCCTTGACATGGGAACGCAGAGCCAACACCGCATCGGCTTGGTGTAAATCCTTAGTAATGGCCACGGGCAATTGCAAAATTTCAATTACCTGTTCCAACTGCGATCGCCCAATACCGTAGGGATAGACGTAAACCGGCAGATCTTCCCCATTGGGCCCCGGAACCCGCACTTTGGCTTCCCCTTCCCATTGTTGCCAGGATTGTTCCAGTAATCTTTCAAAGTCCCGCAGTTGATCCGGGTTGCCGTTGATGGGGCCAGGGGTTTCATGCGGCCGGTGGAACGTAAACCGGAGGGTCGTTCCGGGGCAGGGCTATTGTCCCTTAATCCGAGGGCAAAATAGGGGGGCGGCTGGGGCGTTCGTTCCTGGGTATTCTGTTCCACCACATCTATTTTTAATTCTCCTTGGTCGTCGATGTAGCGCAATTGCTCCACCGGCGGCCGACCCCGCAACAGATTGTCAATGGTGAGGGCTACGTCACTGTGGATAATCCATTTTTGTCGTTCTAACATTTCCACCCCCATGGAAAAGGTGGGGGGAGCTTTCCGTTCCAACACAGTTTTTTGGGAACCCCGCCGTCGGGCCTCCTCATCCCCCAACGTGACTGCTTGGATGCCCCCCACTAAATCCGATAGGGTGGGATTTTTAATTAAATTTTCCAGGCGATTACCGTGGGCCGTTCCCACCAGTTGCACCCCCCGTTCAGCGATGGTTCTGGCCGCTAGAGCTTCTAATTCTGTACCAATTTCATCAATGACAATAACCTCCGGCATATGGTTTTCCACCGCCTCGATCATTACCTGGTGTTGCAACTCTGGCCTGGCCACCTGCATCCTCCGGGCCCGACCGATCGCCGGATGGGGAATATCTCCGTCTCCGGCAATTTCATTGGAAGTGTCGATAATTACCACCCGTTTATGGAGATCATCGGCCAAAACCCGCGCAATTTCCCGCAAAGCGGTGGTTTTTCCCACCCCCGGCCGACCAAGGAGTAGCAAGGATTCCCCTGTTTCCACCAAATCTTGAATAAGGCTAATGGTGCCAAAAATGGCCCGCCCCACCCGACAGGTCAATCCGATAATTTCATTGGTACGGTTACGGATAGCACTAATACGGTGCAAAGTTCTTTCAATGCCGGCCCGGTTATCTGTACTAAATAGCCCCACCCGGTCGATGGCGTACTGCAAGTCTGCTTTGGCGATCGGTGTTTCCCCTAGGTAAACCGCTGTGTTGGGGAAGCGGGCCTCCGGTAAACGTCCTAAATCCATTACCACTTCCACCAACTGTTGTTTTTGCGGATGGTCTGCCAGGATTGCCTGAATCGGCCCGGGCAGAATTGCTAATAACTGTTCGAGGTCGTCAACGGGAGAATCCTGATGGGCCAGGCTAAGTTCCGACATTGGTTAGGGGAGTTGTAAAAATTTTTTGGATTACTTAGAAGATAGCAAATTGACACTATGCTTCACTTACCATGGGAGAAGTTACGATGGTATTTTGAGCAGGGTTTTCAGCAACCTTGGGGAGTCGGCCGAGTATCCAATTAATTTTTTTGCCATGACACATTCTTTGCGGTGGATCAATGCCCTTTCTACCCGGCCATCCCTGGAGGGGGCATTGGATGAGGCGATCGCCAAGGTGCGGGATCAGTTGACGGGGGCGGGGACTTGGGGATTATTTTCCTTTCCTCTAGCTTTGCCAGCGATGCGGCCCGGCTAATGCCTTTGTTGCAGGAAAAATTGGACGTGGCCAATTTGATTGGTTGCCTAGGGGGCGGCATTGTCGGCATGGAAGACTCCGACCGAGTGAGGGAAGTGGAAGGGGAAGTAGCCCTGAGTTTAACTGTGGCCCAACTGCCGGGGGTGACCATTACTCCCTTCTGGGTACAGACCAAAACATTACCGGATTTAGACTCACCGCCCCAGGCTTGGATAGATTTAATCGGGGTAGATCCAAGTACTAATCCTGATTTTATTATCCTTGCCGATCCCATGGCGGGGGGCATCACCGATTTTTTGGCAGGCTTAGATTTTGCCTATCCCCAGGCCACGAAAGTGGGGGGCTTAGCCAGTGGGGAAAATGGCTCTATGGCAGGAAGTTTATTTTTGCAATCTGCTCAATTTTCCGGCGGCCGTTACGAAGATGGTTTCATTGGGGTGGCCCTGAGTGGGGATATTCGTTTGGGAAGCGTGGTGGCCCAGGGCTGTCGTCCCATTGGTGAACCTTTCCTGGTCAGTCAGGGGGAACGCAATATTATTACGGAAATCGAGCGACGGGATCCAGACAATGACGAGGTTTTGCTGGAAACCCCCTTGGCAAGATTGCAAAATCTTATTCCCACCCTCAGTGCAAAAGATCAGGAATTAGCCCAAAGTTCTTTGTTTGTGGGGGTGGCCAACGATGAATTTAAGTTGACTTTGCAACCGGGGGATTTTCTAATTCGTAATCTTTTGGGGGTAGATCCCCGTCAGGGGGCGATCGCCATTGGGGATCGGGTCAGAAAGGGGCAAAGACTACAGTTCCATTTGCGGGATGGGGAAACTTCGGCGGATGACTTGCAATTACTACTGCGCCATTACACCATGGATTTAGGTGAGCAGTCTTCCCCCAAGGCGATCGGAGCGTTGATGTTTTCCTGTTTAGGGCGGGGCTATGGGCTATATGGTCTGCAAGATTTTGATAGTCAAACCCTCCGGAAATTTTTCCCCGGTGTGCCGGTGGGGGGCTTTTTCTGCAATGGGGAAATTGGGCAGGTGGGTAATCAAACCTTTCTGCACGGTTACACTTCCGCCTTTGCCATTGTCCATGCAGTGGATTAAACTCTAAGCCATATTATTTTAGTTATTTTCATCAT
>CAVPII010000022.1:0-83048 GCA_963704945.1 uncultured cyanobacterium | reverse complement strand
TTTACTGGATACAAATATTTGCATTTATCTCATTAAGAAGAAACCGCTTCAAGTCTTGGCAAAATTTCAAGCCCTGGAGGTGTCAGAGGTGGGTATTTCATCCATTACCGTGGCAGAATTAGAATATGGTGTTAGCAAAAGTCAACGGCAATCGAAAAATCGTGATGCCTTAATGCAATTCTTGATGCCGCTAGAAATCGTGGAATTTAATCAGGAAGCGGCGATCGCCAGACCAACCCCGACATTGTCAATCTAAAATCTAACGACCTAGGGTTAGTTCCTCTTTTTTTCCTAAAATGCCCTGGGGTCTCCATACCATTAGCACCATTAAGATTAAACCGATGATCATTACCCGCAGAGCCCCGGCTTGGCTTTGATCCAGCCAACTGATATTGGGGAGAACAAAACGGGTGGTGGAATCATAGGCCCAGAAGATAATAGCCCCCAACAAAGTACCCGCATTACTTCCTGCCCCCCCTAGCACTACGATAATCCAAGCGTTAAAAGTAAGTAGAGTTTCAAAATTATTCGGATAAATACTGGTTAATTGCCAGGCAAAAAACGCCCCCGCCAATCCGGCGATCGCCCCTCCAGCCATGAAAGCTTGTAGCTTATACCAAAAAACATTTTTGCCCAGGGCCCGGGGAATTTCCTCATCTTCCCGAATCGCCTTGAGAATACGCCCCCAGGGGGAATGAACCCAAAATTCCAGAGCGGCATAGACAATTGCCAATAGGGTTAAAGCCAGCAACATTAACCCCGCTTTACCGGAATAGTTGTAAAGGGACACCGCCCCAGGAATATAGGCAGTTAAAATTAACGCTGTGGCAATAAGTCCCCACACCAATAAGGCCCAGGGCTTACGGGGTTGATAGCTTTTTCCTTGGATGCGTTTGCCATCTTTCCACTGTCTGAGCAGACTTTTAATGAGAATGCCTTCGGCATAAATAGCTAGTAATGTGAGCCAGATGACGAAAACAATGCGGCTCAATAATGTGGGATTAAAATCCATGGGCCAAGGAAAATTTTGCACCCCAAAGGTGCCTTGGGTTAGCCATTCTTCGTTGTTGGCAATGAGACGAATCAGTTCCGACACCCCAATGGTAACGATCGCCAAATAGTCTTCCCTCAGCCGGAGGGTGGAAGCACCGATGAGCAACCCTAATGCCATGGCTAAACCCATGCCCACCAAGACCGCTAGGGGGATGGGCCAGCCCCGCAAACTTAGTAAAGTGGTGGCGTAGGCCCCCAGGGTCATAAAAGCCACATGGCCGAAATTAATTAGCCCAGCAAAGCCCCATTGCAAATTTAAACCCAGGGCAAAAATGCCGTAGATGGCGGCGGAAGTGATCAGAAAAACCAGATAGCCAAAGTTCATAGGATGCAACAGGGGGATGATTTTTGGCCAATGTACCTAACAGGTTTGACCTGGGTTCAGATCATTGATTATTAGACCGTGGTGATGTCCTTTTCCTTAGCCGCCAACAATTCGTCAATGCGCTTGGTGGATTGATCGGTCAACTTCTGGATTTCCTCTTGTAAATCCCGAGCTTCGTCTTCGGAAATATCGGAATTTTTTTCCTGTTTTCTGACTTCATCCACCGCATCCCGTCGGATATTACGGATGGCGACTTTTCCTTCTTCCGCCAATTTCCCCGCTACTTTTACCAGCTCTTTGCGTCTTTCCGCCGTCAGGGGGGGAATATTTAAGCGAATTACCTTGCCGTCATTGTTGGGGGTCAACCCTAAATCCGAGAGGGAAATGGCCTTTTTCGATGGTGCCAACACTGCCCATGTCAAAGGGCTGAATCACGATGGTGCTGGCGTCGGGGGTGCCAATGGTAGCCAGGGATTTTAACGGAGTTTCAGCTCCATAATATTCAACGCTAATCCGGTCTAGTAGGGAGGCATTGGCCCGCCCTGTGCGGATAGTGTTAAACGATCTCTGGGTCGCTTCAACACTTTTTTGCATGTGGTCTTTGAGTTCAGCTAACTGCACAATTTTCTCCAACTAACGTACCAACTGCTTCGCCTTTGATGGCCCGTACGATATTACCGGGAACCCCCAAGTCGAAGATCATAATGGGAATATTATTATCTTTGCATAAGGCGATCGCCGTGCTGTCCATGACTTTGAGATCTTCGGTGAGTACATGGCTATAGGTTAGGGTGCTAAAACGACGGGCATTGGGGTTAAATTTGGGATCTGCATCGTAAACCCCATCCACCTTAGTAGCCTTGAAAACCACTTCCGCATCAATTTCCGCGGCCCGGAGAGCGGCGGTGGTGTCGGTGGTGAAAAAAGGATTACCCGAACCAGCTCCAAAAATTACAACCCGACCCTTTTCCAAATGGCGGATGGCCCGCCGACGGATATAGGGTTCCGCCACTTCCTGCATGGCGATCGCCGTCAAGACCCGGGTGGGAATATCCATTTGTTCGAGGGCATCCTGGAGAGTCATGGCATTCATCACCGTGGCGATCATACCGATGTAGTCCGCTGTAGCCCGATCCATACCGGCGGCGGAGGCTTTCACTCCCCGAAAAATGTTACCGCCCCCTACCACGATGGCTAACTGTACCCCCGCTTGCATAACATCTTTTATTTCCTGGGCGATCATACCCACCACGGCGGGGTCGATACCGTAGCCCAGGTCTCCCATTAGAGCTTCACCGCTCAATTTCAACAAAACTCGCTGGTAACTCATACCACCATCACCATTGACATAAAGGGAAGGAATGAGGGTTAAACGCAAAATTCCCCCCATACCATAGCACCCAAGGGGAACCCTCAACGATTTTTTAAAACCTCCAGTCCCCCCCTTACAATAGATGAACCGTTTTCACTGCCCATATCCTTAGCCGATCTGAATGCAACCCACTGATCCAACTAAATTTACTGAACAAGCCTGGGACGCAATCGTTAAATCCCAAGAAGTAGCCCGTCGTTATAAAAATACGAATTTGGAAGTTGAACATATTCTTCTGGCTCTACTGGAGCAGGAGAAGGGCTTAGCCCCTCGGATTTTTCAACGGGCAACGGTGGATCTTGAAAGTCTCCAACAACAATTGGAATCCTTTACCAATCGCCAACCCAAGCAGGCCTATGTAGAACAGCTTTACCTTGGGCGTAGTTTAGATGTGATGCTGGATAAGGCGGAGGCGGCCCGGGCCAGTTGGGACGATAAATTTATTTCCGTTGAACATTTGCTGGTGGGCTTTGGAGAGGATGACCGCTTGGGGCGCAAAACCCTACGGGCGTTTAATCTTGACCCCCAGGATTTGGAAGTGGCCATCAAGGCCATTCGAGGTTCCCAGAAGGTGACGGAATCCAACCAGGAAGAACGCTACGAGGCCTTGGATAAATATGGCCGGGACTTGACGGAACAGGCCCGCCAGGGCAAATTAGATCCCGTTATTGGCCGGGATGAGGAAATTCGTCGGGTAATACAGGTTCTTTCCCGTCGTTCCAAAAATAATCCTGTCTTAATTGGGGAACCGGGGGTCGGTAAAACGGCGATCGCCGAAGGCTTGGCCCAGCGTATTATCAATGGGGATGTGCCAGAGTCTTTAAAAAACCGGCAACTCATTTCCCTAGATATGGGCAGTTTAATTGCGGGGGCTAAATATCGGGGGGAATTTGAAGAAAGACTGCGGTCGGTAATGAAAGAAGTGACCAACTCCGATGGACAAATTATTTTATTCATCGATGAAGTTCACACCGTTGTAGGGGCCGGAGGTCGGGAAGGCTCAGGGTCTATGGATGCGGGTAATTTACTCAAACCCATGTTGGCCAGGGGAGAACTGCGCTGTATTGGGGCAACAACCCTGGATGAATATCGCAAAAATATTGAAAAGGACCCCGCTCTGGAACGCCGCTTTCAACAGGTTTACGTTAAACAACCCAGTGTGGAAGATACCATTTCCATTCTGCGGGGATTAAAGGAACGGTATGAAGTCCACCATGGGGTAAAAATCACCGACTCAGCCCTGGTGGCGGCGGCTACCCTTTCCCACCGCTATATCCAAGATCGTTTTTTGCCCGATAAAGCCATCGATTTGGTGGACGAAGCGGCGGCTCGATTAAAGATGGAAATTACCTCTAAACCAGTGGAATTAGAGGATATTGACCGACGATTAATGCAACTGCAAATGGAAAAACTTTCCCTGGAAGGGGAGGAAAAACGTCCTGGTTTAGGAGCCGATAAATCTTCAAAGGAACGGCTGGAAAAAATTCAACAGGAAATTACGGAATTAGAAAGTCAACAACAGGGATTATCTAGTCAATGGCTTTCTGAAAAGCAAATGCTTGAGGAAATAAATACCCTCAAGGAAGAAGAAGAACAAATTCGTCGGCAAGTGGAAAAAGCGGAACGGGATTACGACCTTAATAAAGCCGCCCAGCTTAAATATGGCAAACTCGAAGTCCTCCAAACGGCGATCGAGGAAAAGGAAAGCAAATTATTAGAAATTCAAGGATCCGGAAATACCCTTCTGCGGGAAGAAGTCACCGATGGCGACATTGCAGAAATTGTTGCCAGTTCGACGGGGATTCCCATCAATCGCCTCTTGGAAACCGAACGCCAAAAATTATTACAACTAGAAGGTCACCTGCACCAACGGGTTATCGGTCAAAAAGAAGCTGTGGCCGCCGTATCTGCCGCCATTCGTCGTGCCAGGGCCGGCATGAAGGATCCCAGTCGTCCCATTGGTTCTTTCCTCTTTATGGGGCCTACCGGGGTGGGCAAAACGGAATTGGCCGGGCTTTGGCTGGCTTTTTATTCGATAGCGAAGAAGCCATGGTTCGCATTGACATGTCCGAATATATGGAGAAACACGCCGTTTCCCGTCTAATTGGTGCGCCTCCAGGCTATGTGGGCTATGAGGAAGGAGGGCAATTATCGGAGGCGGTACGTCGTCGCCCCTACTCAGTGGTGCTTTTGGATGAGGTGGAAAAAGCCCATTTAGATGTGTTTAATATTCTCTTACAAGTGTTAGATGATGGACGTATCACCGACTCCCAGGGTAGGGTGGTCGATTTTCGCAATACGATTATCGTCATGACCAGTAATATCGGTAGTGATCATATTTTGAACCTTTCTGCCGATGATGCCGATTACGACAAAATGCAGAAACAGGTATTACAATCCCTGCGGAAACATTTCCGTCCAGAATTTTTAAATCGCATTGATGATCTGATTATTTTCCATACCCTCAAGCGGGATGAATTACGCCGCATTGTTGTACTGCAAATTAAGCGGATTGAACAATTATTGGATGAACAAAAAATCACCCTTTCCCTGTCGGATTCAGCATTGGATCGCATTGTTACTGCCGGTTATGATCCCACCTATGGCGCTAGACCACTGAAGCGGGCCATTCAACGGGAATTGGAAAATCCCATTGCCACCAAGATTCTAGAAAATGCTTTTACAGCAGGGGATAGGATTCTGATTGATTGTGTGGATA
Organism: uncultured cyanobacterium; assembly: GCA_963704945.1. Taxonomy (GTDB): domain Bacteria; phylum Cyanobacteriota; class Cyanobacteriia; order Cyanobacteriales; family Microcystaceae; genus Synechocystis. The sequence continues at coordinate 77,579 of CAVPII010000022.1, read as the reverse complement.
ATCAGTTAACTTTCGGTAAGCAGAAAGAAAGTGAGGGGGAGGCGATGGTAGAAGCAGAAGAAACCGATGGTATTGGGGATGATGTACCTTTAGTGGAAGTTGAGGTGGTTTCTCCACACCAAAATCCACAGCTAAAACTTTGACTAAGCGTCGCCTTGTGAGTTTTACTAAATTTTTGCCGATTTTTTAAAATCCCTTAATTTATCCCCATGGCCGAATTAATTCAGAATAGTTACACTCTGCAACATGAACTGGCCAATGCCCTGCAATCCGTGGGTCGCAGTATCCATTATCCAGAGTGTGATCTAATCGTTAGCCATTGTGAAATTAATGCCCAGCATGGGGTTGGGGTTTTACTGCAACGCCTGTTTCCCGACTCAACGGGTTTAGTTACCATTCGCTCCCAAGATCTGTACGGTGGACAACAGGATTTTGGCGATCGCCATTTTTGTGTGGGTGGAGGAAATTCATTTGCACCTATAGCCAAGGAGATCCAGGGTCAGTTGGGGGGAATAACGCCTCGACATTTATTATCGATACCCTATTTTCCGGAAGATTATCAAGTTTCCATTGCCATCAAGCGGCTCTATAACTGTCCATTGTGTGTTTTCATCATGGACGATCAAAATATTTATGCTCCCAATGTGCCGGATAGCCTGGTACGGGAATTATTGGAGCGGGCTGATCTGTGTCTCGGTATTTCCCGCCCCCTCTGTGATGCTTACGAAGCCAAGTTTAATCAAAAATTCTGGTTTGTCCCGCCGGTGGTGGAAGGACACCTAATCCAAACTAACCTTCCTTCGGTTCATGAACGGTCACAAGCTTTTCCCCAGGGAGTGTTGATTGGTAATATTTGGAGTCAGCAATGGTTAGATAAGCTCAGACCTTTATGTAAGGCCGCCGGGGTGAAAGTTGACTGGTACGGTAACCCTAATCGCAATTGGATCAATTTTGAAGAAATAAGTCTTGCCCAGGATGGTATTTCTTTCAAGGGTTTTATCCCGGAAGAAGAATTAATCCAGCAACTTAGGCAGGCCGATTTTGCTATTATTCCCACCGGTAGTTCTGAAGATCCTGGCGATCGCCCGGAGTTGACCAAGCTGAGCTTACCTTCCCGCAGTTGTTTTATTACTGCCACCGCTAATTTACCCATTCTTGTGGTGGGAGATGGCTCAAGTGCGATCGCCAAATTTGTGGAGAGCCAGGGTCTAGGGGTTGTTTCTGCCTACGATGCTGGGGATTTTTCAGAGAAAATTGATTATCTGCTAGAACACCAATGGCAGATTCGTCAACAGTCCCTCAAGGTAGGTCTTAACCTCAACGCCGATGGTGTTGCCCAATGGATTTGGGATTCCTTGCCCAGGGTCAAGCTGTTGATAGCCGCTTTGAATGCCAGCAACGACCAGCAAAAATCGCCAATGCTACCGTAGTGGTTACGGCCAGTGAAGTTACCTATCGCCACGGTACTGGGGCCCTAGTCCGAAGGGTTTTTCCTGATGATTCCAGCATTATTTCTGTCCGTTCCGATAATCACTACGGTGGGGAACATAGTTTTGGTTGCGAGTCCTACTATCTTCCCCAAAGGGGCTGGAACCGGAAAAAGGTTTTCACCAACATCACTAATATTTTTGCGGACCATGATGTTAGCCGTATTTTCTGCGTTCCCTACTACTCCGAAGATCTACTAACGGCGATCGCCATCAAGGAGTTGTTTGGGGTACCTCTTGGTATCTGGATTATGGATGACCAAAATGTGGCGGTTAACAATATCCCCGATGATTTAATGCGGGAATTTTTGGAAAAGTCCGATGTGCGTTTTGCCACCCATCCAGAACTACGGGATGCCTATGAAAATAAGTTCGGGCTTAAGTTTTGGATTCTGCCAGCGGTGGTGCCCCATGGGTTAATTAAAACGGAAATTTTTCAACCTGCTCCAGACAATTGTGAACAAAAACGGGGCGCTCTGTTGGGCAGTATCTGGAGTCAAAAATGGTTCTCAGATCTTTGCAACAGTACCCAAAATGCTGGTATTCAACTGGATTGGTACGGTAATTCCAAGTACTATTGGCTCACGGAGTCCGACGAGGATTTACAAGCCAAAGGAATTTATCCCCAAGGGTTATTTCCAGAAGATAGATTAGTGGAGAAATTAAAAGAATATCCTTTTGTTGTCGTTCCCACCGGGACCATGGATGAAAGGGACGATCAACCCCAACTTTCCCAGTTAAGCTTACCCGGTCGCATTTTATTTGCCCTAGCCACAGCCAATACCCCGGTAATTTTAATGGGCAGTACCAAAACCTCTGCCGCCAGTTTCATTAATCGTTTTAAGATTGGGGTAGTTTGTGATTACACTCCGGAAAGTTTTGCTTCAGCAGTTGCCCAAGTATTGGACCCCCAACAGCAACAAATTCTCCGGCAAAATGCGGTCAACTCAGCGATAAAGTTCTCTGATCAAAATATAGACAGTTGGGTGTGGGATTCCCTGGCCCTGGGTCAAGCCGCCGATGACCGCTTTGAGTCTCTTTTCCGGCGATCGCCCATTGATTTAGTGCATTTCATTGAGCCACCGGTACCAAGCTTAATTTATAAGGATTACGCCCAGGTTTACCAGGTGATGCGCCGCTTAAAAGTTAATGACTACCATCCCGATTTTGTGATGGATGTGGGGGCTTCCCATGGTATTTGGTCCCACACCGCCAGCCAACTATTTCCAGAAGCACAATTTATTTTGATTGATCCTCTGATCAATCGTTATGAACAAGCCGCCCGCAATTATTACCTCAAAAATATTCCCAAGGCTAAGTTTTTAGAAATTGCCGTTTCCAATCAATCCGGTCAACTCAGTTTCCAGGTTTCTCCGGATCTGTATGGTAGTTCCCTGCTTACCCCTGCTGATTTTCGAGACTATGAAACGGTGACGGTGGCGGTGAAAACCCTAGATCAAGTAGCTCAAGAAGAACAACTCCAGGGTCGAGGGATTCTTAAACTAGATGTGCAATGTGCAGAACATATCGTGCTAGAAGGGGCGAGCAATTTTTTGAATCAGGTAGATTTGGTGGTGGCGGAACTCTCCTATATTCGTTACGACGAAAAAGCTCTTATCTTTTTGGAAATGCTCAATCTCTTGGATCAACTGGGCTTCCGCTACTACGATGAAACCGGGGAATGGCGATCGCCCATTGATGGCACCCTATTGCAGAAAGAAGTTGTTTTCATCCGCCAAGATTTGTTGATACCTGAAACCAGTCGTAAAATCTAGCCCTTTTTTCCTAGTTCTATTATTCTGTTTAAGTTTCTTTTTGATTTTTTCTGGGTGAGTCCAGTTTCTAATCTGGACAACAAAATAAAGCACAGCAACTAGTTAGGATTGAAGTTAAGATTCATGAAGACAATCCTTGCAAGTTATGGTTCTAGCAACTAGTATGGGACTCAACCTTGGTTAAATAATTTTTGCTTTTCGGCGATAGTCGCCCCAAGGCTTGAGGGGAGCACTTTTGTTAGGGTCGCCATTGCAGGAGAAAACGGTAGACGACCTAACAATAAGAACAATTCTCTTCACAAAAAACATTAAACGGAGTCAAATCACCATGAAAATTTTAATGGAAAAAAACCGACATTCGTTATTTTCATCAACATCAACAATAGAGAAGATAAATACACTTGTTGTTTTTGACGAACGGGTTCAAGACTTAGATATTCTGTACGACTCCTTATTACCCGGCGTTGTCGGTTACACACTAAATAATCAGACCGATGCTATACCGACTATTTCCCAGTTATTGGCGGAAACAGGGGCAACCAAGCTGGCGATCGTCGCCCACGGCGAACCTGGTACAATTTTCCTCGGCAAAAATCCCTTAAACTCTCAACAATTAGCAGCATATTCCCGTCTTTTAATGGAGTGGGGAGTCAAGGAAATTGCCCTCTACAGTTGCCAAGTCGCGCAGGGGAATATAGGTAAACAATTAATTCATCAGTTGAGTGAGTTAACCGGCGCAGTTGTCGCAGCTTCGGCAACAAAGACAGGGTGTAAAGAACTAGGTGGTAATTGGTTGTTAGAAATAACGACAGGTGAAATACCAGAACCATTGGCGTTTGATCCATCGCATTTAGAGAGTTATCAAGGCATTCTTGCTCGTTTTGATCCCTTCGTTACTTACGATGTAGGCATTAACCCTATCGCCGTAATATTAGGTGATTTTAACAACGATGGCTTTCTAGATATAGCTACAGCGAAAAATAACGGTAACGTATCATTAATATTGGGTAATGGTGATGGAACCTTTGGAAGTCCAGATTTCTTTAGCCTAAACTTGGGGGGTAATAATCCTTTCGCTATCGCTGCAGGCAATTTTAACAATGACGGTAATCTGGACTTAGTTACCGCAAACCGTAACAACGACAATGTATCAGTGTTGATAGGTAATGGCAATGGTGGCTTTACTAGAACAAACTTTAGTTCAGGTGTTCGCCCTATCGACGTAACTGTAGGAGATTTCGACAACGACGGCAACGTAGATATCGCCACGGCGAAAGATAATCAAAACGTATCGATACTGTTGGGTAATGGCGATGGAACGTTTGGGGGCGCAAGTTTCTTTGGCTTAAACCTGGGGGGTAATGATCCTTTCGCCATAGCTGTAGGAGATTTTAACAACGACAACAACCAAGACTTAGTTACCGCAAACCGTAACAACAATAATGTGTCAGTGCTGATAGGCAATGGTAGTGGTGGTTTCACCGCGACCAACTTTAATGCAGGAAACAATCCTATCGATGTAACCGTAGGAGATTTTGACAACGACGGTAATCTAGACATTGCCACAGCGAAAGATGCTGGCTCAGGGGTATCGCTGTTGTTGGGTAATGGGAACGGAACGTTTAATGCTCCAACTTTCCTAACTATTGGAGGTACCCCCTCCTCCATAAGTTCAGGAGATATTAACAACGATGGCTTTCTAGACATTGTCACAGCTAACACTAGTAGTAATAATATTTCATTGCTATTGGGTAATGGAGATGGAACGTTTCAACCCGTCACCAACTTTGCCGTAGATAATGGACCTAACTCCATAGCCGTAGGGGATCTCACCAACAACACCCTACTCGATGTGGTGACAGTGAGTCAGGGGCAAAACACTGCATCGGTCTTACTTAATAACAATCCCGTTGATCTACTTAATGCCCCATTCATCCGTTTTCAAAACACAAATCAGCCTGGCACCTACTTGTTTGCTAATCAAACAGAGGCCGCAGCCATTCGCAGTAACCCTGGCTTGAGTCAATTCGTAGAGGAAGGCATTGCTTTTCGGGTTGCCCAACAAAAAACGGATCCATTGCAACAGGCATTCTTCCGTTTTCAAAATACTAGTTTGCCTGGTACCTACTTGTTCGCCAATGAAGGAGAAGCGGCGGCTATTCGTAGTAACCCTGGCTTGAGCAATTTCGTAGAAGAAGGCCTTGCTTTCTATGCCTATGGACCAGGCACAGGAAACGGAACCGCTGATTTCACTCGTTTTCAGAATGTAGGCGTTCCTGGTACTTATCTCTTTACTGCTCCTGGGGAGACTTCTTCTGTGATAGGGAATCCAAGTTTTAGCCTGGAGGGTATCGCTTTTTCCGCTGCCCTTGGTTAATTTCCCCGAAAAAAACTTTGATTGAGTTTAGTTAGCTAAAAATTAACTTCATAATTTTGTGTAAAACCCTCTGGAAACGGAGGGTTTCTTGATTTTTTTGTGGATGAATCCAGTTTGTAATCTCGACAACAGGATAAAGCACAGCAACTAACCAGAATTGAAGTTAAAATTCATGAAAAAATCCTTGCAAGTCAACAACTTATGGACTATCATCTGGTTTGTAGACTGGTACTATTAGGGGCAGTGTGGAGTATTAGTTAGCTCGGTTTTTGATGATAAGCTTACAATATTATAAATTTCCTAACTCGCTGAGTAGTCCATTTATTTGAGGTTCCATGTCGGCAGTAGGTAATAAAGCTTGTTAATTGAAAGTCAATTTATCGGCTTAGGTTTTTGTGGTCTTTAGTTTAAATTAGAACTTCTTCCAAATTAAACTTCTGTTTTTGTTGATGACTCTAAATCAGGATCTTATTTCATGGCAACTAACTTAATTACATTCGGAAGTAACAACACTGCCGCTAATGACAATAGTAATTTGTCTCCCTTAGGAGGGGTGTTTGACGATAGTGGCAACTTGATTGTCTTTGATACATTAGCTTCAAATCTGATAGGAAGTATTGATGATAATAACCTGAACGATATCTACATTTACAACATCTCTACTAAGACATACACCAACTTAACTCTGAGGGGACCCGTCGGCTCAATAAGCATTAACGGAAATGAAAATCCATCGATTAGTGGAGATGGAACCAAAGTCGTCTTTCAATACAGTAATCCTAGTACGGGCACCGAGATTTACTTAGCAACAAATTTATTTGGTAGTACTCCAACTTTTAGTCTGATTACCCCCTTTGGTACTAACAATAGCCCCACTCGCAGCAGGAATCCTAAAATTAGTCGCAATGGTCGGTTTGTGGTCTATGAAACTTTCGCCACAATCCCAACGGGTTCAGGAGATGATGCCGATCGTGATTTTGATATAATTTTATTTGATACTGTCAACAATTCTAATACATGGGTTAGCCAAATAAGTAACTCTGGTGGTAATCCTTTCAGCCCCGGCTCTAGTACCAATGGCACGGTTAGCGAAATGGGTACTGTTGCTTTTCAGTCTCTTGTTCCTGAAAATGAGTTAATGCCTGGTCCGGCATTTGGGAACAATAGATTCTCAGACATTTTCCTATTTAATGCATCTAATGTAGGTGAGACTTTAACATTAGTATCTTTCAACCAAAATATTGCTCCCTTGGTGGGGGCGAATGGTGGTAGTTTTAATGCCTCAATTTCTGCCAATGGTAACTTTATCGCCTATGAATCAGACGCAAGTAATTTAGTTGCTGGTGATACCAACGGTCAGCGGGACATTTTTGTATACAACGTTAACAATGGCACGAATAAGCGAATTAATTTGCGCCCAGGGGGCATACAAACCCAAGGCGCTAGCCGTACTCCTAGCATTAGTGCGGATGGACGCTTTGTTGCCTTTGCATCTGATGATTCAAGCCTTGTTGCAAATGATACGAATGGTGTAATTGACATATTTGTTTGGGACAGCACTAACGACTCCGTCAAACGTGTGAGTTTGGGAGCAAATGGCGAACAGGCTAATACTGACGCTTTTAACCCAGTAATAAGTTCTGATGGGCAATTTGTATCTTTTGAATCCCTATCCACAACATTGGGTACGCCCACTACTCCTGGGACGAGAAATATTTTTAGTGTTTCTACTAACCCCAATCCAAGTCCTACCCCCAGTCCAAATCCTACCCCCAGTCCAAGTCCTACCCCCAGTCCAAATCCTACCCCCAGTCCAAGTCCTATCCCCAGTCCAAGTCCTATCCCCAGTCCAAATCCAAGTCCCGTCGATCTACTTAATTCCCCATTCATTCGTTTTCAGAACACAAATCAGCCTGGCACCTACTTGTTTGCTAATCAAACAGAGGCCGCAGCCATTCGCAGTAACCCTGGCTTGAGTCAATTCGTAGAGGAAGGCATTGCTTTTCGGGTTGCCCAACAAAAAACGGATCCATTGCAACAGGCATTCTTCCGTTTTCAAAATACTAGTTTGCCTGGTACCTACTTGTTCGCCAATGAAGGAGAAGCGGCGGCTATTCGTAGTAACCCTGGCTTGAGCAATTTCGTAGAAGAAGGCCTTGCTTTTTATGCCTATGGACCAGGCACAGGCAACGGAACTGTTGATTTTACTCGTTTTCAAAGTGTAGGTGTTCCTGGTACTTATCTCTTTACTTCTCCCGGAGAAACTTCTTCCGTGATAGGAAATCCGAGTTTTATCAGGGAAGGTATCGCTTTCTCCGCTGCCCTTGGTTGATTTCTCTAAAAAGAGCTTTGATTGAGTTTAGTTAGCTAAAAGTTAACTTCATGATTTTGTATAAAACCCTCATTGCCAGAGGGTTTTATGCTGTTGTGATGACTTGACGCAAATTTCAAGCCTATGTTGATTTTCAATTTGAGTAAGGGAGTTAGTGTTCCCAGACCCTGTGCCTATCCTCCTTTGAAGATGCTTTTAAGAGCAAACCAAGCAGTACGTAGTTTCCAGAATTTACTGGATTCCATGGCCGTCATCTCCGCTGTAACGACATTAATCTCCCCCTTTAGTAGATCAACATTTTTGCTTAGGGCAGAGATTTTCTCGTGATGATTTACATGCTCTAAATCGCCCATATACAACGTGCCTATATCTTGCTGAATAGAATCATTGAGTTGGAGCCATTCAAAAAATGAACGCTTTTGGGTTTTAGTTTCATAGGGATTCGGAAACAGTTTTTGTAATTTTCTACTATAACGATACAAAATTCTTTGTTGATTAGAAATAGTTTCGCCGTTATCAAATAGGTTGTAAAAAGAGTCTAAATTAGCATATTTTGAATTCTCCATATCCATACATTTATTTTGATACCACTGCAACAATAAAGCTGAAACGTCATTAACGACATCATGCTTATCTGACATGATGCTCTGGGAACTAGAAAAATGATAAAAAATCAAAGGGGATTGGTTCACTAAAATTTCGGTATTAACATCACCTGTTAAGACACGATTACTTAAATTCCAGTTGGCGACATTACACCCCGGATCTCGGATGATATAAAAATCCTCAAAATAAGATGGAACAAGATCTATCCAACGTTGATCAGTGTAAAGACCATTGGCAGGATCAATAAAGCATAAATTGAGACACCTATCAGACCACCAATCTATAAATTTATAGCCTTCTGGACTGGCTTTAACACCAATAAAACCCAAATTGAAAATTCCATGCCTAAGAATAGCTAACTCGTTATCCTTAATTTTTTCTTCTGTTTTTTCTGGCTCAAGCTGATGAGGGGTAAGCAATATACTATTTTCTTCAAGAAGACTTAATAGACTATCTAGGCTAGAGAAAATAGCCGTATCAGGATCCAGAAATATGATTTTTTGACACTCACTGTAAGTCGAGAAAATTTTGCGAAAGGCCAAAGGTTTAACTGCCGTACACATTTCCACTACCGAATGCTTAAAAGCCCATTGTGGAAGGTTATCTATACCAAGCTCTTCTATTAAAATTACCGAATCAAAATATTCATTTTGTAAATCAAAAAAAACAGGTAATTTATCAGACAAGACTAGATGAAACGTAATCGAAGCATGAAATTTTTTAACAGATTCGGCTAACACCCTTGCTTTCGGAATGTAACAACTAGTGCAACTGGTAAAAATATGTACTGTGCTATTGAAGTTATTCAAATCCTTTTTATCATTCATAGTGTAATAGAAAAAACAAAAATCGTCGGTTATTGACTAAATGGTATTAGTCTCAAGGAGTTAAATCACTTTACGTTAATTTAACGAATTTTTTCTTAATACCAAACCATAATTCCCTCAGTTTCCAAAACTTGCTGGTATTCATAGCAGCTATCCGTGATTCGAGGAATTGGTTAGACATGAGCAGTTCATTGATTCTTGATTCTTGACATTGGATACGCTGATTTTTATCATCCAAACTTTTATTCAAAGAATCTAACTTTAAACTATTTTCTTGTTGATAATCATCAATTAATAGTTTAAATCTTTGGTTGAGCTTTTGTTTTTGATTATTATCAACAATCCCGGAAGTAACAGAATCATAAAACCATAACAATTTTTCTGAATTTTTGCCCCAGTCTAGATAGTTTTTTGCGTATTCAAGTCCTCCTTGAACTATTTTTGAACGAATTTCTGGATTATCCATTAAGAAGTCAATAGTTTCAACTAAAGAATCACAATTAACTTCTGACAAGATAAATGAATTTACAAGGTGGGTGAGATAGTTAGCAACATTGGTTTTGGGAATCACAATAGGTTTACCCATGGCAAGAAATTCTGGTATTTTCGATGGAAAACGATAATCATTAAATTGATCTGGTTTTCCAGGCTGTACTAATATATCCGCGATGGATAAAATTGAAGGAATTTCTTCTCTCTTTACCCATCCCATTTCTCTGACATACTCCTTAACCCATAGATCATCCTTATGTAAAAAAGCTAGGTTGTTGTCTATACCAGTTCTGACTAGAATAGTTTTTCTCCCAGCCCTATTTCTATTACCGATCGCCAAATAGAGTTCCCTTACCTCTTCCTGGTTAGCAAGGTGGACATTGCCGGTATAACAAATGATCGTCGATTCTCTGCTTATTTTTAATTTTTCTAACAGGTTAAAATCCGGTGGACGAGGGTAAAACTCCAGGGGATTAACTCCGGGAAATAGATTCAAATAGGGAATGTTAGGATCGACAAAATCCTTCAGTTTATCAATGATAATTGTGACTCCATCAGCCGTATCTAGAAAATCTTTGTATTTTTGGGGGTGGGAGAGATTATGGGGTAAGAGCTTTTCTGCATGAGTATCAAAATTCTCTAATGGTATTCCCAAGAAACGACTGGTAACGCACTCCTCGTTGTCTTCTAAATGAACAATAAGGGCAATATCGTATTGAACTGATAGTTGACAGCAAAACTTTCTTACATGTTCACGAGGAGTCCAACAATGAGCAATCTGGGGGGGAAGACCATTTTTAAATTTACTGGGCAGTTGATCTCTCTGGTTATAGTCAATAACTGAATACAAGCAATCAGACATTTCTCTGACGGAATCTTGGTTGTAGGGCACGGCAACAATACAATCACACCCAAGCTTCACTAATTCATTTGCATAATGGTGGACATGAACTGCACTATTGGTGGGGAAGTCGGAATGAGAAACCAGCAGAATGTTATAGGACATGGGATTGTTTGCAAAAAGTCGCCTATGATGGTGTCAATGCACTGCTACGAGTAGAGACACAAATGTCTAAAGAGAGCCAGAATTTCCTTATTAATTTCCTAGAGAGCTTCGGTTCGAGCCCATTGCCCTAATTACATTAGCCTATCTATGTCTGAAGTTTCCAACAATTTTCACAACCTACAACAGGAACTGCTCGATACGTTGTTAGCTCTGGAACGAAGTATAGAATTTAGAGAATGTGACTTAATCATCAGTCATTGCGAAATTAGTGATTTTCACGACACAGGGATAATACTAAGGAATATTTTTGTTGATAGTACGAATATAGTTGTCGTATCTTCCCATGGTCACCACTTTACTCAGGGGGGAGATCCCCTAATAGACATCGTACATCAGTTGGATGGTTATATTCCCCGGCGCCTGCTATGTGTACCATATTGCGCCGAAGACTATATTTTAGGATTGGCTATCAAACGTTTTTACCAATGTCCTCTATGCGTTTTTATTACTGAGGATCAATCTATTTATCTTGATGACAAACGAAAAGAGTTATCCCGGCAGTTGTTTGATCAAGCAGATCTTTGTCTAGGGACTTCTCGACCATTGTGTGAGGCCTACAGCACAGTATTTAACCAGAAGTTTTGGTTTCTTCCCCCAGTAATAAAAAGACGATTAATTGAGACTAAAGCACCAAATATTAACAACCATAATTTAACGGATAAAAAAGGAATCGTTGTTGGGAATAATTACAGCGAAGAATGCTTGAAAAAATTAGGTGAACTCTGTCATTTCAATGGCACAGAAATAGAATGGTACGAAAAATCTTGCCGCCAGCCTCTAACTTTCTACGAGCAGGAAATAGCAAAGGATGGCATTAATTTTAAGGGAAGGGTATCAGAAGATGAATTAGTGCTTTTGCTACGTTCTGCTAATTTTGCCGTTGTTCCTACCGACAAATTTGATCGCGATAGCAATAATCCGGAATCAATAAGCTTGAGCTTGCCCTACCTTATTTGTTTGATCACTGCGGCGGCAAATCTACCAATATTAGTGTTAGGAGATTCGGAAAGTACGATCGCCGACTTTGTTCTGAGTAATGGTTTAGGCTTAGTTAGTAGTTATCAGGTTCTAGAATTTTCCCAAAAGGTAAACGAAATTCTGCAAATAGATAACCAGAAAACCATCCGCCGGCGGTCATTACTTTTTGGGCAACACCTTAGTGCTGATGGCATAGCTCAATGGATTTGGGATTCTTTGGATCAAGGTCAGCCCAGGGATTATCGTTTTCAAAATATCCAAAACTCAATCAAAGTTAATAATGCTAGCGTGGTTATTACCCTCAATGAGGTCACCCCCCGCCATGGTACTGGAGCCCTGATAAGACGAGTTTTTGCTGATGACAGCCAGATTATTTCTGTCCGTTTGAATAATCACTATAATGGCGATCATTGTTTTGGCATTAAGTCTTATTATTTTCCCCATTATGGCTGGGATCGCAAAGACATTCTTGCCAACATAGTTGACGCATTTGCGGATCATGATGTTAGTCGTATTTTTTGTGTTCCCTATGGAGTCGCCGATCTACTAACGGCGATCGCCATTAAAGAATTGTTTGGGGTACCTCTTGGTATCTGGATTATGGATGACCAAAATGTGGCGGTTAATAATATCCCCGACGATTTAATGCGGGAATTTTTGGGAAAGTCCGATGTGCGTTTTGCCACCCATCCAGAACTACGGGATGCCTATGAAAATAAGTTCGGGCTTAAGTTTTGGATTCTGCCAGCGGTGGTTCCCCATGGGTTAATTAAAACGGAAATTTTTCAACCCACTTCAGACAATTGTGAACAAAAACGAGGCGCTCTGTTGGGCAGTATCTGGAGTCAAAAATGGTTTGCTGAACTCTGCCACAGTACGGCAGAAGCGGGAATCCAACTAGATTGGTACGGTAATTCCAAGTACTATTGGCTCACGGAGTCCGACGAGGATTTACAAGCCAAGGGGATTTATCCCCAGGGGTTATTCCCAGAAGCAAAATTAGTAGAGAAATTAAAAGAATATCCCTTTGTCGTTGTTCCCACCGGCACCATGGACGAACGAGACGACCAACCCCAATTTTCCCAATTAAGCTTACCCGGTCGCATTTTATTTGCCCTAGCCACAGCCAATACCCCGGTAATTTTAATGGGCAGTACCAAAACATCTGCCGCCAGTTTTATTAATCGTTTTAAGATTGGGGTAGTTTGTGATTACACTCCGGAAAGTTTTGGAGCCGCTGTGGTTGAAGTTTTAGATCCTCAACGTCAGCAAACCTTAAGGGAAAACGCTGTCAAAGTGGCAGAAAAATTTTCTGATCAAAATATTGATAGTTGGGTGTGGGATTCCCTGGCCCTGGGTCAAGCCGCCGATGACCGCTTTGAGTCTCTTTTCCGGCGATCGCCCATTGATTTAGTGCATTTCATTGAGCCACCGGTACCAAGCTTAATTTATAAGGATTACGCCCAGGTTTACCAGGTGATGCGCCGCTTAAAAGTTAATGACTACCATCCCGATTTTGTGATGGATGTGGGGGCTTCCCATGGCATTTGGTCCCACACCGCCAGCCAACTATTTCCAGAAGCACAATTTATTTTGATTGATCCTCTGATCAATCGTTATGAACAAGCCGCCCGCAATTATTACCTCAAAAATATTCCCAAGGCTAAGTTTTTAGAAATTGCCGTTTCCAATCAATCCGGTCAACTCAGTTTCCAGGTTTCTCCGGATCTCTATGGTAGTTCCCTACTTACCCCCGCTGATTTTCGAGACTATGAAACGGTGACGGTGGCGGTGAAAACCCTAGATCAAGTAGCCGAAGAAGAAAATTTGGTGGGGCGGGGCATCCTAAAACTGGATGTGCAATGTGCAGAACATATCGTGCTAGAAGGGGCGAGCAGTTTTTTGAATCAGGTAGATTTGGTGGTGGCGGAACTTTCTTACATTCGTTACGACCAAAAAGCTTTAGTCTTTCTGGAAATGCTCAATCTCTTGGATCAACTGGGTTTCCGTTACTACGACGAAACCGGAGAATGGCGATCGCCCATTGATGGTACCCTATTGCAGAAAGAAGTTGTTTTCATCCGCCAAGATTTGTTGGCACCGGAAACTAGTCGTAAAATCTAGCCCTTTTTTCCTAGTTCTACTATTCTTTTTAAGTTCTACCCCAGTCCCAGCATTAAGCATAATGATCAAGCAGTTATTGAAAAATAATCGGGCCGCCCAACGCATTAAAGCCCTGAAGGATCTCTTTCTCGAAAAATTAGATTACCTCCAGCAGACATTAAATAGTCTCCAGAATGCTGTGAACCATGTTGAAAATGCCACCCATCAAAATCGTGAAGAACTCAGACTAGGACTAGAGCAAAATAGCTATCATACAAATCAAATTTTAGAAAACCAGGTTTTTCTAATTAAATCTGCTTTGGACACAGCTAGAAGTATCCAGTACTTATTAGAAACAGGGCAACAACGGCAAATCGCTGTCGAGCAGATGATTAATGATATTCGCAAAGAATTTCAAAATATTAGGGAAGAATCCCAAAGAAGTAATGGTTTTGTTCACCAAGAATTTCAAAATATTAGAGAAGAATCCCAGCGCAGCTACCAGTTTCTTCACCAAGAATTTCAAACTATACTCGATAATCTCCGGAGGCAAGATACTTTCCTTCAAGAAAAACTGACCCAGATTGCGGCCGATGTCCATGATCAAAAATTCAAAGTTGTCACTGACCCCAGCTATTTCCAGGCTATTGACATTGAGTTAATGATTTATCTCTATTCATTTTTGCCCCATCGTCGGGCTATTGATGTGGGGGCGAACCGAGGCGATGTGTCGGTACGATTATTAGGCACAGGCTATGAAGTTTATGCATTGGAACCCTTCCCCCCAGTGCTGGAAAAATTAAAAGAACGGTTGGGCAATAATCCTAATTTTCATGCCCTGCCCTATGCCTTGGGAGCCGTTAGTGAAACCAGGGAGCTTCATGTGGCCGCGGATCAAACAGAAGATAACACCTACGACGATGCTACGTTCTATAACAGTCTTACGCCCCACTCCTTGTCTGAGGGCTTAGTTTTTACCGAAACTATTCCGGTCACTGTCAAAACTTTAGCTAGTTTGCATGAGGCAGGGACAATTCCCACTGAGATAGGCCTGGTGAAAATTGATACGGAAGGGTTTGACCTAGAAGTAATCAAAGGTATGGGGGATTTCCGTTACCCGGTAGTTTTAGCAGAATTTTGGGATCCCAGTTTTCCCTTTGGGCAAGTTGGGGCAATGAATCACCTCAAGGATATGGTTCCCGCGATGCAGGAAAGAGGTTACTCCTGGCACATTATCATTTACCGCATTTGGGGTAATCACGACATTAGTTACTACTGCAATTCCGACTATTCGTTAGAAAATTCCTGGGGTAATGTCTTTTTCTTCCAGGATTACAAGATTTTTAGCGAGGCTTTAAAGTGGTGCAATGCCACTATGCCGGCCACCTATTTTTCTGTTTAGGTTAAGCCAAGTCGTTTTCACACTTTGAGACCATAATTCAATGCTAAAAATTAAAGACTCAGGATATTTTTTACCATCTAAAATAAATCTATTTGTAGAAAAGGGGCAAGAAGTCCAAGGTTTTTTCCAATTCCAAAATGCGGCCCTGTGGGATTCCCTATTGTCATTCCAATCAGAACATTACATAATCGGCAATATGCTTGAAATTGGAGTCTACAAGGGACGATCTGCCTTGATTTCTTCCCTCCATTTACGCGAAGATGAACACTTTTTTCTTATTGATGGCACCCCGTTCATCGAAGAAGCCGAAGCAAACCTCAGCTCTATCCTTGGATTAAGGGGGAATTATATCCAGAAAATGTCCTATGAATTAACCCCTGAACCCTTTAGTTCTACAAGGCATTGTTGTCGTTGGATTCACATTGATGGCGAACATACAGGCAGAGCTGTAATCAATGACTTAGAATTTTCTGAACAAATGTTGTCCGACCAAGGCATCCTAATTCTCGATGATTTTTTTAATCCCATGTATCCTCAATTAACGGAGGCGGCCTTTTCCTTTTTGTCGGCTAATAAACATAAATTATCCATGTTTTTGTGTGGTTGGAACAAAGCTTATTTAGCCCGACCACTATTTGCCTTTAACTACAGAAATTTTATTCGACAGGCTTTAGCATCAGAGCTTCATCAAAGAGAAATTGACGATTTCATGCTTACCAAAACTTCTACCCTGGATGAGTCGACTTCCTTTGGCATAATTGACCGCTTTACAGATAGGGACTACTACGGTTTAGATTCCGATCCTGATTTTTTACCTTAAAGTCAAGCTAGCATAATTAACTGGGTTTTGATTTTTCAAAAAAATTGCTATCGAATCCAGAGTTTAATATATTTTAACTCATGAATAAATTGCCAAAAATCATCAATATAAACAATGAGTTTTTTGTCAGTATCCTAGCCCTATTGTTTTTTATTGGCATATTTTTTATAACTGCATTCTATAGTGGTTTATTAGACTCTGGCTTTCGCTATTTTATTGACGATCATCAAATTCCCTTAATGCAGCAAGATTTGAATGATCATGGTTTTTGGGAAACAGTAAAAATATGGATTAATCATGACAGAAGTATGCAACGATTTCGTCCTTATTTTCAGTTGCAAGTGGTGACCACAACCCAACTCCTGGGTAGTTAACTCATTTTTGTGGTTTTCATATATTACTTTGTTGGGAGCTTTTACATCTTTTTTTCTGTTTACT
Source organism: uncultured cyanobacterium (assembly GCA_963704945.1). GTDB lineage: Bacteria > Cyanobacteriota > Cyanobacteriia > Cyanobacteriales > Microcystaceae > Synechocystis. The sequence continues at coordinate 60,876 of CAVPII010000022.1, read as the reverse complement.
TTTGGACGAATCTTATTTTTTTCAATCCCGGTTTCTTTATTTTTTCCAATCGCTACCTTGCTAGGAAAGCAATCAGAGATTTGGGTTAGGCCGATGATACCTGATTCCCAAGGTATGTTTTTTTTGTCAGTCGCTCTATTGTTTATTGGTTTGAGCTGTAATTATAATAAATATTCAAAAATCAATTCCTTGATTTCAGTTATTTTAATTGTAATAATGTCCTTGTGTAAGGAATCTTATATTATCTTTATACCGACTTTAATTGCTCTTAAAGTTTGGCTATATAGTGATTTTCAAAAAATCTCCCTATGGAAATCAATTAATAAGAATAAGATTTTTATAGGGGTGTTATTAACAGTAATGTTTTTAGAACTTATTTATATAGTTTTCTTTTTAGGAACTAGCGGTATGGGGTACGCTGGCGTTGACAATGAAACTTTAAATTTATTAGCTATTTTTACAACATCAAAAGATCTATTACTACAAAGTTATTTTCTCCCTATCATAATAAGTCTTATAATTCTGTTTATCACCAATTTCCTCACTGATCAATCATTTCTAGCTACATTAAAAGCAATAATTCCTTTTATTATTTTGTTCTTCATATCTCTGATTCCCCAGACGATAATTTATACAAAGTCAGGGATTATAGCTGCTTTTTATCTATTTCCTTTTATTGTAACTTCCACCCTTTTATTATCTAAGATTTTGTCGCTAATTAGTGATCTGTTTAAGTGGATTGGTATTTTGTTAGTCTCTTGTTTGTCATTCATACTTATCTTTAATCAATCGCCATTAGCTTGGGATATTTATTCCCAACAATCCCAAGAAAAACAATACATGAACGATTTGATAGACAAAATTGAAATATGCTCAGGGAAATCAGATCCAATTTTAGTGGTTCTTAATCCTAAAGTTCGTTATGAAGTATCAGATGCTCTACAAAAAGTTCTACGAAGTGTAAAGCATCGAGAACAATTGTTTATTGCCACGTATGGATTAGAAGGAAGTTTATTTTACTCTGATAAATTGGCTGATACTGAATCTGTGTGGAACTTTTTAGACCCCAAGGCAATCTTGCCTAGCTATAACGGAACATTATTGGATATCCATGACAAAGATAGTATTAAAACGATAGTAGTATTTGATGGCTTAGATGATGATTTTGCCAAAAGTAATATAAATTGGTTTTCTCCGAAAGAATATCAAATGAAACGGTTTAATATTAGTTTTGCCCCCAGTACTCTTTACTGCAAAAAATAAATTAACAGTTATATATATACGGTCAATTTATATGATCAACTTTTCTAAAAACAGGACTACTAAATATTTTAAGCACTTCAATATTCAATCTATTTTCCCCTATCTTTTTATTATTATTCTCGTATTTTTTTCTCGTTTTCTTTTTATTGATGATTTTGGACTTTACGAAGATGATTGGGGATTTAGTGGTACAGCTATTTCAAATAATTTAGCCCAAAACTGGATTAGGCTTAGGGCCTCCCTCAGTAGTTTTTGGCAGGGTCGTCCACTCCATATGACTTTTCTTACCTTTATTCCTTTTATCGGAGCAAAACTCGGAGGCATTAGGGCTCTATATTTAATCGGGTTTACGATTTTAAGTTTAAATGCTTGTCTTTGGTATTCTTTAGTAAAAAAAATCACGAAAAAAGAATATTTGGCAATCATTGCTAGTTTGCTTTTTGTTCTATATCCCGCTGATACAACCTTTGGTTTTTTACAACATTTAATCGGTATTCAAACCGCTCTGTTGTTCCTTCTCATTGCTTTTCATCTTTATATTTCTTCTTCTAAAAAACATAAACTAAACTATTTTAGAAAACCAATCAGCTATATTTTTGCAACCCTGTCCCTGCTAGATTACGAGAGCCTATTCTTGATTTTTTTTACTGCCCCCCTGCTTAATCATCCCAAAAGTACAAAAAAAGAAAAATTCTATCATTGTCTAATCCTAACAATTATCCTTGCCATCTATTTTTTCCTCAGAAAATTAGCTGGGGAATCTAGGATGAGTAGTATGACAGGACTTCAACTTATTCAGAAAATTGTATATCAGGTTATTGTTGGGCCATTTGTAGCGTTATTACTCGTTTATTCAGCGCCTTATCGAAGTCCTATTTCCTCTAAAATTAGATAATCTTGTTATTCTTTTTATTGGTTCAATATTATTTTTTATTGTTCTCACTTATTTATTTAAAGTCCAGTTTAAACAAAATAATACTCCAATAGAATTTTGGAACTTGATGGGGACAGGGTTGTTGATGACTCTTTTGGCTTATCCATCTGCGTTACTTTTATCTGTTCACGATATCAATGGTAGGGCTTCCCGAGTTCATTTTTCTGCCGCTTTAGGCATTACTTTGATTCTTGCTTGTATTTGGGGCATTGCTTTTTATATCACCCGTATGCATAAATTCTGGCATACATTATTGATTTTATTATTGTCTATCCACCTCAGTTTTTTATTGACCTTCTCAATTAACGTTCAGCAATACTATAAAATGAGTTGGCAATATCAACAGGCTTTCTGGCATGATGTTTTTACCTTAGCTCCTGACATCAAGGAGGGGACAATAATCCTTGTGCAAGCACCCGGTCTGGCCTGGGGCAAGCAAATTAATCCCTTTGACTGGAGCTTACCAGTTGTATTGGAATCAATATATGACTTTCCCAATGATTGGCAATTTCCTCCAAGGATTTACCGGCTTAATTCAAACCTAGTTGGGCCTGAACAGTGGAAGGATGAAGTAATTAACAATCGGAAGTTTATTTTATCCAGTAAAAATGACGGTTTATTTTTTTACTTCCCCTGGGATCCAGAAAGAATGGTTGAACCCCAAGATATTGTTTTACTGGTGGAAGAACAAGGGCAATTGGTCAGGAAAGAGCAGATCCAGACTACGGCTGGAGAAATAATTGATCTAAAGCCTAAAACAAACGATCAACCAACTCTAGATTTGCCCACCACTGTTATTTTTGAACATTTGATGCCGCCATCAGATTGTGATTATTGCAATTCTGTTCCCCGCATTTATTTCCAGCCTCAGGAGTAGTGGAGGGTTTTGCCATAAACTGTCCCAAGGAGACACTAAGTCCGGCTTAAACAAACTTGTCCTTATTTAAAACCCCCAAACCATACTGACCCTGCTGTTGCCAAAGTGGGAATTATTGCCTTTGTTGGAGCCAATTGAAAATCGCCGGGGGCAAATCCCGCTGAACTTTACCGCTAACGTACATCCCAATGTGTCCCACGGGAAAAGATTGCACAGTGTAGTCGCTATTTTCTGGTAAATAATCCCCTAGGGCTAGGGAAGAGGCGGGGGCAACTAGGTGATCTTTTTCTGCATAAAGATTCAAAATGGGCATGGTGAGGTTATGCAACTCCACCTGGCGATCGCCGATCATTACCTCCCCTTTAATGAGCTTATTTTGTTGATAGAAATCCTTGAGGAATTGACGATAGGTTTCCCCCGCTTGATCGGGACTGTCAAAAATCCATTTCTCCATGCGGAGGAAGTTTAATAATTTGGCTTCATCGCCCATAATATTGGGCACATCCAGATATTTTTGATAGCCTAATTGCAGTGGTTTAAGCATGAGAAATTCTAGGTTCAAATAATCCCCTGGAATATTTCCCATGGCATCCACCATCAAGTCTATATCCACCGCTTCCGCCCCGAGGGTACAACCGCCCCGGGCATTTAATAAGGTACCGGGTTGTTCAAAGTCCACCGGAGCCACCATGACCACCAAGCTTTTAACTTTTTCGGGGAAAAGGGAGCCGTAACACAAACTAAATGTCCCTCCTTGGCAAACCCCCAGTAAAGTAATCTTTTCCTGTTGGCTTTGTTGACGAATTACGTCCACGCAATTGTCTAGATAACCGGTTAGGTAATCTTCTAGCGTTAACCAACGATCGCCACGGGAGGGATAACCCCAATCAATGAGATAAACATCTAACCCTAACTTGAGTAAATTGGCCACCAGGGAACGACCTTCCTGTAAGTCCACCATATAGGGGCGATTGACCAGGGCATAGACAATTAAAACAGGGATGGGCAAAGGATTTTCCACCACCGGCTGAAAGCGGTAAAGAACTATTTTATCTTCTTGGTAAACCGCTTCTTTGGGGGTAAAACCAACCTGAACGTCTTCTTCATTAAGGGCTTGTAAATTTTCCAGACCGGAAAGAAATTTCTCGGTAAAATCTAAGGTTTCGTGGAGGTTTTCCTCTAGTCCCATTTGAGCAAGAAAAGGCAACATAATCTTAAGCCAATGAACAATAAATAACAGTAAAAACATTAACAACCATCAAACAATCCCTACGGAAATTGAGGGCAAGGGATTCTAGTCCCTTAATTTAACTTTTGATCCTAGGTTAATTCCTTATTCCCCTAGGCGTTTTTTCAAACTTTTTAGTTCTTTGCGTAGTTGATAGATAGTTTGGTGAATTTCATCCACTTCCGAACGGGTGGGCAAATTAAACGTTTTTAACCATTCTTCCAAAATGGCCTGTTGTTGAATGCGATAACGGTTCAACGCATTGATGAATTTGCCCCGTATTTTAAGATTTTTCTCCTGGCAAAAGGCTTCTTCAAAAACCTGATCGGCGGCGATCGCCCATTTTTGCTGAAATTCTTTCCAGGTTTTAACGGGTTTGCCATCCTTGGCCTGGGCAAAAGATCCTCCATCAAAGCACTGAAGCCCCGGTACTGGATATCCGCTTCTAACAGTTGGTAGTCCGCCATGGCCTGGGATAGTTTCACCCAATCATCGAAGGCCCCCAGTAATTTACCGTTCATTTCCCGACTGGGGCCCAACAACGGCGATCGCATAAAACTGCCCAGGTTTTGGCCATAGAGGGCATCACCGTAAAGATTATTCAAATCCAACCAAGTATGAACATCTCCCATGGGCAACTGACTGAGGGGGGCCACACTGCTTTGCCAGGTGGAAAGCCAGAGTTGGGAAAATTTTTGTACTTCCTTGAGGTAACACTGCCAGAGACCATCCAGATCCCCCTGGATCATTTGGGTACTGGTGGCATATTGCTGAATACTGCTCTGTAGTTGTTCCAGGTAGGATTGCACCGCGGCTTGCCCCGATGGACTGCCATCCAGCTTTGGCCAAAGACTCTGCCAAGCCTCAAAGGAAAGCTTTAATAATTGTCCGTAAAATTGTTGGGATTGGAGAAACTGCTGGGGCAAGGATTCAAAGGGTTGATTCGCCATTCCCTCCCCATTGGTGCCCTTGGCCACCAGGTCAAACCAGTTTTTCCAAGCTTGACTACTGGACTCTAACCAGAACTGACTAAAAGGAGTCATAAGTTCTGTCCAAGTTTTACCCGTTGATTCCATGGTCAAAATTCCACCTTACTACTGGCCTCTAACTGAATTATGGCTCAGGTTTTTGTGGCGGAAAGGAATTGACCAACAAAAATTGTTAGGGGATGGGGGTAATTAAACCTGGTTACCAAACTGCCGTTGATAAACTTCGTCTTCTTTTTCGGTAATAATTTTCAAATCCGAACGGGGATAGGCCACACAGAGCAGGGCATAACCTTCCTCTTGTAACTCGGCGGAAACCCCCATGCCATCGGCTTGATCCACCGTTCCCTCGGTAATCAGGGCCGCACAGGTAGTACAAACCCCAGCACCGCAGGAAGTGGGCAGTTGTAACCCGGCATCGTCCGCCGCCTGGAGCACCGTTTTGTCCTCTGGCACGGCGATCGTGTAGGTCTGGCCTTGGTGTTGGATTTCAGCGGTGTAGGTGTTAGCCATGGGAAAAGCGGGAACGGTATAGGGAATTAGTCATTTTTTAAGCGACTAACACTGTAGCAAGTTTTGGAAGCCCTGGTGAACTAACCTTGGGGGGATTCTCAGTACCCTAGCCAGTCCCCTTGAATACCTCATTTTTGAATTGCCATATCCTCCAAATCAAGGAAAGTCTGGTTGGTACTATTTTTGAGATAGTCAATCAATATTGAGCGAATGTCACGGCCAGTGGAAATAACTTTCAACCCTGGGGTGTTATCGGTTAGATAACCTAGGCCCACTTCGTTCCCCGTTAATAAATACTCCACCAATGCAACCCGGTAAACTTTTTGGGGAAGGAGAGAATCACTGGGAATGCCGGCGGATTGTAAATAACCCCCAGTGCCGGTATTCTTGCGCCCCTGGTCCAACACTTTTTGTAGCAAAGACCCCTCCATTTCCACCGTTATGACTTTCCCTCCAAAAGGTAAAACGCGAATAACGTCGTACTGGGTAATGGGCCCTGGAGCTATTTGATCGTCAATGCGAATCATGCCACCGTTAAAAATGACAAGCTCGGCCTCTGGGTTTTCCTCCGCCATTGCTTTGGTAATTAGGCGGGTCATGGTGGTGGATCCAGTCCTGACATGGGCATCTAGGGCATCCAGGGCAATGGGTACATTGGTTATCATCTCGTTGGGTTCAAATCCTTCCTGACGAAAGGACTGAAAAGCGATTTCTTGCCATTGCTCCACCACTTGGGCCGTTGGGGGATCATCGGCGATCGCCGGGGTGACCGGTTGCAGTTGGGAATTAATTTTCAGACATTGTTGGTCAGTGTCGTAGGTAAGTTGATGGATATAAACTGTGCGGGCATTGGCGTCAGCCTTAAAAATGGGGGTTTGGGCCTGGGGGCAATCAGGGGAACTATTGGGTTTGATCAACAGATGATTGCGCTGAATATTTTCATGTTCGTGGCCGCCCAAAATTAAATCTAACTCAGGTATTGCTTGGGCTAACTCCAAATCTTCTGCAATGGAAAGATGGGTGAGGGCTACCCAGACATCCACCTGTCCTTGGAGCTCTTCGACATAATGACGGGCGGTGATGATGGGGTCACTGTAGCGAACATAGCTGACAGGGTTACTGTCAATGGTTAACGCTAAAATGCCTACCCGCACTTGCCCCCCTTCTGCCCCGTTCAGGGTCAAAATTTTGTAGGGAACAATGCCGGGGAAATTCTTGCCAGCATCATTTTGGATATTGGCCGATAGCCACTGAAACTCTGATTCCTGAAGACGTTCTGAAAACTGCTGGGCTGTTAGATCAAATTCGTGATTGCCCACAGCGGCATAGTCCAACTCCAGGGCATTCAAAACCGCCACCATCTGTCGTCCGGCCAGGCGATCGCCGTCATATTCAGCAGTACCAAGGGCTGAAGGACTCAAAAAGTCCCCGGCTAGAACAGTGTATGTGTTTGGATTGGAAGCCTTTAACTGTTTGCGGATGGTAGCAACCCGAGCCAAACCTCCCCATTGCCCATTCTCCACCGGGGAAATTTCATACACGTCATTGAGTTGAAGCAAGGTGAAAGGTATGACTTCTGCCCTAGCGACGGCGGTGGTAACGGCCCAAAATACTAAACCTAAGAATCCACTACAAAACTTTGAACTTTTGCCCATGACTTAAAAATCCTCATACTGCTGTCCGACGGCGATCGCCACGGTTAGAACTGTCTCCATCATTTTGAATCACCACTGTCTGAATTATGCAAATTATTCATAGAGCACGGCAGGGGTTTGTTTGACCTTATCAGTGATGGGACTAATTCTGTCCATAACCTCAATCATGTAGCCATAATTGGGCACTGGGACTTCTCGGAGATAACCCGCCGATGAGGCGATCGCCGGTGAAACTTGGGCCATCGCTTGCTGAATTTGGGATTGAAGACGGGCTTCTAGGTTGGGATTGAGTAAAACGGCTCCACTGGGTACGTCATGGCTGTCGGTGTAAAGTATCCGAAACGTTTGGCCAGGAAAGTTGGTGCGGTAACGATTAAATTCACTTTGGGAAACGGCCCCGGCTTCCACGGTTTTGTCCGCTAGCCATTGCATCACCGTTGCAGGGGTATCAGCAAATTTAATTTCTGCCAAGGTTAATCCGTAGAGATTAAACAATGGAAAATAATAGCCCGTTGCCGATCCTGGCTGGCCTAGGGCGATCACCTTACCCGATAAATCTTTAATTTGGGTGGCAGAGCTTTCCTGTCGGACTACAATCACCGATCTATTCTTTAATCCCCCTTCCATCGCAAAAATAGGTTGATAACGGGACTGGGAAATGGCGATCGCCGCTACCCCCGGAGGAGCAAAAACGATATCCCAATTCTGCTGTTTGACCTGATTGAGGGCATGAATTTCATTGTGGGTCGGCTCCAATTCAATGATGCTATCAAGCTCTTTACCTAAATAATCTTGAAGCTTGGCATACTGATCAAGATTCTGGGAATCGCTCTCAAGATTGACCACCCCAATGCTCAATTTACCAAGGGAACTACCCTGATCATCTCCACATCCGTATAAAGAAATGCTGGCAAATAACATCAATAAAAACCGTCGTGTTAGTGCTTTCATAAAAATTAAACTTATCATTTCGGTTTGTTAGTCTACAATGATTCTGAAAGTAAAGAATTATCCATTTTAATTATTAAAAAATGTTAAGTAATCTTAAGCTGGGTGCAAAGCTCAATTTACTCCTAATTGTCATTTTTTTATCAACGATTTTTGCCACTGGACTGGCACTCTCCATTCTCCTGGAGCGCAATGCTGAACAAATTATTACAGAAAAAGCATTTTTGTTGATTGAAACCATGAGTTCGGTGCGTCATTACACCAGTACACAGATCAATCCGGAACTAGCGGCCAGATTAGAAACGGAGGATCAATTTTTACCCCAAACTGTTCCTGGTTACTCCGCCCGTGAGGTTTTTGAACAACTCAGGAAACGCTCCGAATATAGTGATTTTTTCTATAAAGAAGCCACTTTAAATCCTACAAATTTAAGGGATAAGGCCGATCAATTTGAAGCGACCATCGTTGAAACCTTCCGCGAAAATCCTAGCCTAGAAGAAAAAGTCGGTTTTCGTTCTTTACCAAGTGGGGATATTTTTTACATTAGTCGCCCGATCGCCATTAAACAAGAAAGTTGTTTACGGTGTCATAGTACTCCGGATATTGCCCCTAAAAGTCAGTTAGCCACCTATGGTAGCGAGAATGGATTTGGCTGGAAACTCAATGATATTGTCGGCACCCAGATGATTTCTGTCCCCGCCAGTAAGGTCTTTGAAAATGCCAGAAAATTGCAACTTTTTACCATCGGGATTGTGGGATTTTTTCTGGTGCTAGCAATGATCGTTATCAACATTTTTGTCAAACAAACAATTACTAATCCTCTTCAAAAAATGTCCAAATTAGCTCGGCAAATTAGCATTGGGGAAATGGAGGGGGAATTTCCTCAAAAAAGCCAGGACGAAATTGGTATTTTGGCCGCCTCCCTTAATCGCATGAAAGTTAGCCTGCAAATGGCAATGGAAATGTTAAATTCCGACACCCCTCAGTAGGCATTCAAACGTTTTTTAAATAGTTCAGCCTGTTGGCGATCGGGGATTTTTTGTGCTACCTGCTCAATGAATTCTTGCCGTGAAAGGTTTGATTTATTCCGGATTCGCTGACAAATAATGGTCGCCATCGGGCCAACCAATTCTGCCAATTCTTGTTGACAAAAGGCTATGAATTCAGGACTTAATGCCACAGCTGTGCCCTGAATCGTCGGAGGTGAAGACTGGGACAAGACGGGCGGATGTTGGGATTGGGGAGGGGGTTGTAATTGGGAAAAAACGTTGGACGGATTTTGTTGGCCCGTAGGGGGGCTTGGTAAGTCGGGCAGGTTATGTTCGCTGGCGGTCAAGGGTTGGGTTGGAGCCGCAAGCGGTTTAGTGGAAGTCGAAGGTGGTGATGGAACCGGTTGACGGGGAATGCCGTGATCTTGATTAGAATTATCGTACTGATTGGGATAAAGCTGTTGATAAATATCCGTCAATGCCTGTAAAGTTTCAGTCGTGTTTTTAGGGCGCTGATGGGGCAGACGGGCCATTAAATAATTTAAATAATCAATTAATTGAGGCGAGATTTCAGCGGCCGCCGGTTCCCAGCGTAGGGTGTCAGTGGCCGGATCGTAAAAATCACCGGGTTCTTTGCCCGTCAATAAAAATACAAAGGTTCGTCCAAGCGCAAAAAAGTCCGATTGCGGCCCTGCCTGTCCGTGCATTTGTTCTTGGGGGGTATAACCGGCGGAAATAATCCCCGTGACTTGACCTTGAACCCTTTTTTCTATGAAGCTTTCACTGACTTGACGGGCCGCCCCAAAGTCAATTAGGGCCAGATGTCCATCCGCCCTGATCATGATGTTGGATGGTTTGATGTCCCGGTGAAAAAAATTGTGTTTATGAACTTCCTGCAAAATGGTGACCAGTTGAATTAACCAATGAATTGCCCGTTTTTGTTTAATCACGGTCTTTCGACGGGTCGTGTATTCCAATAGGTTCAAGCCCTCTATTTTTTCCATTACTAAACAATGCAATGGCTCAGAGGAATTATGAGGATAGTAAATAAAGTAGTCGTCAGGTTCAACCCTGGGGATGCCAGGGTGGTTCAACTGGGAAAGAACTTGGGCTTCCCGTTCAAACAATTCGACATATTTGGGCAGGTTATGAGTTAAAACCTTTAACACCTTCAATTCGTCGGTCTTGCTAAACAGTTGATTGGGGGTGTGGTTTAACACTTCATAGGTTTTGCCAAACCCTCCACTTCCTAGTTGACGGGTTGTGCGGTAACGCCCATCAATCAGTAGTTCTGACCCACAACCCCGGCAAAAAAGCACAGTATCACTGTTGTGTTGATTTTTACACTCTGGATTAATGCAAATGCTCATTGAGGTCAAGGTGAGGGAGAAAAATCTAGAATTGAAGTGAAACCCAAAGTCGATGCCATCCTAACTAAATAGCTTAAGTCGTTAAAACCGAAAAATCCAGAATGAAAACTAATTAGTTACATTTCGTTCCAGGGCAAGCGATATAGCTGGAGGGGATCTTCTTTGCCTTTAACTTTAACCGGGGCGAGGATTTCAAAAGGATATAAGAGGGGGGGAAGTTTGGCGATAGTACTGTCGGAAAGGATAATTTCTCCTGCCTTTGCCACGCTACAGATACGACTACAAACGTTGGTGGTATCTCCGATCACTGCGTACTGGATTAGTTCTCGTGAACCAATATTGCCGGCGGCAACATGGCCCGTGTTTAAGCCGATGTGAATACTAATTTCAAGGCCTGTGTTCACTTTCCACTGTTCGTTTAGTCTAAGGACAGCTTTCTGCATGGCGATCGCCGCTTGCACCGCTTTTTCGGCATCGTCAACTTGGGGATAGGGAGCCCCCCAACAGGCCAATAGGGCATCACCTACATATTTTTCTAAGGTGCCTTCAAGGGGAAAAATAATTTCTTCGACCATGACGGTGAAGTATTCATTTAAAAAGGTGATAATTTCCCGGGGTGATCGTTGGGAAGAAAGGGCTGTATAACTGCTGATGTCGGCAAACAAGATAGTAACTTCAGCGTCAGTTATGTCCCATAAACTATTTTCTTTTTCCCGTAATTTCTGGCGGACAGTGTGGGGAAAAAATCGTTCCAGCTTGCTACGCATGACGGCTTCAGTCTGGATTTTTTGATAAAGCTGAACATTCTCAATGGCGATCGCCGCTTGATTGGCTAAACTAGTCAAAAATTCTAGATCTTCGTGGGAATAAACATTGGAGAGAGAAAGATTATCGACATAAATTAAGCCAATTATTTCATCTCTCGGTTTGAGTGGAACGCACATCGAGGCGTGAATCACCTGACTGAGAATCGATTCTGAAGACTGGAAGCGGTCATCATTTAAGGCATCGGCGGTAACGATGGCACTGCCATGATCCCGGACATACTGAACAATAGTTTTGCTGAAAAAGTTAGAATCCTCTTCAATGCCGGAGCGGAACTTCATTGCGGCGGATTCAAGCAAGGTTTGATTTTCTTTGGTCAATAAAATAACGCCTCGATCAACATTCATAATCTGGAACAACAGATCAAGAATTTTTTTGAGTAGTGCCTCAATCTCTTGGGGGGTAGAAAATTCTCGACTTAAGGCCAATAAAATTTTGAGTTTGTCCTCAGCCCGATTAGCCGGGGATTGGGGACGTAAATTAAGGATAGTTCCCTCTGATTGTGCCTTAGGTTGACCCTGATGTAAGAGAAGAGATTGAAGATCAGTTGCGGATGACTGGGGGGATAATTGATTAATAATCGACCATCCTTCTGCAGGGGCTTTTTCCACAGGGGATAATGCTTCTGGCAATGTTACGTAAAATTGACACTCGGCCCCGCCAAATCGTAGGCGATCGCCATCGTAAATTTGACATTCTTGAATGGGTTGATTATTAACAAAAGTGCGGTTTAAACTTCCCAAATCCCTTAACCAATAAGCATCCATGGTGACGATCAATTCCACATGGTGGCGGGACAGACTCTTATCTAAAATGACAATGCTGTTATCTAAATCTTCCCGCCCAATGGTGTTGGAACCCAACTGCAATAAATGGATTATGGGGTTGGGGGTATCTGGGTTTTGAACCAAGAATGCCATGGAAAAGAGCCTCTTTTGTTATCATTATCAGAATTAATTCGGAATTCACCCACCCCGGAAGTTAGTGCCAACCGAGCCAATACCATGTTTCAAGTTTATTCGTTATTGCTCATTTCTGAGTCTAACTCCCCCAGCCCCCATCAAATTGTGTGGGCTCCCCTGGAAAAATCCAAGGTAAAATTATTATAAATATTGATGAATTTGACCTTAATCCAAAAAAGTGGACAAGAATGTTCTGTGGCAATAGGAGTTTATTGAGGGATCTAATAATTATCTTCAAAATAAATACAAGAAAGAAGTCCTATGGGTACAAGGATCGATAGTGTAGACAACATACAAATTGCCCCCAATTGAAGGCAAAAAGCGTATTTAAACTGTTTTATCTATAACTTTACTAATAATCTAACAGCCTATCGCAAGAAGATTTTCCATCAATTCCTGAGTTAGGACGGTCATCAAATCAATCCGTTCAAAAGTAAACCCTAAATCCAAAGTACTTGTTGAATACTACCAACTACCAGACATCGAGGAACAAGTATGTGGAATTTTTTACAAAACTCCTAAGTCCTAGCCGATCGCCACTTGTTAACATTCAGATCCTGCTGGCGATCGCCGTAGGATAGTAAAAAGCCCGGGCCTTTTAATTCCTGGGAACTATTGAGCCCTATGACTAAACCATTTCAATATGACCTCGTAATTTTGGGCGCGACAGGATTTGTCGGTGGGATTGTTTGCCGCTATTTGCTCTCCCACTGGGAAACTGAGGCAGGGGAGAACTGGGCGATCGCCGGACGATCCCAAGCCAAACTCGACCATTTAGTGCAATCCCTTGGTGCCAAAGCCCGCCATTTGCCCACCTTTGTGGTGGATGTCAACGACGAAGCCGCGGTAACCGCATTGTGTTCCCAAACCAAAGTCATTGTTTCCACGGTGGGGCCCTATGCCCTTTATGGAGAAACCTTAGTCCGGGTTTGTGCCATGACCGGAACAGATTACTGCGACCTCACTGGGGAAGTTCAATGGGTGCAAAAAATGATCCACAAATATGAGGCGATCGCCCAGCAATCGGGGGCTCGCATTGTCCATTGTTGTGGTTTTGATTCCATTCCCTCTGACTTGGGGGTGTACTACCTACAACAGCAAAGTCAACGGCATTGGGGAGAACCCTGCATCCGGGTCAAAATGCGGGTGAAAACAGCCCAGGGGGGTATTTCCGGGGGCACGATCGCCAGTGGAGTCAACCTTATCCAAGAGGCGATCGCCGATCCTTCCATCCGTGAAGCCCTCAGCAATCCCCATATCCTTTGCCCTAACCCCCATAGTGGGACTGATCATCCCCCAGCCCTAATCCCCGTGCAAAATGATTCCCTCCTTCAAGCCTGGATTGCACCGTTTGTGATGGCGGGCATTAATACCCCCATTGTCCTACGCTCCAATGCTTTGCAAAACGGGGCCTATGGCGAAGGGTTTCAGTACGACGAAGGCATCCTGACGGGCCCAGGGATAGCCGGTTGGCTAGCAGCCCAGGGCGTGAAATGGAGTTTAGACCTCATGGCCCTTGCTCTGGCGATCGGCCCTAGCCGATGGTTATTGGCCCAAGTCTTACCCAAACCAGGGGAAGGCCCCACCGAGGAAGCCCAAGCCGCAGGCTTTTATGATTTACGCTTTTGGGGGCAAACTGCCTCCGGTCATTCCCCCATGGTCAAGGTTACGGGAGATCAAGATCCCGGTTATGGCTCAACGGCAAAAATATTAGCCCAAGCCGGATTATGTTTAGCCAAAGACAAACCCAAATCATCTCCCCAGGGTGGTTTCTGGACTCCTGCGGCCATCTTTGGTCAGGATTTAATCCAACGGTTGATTGACTATGCCGGGTTAACTTTTACGAAAATTGATTCCCATACCCATGGCGTAGGATTGCCTCCCACAGCCTTGTTTGGGGAGGATGGTTGATTATGGTTAGATTCGGCTTGTTGTGTCTCATTCCGGGAATACTATCGGCTCAAGGGGTTGTAGCCCAAACCATGACTGCCGATCCAGAATTTACCAATCTTCAACAACAATTAACCAGGCTTAACTTTCAGGTACTGATTGCACCACCACCCCAAAGGGGAGCCTATGGATCGCTCAACCCCAGCAGTCGGACTATTTGGATTCATCCCCTTACCTTCGATCTGGGTATTGCTTCCCCCGTCCTAGTCCACGAAGCAGTTCATGCCGTCCAAACCTGTAAAGGTAATGGTCAATTGGCCCCCTTGGGACTAGAGATTGAACCATTGGTCTATGCCCGACCTTTTTGGATGCATTACGGCGATATTAACCGTCAGGATTTAGAACGGGAAGCCTTTGCCATTCAGACCCAACCCAATCGTTTCGAGTTGATTGCATCGTTACTGGAAAGTTATTGCTGATGAATTTTGATGACTTCAAATATGTTTGAAGAGATTTAAGCCTGGTGCAATGGAATATCTGGGCTAACTGCCTGGGTAGGGGACGAATCCGGCGATCGCCGAAGAGCGATACTTTATTCTGTCGAACTTTGTTGGCAAAATCAAATCCCAGGGGCAATCAACCAAAACGACCACTTACATAATCCTTGGTGGATGACTGGGTAGGATTTTGAAAGATTTTATCGGTGGGGCCATACTCCACCAAACTGCCCACCTTTGCCCCCTTGGTTACCGATTCCACATTGAAAAAGGCGGTGTAGTCGGAGACTCGGGATGCCTGTTGCATATTGTGGGTAACGATGATGATAGTGTACTGCTCCTTGAGTTCTTTCATCAGCTCTTCTATTTTCAAGGTGGAAATGGGATCGAGGGCAGAACAAGGCTCATCCATCAAAATCACTTCCGGCTCAACGGCGATCGCCCGGGCAATGCAGAGCCGTTGCTGTTGACCACCGGAGAGGGCTAAACCACTCTGGCGCAATTTATCCTTAACTTCATCCCAAAGGGCGGCCCTACGCAGGGAATTTTCCACAAGTTCGTCCATATCTCCCTGGAAGTTATTTAGCCTTGCGCCCCAGGCGATATTTTCATAAATAGATTTGGGGAAAGGATTAGCCTTCTGGAACACCATGCCAATGGAACAGCGTAAACCCACCGGATCCACCGTTGGGGCATAAATATCTAGACCATGGTAGGTAATACTTCCTTCCACCCTGGCAATGGAAACAAGGTCATTCATGCGGTTAAAACACCGTAACAGGGTACTTTTACCGCAACCGGAAGGGCCAATAAAAGCCACCACCTGCTTTTCCGGTATGGAAATATGACAGTCCCGGACGGCTAAGTGGGAGCCGTAATAGACATTAACGCCCTTTGCCTCTAACACACCGACCGTGGCAACATCCCTGGTAGCCATCATAGTTAACATCCTCGTTTAAAGTTCAAAATAACTGGTTAAAAATACTGAATAGGAGTTAGAAATCTTTAACAATAAAAAAAGGTACAGCCCTAACCGAAACGGCCGCTGACATAATCCCTGGTTTCCTGTTGTTGGGGATCATCAAAAACCCTGTAGGTTTGATCAAATTCCACTAAATAACCGACCTTATTACCCTTTTCCGTTGCTTCTGCATTGTAAAAAGCAGTGTAGTCCGCCACCCTGCTGGCCTGTTGCATGTTGTGGGTAACTATGATGATGGTGTAATTTTCCTTAAGCTCATTCATCAATTCTTCTACTTTCAGGGTAGAAATGGGATCAAGGGCAGAACAGGGCTCGTCCATTAACAAAACTTCCGGTTGCATGGCGATCGCCCGGGCAATACAGAGCCGTTGCTGTTGACCACCGGAGAGGGAAAAACCACTAGCCCTTAACTTATCTTTGACCTCATCCCAGAGGGCCGCTCTCCGCAGGGCCCCCTCTGCCAATTCTTCTAGGTTGCCCTTGTAGCCGTTTACCCTAGCACCATAGACTACGTTATCGAAAATAGTTTTAGGGAATGGATTCGGTTTCTGGAAAACCATGCCAATGCTTTTTCTGACTGCGGTGACATCAATGTCTGGGGAGTAAAGATCTTGATTATGGTAAGAAACTTTTCCCTCTAAACGAAAACTGTCAATCAAATCATTAAGGCGATTAAAGCAACGCAAAATTGTACTTTTGCCGCAACCGGAAGGGCCAATGAAAGCGGTAACTTTATTTTTGGTGATGTTCATGGACACATCCCGCACAGCTCGATGGCTACCGTAGTAAACATCAAGATTTTGAACGGCAAATACGGAGTCAGGTTGATTCGACGATTTTTCTAGCACTTCTTTCATAATCAATTCCTCATTATGAATATTATAAATAAGTTGGTTGTTTAATAAATTTTCTTACGGGTAAAGAAACGGGCTGTGATGTTGGTTATTAGCACAAGAAATATCAGCAACAACGAAGCGGCCCAAGCCAACTCCTGTTGGGATTTATAGGGCACAGCGGAAAAGTTATAAACCAACACAGCTAGGGTGGCGATGGGTTCTTTTATTCCCCTGGGCCAGAAATTGGAATATAAGGCAGTGAAAATTAACGGTGCTGTTTCTCCAGCGGCCCTGGCGATCGCCAAAGTAACCCCGGTAATGATGGAAGAAAGGGCGGCGGGCAAAACCACGGACAAAACTGTTTGATATTTATAAGCTCCTACCCCCAGAGCGGCCCAACGAATATCCTGGGGCACAATTTGCAAGGCTTCGTCCGTGGTGCGAATAATGGTCGGCAACATCAATACCGCTAATGATACCCCCCCAGCAATGGCGGAAAATCCCAGCAGTCCCGAAGCTACCAAGGCACCATAGGCAAACACCCCGGCAATAATGGAAGGAATACCGCTCAACAGGTTAGTGGCAAAACGCACCGCCCGAGCAATCTGATTATCGTCACTAAACTCGGAAAGATAAACGGCGGTTAAGACTCCAATGGGTACTGAAATCACCGTGGCGATCGCCACCACAATAAAAGTCCCGATAATGGCATTACCGACCCCCCCACCGGCTAAACCAGGGGCTGGGGGCAGTTTGAAAAATAGATTGAGACTGATACTGCGAAAGCCTTGGATAGTAACAAAAATCAGTACCGCAAAAAGAGGAATAATGGTAGCCAATAAACAGGCCCCCGATATCCCTGTCATCAAATAACCAAAGAGGGTTCTGATGTCGGATTTTTTCTTTTGGAGATTAACGGCAGTCATGGATTCGGATGGCCCAGGGCCTAAAAGAACAACTGAAATATAGTTCTAGGGAAAGAAAAATAGTCTCTGAAAAATCAATACTTGGCCTTGACTTTGTTAACAATAAGCTCTGCTAAAATATTGACGACAAAGGTCAAGACAATTAGAACAAAACCTGCATACATCAGGGCAGAAACCTGCATTCCCGAAGCCTCAGCAAACTGGTTAGCTAAGAGAGAAGCAATAGTATTAGCGGGATTCAATAATGACCAACTGAGCCGGTTAGAGTTACCAATGATCATGGTTACCGCCATGGTCTCCCCCATGGCCCGCCCCAAGGCCAACATAATTCCCCCCACAATGCCGGAGAAGGCCGCAGGGATTAATACTCGAAAAATAGTTTCCCAACGGGTGGCCCCAATCCCAAGGAAGCTTGCCGTAGTTCCGGGGGTAAGGATGCTAAGGAATCCCTGGCGATCGCCGTAATAATGGGCAGAATCATAATTGCCAAAACGATACTGGCGGGCAACATACCGGGGCCAGCGGGTTTAGTGCTAAAGAAAGGAATCCAACCAAAATATTCGTTTAACCACATGCCCACAGGCTTAATCAAGGGAATAATAATGAAAATCCCCCATAATCCGTAGACCACACTGGGAATAGCCGCTAGCAATTCCACCATAAAGGTCAACACGGTGCGGATCTTGGAGGGAATAAAATCCTCACTTAAGAATAATGCCGTTCCTATCCCTAGGGGAATTGCCAACAGTAAAGCCAGCCCCGAATTAACCAGGGTTCCCACCATAATTGCCAGGATTCCATACTGGCTGGTGACAGGGTTCCAGGTGTTATTGGTGACAAAGCCCAGACCGAAGGCTTGCATGGCCGGTAATGCTTGGGAGAAGATCAGCAAGGCGATCACCACCAGAATCAGACCAATACTAACGGCAAAGGCTAGGGTCAAATATTTAAAAACCCTCTCCAGATTTTTTTCAATATTGGAACGGGAAGCCAGGGGCTTCGTCCGGGAATAGGGGGCAGTGGTCATAGGGAAAACGGGGGAGAGAAAAAATGGGAAATGGGAAGGAAGATCAACGGCGATGCCGAAGGCACACTGCGTGCCCGCCTCCCCAATCAGTATCGGAGACTAAATTACTTGAGGGTAATGGTGTAGTCGGGGGAAAGGACATCAGCGGCCGCCGCTACTTTTTCCCGAACATTTTGGGGTAAAGGCACATAACCCAAAGCCGGGGCCATGGTTTGACCTTCATTGAGACCAAACTCAATCATCGCCTCCATCCCTTTTGCTTTTTCCGGATCAGTGTATTCGGGATAAACCAACATCCAGGAGTAGGTCACAATGGGATAGGATTCAGCACCAGCAGGGTTAGTGATAAATTCCCGCAGGTTTTCTGGTAGTTCCACTGCCGCTAAAGTTGCTGAAGCATTTTCATCCGTAGGGACGATAAATTGCCCATCCTTATTCTGGAGACTAGCCATGGTCAAGCCGTTATTGGTAGCATAACCATACTCAACGTAACCAATGGCTCCTTCATTTTGTTGAATACCAGCGGTTACCCCTTCATTACCTTTACCACCGATAAATTTACCTTTGGTGGTGGGCCACTCAACGGTTTTGCCTTCGCCGATTGTTTCCTTGAATTCAGGGCTCATGGCGGCCAAGTTCATGGTGAAAACTGCCGTTGTACCGCTACCGTCGGAACGGTGCACCACGGTGATGGGTTGATCCGGTAGGGTCAAATCAGGGTTGTCCGCCACCAGTTTGGGATCATTCCATTTGGTGATGTTGCCTAGCATAATGCCAGCCAAAACTTCCTGGGATAACTTCAATCCTTCCACCCCAGGCAGGTTATAGGCCATGACAACGCTACCAGCGGTCATGGGTAACATGATTACTTCGCCGTTCATCTTGGCAATTTCTTCATCATCCATAGCCACGTCACTGGCGCCAAAATCTACGGTTTTAGAAATAAACTGTTCCACCCCAGCCCCACTCCCAACGGACTGATAGTTGACTTCTAAATTAGGAACTTGCTTGGTTAAGGGCCACAAACCAACCCTGGTAGATAGGAGCAGGGAAGCTTGCCCCGGCACCGGTCAGGGAAACTTTATTGGGGAAAGCATCATTGGCAGGGGCCTCACCACCACCGGTTTGAGCGGTGTCACCGCCGCCGCCACCACAGGCAGCCAAACTAACGGTTAGAGCCAGGGCAGAAACTTTGGGCACTAAGCCCTTGGACAACTTTTTAATTTGATCGAAAGTAGTCATGGATGTGTTCTCGACGCGGATTTTTTTCATCTGGCTAAACAGTTGCTCATGATACATTCATTAAGACAGGCCATGGTAAAGGCAAGGTTAAGGTCTATGGAATTTGGATCTCCGTGTTTTTACTGCCCCAACAAAATATGGCCTTAAATTGTTAGCAATACTGGTTTTTAAAGTCTGGAATGGTCACGGAGTTACCCTGATTTGGGGATTAATTTTATTCAAAAGAAGCCTGTTTCTTTAACAATTCGGGAATAGTCAACTCCATCACGCTTTTGCCGCCGAATACTGTCCCGGCTTCCCCTTTATTGAAAGTAATTTTGCCCAAATCATAGGCTTCTTGGGGTAGGGGGATATAACCTACTTTCGGTGCCGTGGTGGGGGCATTGCCCAGATAAAAATCCACAAACTCCCGCAGAGCCGGATTTTCCTGGGCCTTGGCTATGTTGACGTAGATAAATAGGGGACGGGAGAGGGGCTGATACTGGGATTTTTCGACGGTTTCCCGAGAAGGCAGGATTGGCCCTGTGCCCATGTCTACCCCGATCGCCTTTAACTCATCGGTGTGGGCTTCGTAGTAGGCAAAACCAAAATAGCCTAGGGAATAAGGATCCTGAATTACCCCCTGCACCAAAATGTCATCGTCTTCACTCTTGAGGGTGTCCAAACGACTAGCCCCAGCTTTACCGACAATCGCCTCGGTGAAGTAGTCAAAAGTACCGGAGTCCACACCGGGGGCATAGAGGTTAATGGGCTGATCCGGAAATTCTGGGCGGACTTGGTTCCAGCGGGTCAGGCTTTTTTCCGCCGCCGGTTCCCAAATACGCTTGAGTTCTTCGGTGGTCAAACTTTTTAGCCAATCATTTTCGGCATTGCCGACTACGGTGATGGCATCGAAGGCAATGGGCAATTCCACATATCTAACTTGATTTTCGTTGCATAGCTTCATTTCTTCCCTGTTGATGGGACGAGAAGCATTACTAATATCGGTTTTACCCTCACAAAACAATTTAAATCCTCCGCCGGTACCGGAAAATTCCACCGTGACTTCCACGTTTCCCTTATCCAAGGAGTAATCTTTGACAATCGCCTCGGTAATGGGATAAACCGTACTGGAACCATCAATGGCGATCGGCTGGCTAGTCTGCGATGGAGTACAAGCAGAAATCCCCAGCAAGAGCAAAGCCGCCGGCCCAACGCCGTGGCTAAATTGACGCAAACCAAACATTCTTACCTCTCCATCACCCCAGCGGGTAGCCAATTTTACTTAAATTTTGGAATTTTGATAGGAAAACCAAGCATCCATCAAGATTTTTTTATATTAGAGCAAGGATAGCTAATCCAAGGTTAAGAGGTAGTAAAGGTTTGGTTAGATGACTGAGCTGGGCTTATGGTGTTTTTTCCTTATTGTTACTTTGTACGAAAAATAAATTTACGGCTCAGCCTTTCGTTAAAATAGATAGTGAAAATAGCTCTTTTCCACCGATTCATCATTAGAAGTTAAACCCCATGGCCCTGCTTAATCCTGACCAGCGCAGTAAGCTCGACCCCAGCAATGATAGTCAGTTTTATGTCTATCCCCGTTTTGTCACCCATGTGGACGATGGCTTCATCGAGCAGTTAACAGAACTTTATCGGCAAAAGCTCAAACCTGGCACAAAAATTTTAGACTTGATGGGGAGTTGGGTGTCCCATTTGCCCGAGGAAATGAACTTTGCCCATGTGGAAGGTCATGGTTTAAATGGGGAAGAATTAGCAAAAAATCCCCGACTAGATCATTACTTCGTACAAAATCTCAATGAAAATCCAGCTTTGGATTTCCCCGATGCAGAATTTGAGGCCGTATTGATGGCCGTATCGGTGCAATATTTGCAATATCCCGAGGCTGTGTTTAGTGAAATTGCCCGTATTCTCAAACCCGGTGGTGTGGTAGTTGTCAGTTTTTCCAATCGCATGTTTTACCAAAAGGCGATCGCCGCTTGGCGGGATGGCACCGATGCCAGTCATTTGCAGTTAGTCCGGGCCTATATCCAATCAGCAAAGGACTTTGGCCCACCGGAAACCATTGTTAAACCAGGGCAAAACTTACCGGGATTCTTGCAACTTTTGGGTATGGCCGGTAGTGATCCCTTTTATGCGGTGGTGGCTTCAGTGGAGAATGGAACCTTGGATAACCATAGATAAGAGCGGCACTGAAACAGGTTTGGATGCTGATTTGGTATTAAAAATAGTTAATAAAGAAAATCTTAAAAATACTCAGTTCCATGTTTAGCTAAGGATTTTATGGTTTTGAAAACCTCAAGTGCTAAAAGCTCTGTTTTCAGGCAGTCCCATCAGACTCAAGCAATCGACTCTTAGCCGGAATTTCAGTTAGTTATCGAAGGCAGAGTTATTATCTAGTGATGTTGATTGACTGGGCATTTGCCACCAGTTATAGAGTCGATCAAATAAGGCCCGATCGCCCCTTAAATCTCCTGCTGAATGGTTTATTTTTACCATGTACCCTTTTAGGGTGAGCCAGCATTCCTGGGAGTGTCCCTGGTTTTCTGTGATGTAGCACAATCGAGTCCGGTAGACCCAGCGGGAGTGCTTAGCCCCCTCTTCACGGACGCCCTGCCAAATGATGTCGGCGATCGTCTCCCGTGGTAGCCAGAAGCAGTTACGGCCCTCAATGTTATCAATCAACCGTGCTACTAATCCCTGCTCCAACAAGACTAGCCCAAAGCCATGTTTTCTGTGACCCTGCCACTGGTGCGCTTGCCAAGTTCTCACAAAGGATGATCCTGCATCCCAGGCCATCCAGGCACAGTAAATTAACAACAGGCCAATTAACCCAAATAAACCCATCATTAGCACCATTTCACCCATGGTTTGCTGTTTCAATGTCTGGAAAAACCGGCCATAACTTTCGGGTTTTCGTATCAATTGATAAAAAAAGACTAAAGGTAAAAGAAGTGATGGCAGTGCATAGATTAACCAAAGCGGTAGCAGTAAAATCTGAGTAAACCAGTCAACTTCAGCAGGCAAAAATTGTCCAGGCAAATGATGGGCTGATCCTTGCTGAAACGCAAACCGGTAAGGGTCTGGCAGAGGCTTGAAAGGAACATAGGCCAGAAGGCGGCGGGGTGGTAATAAGTTTCCTCATGGAGCGAAATGGATAAATGGTACAGCTTAAAACACTTTTGCTACATGCTGGTTATAAACAGGGCATTAAAAAAGGAGCATTATGAGAGCCTGTTTTAAAAGTTATGATCTGCCCCCTAAATCTCCTCACTAAAGCTCCGGCAAACTTGGGGGACTTTGAATACTTTCCCCCCAGAATTGGGGGCCAGGGGGGCTTTTCAAACACGTTCTGAATATCGTCCGATAAAAAACAGCCAAAAATCCCATTTTTGTTAATCAGTATCAGTATCAATGGGTAAACTCGGCTAAAAACTCCAACATTGCCAGGGGAGCCACGGGATTCCCTTCCCCATTCAGAGGGGGACTGTAACAGGCAAAAATGGTTGGTAATTCCGCCGGTAAACAGGCCAGGATTAGACCACTCACCCCCGATTTGCAGATAAAACCAGTGCGCTCAAAAAAAGCCATGGACATTTCATAAAGTCCTGCTTTGGCCATGGTATCTTTCACCCTTTGGGTTGTTGCCCCTGTTAAGGGAGGTTGAGAGGTTTGCAGAGCCAAGCCCAGTTTGAATAAATCCTTCAGGCAACCACTAAGGCAACAAAGTTGATTGTAGGTATCTAAAGCTAGTTCAGCGTTGGTAACATAGCCTTTTGCTTCTAACAGATTGGCGATCGCCAAATTGCGGGGATTGGGCAAGGAACGGACAGATTTTAAAAGGGTTTCATCCAAGCTGAGGCAACAGCCGGCCACCTGATTTAACCAAGTAAGAAAATTTTGCCGACGCTCATCCGCTGTTTGCCCCGGTAACATTCCCGCTAGGCAGATAGCACCACTGTTGACCATGGTGTTGCGGGCATAACCCTGATCCTGCTCCAACTGTTCCACGGAGTTAAAAGGCAGATCCGAAGGGCGATCGCCAACTTTTTGGGTAGCCCAATCCCAACCATGGTGATGGAGAACGTAGAGCCAAAGGAATGGTTTAACCACGCTCATCAAGCTAAAAGTCAGGCTGGTGTCCCCCGCTTCGTAGATAATGCCGTGCTGATCCCCGATGTCCAGGGCAAAATTTTCTGGATTTGCCGCCGCCAGTTGGGGAATGTATTGGGGTAATTTTCCTGTCTTGGCCTGCTGACGAGCGGAATTGACCCAGGTTTGCCATTGGTTCGGAGCAATAGATCTCAAATCGGCGATCGCCATAATCTTCTTTCCTATCGTTGGGAGAATTTGAGTTTCGTTCCCCCATATTTTTGTCAGAGGATTTTACCTGGGAAGATTACGATGCTTTATTCGGTCAACCATTTTTTAACCCTTTCGATGTCCTTCCATTGCGGCTTGCGTTTCAAACCATCGTCGAGGTTTTCTATCACCGTAGCGGCAATTTCCTTATCAAAGGACATCATTTGGGCGGCCAATTCCACCTGTTCCCGCACCCCTTTCCGTTGATTAGCCAACATCGCCAAAGCATAATTAACTCGCCCCTGGGGATGGTAGCCGTCAATTTTGACGCTCTTCTGGGCGGCTTTAAAACCCAAACTAGGCTTGTCATCTAGCAGGTAAAGCCAGGCCAAACAGGCCCATACCGTGGCATTTTTCGGGGCTCCATCAGCAATTTCTTTAAACACCGGAATGAGGGTATCAGGGCCTTCCCCGTCGTTATATCTGGCGATCGCCTGGTTAAAGGCCTCTTCCGGTGAGATTGGGGAGTCAGTCATGGTCAGATAATGCAATAGGGACAAAAAAGGGCAACTAATTTACCCGAATTTCAATTTTACGCCTTGACATCATCATTTTTGTAGTTAACCTAAAAACCCCTGGTCAATGGTGGCAAAGGTTGGTAACTGACCTTGCCTGGGAAAAGTGGAGGGGAAAGTTAACAAGTATGTACCCTTGCGCTCCCCCCTTCTTCGCCAAAAAACTATACGCTATTAGGGATAGTCTCAAGACAGTTTCACCACTTCCTGTTTACGGTTTTCCTATGATCAGTGTTGATTTGACCCTTAAATATTCCCCCATGCCCGTTTCGGTACAACGGAAGGAAAAAGACGCTGCGGAGGCGTTATATCAGACCATTATCGGAGCTATGCAATCGGACAAAGCTCAACTGTTGGAATTGACCTGTGAAAAACAGACCGAAAAGAAGGTGGCCATCATGAGCGATCAAATTAGTGCGGTCATTGTCTCCGAGAAAGATGGCTCGGCTTCGGCGGGCAGGGTTCCGGGTTTTGCTGGCTTTTAACCGACTTTAAGATCAAAGTTAATGGAAAATTACGATGCCATTGTGGTGGGGGCCGGTATTACCGGTGCGGCGATCGCCTATGAGTTGCAAAACCAAGGCCAACGGGTACTGTTGCTCGAAAAAGATCGTAAACCCAGCAATGCCACAGCCTTTAGCTATGGCGGCATTATCTACTGGGCCGGCACCACCCCGCTACAACGGCAGATTTGCCATGAAAGTCGTTATCGTTGGACTCACCTCAGCCAGGAATTAGAGGGGGAAACGGAATACCGAGAATTGGAGTTATTGCTTTATTTGAACCCAGAAGATGACCCCCAAGTTCTAGGGCAACAATTTGACCATTGCTTGATTCGTCCTCAATACGTTGACCTGCTAACGGCCACCAGCATTGAGCCCCAACTTAACCCCCAAGGCATTGCTGGGGCCTTTGTTGTGCCCCAGGGCCATGTCCACGCCGCAAAGACTGTTAATGCTTATCTACAAGCCTTTCTGCGCCGGGGGGGCACGATCCAACTAAGCAAAGTAGAAGCTTTAATCACGGCAAAAAATGCTGTTATCGGGGTAAAAACCTCCACTGACGAGATTTTTGCCCAGCGGACTATTTTGGCCACCGGCGGGCAAAGCCGTAATTTACTCGCTCCCCAAGGGGTTGATTTACCCATTTATTTTACCCATGCGGCCCTCCTGCAAACGGCCCCCACCCAGGAAACCCTCCGTTGTATCGTCATGCCAGCCAATCTGCAACAACGACCCAACCTGGAGGCCTTAGCTCCCCAGGTAAATTGGGATAATGGCGATGATCAGTGTTTAGCCACAGTGTTGGAAGCCGGGGCGGTGCAATTTTTTGACCGACGATTATTTTTGGGACAAATTAGCCAATTAGTAACTTCCCCCCACTATCGTCCCGACCTAGGCTGGGCCCAACAGCAAATACAAACGGCGATCGCCAAAATTCTGCCTAATTTAGCCAAGCTCCCCGTTACGGCCCACCATTGCTTAGTGGCTTTTAGCGCCCAAACCCTGCCCTTAGTAGGGGAAATTCCCAATTTGCCGGGATTGGTGTTATTCACCGGCTTTACCCATCCCTTGGTTTATTGTCCGCCCTTCGCCCAGAAATTAGCTAAACATTTAAACGGCACCACCGATCCGATTGTTGAACAGTTATCCCCTCTGCTAAGTTCCCTGCAAACGAAAGAGTAATATTTGCGTTTTTTGATCTCCACTAAAGTTATCGTCGCTGATTAGCAATAAACTGGCGGAACCATCCGGTAAGCGGGGCCCTAGGGTTAGACCTTCCAAGTTATCCAACTCCAATTCCAGATCCCCTAAATCCAGCAATAACTGTTTACGCATGGGGTTAATACTCTGGGTACCGGGGCGAAAACTGGCGATGGCAGATGTGTCAGTGGCGTTGGCATTGACCGTTTGGAAAATCTTAGCGTTGAAACCGGTTAACCCAAAGGTTCGCTCCAACGTGAGGAAATAACCTTCCCTGGGTAGGGCCAACATTGCGCTCAGGCCATGGACTAGGGTTCCCACCGGGGCTGGATCAAGACGATAAAGATTTTCACTAATCAACACTGGCGCACTAACGGAATTGATCACGTAATGCAACCAACGTAGGGGGCTATCATTGGGGGGCGCTTCCGGGTCAAAGTCTTGGGCTAAAGCACTTTCCGGGGCGGTGAACAACCGAAAAGGATCTTCTGGCAAGGTACTGGTGGCGGCGACGGTCAAAGCCTCAAAGCCAAGATTATCCCGGATTCCTTGGGGGGGACTGGACTGGGGCGAAAACCTTGCTGGAATGGGTAACAATTCCACTTGTTGGCCCGTTTCTGGGTCAAATTCAGCAATTAAGGGGGGACTATTTTTGGCCAGCACCCCTTCACTGCTGATAAACAGGGTATTACGGGGGGACAGGGCAATGGCTTCCGGGTCTAATAATTCTGGGCCATAGGGTTTACCAGCGGCGGTTTTCAGTGGGGTAACAGCCTTGACTTGTACATCTTCAATGGCTATACCCTGGTCATTTTTCCCAACCTTAATCTGCAAAGTGTAAAACCTTGGCGATCGCCGGTCGTCGGTCACAGCATAATAAATGTCCCGTTGGCGATCATAGGTTATTCCCGATAGACCCCCCATCGGAAGATCTTCTAAGCTTTGGGGTTTTAATACATAACTATCTACAAATTCCAAGGAAAGGGGTAAAAAAAGCCGAGGTTCCGCCTGGGCCTGTTCCGGGGATACGCCGCAGGCAACCAGGGCCAGACAAACCACGAAAACGACAAACCTAGATAATTGTTGGGCTAAAATTCTCGTTAACCTATGGGTAGTGGTAGTAAACATATTAACCAGCTAATTTTGTGCTGATTTCAAAGGACAACGTCGAAAATTGGTCTTCCATTGCTAAACAATCTCCAAGGGTTTCTTGTGTAGGCTAACAAAACCTAATTACTCTTGATAGGTTTCCATCCCTTCACAGGAACAAACCAAATGGCGATCGCCCCTAAAATTGAGGCCTGACTTGATTGCTCCAGACTTTAAGTATGTTATCCCCATCCCTTGTGGATAATTTTCCCAAATTTTTCCTGAATAAAGACATTTCTAAACAGTCTAAACGAGATAATCTTACTGTTGAGGGAACAAGAAGACCACTGTTTGCCCAGTCATGGAGTACAACATCCGTGATCGTTCTGGGTTTTGCCGAAGTTACGGCCGCCACCACCGCATCATCTCCCTCAATCCAGAGAATGAGAATGGGTCTCTTTTTTGATGATGTGCCATCTGTGAAGGGAATATTTGCAACCCAAAACTCACCGCCCCTAATACTCTTCATACAAGTTTTCGTCCTCTTGGCAGTAGCCATTTAAAAAAGCTTTATGGGAACGCTTGCTAGTGGACGACTTAGGCTGAATGGTAATAATCCAATCCCCAGTACTAACCTTTTTGATAATTGAATCGGGAATGGTAAACTCCTCCCCCTCATTAACTTTGACTTCAAAGGACAACGTCGAAAATTGGTCTTCCATTGCTAAACAATCTCCAAGGGTTTCTTGTGTAGGCTAACAAAACCTAATTACTCTTGATAGGTTTCCATCCCTTCACAGGAACAAACCAAATGGCGATCGCCGTAGGTGTTATTAATGCGACCCACGGCGGGCCAGAATTTGAATTGCTTTGTCCAGGGGGCGGGGTAGGCGGCCTGTTCCCGCCGTAGGAATGGCTCCATTCTCCACAAATTATGGACTGGGCGGTATGGGGGGCATTTTTTAAGGGATTATCCGTGGGGTCACTTTCCCCATTGGCGATCGCCTGGGCTTCTCCGTAAATAGCAACCATGGCATCACAAAACCGGTCTAACTCCACTAGGGATTCACTTTCCGTCGGTTCCACCATCATAGTGCCCAACACCGGCCAGGAAACCGTGGGGGCGTGGAAACCAAAATCCATCAGCCGTTTAGCCACGTCATCCACCTCGATCGCCGCTTGTTTTTTCAGGGGTCGCAAATCGAGGATACATTCGTGGGCCACTAAACCCTGGCTACCCTTAAACAAAATGGGGTAATAATTTTCCAGCCGTTTAGCCATGTAATTCGCGTTGAGAATGGCCACTTCCGTGGCATTAGTTAAACCCTGGGAACCCATCATGGCAATGTACATCCAGGAAATAACTAGAATGCTGGCACTGCCGTAGGGAGCCGCAGAAATTAGGCCAATGGACTCGCTATTTTCTGAATTTTTAGAAGCAAAATTCAAATCTGTGCGGGGCAAAAATGCTTGCAAATGGGCTTTAACCCCAATAGGCCCCATACCTGGGCCACCGCCCCCGTGGGGAATGCAAAAGGTTTTATGTAAATTGAGATGGCAGACATCCGCCCCAAAATCAGCGGGACGACACAGCCCCACCTGGGCATTCATATTGGCCCCGTCCAGATAAACCTGGCCGCCAAAACGGTGGATAATTTCGCAAATTTCTCCGATGGTCTCCTCAAACACCCCATGGGTAGAGGGATAGGTCACCATCAACGCCGCTAAGGTATTCCCATATTTCTCCGCTTTACCGGCTAAATCCGCCACGTCAATATTGCCAACCCCATCGCATTTCACTGGGACTACCTTCATGCCGCACATCACCGCACTGGCGGGATTGGTGCCATGGGCTGATTCGGGAATTAAACAAATGTTCCGTTGGCGATCGCCACGGCTGAGGTGATATTGACGGATGACCTGCAGACCGGCATATTCTCCCTGGGAACCGGCATTGGGTTGGAGGGAAATGGCATCAAACCCCGTAATTTCTCCTAACCAAGCTTCCAATTGTTCAAATAAAATCTGATAGCCTTCCGTTTGACTGGTGGGGGCAAAGGGATGAATTTTGCCAAATTCTGGCCAAGTAACCGGCATCATTTCCGCTGTGGCATTGAGTTTCATGGTGCAGGAACCCAACGGAATCATGGAGGTATTTAACGCTAAATCCTTACTTTCCAACTGATGCAGGTAACGCAGTAATTCCGTTTCAGAATGGTATTGATTAAAAACCGAATCCTGGAGATATTCGCTCTGGCGGGTTAACTCCGTTGGTAAACCTAGTTGTACCTCTGGCCAGAGGGATTCCGCGGTAAAGGGTAAATCATCCTTACCAGCAAAAATTTGCCAAAGATCCATCAAATCCCGCACTGTGACCGTCTCATCCAAGCTAATGCCAATTTCCCCATGGCCCAAAGGACGAAGGTTAATGCCCCGTATTTCCGCCGCCTTGACAATGGCTGGGGCACTCTGTTCCCCTACCCCCACCCGCAGGGTATCGAAAAAGGTGTCATTGTTGAGGCTGTAATTCAAACGCTTTAACCCGATCGCCAATAATGCCGTTAACTGATGAATCCTTAAAGCAATATTCCTCAAGCCAGCGGGGCCATGGTAAACCCCATACATGGAAGCAATAACTGCCAGGAGAACCTGGGCGGTGCAAATATTACTGGTGGCCTTGTCCCGACGGATATGTTGTTCCCTGGTCTGTAAAGCTAAGCGTAGGGCAGGATTACCGTGGGCATCCTTGGAAACACCAACAATGCGACCGGGAATTTTCCGTTGATATTCCGCTTTAGTCGCAAAATAGGCGGCGTGGGGCCCACCGTAGCCCAGGGGAACCCCAAAACGTTGGGTGCTACCAATGGCGATATCTGCCCCCAGTTCACCGGGGGGAGTCAATAGGGTCAAACTTAGGGGATCAGCGGCTAGGGTGACTAGGGCCTGATGGTGATGGGCTTGATCGATAAAACCACGGTAATCGTAAATAGCTCCGTCGGTGCTGGGATATTGCAACAATGCCCCAAAAATCGGGACGTTGAAGTTGAACTCCCGGTAATTGCCAATAATTACCTCAATGCCCAAAGGATTAGCCCGGGTTTTAATTACTTCAATGGTTTGGGGATGGCAATCCTGGGCTACAAAAAAGGCCTTTGCTTCCCCTTTGCTAACGCCGTAACTCAAGGCCATGGCTTCGGCGGCGGCGGTTCCCTCATCTAATAAAGAAGCATTGGCAATTTCTAGCCCCGTTAGATCCACGATCATGGTTTGGAAATTTAACAGAGCTTCCAGGCGACCCTGGGCAATTTCCGCTTGGTAGGGAGTATAGGCTGTGTACCAACCCGGATTTTCCAAAATGTTGCGTTGAATAACCGGGGGAGTGATGGTGTCGTAGTACCCCATGCCGATGTAGGAACGCAGTACCTGATTTTTGGACGCAATGGATTTTAACTGGGCGATCGCCGCATATTCCCCCTGGGGGGCGGGTAGTTTGAGGGGTTGGGCCAAACGGATCCCAGAGGGGACGGCCTCAGCAATCAAATCCGCCAGGGAACTGTAACCTAGAATCTGAAGCATTTGCCGTTGCTCCGCTGGACTGGGGCCAATGTGACGGGCCACAAAAACATCCGTGGGGGCTAGAGCTTCTTCCATACCAACGGCGATCTCGCAGAGATCCTCTGGGCGGTGCGTCTCAGGCGCAGAAGCAACAACGGGGAATTCTAGGTTAGGCATAGTTTGGGGGATGGGGAAATAATGGGCCTAGACTGGCTCTGTCAGAAAATGTTACGCAGGGGAGAATTTAGATACAAAGCTTAACAAATTTTCGGTATGCTGAGCTTCTGCCCGCTTAGTGAAAATTACATGGGTATCGGAACTGTCCCTGGGACCAAAGGTCTTAGACCATAGTTTTGAGAGTATTAATCTTATTTATCGACTATCACCATGATCACCACGGAAACTCTGCCGGTTTATCTCCAACGCCTTTGGCAGAACGCAATGGTGCGCTGGTGGATCATTGGCATCATTGCCATGGTTCTCAACATAGTTCTATTAGATTGGTTTAAAGTTTCCCTGGGGATGAATCTGACCTGGGCCTCGGTGTTATCCTCCGAAGTAATTACCATTGTTCGCTACGGAGCCATTGACCTTTGGGTGTTTCGCAACCCTAAGTTGTCCTGGAAACGTTGCTGGGAATACCATGTGGCCAACTTCAGTGGCTTTTTCCTGTGGAGTCTAATTATTGTAATTTTGGGCAATAAATTAGGGTGGGATCACAAAGTAGCGGCGATCGTCGCCACCATGATTACAGTCTTTTGGAGCATGGCTACCAATTTCCTTTGGGTATGGCGCAAACCCAAAAAGAAATCTTGATCTTCACTTCCCCAGGCGATCGGCTATTTAGACATCACAAACCAAGAAAGCCTATTTTTATCGGTAGTGGTGCAATACGTCCTTAAACCATTTTTCTAGGCGATCGCCGTAGGCTGGGAGAGAATAGCGGGCTTCGGCCACTCGGCGACAATGGGAGCGGTCTATCTGATTTACCTTTTGCACCGCCGTCACCAAACCATCGATATCGTCGGGGGTT
Organism: uncultured cyanobacterium; assembly: GCA_963704945.1. GTDB lineage: Bacteria > Cyanobacteriota > Cyanobacteriia > Cyanobacteriales > Microcystaceae > Synechocystis. The sequence goes on along the minus strand of CAVPII010000022.1, from coordinate 28,672 downwards.
ACTAACCACCCCGTTTGCCCTGTTTCCACAATTTCCTTGGGGCCTCCCCGCTCGTAAGAGATGACCGGTACCCCGCAGGCAAAAGCTTCCAACGCCACCCGACCAAAGGCCTCCACCCATTTATGGGTCATAAGTAAAGCTTGGCACTGTCCTAGGGCTTGTTGGAATTGCTCCGTGGGTAAAAATCCTGCATATTCCACCTGGGCTTGGGGATAACGTTGCCGGAGTAAATCCCAATATTCTTGATCCTGTAAATAGCCAAAAACTTTAAGGGGAATGCCCGTTTTTTCCGCCACTGCAAAGCCATCTTCCAGACCTTTTTCGGGGGAAATGCGACCGGCCCAGGCCAAATGTTTACCCGGTTGGGCGACAAAATTATATTGGCTCAGATCAATGCCACTACTCAAAATCCGAAAGGAATCCGCCACAGAGTAGGTTTCCGCCTGGGCGTGGGTGTGGGCGGCTAAAGTTAAAGGGCATAATTTTGCTACCCGCTCGATCGCCTGGTCCATCACTGCATTCCAGGAGCTAATGCAAACGTAATGTAATACGGGGCGGTGGAAAAAGGGGGAAAGATAAAAAGGCAACCATTCGTAACCAAAATCCACAATCAAGTCATAGTCCTGTTCCACTTCCCTGACGTAATCCCAAATATGGGACAACACCGAATTTTCCGGCATGACAATGGGATCGTGGTAGGTGGGGTCTGGGGTTAAGGGTTGTAATACCCCGGCAATTTCCTGGATTGGTAAACCGGCGATCGCCGACCCTGGGGGAGCGACAATTTTCACTTCATGGCCCCGATTCAGCATCATCCGAGTGATGTTTTTTAAATTCAGCGCGACCCCCCCTAGCCGTCCAGAATTGAGGGAACTAACGGGACTAGAAACAAACAATAGACGCATATAAATGCCAATTTTTGAACTTTTATTTCTTAAACTTTGAATTTAACTCGGTAAATTTCACAAGGCTTTTACTTGACTTCCCGGACTAACTTGGGCTGAATTTGATAGCCGAAACAGAGTAAATAAAACCAAAGTTGAGGAGAAAAATTTTCCAACCAACTACGGGAATTCAATAACCATTGGGGATACCAAAAACGAAACACCGTATTGAGAAAGGATTGGCGGGAAAAGTCAAAATAAACCAACAACCATTTAAGTAAATCTTTGGTGCCAGCCATTTCCCAAATCCAAAGTAGTAATTGGGGATTTTTACTGGCCGCTTTCAAAGCTAAACGGGAAAATAACAACCAAGTAGTGCGGTCTTTAATAAAGGTTTCCGCCACGTCCGGAGGGGAATCCGCTAATAGCCCAAAAAAGGTATTGAGCATAGCATTAACCCTTTCCGGGGGTAACTGTTTTCCCGTTGGCACCATCATGCCCTTGGAAAATAGCCAGGTAACGGCAATATTACTCTGGTAGGCTCGAATTTGATTTAATTGCTCAGCTTTCAGTAGGTCATACTGCAACGCGGTGTGTAATAAATCCGTTAGTTTGCCTAGATTTCGCACCAAAGAACCAAAACCAGTAAATACGAGGGGTGATTGCAAAGAAGCCGCATCCCCGATCGCCATTAGCCTATCCACCGCAATTTTTCGATCTTGGGCACCGGTACTAAAATGACCAGGAATGTAACCAAAGGTAGCTTTTTTCCAAGTTAATTTGTCTAAATCACAACGACGATATTCCGGCAAAATTGTGAAAAAGTCTTCGTACATTTCCAACAAGGAGCCTGGGTTATCGGGGTGGACTTGATGGTAATGGAAAAGGTAAATAGTCATTTCATCCCCTGCCCCAGGAAACAATTCCCAAATTAGTTGCCGACCCCGGGAAATGTCCCCATGGGAATTAAGTACATCACCATAGCTACTATCCCAAACTGCGGGATCTAGTCCCTCTATCACTGCCCCTACGGTGGGACAAACACTATTGAAAGTCTTGCCCCCATTTAACTGCCAGGCGATGGGGGAAGCGGTGCCCATGGCATCAATTAATAACCTTGCCTGGGCATTTTTTATCTGACCATTTTTTAAATCAACACAGTTAATTACTACTTTTTCGGGGTCAATGGTTGCCTGTATAAATTCCGTTTCATCCCAAATAGTTCCCCCTGCGGACTGTAATTTTTGCCCACATATCTCTAGGAATTTACGGGAATCCAAGGCAATATTTAATACCGTGGGGGTATGTAAAACGTTCGCTTTTAGGTGGGGCGGATTATAGGCATCAAAAAATTTATTAAACCCATCCCGATATTCCCTGGCAATAACACTCTCAAATTCTTCCGGAGTAAATAAGTTTAAATCAATTAAGCGTTGAAATTCATCCCGGGAAATATTCCATTCCCGATTCATTCTCCCGAAGGGTAAACGCTCTAATAAAAGCACTTTATAGCCCAACCTAGCCATCACCGCCGCATGAACTGAACCCAGAGCACCACCGATATATACCAAATCAAATTGGGGGATTTCTGGGTTACTTTGAACGGGATTATTTTCTTGGTAAATAACCTGTTTGGGGGTCTGGGGATTAGCTACACTTTCCCGCCAGCGTTTTTCCCACCAGTAAACCCGTTTAAGGTCATATTCCCCCTGGGGCAATTTTTGGAAAAATTTTACCGTTTCTGGATAGTATGGCTCCAACGCTTGGAAAATATTTTGTTCTTCCAGGTTAATGGTGGGCGGTACAGGGTAGGTGGTGGGAAAAAATGTTTCTAAAGCTTTTTGCAATTGGCTGGCGATCGCCGTTTCCTGGGGAAAGGATTGTTCTCCCCAGCGCACACATTTAAGATAGGTTGTCCGTTGCAATGACCAAACAAAAATAGACAGCTCACTTCCTTGCCCAGAGGAGCCCTGTAACCTCAGACCTTGCTTTGTGGGGGTCTTATGGCCGATAACCGGTTGCCATTGATTCTGTAACCAGCCGATAACCTCAGCGGTGCCAGGGGTGGGGACTTCGCAATAGAGCAGTTCACGCATGAATGTTTAGGGATCTTAAAAGCCAGGGGCAAATGAGGAGAAAGTATGGGCAAAATTAGCGCAACAAACTTTAGCATTTCCCATCGTACCAAGGCCAGTGAGCCCTTAGCCCAGCGCCGGTTCCCCTTGCTGTTGACGGTAGCGGTAATAGGCGGCACAGGCCCCTTCTGAAGAAACCATGGGGGCCCCCAAGGGCTGTTCGGGGGTACAGGTTTTGCCGAAGGCGGGGCAATGGGAGGGCTTACGTTGGCCCCGTAAAATTTCCCCGCTAATGCACACCGTTTCCGTGGCGATTGGGGCCATGGTTTTTAGTAAATGGGCAAATTTAACTTCCGCATTCCAGGGGGAAAATTCAGACCGCAACCCCAAACCACTGGCGGGAATTAGCCCTAGGCCACGCCATTGACGATCCACTGGCTGAAACACCCTTGCCATTAGTTTTTGGGCATGGGCATTGCCCTGGGACTGTACCGATCGCCGATATTGATTCTCACCGGTGAATTGTCCCTTTTCCAGTTGTTGCACACAGGCAAGGATGCCCTGCATGATATCCACCGGCTCAAAGCCCGTAATCACAATGGGGACTTGGTACCGTTCGGCGATCGCCTGGTAAGCGGTTTCCCCCGTCACCGTACAAACATGGCCCGCCGCCAAAAATCCCTGCACCAAGGAATTGGGATCAGACAATAGAGCTTCCATGGCCGGTGGCACTAACACATGGGCACACAGGAGAGAAAAATTGTGAATATTTTCGTTTTTAGCCTGGTATAAAGCCATGGCCGTGGCCGGTGCCGTGGTTTCAAAGCCCACCCCAAAAAAGATTACTTCCCTGTTGGGGTTAGCCTTGGCGATCGCCAAACAATCCACCGGGGAGTAAACAATCCGCACGTCTCCCCCCCGGGCCTTCACCGTTAGTAGATCCACCTCACTACCCGGCACCCGCAACATATCCCCAAAGGAACAAAATATTATGTCCCTCTGGCTAGCCAAAAACAAAGCCTGATCAATCACTTCCATCGGGGTGACGCACACAGGGCAACCGGGGCCATGGATGAGGGTTAAGTCCTTTGGCAACAGGGTATCCAAGCCATATTTAACAATGCTATGGGTTTGCCCCCCGCAAATTTCCATTAATGTCCAAGGTTGCCTAATCTCCTCGGCGATCGCCCTACGGTAATTGGCCACCCTCTGGGCATCCCGATACTCATCAACGTATTTCATTGGCAAAATTCAGCAGACTGACTCCAAGGCTAACCGAAAATTGTGATTCTGGAGCTAACCCAATTTTTTTCCAATGGAACGAATATAGCCAACTGCATGGATCAAATTGGTAAATTAGAAATGGAGAAAATTTTTGGAGTCAAGGCGCTTAATCAAGAAAAAATGTCAAACTGGGAAAAAAGGGATTTAAAAAATACTTTAAATCTGCCAATTAAATTATTATTTTTATTCATGGAAAACCGTAACTGACATGGATTTTGATCTATCGAAACTAGGTAACTTAAAAGTTGAATCTTTGGTTCAGCAGGGATTGGATACGATTTTAAATCGGCAATCCAAATCAGAAAGTAAGTCCAACGCGAAAGTAACTCTAGTTAAACGTTCCTTAGATCAAAAAGGGGAACTATACCTACTGCCCCCTAGTCACAAATTCACCATTACAGCCTATCAAATTCGCTACCAAAAGGCCACCGGATCCATACTTATTACCTTAGATAATCTGCGGGATTTTAATCAAACCCTTGGTCAAGAAATTCTTGAAGCGGCCGCAAAAGGACGCCTAACTAAAGCTGATCGCTATATTCGACAAAAACGCAACGTAGATATTACTAACTATACCCATCGCATCAAAGTTTACCGAGTTACCGAATCTAAAGCGAAAATTCTCATCTGGATTATAGACTGGGATCTTCATAAAGAAACATCAGACGAAAATTCCTACGGCAGTGGTACTGCTAGGGCCCTATTGCAGGAGTTAGCAATCAGTTTTTTAGATTATCCCCTCGCCAAGGAAAGTCGCCATGATTATTTAGATGTATTAGTTGATATTGATTGGGTAAAGGAAATTAAACAAGCCGCCCGGCCTTTTTATAGCCATAGTCAACTCAGCCACAAAGTTATCTACCATCAATTCCTAGAAAAAAATATTTATCCTTCCCGTTAATCACCATTAATATCCCAAAGCAAACAACACCCAGAGCCTACTTCCTAGTCGGTTTAAACCTCCCTTATTCGAGCATGGACGGAGCTGCAAATCTTAGAGACTGCCTATCTCCCATGGCTAGCAATTGGGTTTACGACTGTTTTCGGTTTGGGTGTTATCTGCTATCTGAGCGATGAACTGAGAAACGGACGAGACAGATGTGGTATCAAACAGCTAGGATTTACCTCTCTTTTTAAACTAGGTTTTACTTAACGAAAGTGGCTGTTTTTATCTGCCGGTGAAGCCTTTTGGCTCCATGTATTTAATGTACAAAATATGGCTAGAAATGGCAAGGAATATTCAAGTTTATTTATAAATTAAAAGTAGAGACAATCAAGTTTGCTAAGAAGTGTTAAGGGCAGTCCGTTAATGCATCTGAGCCAGTTAGATAGGATTAAAACAACTTGATAGTTGTCCAAATAGTCCCCCACAGATATAGCAATGGGGAAAAACTAAAGATCTGTCCGCTTTTTAAAAAGTTGATGTAACAATTAAGGCAACCAGGGAATATTGAGGCTTTTTCCATGACCATTGCCACCGATCGCCAAACTACGCCCCAAGCTAAGGAGCATCCCAGTGGGGATAAGCGTTTTAAAGTGCTGGATGTCACCATGAAGCGCAGTCAATATCGCCAAGACTCCCTGATTGAAGTGCTACACAAGGCCCAGGAGGCCTTTGGCTATTTAGAGGATGACGTCCTCGTTTATGTTGCCAGAGCCTTAAAGCTTCCCCTCAGTCGCGTTTATGGCGTAGCAACCTTTTATCATCTCTTTTCTTTAAAACCATCGGGAGAACACACCTGCGTCATTTGTTTGGGCACAGCTTGTTACGTTAAAGGTACTGGCAAAATTGCGACGGAACTTGAAAAGACATTAGGCATTAGTATGGGAGAAACCACCGAAGACGGTCAAATCTCCTTAGTATCTGCTCGTTGTATTGGCTGTGGCATCGCCCCTGCCGTCGTTTTTGATGGTACGGTTGCCGGCAAACAAACTACCGCAATGATTGAAGCAAAATTCCAGGATGCCCTGATTGAAATTTTGCATAAGCCCAGGAAATTTTCAGTAAACGAGTGAAGCGTTTTATTTTATGTTGCCGGGGGCTAAACTAGCCCCTCAGCCGGGTTTTGGCCTGTGGCAACGTTTTACCATCTGTTTTCCCTCAAACCCAGTGAAAGCATAACTGCGTAGTCTGTTTGGGGACTGCCTTTTAGCACGGGGCAGGGGATTTGGTGAAAATGTTGATCAAGAGGTCCATCTCAAACCCGGGAAACCACGGAAGACGGACAAATGTCCCCGGTGACGCCCGGTGCATTGGGGGTATAGCCCCGGCGAGGTCACTACGTATGGTCTTGGTAAACAAACCGATGATTCCGTCTTGAGGCGATACGCCACTGGTTAATGGGCACAGAAGTTAAGAAGTTTAATTTTTTTGACAACGTGAGTATTCGGGTTCATTGCTGGACTATCCACGGGGTAGCGAAATTGCCTCTAACTCCCTAGGGGTCAAACAAACCCGAATCGTTGTGGAGAACTGCCGGTTGTCTCCTCAAGCAGGGCGGTGAAAAAAATCTAGAAACGGCGATCGCCGAAGCGGGATTAGGGGAAACGTGGAGGTTGCGGCGTCGGATGCATGGGGTTTTGTGGCAAAGGCCCCCTAGTGGAAATTGATCCCCAACATATCCTTTACGAAGAAGTTACCCCAGAGCAAGTCGGTAGCATCATTGATGCCTTAAATGGCGGAACAGCCACTGCCAATCAGGGCGATTTTGACCATCCCTTCTTTAGCCGTCAAATGCAGATTGTGCGGGAAAATAGCGGCAAAATAAATCCTGATAGCATCGAAGAATACATTGCCATTGGCGGTTATCAGCCGCTCTACAAAGCCATTTACGAAATGACCCCTGAGACCGTCGTTAGCGAAATAAAGAAAAGCGGCCTGCGGGGCCGGGGGGGCGGCGGTTATCCCACCGGTTTGAAATGGGCCACCGTCGCTAAAATGCCGGGGCAACAAAAGTATGTAATTTGTAATGCCGACGAAGGGGATCCTGGGGCCTTTATGGATCGTAGTGTCATTGAAAGCGATCCCCATTTAGTTCTGGAAGGAATGTTGATCGCCGCCTATGCGGTGGGGGCAAATCATGGTTATGTTTATATCCGCGCCGAATATCCCTTAGCCATTAAACGACTACAAAAAGCCATCCAACAAAGCAAAAAATACGGGATCTTGGGAACACAAATTTTTGGTTCTCTCTTTGATTTCAAAGTGGATATCCGGATTGGGGCAGGTGCATTTGTTTGTGGCGAAGAAACCGCACTCATTCACTCCATTGAAGGAGAACGAGGTGTTCCCCGTCCCCGCCCTCCCTATCCTGCTCAAAGCGGCTTATGGGAATCTCCCACCCTTATTAATAATGTGGAAACCTACGCTAACATTGCCACCATCATTCGAGAAGGTGGGGATTGGTACTCAGGCATTGGCACAGAAAAAAGCAAAGGCACAAAAATCTTCGCCTTGACGGGTAAAATCCGTAACAACGGCTTAATTGAAGTACCCATGGGCATTACGCTCCGAGAAATTGTTGAAGAAATGGGCGGCGGTGTTCCCGATGGGGAGGTTAAGGCCGTACAAACCGGTGGGCCCCTCTGGGGGCTGTATCCCTTCAACCTTGTTAGATACCCCCGTTGATTACGATTCCTTAATTAAATTAGGCTCAATGATGGGATCAGGGGGGATGGTAATCATGGATCAAGAGACCAGCATGGTCGAAGTGGCACAATTTTATATGGAATTCTGCGAAGAAGAATCCTGTGGTAAATGTATTCCATGTCGTGCTGGCACTGTCCAACTCCACGAATTATTGGATCTTTTTATCAAACGAGAAGCTACCGTTGCGGATCTCGAAAAAATGGAAGCCCTCTGTTACATGGTTAAGGAAACCAGTTTGTGTGGTTTAGGCATGAGCGCCCCCAACCCGGTGATTAGTACTCTGCGCTATTTTAAACACGAGTATGAAGCCCTGCTGTCTAAATAGCCTCAACGGTTGGTTATGGGCGGTTATATCTAATAACTGTAGGAGTAAACCTTTCCATGGCAAATGGCAAGGTTTTACTTAATCCTTTTCTTAGGATTTAGATATTTGATTCAACTATTCTCCATCGTCGGTACTCATAATTTGGGGGACTCGGAAAAAGTCCCCTTCCGGCTCCGGCCCATTGTCCAATAGGGCCTGGCGGGCCGTTTCCGCATTTTCTCCGCCCCAACTAACTTGGCGATCGCCACGGAGGACATTGCTGACTTCAATAACTCGGGTGGTGGGTTCAACTCCTTCGGTGGGCAACTCACTCAACTGCTCAAAGTAGTCCAAAATACTGCTCAGTTGGGAAGCAAATTGAATTTCTTCCTCCGGAGTAATTTCTAAACGGGCCAGATGGGCAATTTTCTGAACTTGGCTTTGATCTAACATTAGTTAAACTCTAATTTTTTTTAATCTAAACTTAAATTTGAAGCGGATACACCAGACTTTTTGGTAATCTTTGGTGAAAAAATTGGTTAATCAAGTTAATTCAACGGAACTTTGAATACCCAATCTTGATATTTTGGTTCTCGGTTCTCGGTTACCGCCGTTAGCACTGAGCGTAGTTTTTCCGTAATGGGGCGATCGCCACCGAGGGTAAAGTTTTCAATACGTTTAACGGGGGTGATTTTAGCCGCTGTACCACTTAAAAAGACCTCATCAGCAATCATCAATTCCGATTTATCAATGGGACGCTGACAGGTGGGAATGCCCAAGTCCGCCGCAATGGTGAGGATACTATCCCTAGTGATGCCTTCTAAAATGTCCTGCTCGTTGCCGGGGGTGATAATTTGACCATTGCGTACCATGAAAATATTCATCCCCGTGGCTTCACACACTTTTCCCTGGGAATTCATTAAAATAGCTTCGTCAAATCCCGATTCCACTGCTTCTGTTTTGGCTAGGGCAGAGGTGATATAGGCCGCACTGATCTTGCCCCGCAGGGGAAAACTACGATCTTCCTGGCGATACCAAGAACTAATGCGACAACTAACTCCATCGGCGGCTAAATAGTCTCCCATTTCCAGACCGTAAACTAGAAAATCTTTTTCCAAATTATGGAGCCGAGGGGCAATTCCCAAACCGGAACTGTATACCAGGGGACGGATATAAAAAGATTTGTCAGGCTGATTTTTCTTAACGAAATCAACAATAACTTCCTTGATTTTTTCTGCACTAATGTCGTAGTGCAAAAATTTGGCACTTTTACTGAGGCGATCGCCGTGGCGGTCTAAACGAAACAGAAGGATTGTGCTGGGATCCGCCGGATCAGGAATGCCCCGCAATCCGCCAAAAGCCGCTGTGCCGTAATGGAGGGCATGGGTGGCAACGGATATTTTGGCATCCTCAAAGGGAACGAACTTATCTTCGAAGTAGGCGATCGGCAGAAACTTATGCATCACAAAATCAGAAAAAAGACTTGTACTCCCCGGATTTAACCCCAGTCACCCTGAGGGGAGCAATGTTCTACTTATTTTTTCTAGGGGATTAGGATTTACCTAGCCAGCCCGCCAGATTTTGAAGTTGGATATCCGAGGGGTCAGCAATCGGCACCACTTCGTAACGGCTCGCTTGGGGGGACGCTAACAACACATCCACCGTCCGCAGTACATCTTGATGAAACACCGTTAACTGAATCATATCATTGGCTTGGTAGTCTTTTAGTCGCTGGGGCAGTTGCTCCGCAGTAACTCGAATGCCATTGATCGCCAGTAGCATATCCTGGGCACTAATGCCCCCCTGGGCGGCGGGGGACTGGGCGGCGACAAAGGTGATTTTTTCCTGCCCGGCTTCGGATTTAACTTTGATACCCAGATAGGGGGTCAAATCCTCCTTAATTGGATTAATTTTTAGGCCGAAGGGTTGCAGGTAATCATTCAGGGGTAGCTCTGTGGTGGTGTGGAGATAGATTTGGAAAAATTCCGTTAAATCCGTCTCCGCTACTTCCCCAATCACTGTCTCTAACTGTTCAGGGGTAAATCCTCTTTCTTCCCGGCCAAATTCCTGCCACATCCGCCGCAATACATCGTCAAAGGATTTTTGGTTTTGGTGCCGCTCACGGATTAGTAAATCTAGCATCAAAGTCACCAATTCCCCCTTAAGGTAATAGGACATTTGACTGTTGTCGCTGTTGGCATCCCGACGATACAGCTTAATCCAGGCATCAAAACTTGACTCCGCCAGAGGTTGCACTAATCGCCCTGGTGTCGTCAAATAACGGGTAATTTCCTTCCCTAAATTTTTCAAATAAGTTTGGCGATCGTACAATCCCGCCCGCAAAGGAATCAGTAAATCATAATAACTGGTAGTACCTTCAGAAAACCAGAGAGACGGGGTGTAATTTTCCTGGTCGTAATCAAACTTTTCTAGGGCAATGGGACGAATTCTTTTAATATTCCACAAATGGAAAAATTCGTGGGCCACTAACTGTAAAAAACGCTGGTATTTTTCCGGATCTCGAAAGCCAAAACGGTCGTAGTTCAACACGCAGGAATCTTTATGCTCTAAGCCACCATAACCTTGACTAGAGGCGTGGAGAATAAACCAATAATGGTCGTAGGGTAAATCCCCAAATAATTCTGCTTCGACGGCAATAATTTTCTGGGTATCTTTGACTAATTGTTCCCCATCTACATTACTTTGGCCCCAGACCACAAAATGATGCGGTTTACCTTCTGCCTCAAAAGCATAATCCCTCTGTAAACCTACTTCCACCGGACTATCCACCAGGGTGTCAAAATCCTTCGCGTAAAAAGTTTTTGTCCCGGTCTTTTCGTCTATTTCCTTCTCCAACAATGCTGTGGCGATCGCCCATTCAGGTTGGGGAGGGACAATCGTTAAAGTTAGGGGACAATTTTCAAATTCTGGTAGATAGAAAAATAGAGCCGCCCCGGTGAAAAAGCCATGGGTGTGGTCTAAATGGTTAGTGCGTACCGTCAATTCATCGGCGTAAACACCATAGGAAATTTCAATATTTTCCTGATTTTCAGTCTCAATTTGCCAATGGGATTTACCTAGCTTTTGGTAAGCCAAAGGTTGCTTGTCAATGGGATTATAAACTTGGAAATTCTGTAAATGGCGTTCATACTCCCGCACCAAATAGGAACCCGGTGTCCACACGGGAAACTTAAGATCCAATACATTTCTCTGCCAACCTTGGATTTGTAAAGTAACTATAAAATAGTGACTTTGGGGCTCTGGCATGGCCACTTGATAATGGAGATTAGGGGCGGTAATGGCAGTCATGAAGGGCTTGGGGATTGTAAACAGAGTTTAGGAAAATTATAAAAAATATTTAATCTTCAGGAAACTGAAATTGGCCTTGCCAAAGCCCAGTAAGGTCGAAAAGCATTCCAGGGTTCTTGGTTAATTCACCCTACTGCTATGTAGGGGGAACCGGCTCACCTCACTGATGGCGATCGCCGGTTCGAGTTTAAAGGGGGAACTATATTATAGATTAGTTCACATTTAGCTTAGCAGGCTTTGATTTTAACAGAGATTGAGTAATCAAAAGTGAATCATCTCCAGCATAGGTTGTAAGTGTATTTTCATCTTGGTAATGACGGGGAGTATGAAGCAGTAAAGACCAAGCATCTAATGCAGGAATTAAATTGAACTTTTCGGGATAATGGGTTAATAGTAATTCTTGTACAAGAGGGTAATAATCAGAGTTAAGATCGGGGAAAATATGATGCTCGGTGTGGTAGGAGAAGTTAAGATGTAATAGATTAAAAATCTTAGGAATTTTCAATGAAACACTATTTACCAATGGATCGTTTATTCCTGTCATTGGACAAATCAAATGATTTGTGTAAATGTAGAACATTCCGATAGCATGACCAATGAAAATAGGTAAAAAATAACCTAGAACAACTGGAACTAATTGAAATTTCAGATAAAATAAAATGCTTAGATGAATTATCAAAATAGCTAACAATTCTAAGACAATTTTTCGTCTATCTTGAATTTTCACAGTAAACGCCGCAGGAACGTAGTTGGCATTTCCACCTGGAGCGAATAAAACTGACGTTAGATTACGGAAATTATGCACTCCCCAGGCAGTTCCCATTCCGAATAATAGCCAGAAAAAATTTACTTCTGAAGATGGTGCAAATAGATGATGAATCCATTTCCCCCATGTTTTAGGTTGTTCATAAAGATAATTACGATCTGGATCTTTTATGCTGTTAGTGTTGTTGTGATGTACCTGATTGTGAAGATTTTTCCATTGAGTTGGGGGCATCCACCAAAATGAAAGTCCTAAAAGACTAATTAAATAAGTGAGCATGGATCTTTTTTTTATCACACTACCATGCAATAAATCATGACTTCCAAAAAGAAAGACTGTCACACTATTTCCCATTAATATTGCGAAGGGCAAAAATAAGAAAATCCACTGAACAGGCCAGTTGTTTAAATTGCGAGCAATAGTCAAACCAGCAAAATAAATTCCGAAATTAAGCCCTAAAACTATAAGCTTATTGGAGGAGCCTTGAAATGCTTCTGGGGGTAACAATGGTTTTAGTTTTTTAGCGTATTCAGACCGAGAAATTAACACCAACAAAATGTCCTTAAGCTTAATTACATGATTATTTTAATTGGATTATAATTTAAATTAACTCCAATAAAATATACCTACTTTTTAGGTGGTTGATTACATGTCTAACACGTCGAAGTGATTTAAGCAAGGATGATTTTGTCAACCGCATTAATCATTGCTGAGTACAGGCAGTCACAAAACTGACAATGGAGGCGGATAAACTGCCCTGATGCAAGTTAGGCTATATTTGCCGCACTGGTTTCTCCTTGTCCCTAAGTCACCACCCACATTACTTAATTTTTTCGAATTAGTTCAGGAAAATCATTCTACTTTTCAAGGTTCAGCAAAATGTTTAAATTATCTTTTCTTCAACCCCAAATTTCCCTAGTATTAATTGCTTTTGTTGGTTTATTTCAGTTTTTAGCCCTAGGGCCTGCCGCCCAAGCCCAGACCCAAAACAGTTTTGAAAATTACCACAAACAATGCCTACGCCGGGTGGAAAGAGCGGGAATTAAAGGAACTGCCGCCCAGGAAATGTGTACCTGCACCATCAATAAGTTCAAGCAAAAATATTCCCTGACGGAATTCACCAAACTCGTGCAACAATCCGAAACCAACCAGGCGATCGCCAAACAATTGGCCGAGGTTGGGGAAGAATGCCTCTACGACTAAACAGTTTGGGGCTGTTGCTGGGGCTGGAATTGAAATAGGGAGTAAACCACATTGCGGCGAATATCGATCATCATTTCCAGGAACATTTCATAGCCTTCCTGCTTGTATTCAATTAGGGGATCCTGCTGGCCATAACCCCGTAGGCCGATGGATTCCCGCAATGCTTCCATGGACTGTAAATGCTCCCGCCAGAGGTTATCAATCTGCTGGAGAATGAAATACCGTTCCGCTTCCCGCATTAGCCCAGGGCGCACCTTGTCCACTTGGTGTTCCTTAACGTCGTAGGCTTTGCGGACTTCTTCGTGGAAGAAAGTTTTCATTTCCCACACTGTCATATCCCCCAGATCCTCCACGGTTAAATCTTCTAGGAGGTAAACAAATTGCTTAGCCTTATCCAGCATATTTTCCAAGTTCCATTCTTCCGGGGGCAGTTCGGGATTAACGTAGGCATCAACGATTTCGTCCATGGTTTTTTCCGCATACACTAACACCTGTTCCTTCAGGTCTAGTCCTTCCAGCACCCGCCGCCGTTCTGCGTAGATGGCTTTCCGTTGATTATTCATCACCTCGTCGTACTCAAACACCTGTTTACGGATGTCGTAGTAATAGGTTTCTACCTTTTTCTGGGCCCCTTCCAAAGAACGGGTTAACATCCCCGACTCGATGGGCATATCTTCTTCTACCCGGAAAGCATTCATGAGCCCTGCCACCCGATCGCCACCGAAGATGCGGAGCAAATTATCTTCCAAACTCAGGAAAAAGCGAGTGGAACCGGGGTCTCCTTGGCGACCGGCCCGGCCCCGGAGTTGGTTATCTACCCGACGGGATTCGTGGCGTTCCGTACCAATAACATGGAGTCCCCCCAGTTCCACCACCTGTTTATGTTCCGCCGAAGTCAGTACCTCGTACTCCTGGCGAATTTGGTTATACACTTCCCGCAGTTTTAAAATCACCGGATCATCGGTGGGCCCTTTCTCCGAGGCGATCGCCAATCTATCCTCCGCTTCTAATTCCGTGAGACTTTGCAGACCGTACTGATCCACCGCAAACTTCACCGTTTTTTTAAGCAACTCTTCTGTTTCCGCAGAAATGGTGGTGGGGTAAATGTCCGGTGACACCTGCCAAGTTTTCACCTTTTTATTACTGTTACCGTTATTACCAAAGCCCTGGGGTTTTTCCCGGCCACTGACCCAGCCTGTCACCCCGGCCCCCAACTCATCGTCTTCGGGACGGACAATTTTGGGCATCAGATATTCCCGCACTTTTAACCGGGCCATGTAGTCGGAGTTACCCCCCAAGATAATGTCCGTACCTCGACCCGCCATGTTAGTGGCAATGGTTACCGCCCCTTTGCGACCAGCCTGGGCCACAATTTCCGATTCCCGTTCCACATTTTCCGGGCGGGCATTGAGCAAATTATGGTGAATCCCCACTTCCTTGAGCAAACGGGAAATAACTTCCGATTTTTCCACACTGGTAGTTCCCACCAGGATGGGACGGCCCTGTTCATAAAGTTCTTGGCATTCTCCGGCCACCGCTTTCCATTTAGCTTCTTCGTTTTTATAGACCACATCAGACCAATCTTGACGACTAGAAGGGCGGTTGGTAGGGGTGATAGTCACCTGGAGGTTATAAACCTTTTCCAATTCCGTTTCTTCGGTTTTGGCTGTCCCCGTCATGCCCGAAAGTTTGGGATAAAGTAGGAAAAAGTTTTGGTAGGTAATGGTGGCTAAGGTTTGACTTTCCTTTTGAATTTCCACCCGCTCTTTAGCTTCGATCGCCTGGTGCAGGCCATCACTCCAACGACGACCCACCATAATCCGCCCGGTGAACTCATCCACAATTACCACTTCCCCGTTACGGACAATGTAGTTCACATCCTTAAGGAATAATTCCTTGGCTTTGATAGCGTTGAAAATGTAGTGGGCCCAGGGATCGTTTTTATCAAATAGGTCGTTGGTTTTTAATAATTGTTCTGCCTTTTCAAAACCTTCGTCATTCATCAAGACATTACGTTGTTTTTCGTCCACTTCGTAATGCTCTTCCGGCAGTAACTGGGCGGCAATTTCCGACGCTTGTAGGTATTTTTCCGTGGGCCGTTCCACCTGGCCAGAAATGATTAAGGGAGTCCGGGCTTCATCAATGAGAATCGAATCCACCTCGTCAATGATGCAAAAGTTAAAGGGCCGCTGAACCACCTCAATCATGGAGGTGGACATATTGTCCCGCAGGTAATCGAAACCTAGTTCGCTGTTGGTGGTGTAGGTAATGTCGCAGGCATAGTTCTTTTTCCGTTCTTCGGGGT
The DNA here is from genome assembly GCA_963704945.1 of uncultured cyanobacterium. Taxonomy (GTDB): domain Bacteria; phylum Cyanobacteriota; class Cyanobacteriia; order Cyanobacteriales; family Microcystaceae; genus Synechocystis. The sequence goes on along the minus strand of CAVPII010000022.1, from coordinate 12,896 downwards.
TCATGCCGGATTGTACTAGACCTACCGATAGACCCAAAAAGCGGTGGATTTGTCCCATCCATTCCGCATCCCGCCGGGCGAGGTAATCGTTCACCGTCACCACATGGACTCCTTTCCCCGTTAGACCGTTGAGGTAGGATGGCAGAGTTGCCACCAGGGTTTTTCCTTCCCCGGTTTTCATTTCCGCAATTTGCCCTTTGTGGAGAATGATGCCCCCTAGCAGTTGTACGTCAAAGTGACGCATCCCCAACACCCGTTTGCCGGCTTCCCTGACCACGGCAAAGGCTTCCGGTAAAATTTCATCGAGAATTTCTTCCGTTTCCGCATCGGTACGGGCCTTGTCCAACGCTTCCCGAAACTGTACGGTTTTATATTTCAAATCATCGTCGGAAAGTTTTTCAATGTCCTCTTCATAGAGACTAACTTCCGCTACGTAGGGCTGAAACTTTTTCAGTTTGCGGGTATTGGGATCACCGAAGAGGGCTTTTAACATGGGACTTGAGAAACCTATGGGAAGTCTGAATATCTGGATAGGGGGATTAGGGCGATCGCCGTTTTATGGCCTTTTCCCAAACAAGCGAGCGATCCTTTAACGCTTTATCTTAACATTCCGTATCGTTCCGGCAGGGAAGCTAGAGCCAGATGACCTTAATCCCACCAGAGAAAAACGAACCTGTCTTGAAGCAGGGAATTTCGGAGAATCGTTAAACCAAAATCCGGATCATCCCAATCTACGCCCTCAATCAAGGCTTTTACGTCCGGGGGAATTTCTTTCCCAGCGGTGATCATCATCGGTAGGGCATCATCCATGCAACCAAAACCCTGGTCAATCACATCCGGGCAAAATTCATAAATTTCCTGGGCTAGGGCGTCTAGGTCTTCTGGTAATTGTTTAAAAATGACCACTAGGCTGTCATAGCTAACTTCTTTGATGTCAATGCCGTATTGGCTATCCCACTGTTGTAGTTTGGCCACAACATCTTCGGTGGTAACGTCGCAGTTAATGCCGTTGGTTTGCTGGGCAAGAATTTCCGTTAGGTCAATCATAATCCCTCTCATCTAGCTGGCCGAGCTATTTAGCCTGGGGAAAGGTTCAATGTCCCTTGTCACAATATTAGGCTTGATTCAATGAATTTCTTGCCTAATTCACACCATTTCTGCCCGTAGAATCAAGCCCTCCTTTCTTGTTTTTGCATTGTTCTCAGTCCCAGGGGCTACGCATCTTAATAGAACGAGCAAAAATGAGGTAGGATGACAGATTTAAACAATGCCATCCCTATTCACCAACGAAGTTCTCAAAGCCAGTATTAATAAGCACTTTGGAGAAATAGAAGACCCAAGAGTAGAACGTACACGGGCGCATTACGTGGTCGATATTATCGTTATCGCTCTGTTTGCCATTATATCGGGAGCGGATAGTTGGGTTGGAATAGAAACTTATGGAAATTCAAAAGAGGAGTGGCTCAAGCAATTTCTAGGGTTGCCAAATGGAATCCCCTCCCATGATACTTTTGCAAGGGTATTTGCCAGATTAGACCCAGAAAGATTAGAGACAGAATTTCGTAACTGGGTACAGACAATAGCTGGAAAGCTCTCAGCTCAGGTAATTGCCATAGACGGAAAAGCCTCACGAGGCTCCTATGATAGGGAAAAGGGGATTAAAGACCTGCAACTGGTCAGCGCTTGGGCCACGTCATCTCGTCTAGTGTTAGGGCAAGAGGCAGTCGATAAAAAATCCAATGAAATTACAGCCATTCCCAAACTACTGGAACAACTAGAACTAAAAGAATGCATTGTTACCATCGATGCGATGGGAACTCAAAAGAAAATCGCCCAACACATCTGTCAGGCTGGGGCAGACTATATTCTTGCTCTCAAGGGAAACCAGGGTAAATTGTCTAAAACGGTAAAAACGTGGTTTGAGGAGCAAAAAGAATCTTCGGCAGAATGGCTAGAAACCGGATGGCATCACACTGAGGAAGGACATCATCGTCTAGAAACCCGGACAATTTGGCAAATTCCAGCATCAAAAGTTCTTCCTCAAGAATTACGACAGCCTTGGCAGAAACTCCGCACAATTGTCATTGTGGAAGGAAATCGTCAACTTTGGAATAAGACCTCAGCGAAGTAGCGACCCCAAAAACTGGACAGGGGAGAAAGCTCTAAACTAAAAACCGCAACCGAGGAAAGTTTATGAGCCAAACGAAAAAGCAGTATAGCCCCCAATTCAAGGCCAAAGTAGCCTTGGAGGCAGTAGAAGGGGTAAAAAGTATAGCGGAGCTATCAGGGGAGTACAAAATCCACCCAAGTGTGCTCAACAAATGGAAAAGAAAACTGGTAGAAGAATCTATCAAAATCTTTGAAGGGGATGCAACTAAGCAAGATAAATTGACTGACAAGGAAGCAGAAATCAATGAGTTATATCGACAAATTGGAAAATTGAAGGTAGAAAAGGATTTTTTAGCCGAGAGGTCAGCAAGACTAGGCTTGCCGACCGAAAAGCCATGGTAAATCCTAAGGAATCTGAATTAAGTCTCAAAGAACAATGCCAACTATTGGGAATTAATCGTTCAAGTTATTACTACCAGGAAAAAGAGCCAAAGGAGGAAGAACATGTGCTACTAAGATTGCTAGATGAGCAATATTTGAAGACGCCCTTTTACGGTAGTCGAAAAATGACAGTATATCTGCGGGAGCAAGGTTATCCTGTCAATCGAAAAAGAGTCATCAAACTAATGGATAAACTAGGATTACAGACCATCTATCAAAAAAAGCGAACCAGTGTCAGCAATCCAGAACATCGAGTTTATCCCTATTTAATCAGGGATTTGGAGATTAACCGAGCCAATCAAGTATGGTGTACAGATATTACGTATCTGCCAATTGGCAAAGGATATTATTATTTGGTTGCTATCATGGACTGGTATAGCAGACGGGTTTTATCGTGGCGTATCAGTAACACAATGGATGTTAATTTTTGTTGTAATGCTTTGGAGGAAGCGCTGCAGAAGTATGGCAAACCTGAAATCTTTAATAGTGACCAAGGAAGCCAATTTACATCCAAAGACTTCACTCAAATTCTGCTTCAAGCTGAGATTAAAATTAGTATGGATGGAAGGGGAAGATGTTTCGATAATATTTTTATTGAAAGATTATGGCGTTCCCTTAAATATGAGCTGATTTATATCTATGAGTTTGAAGATGGCCAACATTTAAATAAGGAGGTCAAAAAATGGATTAACTGGTATAATCATGAAAGATTTCATCAAGCTTTAGATTATAAGACACCTTACTTTGTTTACCAGCAAAACCTAAGTACATCACCCGTCACCTAATCTCTTGCCCGATTCCCAATTTTCAGAGCTTTGCTCCCTACATTTCTGGCCCGACTTTTGGGATCCACCTCAGAATTACTACAAATTTGGAACGATCACCGTTGTACCGTTCTAATGATTACCCACGACATCGACGAGGCCCTATTCTTAGCCGATCGCCTCGTGATGATGACCAATGGTCCCCATGCCAACATCGGTGAAATTATGACCATTCCCTTTGCCCGGCCCAGGGATCGGGAGCGCATTATGGAAGATCCTCAGTATTACCAACTGCGGAACTATGCCCTCGACTTTCTCTATAACCGGTTTGCCCACGATGATGATGCGGCTTAGCCATGCTGTCCAAACTAGCTTGGAAAAACTTTCCTAGGACAACCAAGACCGGAAGGGAAGTCTTAGGGAACTCGAAATCCAGTTTGCCCGGACTTCCCCGAGAAAATTAGTTTAATAGGGTTAACCTCTCTGACGATCACCAAGCCTTACCGAGCGGCCTGTACCCCGGATTTTTTCTTGTTTGATGGGGACAAAAAATTGGGTTACCGTTAACGGGCAAGGATTTAAGAATAATTACCAATTACCCTAGATTTAGTCATTGCTGGTGAAGCTCTACCGCCGGAACAAAAACCCAGAATCGGTTGCAACATTAAATGGAAACCGGGCAATGAACCGGGGTATTAGCCAAAACGTCCTGCCACATAATCCCTGGTTTGCTTGTCTTCAGGACTGCTAAAAATTTTCTTTGTGGTGTCAAATTCCACCAACTGGCCAATGCGACTCTCATCGGTGTTGAAAAAGGCTGTGTAGTCCGAAACCCGGGAAGCCTGTTGCATGTTATGGGTCACAATGGCGATCGTCAGCTTATTACGGAGGGTTTTGATTAATTCCTCAATTTTTAAAGTGGAAATGGGATCCAACGCAGAACAGGGCTCATCCATCAATAAAACTTTGGGGTCAACGGCCAGGGCCCGGGCAATGCACAGTCTTTGTTGTTGACCACCGGAAAGGCTTAGGGCTGATTTACCAAGATTATCCTTGACTTCATCCCAAAGGGCGGCGTTGATGAGGGCTTTTTCCACTATTTCATCCAGTTCTGTCCGGCTTTTTCGTTCTGAAATTTTAATGCCGTAGGTGATGTTGTCGTGGATGCTGGCGGGGAAAGGATTTGGCTGTTGAAAGACCATACCAATTTTGCGTCTTAGGGTATTGATATTAACCTTTGCCCCGTAAATATCCTGGCCAAAAAATTCCACTTTGCCAGTCACTTTCACCTTTCCTTCCAGCTCTCCAATGCGATTTAAAGCTTTTAAGAAAGTCGATTTGCCACAGCCAGACGGGCCAATCATGGCAGTTACTTTCCCGGTGGGAATGGTAAAGCTTACTCCCTCTAACACTTTTTTGTTGCCGTAATAAAAACCCACTCCCTCAGCTTTTAATGCGGGGGGCAATGGAGTTTTTTCAACGGAAGAATTAAGGGGATTTAATGGTTTCATTACTTATTTCTAGAGATTAATGAATGATTAAATATTGAGTTAGGTTTGATGTCCGAATAAATGGAATTATTTGTGTTGTAGTTGATTGCGGGTGAGGACACGGGATAAAAGACTAACGAGCAAAACTAATATCAGTAAAACCAGAGAGGCCGTCCAAGCAAGGGCATTTTGTTCGTTATAGGGGGAACTGGCGTAGTTGTAAATTAATACCGGCAGGGAGGGGGTGGGGGCCATCAAACCTTCCTGCCAGAATTGACTGAAAAGGGCGGTAAACATTAAAGGGGCTGTTTCCCCTGCGGCCCTAGCCACAGCCAAAAGTACGCCGGTGGTGATGCCAGGTAAGGCAGCGGGCAAAATAATTCGATAAGTTGTTTGCCATTTTGATCCCCCCAGGGCAGCGGAACCTGAGCGGTAATAGATAGGGATTAATTTGAGGGCTTCTTCCGTGGTGAGACTGATAATTGGAATCATAATTACCCCCAGGGCAAATCCCCCCGCATAGGCGGAAAACTGTTTAGTGGTCATTACCAAAACACCATAGGCAAAAACTCCCACAATCACCGAAGGCACACTGCTCAAAATAACGGTGGCAAATCTCACCCCATTGGCGATCGCCGATCCAGCAGTAAATTCCGAGAGAAAAATTCCGGTCATTACCCCCAGGGGCACACTCACCAAAGCCCCTAATCCCACCATGGTTAAGCTCCCCACGATGGCATTGGCAAAACCATTTGCTTCCCCCTCTGCACCTATGGGGGCCGGTAAATTAATAAACACAGACCAAGAAAACCCTGGCAAACCCCGCTGGATAATCGCTCCCACCATGGCAAACAATGGCAAAAGGGCGATCGCCGTTAGAGTAAAAGCCAAAATAGTCATAGCTAGGGTGAAACCATTGCGAAAGATAGGTAATGGGGCGTGAAGTTCTTGATCAAGATCGGAAAAGGAAGAATCCATGGCTATAAATAACGATTACAAATAAAAAAAAATAATTAAGTTAAAGATTAGGAACTGGATTAATAAAAAGGGGTGAGGTAATTATTACTAAATAATCCAGAAACCCTAAAATCTAATTAGCTCCCCTTTTGCTGCGAATGTTTTTTACTAGGAGCACTGCCACTCCATTTACCCCCAAAGTAATCGTGAAAAGAATTAGGGCCAAATACATCAAAGCACCGATGTGTAACTCATCCACTGCTTCCGCAAATTGATTAGCCATCACCGCAGGAATGGTGTAACCAGGGGCCAGTAAAGAAGATGAAATAATGTCAGAATTACCAATCACCATTGTTACCGCCATAGTTTCTCCTAAAGCCCGACCAAGGGCTAGAATGGTGGCCCCCATAATGCCAGAAGTAGCAGAAGGTAAAAGAATAAGACAGATAGTTTCCCAACGGGTGGCCCCGGGCCATGGAAGCACCTCTCAGGGAAGGGGGAATTGAGAGCAAAACATCACGGCTGATGGCGGCAATGGTGGGCAAAATCATCACCGCCAGGATTAACCCCGCTATTAAAACACTGCCTCCGAAGGGTTCCGTATTAAATATTGGCAACCACCCCAAATATTTAAAAAGAAACATTTGCAGTGGCATTAACAGGGGGATAAAGACGAAAATTCCCCATAGCCCGATGATGACACTGGGGATGGAGGCGATTAGTTCCACCAAAAAACCAATGGGAGCCTTCACTGCTTTGGGTAAAAAGTTTTCACTGGTGAGAATAGCCACCGCAATGCCCAAGGGTAAGGCAAAAATTAGGGCAATGATGGAACTAACAATGGAGCCAAAAATGTAGGGTAAGCCCCCAAATAATTGCTCCCCCGTATTCCACTCCCGACTGATAATAAAACCTAGCCCAAATTTGGCGATCGCCGGTTGAGCATCTTTAAAAACAATGACGGCAATCCAGATCAAAATAGCAGTGACAGCCAAGGCGCAACACCAGACAATTTTTTTAAAGCACCAATCTAAATTGTTGACCAAGGTTTGGGCGACAGTAATATCTGCATCGCCTCCAGAAATATTTTCTCCATGGTCAGAGGTATAGGAGCTATCCACCATAAATGTTCTGGAGTTTTTAAAAGATCTTCAAGCAAAAAAACCTAATTGAAAGACAAAAAGGGGCAAGAAAAACCTGCCCCAAGGATTGGGATTATTGTTACTTATTTAATTTTTTCCACCGCCGCAATCACTTTTTGGGCCACCGCTGGAGGAACTTTGGTGTACTCCAGTTGGGTATTAAAGTTTTGTCCGGTGGTTAGGATCCATTTCACCAAGGCCTTGATATCTTTAACTTTTGCTGCATTATTGTAGTTTTGACCTACCAAAATCCAAGTCATGCCCACAATGGGATAGCCACTGGGGGGATCACTGACGTCTGCAACAAAGTTGGCATCGAACTTAGCGGAGGCCAGGGCCTTGTTGGCTTCTGCCAAGCTCGGCTCCACATATTGCCCCGCTTTATTTTGCACTTTTGCTGTTTGAAGATTCGGGCCTTCATTTTGGCGTGCATAGGTGTCCTGAACATAGCCAATGGAGCCAGGGGTCTGCTTTACGGCGGCGGCTACCCCATCATTTTTAGGGCCTTTCACTACCTGAAAACCCCAGTTCGGATCTTTACTGGTACCAATTTTACTTTTAAAAGTAGAACTAATGGCGCTGAGGTGACCGGTGAAAATATCCGTAGTGCCACTACCATCGGCCCGTACTACCACCCGAATGGGGGTGTTGGGCAATTTAGAATCTATCTGATTCCAAGTTTTCAACTCTCCAGTAAAAATTTTGCCCAGGGCTATTCTAGAAAGTTGAACTTTTTTTCCTGGTAGGTTGTACACAACGGCCACAGCTCCCCCAGCGGTGGGAACCATGATCAATCCTTTTTTCATTTGTTGTCTTTCGGAAGCAGTAACAGGGGCGTCCGATGCACCAAAATCAACTGTCCCAGCAATAAATTGACGGATACCAGCCCCACTACCTACGGAATTGTAATTGACGGTATTTTTGGTGGCTTTTTTGTATTCTGCAAAATATTTTTGGTAAAGGGGAGCAGGAAAACTAGCTCCGGCTCCATTTAACGTGCCGGCGATCGCCTGGCCAACGGTCCCCAGGGAAAAAACAACGGTAACCGCCGAGAGGGTAGCAACTTTTTGCAGGGAAACAAACATAAGATTCATAAAATTTAATTACTTTCAACAGCAGGACAAACACCGTTAATCAGGACTAAATTTCCAGGGCAAAGTCCTTAGTAGAACTGGTAAATTTTAGGCAAAGACTAGAAATATAGCCTCTATAAATCACCGAGCTTACGGCTAGGACTAACGGGAGGAGATTTTTAGGCTGATTCACACAAAAATAATAGTCGTAATTTGTCGATTTAAGAAAGATTTTAAATGACAAAACCTAGATATAATCACCACACATTCCAAAGACAATGTCAATTAAGAATAGGTTAATTTTTTCGGGAAAAATATTAGAGATTTAAGATTAACTTTGGGTTAAGAAAAATCCATGAGAATATTGATAATTAAACAATAAAAAATTTTATCCGTGGTTAAAAAGGAAGAGAAATCAGAAAAAATCCCTGGTCTAGAGGAGCCCTTATGTCAAAATGGCCAGAGATTAATTGCAACGGGTCAAAGGCATTCCGGTGGAAAAAGGCAAACTGATTGAATTTCGGCATCAAGGGGAACGGCGGTTGGCGGTGGTCGATCGCCCCGATGGCAAAAAGGATTGGGTGGTAATCGACCAACAGGGCCAATCCCATAAGCTCAAACCCCAGCGGGTGGAATATGCAATTCCAGGGGGCCCCTATACCGGTGCTGATTTGCCTAGTTTTCTGGCGGAAGTGGATCAATACCTAGACCCTTCCAGTTTGGAAGTGGCCTGGGAATTGCTCATCGAAGAAGGGGAAAGCGTTACCCCCAGTGATCTGGCCCTATTGTTATTTTCTGAACAACAACCCAGTCAATGCTATGCCGCCCATTCCCTCCTAGCGGAAGACAAGATTTATTTCAAGCAAAAAGGCGATCGTTACGAACCCCGCCCCGTCAATCAAATCGAAGAAATTAAACATCAACTCCAGGTACAAGCCCAAAAAGAACAGGAACAAGCTGGTTTTATCGAAAGGGTTCAAGCCGCCCTGGGCAAAGAAACAGTTGCTTGGCAAGGGAGCGATCGCCTGAGGTTGGAAGCCCTAGAAAAATTTGTCCTGTTCCCCGACCAAAACCATCGCCAAGCCCTAGATATTTTGCAGAGCCTTGGCAAACCGGGGCGTCCCGACGAAACCCAGAACCTGCTGATAGAATTAGGCATCTGGCAACGCCACGAAAATCTTTTTTTGCGTCGTAGTGCTTATCCCAATCAATTCCCCGCCAAGGTATCCGATGTGGCCCATGCTTGTTTGACCAATCCTCCCCCCGATCCGGATCAAGAACGCCTCGACCTTAGTGGGCTCAAGACCTACACCATTGATGATGAAAGCACCGCAGAAATTGACGACGGCCTGAGCGTAGAAACTTTAGAAAATGGACGGCATCGCCTATGGATCCACGTGGCAGATCCCACCCGGTTAATGATTCCCAACGATGAACTGGATCTTAGAAGCCCGCAAACGCAGTACCAGTCTTTACCTCCCCACGGGCATGATCTCCATGTTTCCGCCGGAATTAGCCACCGGGCCCATGAGTTTGCTCCAGGGTCAACGGTGCGCCGCCCTCAGCTTTGGGGTGATTTTGGACGAAACCGGAGCAGTGGAAGATGTTCGCATTGCCCCCACCTGGGTTAAGCCCACCTACCGTCTTACCTATGACGATGTGGACGAAATGCTGGTGTTAAAAATCCAGGGGGAACCGGAAATTCCTATCCTGGCAGAAGCGGCTAAACTACGGGGCAAATGGCGCAAATCCCAGGGAGCCATCACCATCAAAATGCCGGAAGCGATTATCAAGGTGAGCCCGGATGAAGAAGTGCAAATTTATCTGCAAGAAACCTCCGTTTCCCGGCAATTGGTAGCGGAAATGATGATCCTAGCGGGGGAAGTGGCGGGGAGCTTTTGTCAGCAAAAAAATATTCCTGTGCCTTTCCGGGGACAACCCCAACCGGAATTACCCCCAGAGGAAGAACTGTTGTCATTACCGGCGGGGCCTGTGCGGGAATGTGCCATGCGCCGTTGTATGCCCCGCAGTGAAGTTGGCATTACCCCCAGTCGCCATGCCAGCTTGGGCCTTGATGTTTATTCCCAGACCACTTCCCCCATTCGTCGCTATACGGATTTGATTACCCATTTCCAACTCAAAGCTTACCTACGGGGGGATACCCTGCCATTTTCCGGGGAACAAGTTCAGGAAATTCTATACAGCGTCATGCCCTGCTCCAAGGAAGCCACTTTGGTGGAACGACAAACCAACCGCTATTGGAGTTTGGAATTTCTGCGGCGCAACATCAATGAAGTCTGGCAGGGGGTAATGCTCCGTTGGCTCCGGGAAGATGACGGTCTAGGTTTAATCCTATTGGAAGAGTTGGGATTAGAGTTACCCCATCGTTTCGATCGCCCCATTTCCCCCGGCGATCGCCTGAGCTTGAAGGTGAGCAATGCTGACCCCCACCGGGATGAAATTCGTTTTCGAGAATTACTCCCCAACGAAGTCTAAATAAAAGATTAGTTGTACTGGAAAAAACATTGGGCATTTTCTTTGGAAATCACTGAAAATCCCAATGTTTTTTTAATACGGTTTATTCTTAGCCCCACTTTTTTTTGAGGACAAACGCCGAGAAAGCTATTTTTCAAGGGCTTTTTCTGGGGGAGCTACCTAGGTGTATAAATACTAAGCTTGCTATTTTCAGGGAAATTTTTCTGATCCACGTAAGTAGTTAAACCTTAGGATTTGAGCATAGTAAATGTAGCAAGGAATACGAACATAGGGCTAGCAATAACATAAATTAGATAACGGAATATTATCGCTGGTCATCAAAATTAGGCGATGCTTTAGTCCACAGAGAATATACAACTAGCTTTTGTTTTTAGTCCCCCTGGCTCTCTCTGTGAAGTTGGTTGATAGGCTGTCGAGAGGCTTTTTCTATCCCTTGATGGGCCTTGTTGTTTACCCGCCATTGTTGTCCTATGCACTCTCCCCCTTCCCCCAGTGTAGCCACGAATTCTAACCAATTTGGATTGGCTTATCCATCGTCAGCTCCCCCTAATGCTATGGAAGCTTCTCCCCAGTCCAACAGTGAAAATCCAAATCTATACCGGGTTTTGCAGAACCTCATTGCCAACGAAAGTTCCGGTAAATTGATCATTCATAGTCAAGCCAACCCTGGTGTTCATTGGCGGGTTTATTTGGGCAACGGTCGCATCCATTACGCCGGCAGTGATCAAGGACAGGTGGAACGGCTTAGTTATCTATTCCAACGTCACATTCCCGACAAAAATATCAAACTCCGCAGAAATATTTCCAGCGACTACCAATATCTGTGCGAACTGTGGGAATCTCAGGAATTTTCCTTCCAAGAAATTCGCTCCATTTTGGCCCGATTAACCCAGGAAGCTTTAATTCAAATCCTCTCTCTCCAGCAATCCCATTGGGTTTTCGAGGAAACCGTAGGCCTTGATCGCCTATTGCTCTACCTCGATCTCAAACAGTTAATGCAACCGGTAGCCACCGAAATCAAACATTGGCTGAAGGTACATAGCACCATTGATTCCCCTTTTCAGCGACCGATCGCCGACAACGTCGATGCCATTCTGCCGGGGCTATTTAAACTCGAACATATAACCAGTGACCTCCTTAACCGTTACGAAGAACTTCCCAACTTAGTGCAGAGAGGGATGTGTGTCTATGAAATCGCCAAAGCACTGCACACTAGCACCCTCAGCGTAGCCATCATTCTCAAAACTTTGGTGGATCAGGGCATTATCACCATGGTGCCCTATAAATTTGAGGAGGAAGATAATCGCCCCGTAGTGGCCTGTGTGGACGATAGCCCCTCGATTCAAAAGGTGGTGAGTTTTGCCTTGGAAGCAACGGGATTCCGGGTGATTAATATCAAACAGGCGGCCAACGCCTTAACTACCCTCATGCACTCCAAGCCAGCCTTGATTTTGATGGACATCAATATGCCCGACATTGATGGTTATCAACTGTGTAGTATCTGTAATAAATCGGAAGCCTTAAAGCACATTCCCATTGTCATGTTGACTGGACGTAGTGGAGTCCTAGACCGGATGAAAGCAAAAATGCACGGTTCCGTGGGTTACATTTCCAAACCATTCCAGCCCCAGGAATTGGTGGATACGGTGCGGAGTTTTATCTCTGTAACCGCTTAGTTTCCGCTCCTGGTTTACCATTATTTATCATCAGCAATTCATCAGCAATTATTTAGGGGGATGTCAATGAAAACCGTTTTAGTAGTGGAAGACACCAAGTCCGATCAGTTATTGGTACAGGGACTTTTAAAGTCTTTGGGAACCCAAACTGTCATTTGTAACAATGCCGATGAAGCCCTGGAATGGTTAGAAAAAAATACAGTGCCAGATCTAATCATGCTGGACATTGTTATGCCGGAAGTTAGTGGCTATGATCTCTGCCGCAAAATCCGGGGGGAACTCGCCCTTGAAGACGTGCCTATTGTTTTTTGTTCCACTAAAAATGAGGACTACGACCGCTTTTGGGCCCTGCGCCAGGGGGGCAATGCCTATTTAATTAAGCCCTATAGCCCCATTGAATTGATGAAAACTGTCAAGCCCTATATTTCTTAAAAAACCTCTTAAAATTCTTAAAAATTGCAAATTTTCTCCCCTTTGTCCCCATTGTTTTGCCAGGTTAAGCTATGGTAACGGACTATTTCTGGATTGATTTAGGCTTAGCTCTAACGGTGGCCATCCCTTTAGCAAAAACCAGGGAAGTGCTATCCTTTCCCCTCAATTCCCTCTGTCTGATTCCGGGGGTAAGGCGGAACTTTTGGGGGTAAGTAATCAGCGGGGGAATTTACTCTGGGTGGTGGATTTACCCCGGCTTCTTTCTCCAACCATGGCCAGTGCTTTAAATTATCGAACTTTAGAAAATACCAAAGCG
>CAVPII010000021.1:0-77303 GCA_963704945.1 uncultured cyanobacterium | reverse complement strand
ATTGCCGAGCATCAGCTCCCGTCAATTGAAAAATTTTCTCTCCCTAATATTTCGCATACTAGAATGTATCAACTATCAACCAGGGTAGAATGAAACTTCATCCCTGTTTTGTCATTACTAACATTACTGACCAAATGCAAAGGGGATATTTGTCGATGAAAACCGCCAAAATCCTGTCTCACAATGGTGGTTTTTGGCCAATGTCTCTCTGGCACTAGAATATCCGGTTAATCCATGAATAATCCCGAAAATTACAGCGTTTGGTCGGAAAAGCCCCCTTGGTGCCAACCATGGACCATACTACTCACTGGCTCGGTAATCATAATTGCTAGCTGGTTACTATTCCATAAATGGTGGCTTTCCCTCCCTGTAGCTAGCTTAATTGGGCTGTGGTGGTGGTATTTTTTGATGGTGTATCCCCGCCTGGTGCAACAGGCAATATTGACGGAAACCAAAGATTGAGTGGGGTCAGAGAAAACGGAATACTTCCCCGCTCTAAAAAACCTTTACAACTAACTCGATTTTAGAAAATGTCCTGCCACCATAGGCTAAAATCTTTGAGTCCAATTTATTGCCCAGAGTGAATGTCCCCCCGCCAATTAAATTTTCTTAGTGCCTTTAGCCTCAGTACGGCGATCGCCGTTTTATACCATCAAGCTTGGGGGATAGCACAGACCACAGTTCCCGGTGAGACAGCGGAAGTCGTAGAGAGGGTGGCGGAGACAAATATTAATCTTTTCCAAGCATTTATCCTCGGATTCGTGCAAGGGGCGACGGAATTTTTACCCATCAGTAGTACTGCTCACCTCAAAGTTGTGCCCATAGCCTTGGGCTGGGGGGATCCAGGAGTAGCCTTTACGGCCATTATTCAACTAGGAAGTATTGCTGCCGTATTATGGTATTTCTGGGGAGATTTGACCAGCATTACCAAGGGAATCATCAAAGCTGTTCAAACTAAAAAGTATGATTCCCTAGAATTTAAACTAGGTTTAGGCATTGCTTTAGGCACCATTCCCATTGTCTTTTTTGGTCTGTTGATGAAACTCTTTATCAAGGACTTAAACGGCTCTCCTCTGCGGAGTTTAACCACCATTTCGATCGCCTCCATCGTTATGGCTTTGTTATTAGCCCTAGCAGAAAAGTTGGGAAGCCATCGCCGTCCCTTTGAAAAATTGCGCTGGCAAGATGGAGTCACCATGGGGGTCGCCCAGGCCCTGGCCCTGATTCCTGGGGTATCCCGTTCCGGATCTACTTTAACCGCTGGTTTATTTATTAATTTGGAACGGGCCGCCGCGGCCAGATTTTCCTTTTTATTAGGCATTCCCGCCATTACCATTGCCGGTTTAGTAGAACTAAAAGGGGTATTGGAAACAAATTTGACTAGCGATGCGATTTTTCCCTTAATAGTGGGCACCCTTTCCGCCGCCGTTTTCTCCTATTTGGCGATCGCCTGGTTGATAAAATTTTTACAGAAACGCAGTACCTGGATTTTTGTTTGGTATCGCCTAGTTTTCGGTGTTTTAATTCTTATTGGTGGAGCAGTGGGTTTTCTCAAGTAAAAATCAGTTTTCCCCTAGGCAATAAAGTTTTTGCAATAATCAGGTAGTTTGATTGATTAAGCTACCGGGGAAATACTATCTAAATCATTTAACGAATTTGAATTTTGACACTGTTCAATAATTTCTAAAAGTTCCCTTTCAAAGGCAACCTGGGCTCGATTAGTGCGTCCCCCTACATAAATCTGGGGAACTTGGCTGTCACCATCAACTTTTAACAACCAAACCTGGGAATGGGAAATGTAGCTCATCATTACCCCAAGCATCAATAGACCAAAACCGAGATAAACAAAGGGAATACCAGGATCTGCTTTAATTTGTAACCCAGTACTACCAACTAACTCATGAATCTTTAAAGTGACTCCATTGATTTCAACCTCAGAACCAGCCCGCACCGCATTGGTAAGATTTCCTTGCTGATCATAGATAATCATTGTCCCTTGTAAGTCTTTCACCAAAAGTGCGGCTCCCTCACTCAAATCAGTTTTAGTGGGAATGTAAGCCCCCCAGAGTTGACCACCATTGGTGGTTTGAAGGGGAGCCATGGGGAGTTGGAGAATGGGGCTATTATTAATTTGAACTTTTACCCCCGCAATGCCCCAATTTGTCTGATAAAAAGTGACACCACCATGGCGCAGGGGATGATTAACAGAAATAGTTTGACGGTCTAATTCCTGTCCCTCTTGATTAATTACGGACAGATCAGAATAGAACTGGTCAACAACACCGTCGGGGGTGTAATCAATCCAAAATCTATTAACTTTGATTCCCCAATCCTTGGGAATTTGAGCGTTGGCTAACGGGCCAGCTTCAATAATATTACTCACCTGGAAGCTCTCACCGCTGGGAATCATATGTTGGGCAAAAAATCCTGTTAAAGCCCCCCAAATGGCTCCGCCTAAAATAATTAACATGGCGGCGTGAACGACGATGGGGCCAATTTTTCCCGCCAAGCCTTTTCGGGCATAAACACTATTATCTTCTTGGAAAATTTTATAGTTCTTCTGTTTAAGTAATTCCTTGAATTGATCGATATTTTTTTCGGGCAGGGAAACGCTGAGGGCTAATTTTTGAAACTGCCTTGGCTGGCTATAAAATTTCCAACTACGGGCCGCTTTCAAGGCGGGAAATTGTCGGTTAAACGTACAAGCAGTAAGGCTCGATCCAAATAGGATTAGTAATCCTAAAAACCACCATGTGCGATAAACCTGATTTAATCCTAATTGTAAAATTACCTGCCAGCTTAGAAATCCAAATAAGGCTGGATCTTCAGGATAATTCTGTTGATAAAATTGGACTGTTTCCCCCTGTTCAATAACGGTACCGCTAATGCTAAAAAAGGCGATTAGCAATAGCAAAACGATCGCCAGACGGAGATCGGCCAAGGTTTTCAGGGTTTGACGGCCTAGTTGGATGAGGAATAAGGAATTAGAGGTATCAGCAACGGTCATGGAGATTGGGCAGGGTTTAGAATCTGAAGCTTTACCATTGTCCCCTCTGCTCCCTGGCAATTGCAACAACAGTGCGGCTAATGAGGGCAAAAAAATCGCACCCATACTTTCTAAGGATGCGATCGCCACAAGGGAAAAATTTTTAAAACGCTGGAAAATAGTCAGTTATTCAACGACGACTTTACCAACCATGCCAGCACCACGGTGGGGCTCACAGTAGTAGCTATAGGTTCCAGGCTCGGTGAAGGTGGAGCTGAAACTTTCACCAGCGGCAAAGGCTAAACCCTTGTGAGACAATTTGCCGGCGGTGGCATCATCCACACCATCGGCAGCAGAAAAGACCACATTGTGGGGAGATAGTTTGTTGTTTACCCACTTCACTTCGTCCCCGGCTTTGATGGTTACGGTACTGGGATCAAAGGCTAGGGCTCCACTGTCGGAACCCATTTTCACGCTTACGCTAGCGGCGGCGGCGGGACTGACGGATAGGAAGAAGCTAGAGATCACCAGCAAAAGACCGGCGAGGACTGTTAAGAATTTTTTAGACATATTCTTGGTGATTTTGAGTGACTTTTGGTTGACTTCACTGGATTAACGTCCTACTCCATGCCACAGTCGGCGATCGGGACGTTCCTGTCTTTGTTTTGCAATCTTAACACAATGTTTGACAGCCCGTCATAGTTCCATTTTTGTCAGCCGGGGTCAGACAAGAAAGCAATTATCCTTGTCCCACCCTAGTAGTACACCCCAAGGATATGATTGTTTTCTAGCAATATTTACTGAACTTTATATTCTCTTTTGTGGGCACTTGCGGTAATTACTGAATTATCATTATTTTGGGCGATTGTCATAATTTAATTTACCTGTTGCCTCACCCTGAATCTTGTTGATTTAGGGTGTTTTTTGCTAGATTTTTGCCCGGGTAAACAATTCGTTAACCGTAAAGATCAACTGGGGAAACAGGTTATCCTGGACGGGTCGATCGCCTTGGTAAGTAATGGGAGGGCAGTCGGGGGCAAAAACAGTCAGACTGCGATGGCGATCGCCGACAATCCAGACCCGTTCTACTCCAGCGGCCAGGTAATCTAAAGCCTTTTGGGTCATTTCCTCAAAGGATTGACCGGGGGAGATAATTTCCACCACCAATTCCGGCGGCACAGGGCAAAAATCATTTTCCGTATTAAAGGGGGCCAGTTTTTGGTCGGAAATGTAGGTAACATCGGGGACGGGGGCCCAGTCTTGACCATCCTTTTTTAAGCAAATGGCCCATTCAGTATAGGCAGAGCCTTTTTGGGCGTTGTTGGTCGACTCTCCCCAAGTTTCAAGTATTGACCAGATAATCGGTTGCAGTCGGCTATGGATTCTTTTGGGTGACATTTTGGCGATCGCCGTTCCATTTTGAAACTCGTAATTAACTTCCCCCTCCGGTAAATGCAAGAATTCTTCTAGGGTTAATGTTTTTTCAATGATGGTCTGACCCATGGCAATCCCCCGTGTTCTATCTGTCTAAGCTAGCAAATCCGTAAGACTGAAATATTCACAATTTTCCCCCTCTAGGGGAATGGGGTTGCCGTAATTATGAGAATTACGTTACATTTAGTTAAGATTTTGTTACAAAAGCAAATTTTCAACCCAGTTATCTTGACGAAGCGGAATATTCGGGCTACCAAAGCCTCGATTAACCCTCGTTGAACAACTAACCGATTAAACTAAATTCTACGACCGTCTTACTTTATAAGGTGAGCTAAGATATGAAATTTTCCTGGAGAACTGCTCTACTTTGGTCGCTACCGCTACTGGTGGTCGGCTTTTTCTTTTGGCAAGGGAATTTTGGAGGGGCTGACCCCAACCTTAGTTCCAACACCGCCAACACCCGCATGACCTATGGCCGCTTCCTTGAATACGTCGATGCTGGGCGCATCACCAGCGTAGACTTATACGAAAATGGCCGCACGGCGATCGTGCAGGTTAGCGACCCAGAAGTCGATCGCACTCTCCGTTCCCGGGTTGATCTCCCCACCAATGCCCCGGAATTAATTGCCCGTTTGCGGGATTCCAATGTCCGTCTCGATTCCCACCCTGTCCGCAATAGCGGTATGGTTTGGGGTTTTGTCGGTAATTTAATTTTCCCCGTCCTATTAATTGGTTCCTTGTTTTTCCTTTTCCGTCGTTCTAGCAATATGCCCGGTGGCCCGGCAAGCTATGAACTTTGGTAAATCCAAAGCCCGCTTCCAGATGGATGCTAAAACCGGCGTGATGTTTGACGATGTGGCCGGTATTGACGAAGCCAAAGAAGAACTACAAGAAGTCGTTACTTTCCTCAAACAACCGGAACGGTTCACCGCAGTGGGGGCCAAAATTCCCAAAGGTGTGCTTCTGGTGGGGCCTCCCGGAACCGGTAAAACCCTCCTCGCCAAGGCGATCGCCGGGGAAGCCGGAGTTCCCTTCTTCAGCATTTCTGGTTCTGAATTCGTGGAAATGTTCGTCGGGGTCGGTGCTTCCCGGGTCAGGGATCTGTTCAAAAAAGCCAAAGAAAATGCCCCCTGTTTAATCTTCATTGATGAGATTGATGCGGTAGGTCGTCAACGGGGAGCCGGTATCGGTGGCGGTAACGATGAGCGGGAACAGACCCTCAACCAACTACTAACGGAAATGGATGGTTTTGAAGGCAACACGGGGATTATTATTATCGCCGCCACTAACCGCCCCGATGTATTGGATTCTGCCCTCATGCGTCCCGGTCGTTTTGACCGCCAAGTAATGGTAGATGCCCCCGATTACGCTGGTCGCAAGGAAATCTTGGAAGTCCATGCCCGTAACAAAAAGCTGGCTCCGGAAGTATCCATTGATTCCATTGCCCGTCGTACCCCCGGCTTTAGTGGGGCTGATTTGGCAAACCTATTAAACGAAGCCGCCATTCTCACTGCCCGCCGTCGTAAATCCGCCATTACCCTACTGGAAATTGACGATGCCGTTGACCGGGTCGTGGCCGGTATGGAAGGCACTCCCTTGGTGGATAGCAAAAGTAAGCGTCTGATCGCCTATCACGAAGTAGGTCATGCCATTGTCGGCACTTTGCTCAAGGATCATGATCCTGTCCAAAAAGTTACCCTTATTCCCCGGGCCAAGCCCAAGGTTTAACCTGGTTTACCCCTAATGAGGAACAGGGTCTAACCACCAAATCCCAACTGATGGCCCGTATTGCTGGCGCCATGGGTGGTCGTGCCGCTGAAGAAGAAGTCTTTGGGGATGACGAAGTAACTACCGGCGCTGGTGGTGACTTACAACAGGTTACGGAAATGGCTCGGCAAATGGTTACCCGTTTTGGTATGAGTAACCTCGGCCCGATTTCCCTAGAAGGTTCCGGTGGAGAAGTTTTCCTCGGTGGCGGTTTGATGAATCGTTCTGAATACTCTGAAGAGGTAGCCACCCGCATCGATTCCCAAGTCCGTGCCCTAGCGGAACAGGGTCACCAAATGGCTCGGAAAATTGTCCAGGAACAACGGGAAGTTGTCGATCGCCTAGTGGATCTACTCATCGAGAAGGAAACCATTGACGGGGAAGAGTTTCGTCAGATTGTGGCAGAATACGCGGAAGTTCCCGTGAAGGAACAATTGATTCCCCAACTGTAAAATTTGTCCCAATTATGTAAAAGCCCCCGCCAGATAGTGAGGGGCTTTTTTGTATTCAATCCAAATAGTCCTGGAATGGATTTAATTAACCCGTTTGCCCAATAACGCTATGGTTATCCAGTCAGATCCTAGAAGGCGATCGCCATTTTTAGAGGCGCAATAATCAGCACTAACACAATCGATATCAATTCCATTCAGCCTAATCTTTCTAGAGTCTAGTAGAGGAGTAAATCATGGGTAAGGTGTGTCAACGTCAATCAGTGTTACTTAATGGTCTTTCTTGTTCCTATTTGGATTGGCCAGCACCAAGCTCTAGCACAACAACCAGGACGTTACTGTGTTTGCATGGCTTAGGTGACCAGGGATTGGTGTGGGCAAGTTTAGGGGATTATTTGCACAATCAGTCCTATCCTTATCGGATTTTAGCGCCGGATTTACGGGGACATGGGGACAGTGCAAAGCCGGAAAAAGGATACCATTTCAGTGATTATGAGGCTGATTTAGACGCACTGCTAGACTATTTAGGAGTAGAAGAATTGGATCTAGTTGCCCATTCCTGGGGGGCAAAGTTAGCCTGCCGTTGGCTGACCAAAAATCCGACGCGGGTGAGACGATTAATTTTGAGCGATCCTTTTTTTATTGGTACTATTCCCGCCATTTTTAAGGTAACGTTCCCTTTGCTGTATCGAGTCTTATCGTTCTTAAAATTGAGTCAGTCTTTTGCCACCTATGCAGATGCAGAAGCTTTAGCTAAAACATTGCCAGAGTTTGCAGGTTGGTCTAGTTACCAACAAAATGTTTTTCAAGCGGCGATCGCCGAACAACCTAATGGCACATGGACAAGTAAGTTCGTCAGACAAGCCAGGGATGAAGTATTTGAAGAAGTAATGAGTGTTCCTGGTTTGACCGAAGTGCTAGAGACTCCTTGTCTATTGTTACAACCAGACCGAGGCGTTAATCGTAGTGAATTGCAAATCCAGCCATTTTTTCGTTACTTTTCTAACTTGACTCGGATTAAGATAACTGGAAATCATTGGTCTTTTTTAGTTAATGCCAACGAATTTAACACCCAAGTAGCTAAATTTTTAATGTGAGTTTGACAGTTACAAAGTAGTTGAAATTAGAACTTTCTTCTCTGCTTTTCTGGCCCTAGACTTCGGGATCCACCTCAGGATTTATAATATTTCAACAACCATAGGTCATCCGCCGATGTTTGGGAATTCTGCACAATCGAACAAAAGAGGACGGGAGACATTACGTATAGAACTACTCCCAGACAATCCGTTGTTCTGTTCCCAAGCTGTAACGATATTTCACAACTATTTTCTTTCCCAATGATTACCTCCACCTTCCGCCAACACCAACAGACTTTGCAGATCGCGACCCAGGGTAAAAGCCTCCATAACTTTACCTCCCAAGTTCAGAGTATTGTCCAACAATCGGGGGTAAAAACGGGACTTTGTACCGTGTTTGTGCGCCATACCTCCGCTTCTTTAATCATTCAAGAAAACGCTGATCCGGATGTTTTAAAAGATTTGGAAAGCTTTTTTGCCCAATTGGTGCCGGAGGATGGCCGCCGCTATCGGCACAGCACCGAGGGCTTAGACGATATGCCTGCCCATATCCGTTGTGCTTTAACTAAAACCAGCGAACAGATTCCCATTACCAACGGCCGGTTGGGGCTAGGAACCTGGCAGGGAATTTTTCTGTGGGAACATCGCCAAGGATTCCAGCAAAGGCAAGTAATTATTCACATCAGCGGCGAAGCATAACAGGGAAAAGATTTCTTTTACTCTGATTCCTCGGATTTTGATGGCTTATGACCGTGGAAACGAATACCAAGGAAAACATCATAGAGAAAACTTAAAAAGTTTTTCCCTTCCAATAAGCCTAAAGACTGTTCACACCCTTTTTCATCCAAAATCGGCTTGGTTATCCGATAGGTGGCTTGGTATTGATACCAGGGAATGGAAGGCCACAGGTGGTGGATAAGGTGATAGTTCTGCCCAAAAATCATCAAATTTAAAATTGGGCTGGGATAAACCCGGGCATTTTTCCAACGGTTTCGTTCCTGGAAAGGGCGGTGGGGTAGATAGTCAAAAAATAAGCCGAGGGCAATACCCACAATCAGGGCTGGCACGAACCAATAGTTCATCACAAAACCGATGAAGCCGTAGTGTATGCCCAGAAAAACAATGGTAAACAAGACTAAACGACTGAGAAACCATTCTAATAATTCGTATTTACGCCACAATTGTCGCTTAAAAAAGAAGATTTCGTGGTAGAAAAAACGTGCCGCAATTAGGAACAAAGGGCCACCGGTAGAAACAAAATGATCGGGGTCATTTTCCGGATCGTTAACGTTGGCGTGGTGTTGCAGGTGAACCCTGGTAAAAACGGGAAAGGCAAAACCCAACATTAGGGCACTGCCATGGCCTAAAACCGAGTTAACAATCTGATTACGGTGGGCGGCATTGTGGGAAGCGTCATGGATTATCGTTCCCGACAGATGCAGTGCCAACACAGAGCAAATAAAGCAAAGCCAGTGGGGCAGTCCCCATTGCCAGTAGCCAAAAATGTTGCAAAGCATCAATAAAATGGCCACCCCGAACATAATTATGTTGGGATTAAAGCCGCCGTCCGCCTGTAAAAATTCCTTGGGGACGGCTTGGGAAACAGTTTGCAGCGGTTGGGTCGCCTGCATTACGATGACGGACTCCTGACACACGAAATTAAACGCACTTCTGGTCAGTTTATAGTAAACCGGTGGGGGAAAGAAAGGCAGGGATCATCACCGCATCTTATCTTTCCCACCCAGAGGAATCATAATTTGTTAAGTCTTGTATTTGGAAATCACAGGGCCCCGGCGGCGGTTTTATCCAGCACACTACCCAGATGTCCCATGAGATTAACGGCTTGAATCACTGGAGGTTTGTCTAATCCTTGAGGATAGTCGATGACGCTCACCCCACCGTTGCCCTGTTTTATGTTCCAAAAATGGGCCGGGGACAGTCCCAGCAAGTAAGCCAAAATAACTTTGTTAATGGCATCATGGGCCACCACAATGCCGACGGTGGTGCCTTCTCCCTGACTATAGAATTTCACCCGATCCTCCCAACAGGCGATCGCCCGATCCCAGACCTGTTGGAGATTTTCCCCTTCTGGCATTTGCACAGTCTCCGGGGCATCTTTCCACTGTTGGAGTAAGCCTGGGTAGTCCGCTTCAATTTCTGTTTCTAGCTTTCCTTCCCAGAGGCCATGGCAAATTTCCTCTAGTTGGGGTTGTAAATCCAACTTGACACTGGGGTGATATTGCAAAATAATTTCGGCGGTTTCCTTGGGGCGGGCCATGGGGCTACTAATGCCCAGGTTAATCTCTACATTTTTGAGAAATTCAGCGGCTTTTTGGGCTTGGTTTCTACCATTGTCGTTTAAAGGAATATCCCGAATGCCCTGGAAGCGTCCTTCCCGATTCCACTGGGTTTCTCCGTGGCGAATTAGTAATAAACGGAGGCGATTATTCTCCTTGCGGGGCGATGGTAAAGGAACTCCCATGTGGGCCGTTTGGTTAAGGGATTCCAGTTGCACCGGTTCACCCCAACCGCCACTGAAGTTCAACACATTAATGTTGCAGTTGGATTGCTGAATCCTTTGGTAATGGGAAGCAGGCATACCGATGGCACTCATGAGCAAACAGCGGTTAATGCCATTGTGGGCCACGATCAAAATGGTTTTACCGTCGGATTCGGCCAGTATCTCTTGCCAAAATGCTTGGGCTTGGTCATAGAGTGCCGCTACGGGGTAGTGTGGCTCCCCATTTACTGCCATGGCTAATTTATCTGGGGCTTCATGCCAGAGCCGATATTCTTCGGGATATTGGTTGACCACATCGGCCTTGGTCATTTTTTCCCACAGGGGCAGATTGACTTCCAGTAACCCTTCCGTAGCGATTAATTCCGGTGGATTGGAAAAACTGTTGTGAATAATTTCGGCGGTTTCCTTGGCCCGGCGTAGGGGACTGCAATAAATTTTGTCAATCGCCAGTTGATTCAGGGTTTGACCAACTTTTTGGGCATCGGCTTTACCCTTATCCGTGAGTACCGATGCGTCACTGCGACCCTGAATCCGTTTTTCTGCGTTGTAGGTGCTTTGCCCATGCCGAACGATGATGACGCGAGTAGCCAATCCCCCTGCCTCCTGAACAGTAAATCATGCCAATTCTACAGGGTAGGGGTGGCACTGGGGTTAATTAATTGGCGGCTCTGCGATCAGGATCATTAACTGTTCTAGAGCTTTTTCTAGCTCATCGTTCACCAGTTGATAATCAAATTCCGGGGCGGCGGCCAGTTCCTGTTGGGCCTGGGCTAACCGTTTGGCGATCGCCGTTTCACTGTCGGAACCTCGACCCCTTAAGCGAGTTTCTAAAATTTCCACGGATGGGGGCAAAATGAAAATGCGTCGAGCAGAAGGGAAGGTTTGTTGAATTTGCCTGGCCCCCACCACTTCAATTTCCAACAATACGGTTTTGCCCTGGGCGATCTGGTCTTCCACGGGTTGCCGGGGAGTACCGTAGTAATTCCCCGCATATTCCGCCCATTCCAGTAACTTTTCTTCCCCAATCCAAGCTTGAAACTGTTCTTTTTCCA
Organism: uncultured cyanobacterium; assembly: GCA_963704945.1. Taxonomy (GTDB): domain Bacteria; phylum Cyanobacteriota; class Cyanobacteriia; order Cyanobacteriales; family Microcystaceae; genus Synechocystis. The sequence goes on along the minus strand of CAVPII010000021.1, from coordinate 66,018 downwards.
GAAAATAATAGGATTTTCCTTCTTCTTCCCCGGCCCTTGGCGATCGGGTGGTGGCGGAAATAGACAAAAAGTATTCTGGATGGCGTTCTAACAACAATTGCACCAGGGTTCCTTTGCCGACACCACTGGGCCCCGTTAGTACGATTAATTGTCCCTTTCCATTTGTGGCTAAATCTACACTCATCTTTATCTTTTATGAATTTCCTACCAAACCAGAGATTTTTGCCAAGCTTCCAGTAATGATAAAACCCGACAACTATGATTCCCTAAACTTTAGCAAATCTGGTCTTAGTCATCGGGTAAAAAAGACGATCTCCCTGGAGATCCCCTACGGGGCATTTCCTTAAAGGATTATGCTGATTTTTTACTGTTGTCCTTAATATCCTTCTCCACTAAGAAACGGTTAGCTACGGTTTCTGGCTGAATGGCGGAGAGAATTACCTGATTCGAGTCCATAATGATCACGGCCCTGGTTCGTCGCCCATAGGTGGCATCGATCAATTGACTACGTTCCTTGGCATCGCTAATAATCCTTTTAATGGGGGCTGATTCCGGACTGACAATGGCAATGACCCGATTGCCGGAAACAATATTACCAAAGCCGATGTTGATGAGTTGAATTTCCATAAATTAAGGTGTACAGGAACGAGGAAGAGGCATTGATAGTTAACTGGGTATTTACTGGAAGCAACAATTAGCCCCAAAGAGTAAATTGGAGTTTACTCGGGAAATAATCCTTTAAATCCCCCGCTGATGATTTATTTTTCTTGATTTCAGCCTTTACCCTTTTCCACTCTCGACTGTCGGGGCCCTTTCCGCTTCTATCCGGGGATAGATTAATTGGGAAAAATGGGGCAAAACAATAACTTTAAGGTCGATTTCCTGAATATTTCCCATATTTACTCGATTCTCTGTCCCGTCTTTTCCCCCTTCGTTAATTTCCATGCAGTCTGTTTCCAGCGCCATAAACAAAGCTTTTCAAGCCCTCGACTCCACTGCTTTGAGTTTAGGTAGAACCCAACTGTCCCTATTGGACATTACCCAGGTTGCCCTTTACGGATTAGCGATTTTTGTATTGACCCACTACCTCAATCGGATGCTGAGGGGGATCATTCTGCGGCGTTTCATTCTGGAACAAGGTATCCGCTACATTGTGGCTAACTTATTGAGCTACGGCTTGGGGGCTTTTTTATTTATTGCTATGCTCCAGACCAGTGGGGTGAACCTTTCTTCCTTGACGGTGGTGGGGGGAACCCTGGGTTTGGGCATTGGTTTGGGTTTGCAAAATGTAACCCGTAATTTTGTCAGTGGAGTGACGTTATTAGTTGAGCAAAAAATTAAGATCGGCGATTACATCAGGTTCAATGATATTCAAGGCTATGTCAGGGAAGTTTCCACTAGGGCGGTGGTGGTGGCCCTAAAGGATGGTTCCAAGGTGGTTTTACCCAGTAGCATGCTGATTGAAAACCGGGTAACTAATTTCCGCTATGAAACGGAATTCGTGCGGTTGACGGTGGCGGTGGGGGTATCCTACAGCAGTGATCCGGTATTAGTCACAGAAACCCTTCTACTCTGTGCCTATAGTCAAGCCCTTGTTTTGACTACCCCCCCAGCCCAGGTGATTTTTCAAAACTTTGGGGATAACGCCCTGGAATTTGAGCTTTGGGTGTGGATTCAAGAAAAATATATTGGCCAGCATCCAGAAATTTTAAGTGCCATCCGTTACACCATTAGTTTCTATTTCAGACGCAACGGTATTGACATTTCCTTTCCCCAGCGGGAACTGTGGCTCAAAAATCCCGAGGCGATCGCCAGATACTTTCGCCCTGATTTAGATTTGCCGGGGGGAGAAAATCATGCTGAGAAAGAACCGACCATTTCCCTTAGCCAGGTTTTCAGATCCAGTGACTATTTTGGCAGTTTAAACGAGCTAGAAATCCGACAACTGGTGGAAATCGGCCAGCTTCAATCTTTGGCGGCGGGGGAAGTGCTTTTCCGGGAACAGGAGGGGGCTAACGGATTTTATATCGTTATTTCAGGCTTAGTTGAGGTTTATACAGAACAATTAGGGCGGGTTTTGGCTAATTTGGGGCCTGGTAGTTTTTTTGGAGAACTAGCCTTAATGTTGGGTATTCCCCGCACCGCCTCTGTCAAAGCCAAGGAAAAGTCTCTACTATTCGTAGTTAGATTTCCCCAGTTTGAACAATTATTACAAGACAATCCCGATTTTCGAGAGGCAATTATCCATGCCCTGGGGAAACACCAAGAAGAATTAATGCGGAGGAAAGAGGAATTGGCGACAAAAGGACTATTAGCGGTGGAAGAGGAAGATAGTAATATTATGAACTGGGTTCGTCGGCGACTCCAACAACTATTTGGTTAGTGATAGAATGGCCGAGAATTTTTCGTCAATGGCGACCTCGATTGGTGTAGATTTAGCTTCTTGATTTTTTCGGATATTTTTAACTTAAGATGAGCAAGTTTCTTCGTTTTAAAACCTTAAGCTCCATAACCTTCATTTTCATTGCCCAGATTACCCTTAGTCCCCTACTTCCGGCCATGGCCGCCGAGCCGACCCAAGCCCAACTGGAATCCGCGGCAAAAATTCTCTGCCAAGCTTTAAGTGAGGGTAAATCCCCCAGTGTGGCCAAGGATGCCGCTAGGGCCTATCTGATCACCGAGGTTGGTAGCAAAAATTTGTTGAGTGCGGATGGTGTGCGCCAAAAACTGCAACCGTTGGTGAGGCAACAATGTCCTGACCAAGTTATGAAACTGATCGACCGGTAGGGGCCAGAAAAAAGCCTGAACATTGCCAGATGAGCAGTTCGTTGAAACAGTTTTGAGTTGATTATGCGCCTTGCCACCACCGTCGAAGCTATTCTTTACCTCCAGGCCCGCCCTGTGACCATTGGCGATTTGGTCACCATTAGCAACCAAGACAAAGCGTTGGTGGAGGATGCCCTGATGGAATTAATGGAGGATTATGCCCATCGGGAAAGCGCCCTAGAAATCATCGAAACTGACCAGGGCTATAGCTTGCAACTGCGGGCCGCCTTCCAGAACCTAATCCATGATTTTGTTCCCTCCGACCTCAGCACCGGCAGTCTCCGTACCCTAGCGGCGATCGCCCTGAAAAATCCCATTGTGCAAACGGAATTAATTGAACTGAGGGGTAGTAGTGCCTACCAACAGGTACAGGAACTGGTAGAAGCCGGTTTTGTCAAAAAAAAGAAACAAACCGAAGGTAGGTCTTATCTGCTGGAAATAACCGACAAATTTCATCAATATTTCGAGATTGACAAGCTCCCCCATCATTAGATACAAGCCCTTTTACAAAACTTTGCTTCAGCCGCTATAGTAGAAATCAACGAAAAACGTAAGTGGTTAAACTGCCCATCCGAAGTTAGGGAGTGGTAATGGAATTTAATTTTGACTTTTATGCCTCTGAACAGGAAGAACCACAGGTCAACACACTGATCCAGTATCTACAAAAACAGCACCCTGAAACCCTTGCTTGGATAGCCCAGTCCGCCAGCCCAGAAATTAAAGACATTATCCAACAGAACGTCCAGGGTCTAGTGGGGATGTTGCCCATGGAAGATTTTGATATTCAGATCAGCACGGATCGGGAAGATTTTGCCAACCTACTGGCTTCTGCAATGATGACGGGTTATTTCCTCAGCAAGATGGAACAGCGCAAAAATCTTGAATCATCATTAACTGGTTCGGATTCCCTCTAGTTTATTCCTAACCTAATACAGCCCATCCCCGTTGGGATCCTACTTTTGCAATCCTGATCCTGATACCCGTTGCATCATTCTTTTCTTGAGGGGTTTGGGGTCTCCCTGGGCGACAATTTTGCCTTCCTCCAACAAATAGGCCCCATCACAATAATCCAGTTCCTCCAGGCGGTGGGTTACCCACAGGGCTGTGATTCCCCTTTCCTTGACTAATTTTTGTACCTGAATAACCAATTCCCGTTGGGTATCCGTATCCAATAACGCCGTTGGTTCATCCAGCAAAAGTACAGAACAGTGTCTGGCGATCGCCCCGGCAATGGCAATGCGTTGTTTCTGCCCCCCACTCAGGGCATAGATGGGACGGCGGGCCATGTCGGCTAAATTTACCGCCTGCAGAGCTTCCCCCACCCGGGCCTGAACTTCTGGAGGAGATAATTTTTCCTTGACTAAACCAAAGGCAATGTCCGCCCCCACCGTAGGCATCACCAATTGATGATCGGGATTTTGGAAAACAAAGCCCATGGGTTCCGCTAATTTGACTACCCCGGCATGGGGGGTTAACAAACCGGCTAAAAGCCTTAACAGAGTAGATTTTCCGCTACCATTAGTCCCCAATAACATCCAAAATTCCCCCTGGGGCACAGCAAAACTGCACTCCTGCAAACCAGGACTATCGGCGGACCATTGAAAGCTAATATCCTGGGCAACGATGGCGGGGGCATTTACGGACATGGATAATGGGGCGAGGTTATTGGTTCAAATCAAAGTTGTCTGCTATCTAAGTTTAGTACCTAGGGTTAGGAACAGCTTCACCACGGCGGCCTCTGGTACACTGCAAAGAACTTGCTTGATTTACATTCACTGCCATGGCAACAATCCGAGCTTTTTGGCGTTTTTCTAGGCCCCACACCATTATTGGTACGAGTTTAAGTGTCTGGGCTATTTTTCTGCTGGCGGGTTTAGACAACTACGGCGAGCTAGCCCAACCCACGGGAATTCGCTTAGTTTTTGGTGCCTGGATCGCTTGCCTATTGGGCAATGTTTACATTGTGGGGTTAAACCAGTTGTGGGATGTGGACATTGACCGCGTTAATAAACCCAGTCTTCCTCTGGCCAGTGGAGATTTTTCCCTAGTCCAGGGGTGGTGGATTGTGGGACTTTGCGGGGTAGGGGCCCTGGCGATCGCCAGCGTTTTAGGTTTGTGGCTGGGGTTAACGGTGGGGGTTAGTTTACTGATTGGGACTGCCTATTCTGTTCCCCCCATTCGACTCAAACGCTTTTCCTTTTTGGCGGCCCTTTGTATTCTCACTGTCCGGGGCATGGTGGTCAATTTGGGACTATTTCTGTTTTTCAGATCTGGTTTAGGCCATGGCCAAGATTTGAATTCCCGCATCTGGGTACTAACCCTATTTATTTTAATCTTTAGTGTGGCGATCGCCGTTTTTAAAGATGTACCGGATATGGAAGGGGATAAACAATTTAAGATCCAAACTTTAACTCTCCAAATTGGTAAAGAAAAAGTATTTTGGGGAACCTGTATTTTATTGACTATCTGTTATCTCAGTGTCATTGTCTGGGCAATGGCGACTGCTTTGCCTTTAAATATGCCCATATTTATTGGTTCCCACCTGGTTTTACTAACCCTACTCTGGGGGCGCAGTCGGAATGTAGATTTAGACAATAAAGCGGCGATCGCCAGTTTTTATCAATTTATCTGGAAATTATTCTTTTTGGAATATTTACTCTACCCCCTGGCTAGCGGTTTACCAACATTTAGCTCCAGTATTTTTTAATCCTTTAATTACTGTTTTAATTATTTTTCAAAGCCATGGAATTTCCTCCCCACAGTGGCTACCATTGGCAAGGACAAAATCCTTTTTTTGAAGGCTGGTATTGCCGTCTGCTCTTGCCTGACTCCGGTGAAAGCTTTGCCTTCATGTACTCCATCGAAAATCCTGGGGGCGATCGCCCATATTCCGGTGGTGCAGTGCAAATTCTGGGGCCAGGGAGCAATGGAGAAAAAGACGAGCTTCTGTGCCGCACCTTCCCCTCAGTGCAAAATTTCTGGGCCAGTCCTACCCAATTCGCCCTGGGCCATTGGGGCAAAAATTCTAGCTCTCTCCCACCCCAGCCGTTAGACCCCCAGGATTTTTTCTCCACCGTTAACGAAGGTTATCAAATTCATGGCCATCATCACCAAGGGCGCATTCGGGTTGCTAATCAACAATGTCGTTGGCATTTCACCGTAGAACGCCCAAATAACCTGGGGGGATAAAAAACGTTTTCCCAGGGCCACAGCGGGCTGGCTTTCCTTTTTAACCCTTTTTGACCCCGGTTGGCAGATCCTTCTAGCCCAGGGCATAGCCAAGGGAGAACTGGAATGGCAGGGAAAAAAATATAGTTTGAACCAGGCCTTGGTTTATGCAGAAAAAAATTGGGGTCGATCTTTTCCTTCCCGCTGGTTTTGGTTACAGGCAAATCATTTTTCTGATCATCCCGGTTTGAGCATAACAGCGGCGGTGGGGGAACGGATTGTCTTGGTTCATCCAGAAGAAGTGGGGCTAATTGGCATTCACTACCAGGGAAATTTTTATGAATTTGGCCCCGGTAACAGCACTATTACCTGGAACGTAGCTCGGTGGGGCCGCTGGCAGTTGACCGCCAGCAACGATCGATACTGGGTGAAACTGGAGGGTTATACGAACGAACCAGGCATTTTAGTTCATACTCCCACCGCCCAAGGCTTACAACTAAACTGTCGGGACACCACCAGGGGGCACCTAAGGCTCAAACTGGGGGGCATCCACCAGGGCTTGATAGTGGTGGCGGAGACGAAGACAGCGGGGTTAGAAGTGGGAGGCAACTGGGGACTAGCCTAAGACTTTGGGCTCCTGTCGCAAAACCCCCGAAATATTTGGGGCAAATTGCCAGGGAAGTTCCCCACACTAGCCAAAGACCACTACAAGGTTTTGTCTGTTTTTAAGAAAACCCTATATAAACCGTAAAGAACTACCAATAAAATCGCCAAGGTCACCAGGGAGGCCACAAACTTTAACACCTGGATCAACAGGGAAAAAGACACAAATAAAAGGGCGATCGCCACTGCGGCCTTGGCGAATCCGGGCAAGCGATCAAACCATTGCTGGAACTGTAACCAATACTGTTGAGCTTGACTAAGCATCGGGCCAGATTCCGTGTCGAAGGGATCCACCACCTCCACCTTGGGGGTTTTCACATCCTGGTCTTGATAATCCGATGGAACCATAGATTTTAAGACGAAATGGGCTTAGGGCAAAACTGCTGAAAGATGCCACTGGCCAAGGATCATAGCACAATTCTCCCTACCCCCTAGGGCGACCCAGGGGGGCAAACTTCAGACGGTGCAAAGAAAATACCAATGGTTCTAGAGGGAAGTTTCCTTAACAGGACTTTTTTGCCAACAGGATTCCAACAGGGCAATCTGATACATCGACCAAAAGTGGGCCAGTCGCCAAGTTCCCTTAGTCCCCCGGCCCAAAATTGGTTGATTAAGATAGCAAAACCAGAAACGACATACTTGTCTCAGTTTCCAGAACATGGTTGGCTTCCTCCTAAAACAATAGGTTGACAATTTCAATAACGGCTCAATCTTCAACAGATCACCCACCACTATCTAGATTGTCCCACCGCTTTTTGGAGATGGAGCAAATTCTTTACACCTTGTAACGCAAGCGTTTCCGAACTGCCATAAAAAGCATTTATTACTCCTATAAGATTTTCTGGGTATTCGTCCCCGCTATCCGTGATAGTTTGTGGAGGTTTATACAAAAAATCTTGTCCGCTTTTCTGTACTGAGTTCGGACGAGTGGGGTTCGGGAAGAACAAGCAAATTTTTGCCGAAGTCTTCTTTGTGCGTCAGTCCCTAGGACGGCACTACAATCCTTGACCTTTACTTCTAAGTCTATGAAAGGAATTAATTTTTGTCGCTCGATCGCCGGTGTTATTGGCACAGCGAGCTTGACAACCCTTGTTTGGACTAATTGCCCTTTGGGATCAGTGGCTTCCAACGCTAATGCCGAGCCTAATGTCCAAACAACCGTTTCAGAAAATAATTCTTCTGTATCTCCCTTAGAATCATCCCTCACAGCCTCGGCTCCAACCCCGGTAACTTCCTTCCAAGACACGGAACTGGTTTCCCTTGTTCCCCATAATGGCCCCCAAAATCGTCTGGCGGTGACTCTGCGGGTTAACCAAATTCCCGTTATTACCCTCCTGGGGACAGTCGATGAACTAACGGCCCTGAGCCAGAATGAAACCCTCACGGCCCCTGGCAACACCATGGAACGGGCGGAAACCATTGCCACCCGCATTGAAGAACTCGGTGGCACCGAAGAATTTGATGCAAGCATTATTAAAGTCGATTTTGACTCCACCCTTAAGCAATACGTGGTGAAGGCAGATGAAAAGGTCTTACTAACGATTGACAGCAACACTGTCCTCCCGGAAAAAAATCTTTCTGCATCGGAAACTGCCCTACAGTCCGCCAATCGTTTACGCCGTCTTCTGGGGGGAGCGGATCCCATTGTTTCTTTGCCCGCCACCATGAAAGTGGCCCGGACTAACAATTTCGATGCTTCTCGCACTATTCAACGGATTAAAGGGGGCATCGCATCTTGGTATGGCCCTGGGTTCCACGGCCGGCGCACCGCCAACGGTGAACGTTTCAACCAAAATGCCCTCACCGCCGCCCATAAAACTTTGCCCTTTGGCACCAAAGTTAAGGTCACGAATCTCCGTAATGGCCAGTCCGTAGTGGTGCGCATCAATGATCGGGGTCCCTTTACCCGGGGCCGGGTTATTGATCTTTCTTCCGCGGCGGCTAGGGTTATCGGTATCAAGGGTAGTGGCGTGGGTAATGTAGCCCTAGACATTCTCCAATAGTTGTTTCGGACAATTTCAGTCAATTGGGTTAGGTTGGGAACAGTTTCGTGATTTTTGTTTTATCCAAACTGTTTTCAACTTTTCCCATGTTATTGACCGTTTCCCTGCCCCAATCCCTCCGTCGCCGTGGTCTCTGGCTTAGTTTGCTCATTGTTGGTTTGGCGATCGCCACTGCGAGTTTGTTAATTAGTCCTTTTTCCAAGGCTATTCCCGATCCGGCGATGGATGTGACCCCTGTGGCCGACAACGGTAACCAAAATGCCAGGGCTGTTTTTGCCGGGGGCTGTTTCTGGGGCTTGGAAGCCATGTTTGAGGAAGTACAGGGAGTTAAGGAAGTACAAACAGGTTATACCGGCGGCACAGCGGTAACGGCCAACTATTCCAGGGTAAGTGGAGGTGGCACAGACCATGCGGAATCCATTGAAATTCTCTATGATCCTGGCCAGGTAAGCTATGGAGAGTTATTAAAAATCTTTTTTTCCGTGGGCCATGACCCTACCCAGGTCAATCGCCAAGGGGTAGATACCGGTCGTCAGTACCGTTCCGCCATTTTTGCCACTACCCCGGAACAGAAACAGGTGGCCGAGGCTTATATTCAACAATTGGAAACCAGTCAAACCTTCGACCAGGCGATCGCCACGGAAGTTAATGACTTTGATCAGTTTTATGCGGCGGAAGATTATCACCAGGATTTTGTTAAACGGAATCCCGCCCATCCCTACGTGCTAGTCCATGATTTGCCTAAGCTCCGTAAATTCCGTCAACAGTACCCCGACAAGTTGAAAAATGCTTCCCAAAGCTAGGGAGTTGGACTAGGAAAAATCAGTGGAAATCGTTGAGGGTATCCTGAAGAAAGCTGGAAATGGGGATAGCCACCAGGATGCCCAAGATCCCTGCCACCTTGGCCCCAATCATCAAAGACAACAAAATCCAGACGGGATGCACCCCAGTGAAGCTTCCCAATAGTCTCGGGGCAAGGCCATTTTCAACAATCTGATCCACCACCGTGGCAATCACCAACACCTTAATCCCCAACCAGATATTTTGAAATCCGGCGATAATACTGATTAAAACGATACTGGTGCCACCGCCAAAGGGAAAAAATGCCATGGAGCCCACAAATAGCCCAAATAATAAGGCAAAAGGCACTTGAAAAATGGTAAAAGCAATGATTAAACTAACCCCCAACAGGGCCGCCACCGTTGCTTGGCCAATGTAATAGTTTTGGAAACTATGGCGCAGTCTTTGCCTAACTTTATGGCGCCAAGCCATGGGCAACCATCGGAATATACCATCCCAAAAAGTATTACCCCGGAGTAAAAGATAGACGGTCATAATTAGAATAAATCCCGCTTCGACTAGACTGCCCGCCGTCCAAATTAGTAAATCCAGCAATTGATTGGTAATGGAGCGAATTTGGCTGGGCAACTCACCGGATAATTCCTTACCCCAGACCCGAAAATTGGTGGGAATTTGCCATTGACTAGTCAAATTGTCCAAATCTTCTAGGTGTTTATCCCCCAGGGAATTTAAATGGGGTAAAAGATTTAAAACGGTGCGGATTTGGTCGATCAATTTGGGCATTACCAACAGACCAATGACCGCCAGGATAATGGCCGTGGTTAACAACACCAACGTAACGGCGTAGGGCAATTTCAGCCGGGGGTACCTCCGTAGCCACCGCACTGGATAACCGAGAATAAAAGCCACCAGATTGGCAATGACAAAAATTCTTAGGGGTGACTGGAAATAATTTAGTATTTGCAGTAGTACCCAGCCGTTGAGTAAACAAAGGGGTAACGCTAGGCTTATCCAAAACCAACGACGATCTGACAACGAGCCGCCCAGTCCGCCCGGGGGAATATTTGGCCAACCCATGCCCCATCCTCACCGATAAAAATAGGGTTTATCCCGGGGAGAAGTCCTAAAAAACCACCGGGATAACCTCTTGATCTGCACCATCAATTTAGGCCAAGTTGGTCGTTTTAGGATTTAAATTGGTGGTTTTTCCTCATCAGCGGGACGAATGGGGGCACCGTCCTGCACCTTGAGTAACCCAGCGGTAATCACTTTTTCCCCTGGTTCCAACCCCGCCAGAACTTGGTAATTACTGCCCTGGAGACTGCCCAGGGTGACGGATTTTTGTTGGGCGGTCAGTTGGGGTTCTCCAGTTTCTTCATTTTTACCCTCCTGGACAACGTAAACGAAGGATTCTCCTCCAATGCGGGTGACGGCTACGGTGGGAACAACTAAGCCTTGGGATTCATTCCAGATGATGCGGGCTTGTACCAACTGGCGGTTGAGTAGTTCTTGGCTTTGGTTGTTAAAGGTGGCCCGGGCTAAAACGCTTTGGCCATTGTTATCCACGTCGGGGGAGATAAAACTAATCTGCCCTGTGGCGATCGCCTTTTCCTGGGCATCGAGAATTTGTACCGTTAAGCCCTGTTGTAATCGGGGGGCGAAGGCTAGGGGCACAGCTAAATTCAAATCCAACTGTTGATTTTCCGTCAAGTTGGTGAGGATTTCGTCGGCCTGTACATAGTCCCCCACCTTAACGGGGATATATCCCACTATCCCGGCAAAGGGGGCCGTTACTTTTGATTTAGCCAGACGGGTTTCTAGGGTTTTAACGTTGGCTAAAGCCTGACCCACCCTGGCTTGGCCTTGGGCAATGGTTTCGGGTCTTTCCCCACTGCGTAAACGGTTCAGATTTTGCTTTTGGGCTTCCACCTCCGCCGTTAACCTTTCCAGGTCGGAACTGCGGGCCTGTTTCAACTGTTGCAACCGTCGTTGGGCTACCTCCACATCGGCGATCGCCTGGCGTTGTTCCTTTAGCTGTTGATCATAGGTATCCAGGGCAATGACCCCCTGATCCCGCAGATTACTGAAGCGCCGCACCCGTTCATTGGCCAATTCTGCCCCCGCCTGGGCCGACTCCAACTGGGCCTGGGCCTGGGCAATTTCCTCCGGACTAGCACCCCCCCGGGTATTGGTAAGACGACTTTGGGCCTGACGCAGTTGGGCTTCTGCCTCTGCCAGATCTTCCCGACGACTACCGGCCTGTAGTTCCGCCAACTGGGCCCTTTCGGCCGCCAAATTGGCCTGGGCTTCCAATAACTGGGTTTGCAGCTCATCGTTATCAATGCGAAACAACAATTGCCCCCGCTGAACCCGTTGCCCTTCCTTAACTAAAATTTCTTGGACACGGCCATCAATTTCCGAATCAATTGCCGTTCCCTTCTGGGCTTCCAAGTTGCCCATTAATAGGCTGGTATCTTCAATACTAGTAATCTCCAACGTTTGCCACTTCACCGCCGCCGGGGGCATTTGTCCCATCATTGCCCCCATGGGAGGGCCACTGGAGCGGGACTGAAACCACCAGTAACCGCCCCCCCCCAACAGAAGCACTCCCCCCATCACCAACCAGAGCCATTTGCCCCGGTTAGAGGCTTGGGGAATGGGCTGGAAGGAAAGGGCTTGTTTGCCAGAGTTTTCCTCCATGTCTTTCTCTGTGGCGGGTTCATGGAGTAGGGGGGGCTCAGTCATGGGTAGGCGGGGATTGATTAAGTGAGCTAATCTTTAGAAAAATTTACATGGACGTTAAGTCCCAGGATAACGGATTTTCCCTGTTCGCTAAAGCAATGGTTTTGGGAATTCGTCCCGCAAAAAGACTTTAATGGAGCTTGGGGAAAATGGGTTTGTGCAACAACCAGGTAATTTTTTGTTGCCGGATGAGGTTCCTTCGCCAACTTTTATATTTTCATTTGTCCAATTGGTTTAGAGCTATGATCAAACTTTACGGTGCTCCCCAAAGTCGAGCTTCGATTATCCAGTGGTATCTGGAAGAACTGGGTTTACCCTACGAATTTGTCAACTTAAATCTAAAGGAGGGAGAACATCGCCAATCCCCCTACCTTGACATCAATCCCTTTGGTAAAGTGCCGGCGATCGCCGATGGTGAATTTTATCTGTGGGAATCCGGGGCTATCCTGTTGTACTTAGCAGAAAAAGCCAATACTATCCCCGCCGATGCCCAGGGCCAAGGGGTGGTTAATCAATGGATTTTGTTTGCCAATTCCACCCTCGCCAATGGTTTATTTATTGAAGCGGTAAGGGAGAAAGAAATGCCCCGACTATTAGGGGTTTTGGAAGAAATTCTGGGGCGATCGCCATTTATCCTGGGGGAAATTTTTTCCGTGGCGGATGTGGCGGTGGGGTCAATTCTAGCCTACGTACCAATTATGCTTAAGCTCAACTTTGACGACTATCCCGCGGTGGGAAGTTATGTCCAAAAATTAGTGGAGCGGCCCGCTTTCCAGGCTTCCATTGGTCGTCGTTAGGGCCAAGACAAAGCCGGGCATCGGGGGGCAGAGATTATGTCTTCCCCGCAATTGTTAAACTTAAATCACAATTCTCCTGGTTAGCGGTTAGGGGGCAGGGGGATTTGGTACAGTGAATTCCAGAGGGGATTTGCTTTATGCTCCACCAGTGGCGATCGCCCGTAACCCTTGCTCCCTCCCCACCTTGTCGGCAAATACCATGGCCAATCTCCCCAGCCTTTCAGGGACAGCTAATAATCAGAATGGCGAAAGTAATCTTCAGAAAACTTCCTCCAAAAGTCCCGATTGGTCAGAGGTTTGTCAGTGTTTGCTAGATCGCTTTTTGCCCTGCACCGCCGTTCAAACCCAGCCAGGGTTGAGTACCCGACACCCCTCACCCATCCCCCGAGCTTTAGAAGTATTGGCCGGTGACCAAGCTGGGGCGAGGACAAAAACTTACGGCCCCACGGAGTTTTTAGATAGTCTCTTAGACCAGAGCCAGAAAAAAAGGAAAAAGGTTCGTTTCCTGGCCATCCTGGGGCAATCGGGAGCGGGGAAAACTCTTTTTTTGCGACATTTTGCCCAGGGTTTATTACAAAAATATCAAGAAGGCCAGAGTTCTTGTTTGCCCATTTGGCTTACCCGGAGTTTCCTTAAACAAACTACTGTTAAAAACTATCTTTTTGGACCCTGGCTAGAACAAGTGGCCCAGGAAAATCCAGAAATCTCCCTAGAAGTGTGGCGGCGTAGTTTGGCCGCTGGTTTAAAGGCCGGAAAATTTTGGCTAGTGCTGGACGGCGTAGACCACATATTTTCTTCCCCAGAAGAAATCCCTGGGGCCAAGGGTCCCCTGTCCTGGATGGAGGATTGCCTAGGAGAATTACCTAAAACTCCTATTTTGTTAAGTTGTCGGCCAGAAAGTCGTCACAATGATTCTGGGGAATTGGCCGATTTTACCTACTACGACATTCGGGAATTTACCTATCCCAATGACGTGGAAATGGCCATTGAGGATTATTTTGTAGGGACTTCACCGGGGCAAAACCTGGAAGAAGGGGCTGAAAACGACTTCGGAGTCCAAAAAGAAAATACTTTGGCTGTTTCCCTGAACCAGTCCCTAAGGGAAACGACGGCCAGGCATCTCAGAAAATACTTACTGTGTCCCCGACGGTTGATGCTCTGTTGCCGTTTTTGGCAGGATCAGCCCGGGCATTTCCCTAATAGTGCGGCAGAGTTATACGGCAAGTTGACCACGGCTTTTTACGGTTGGCAGGGGGAATGGGTGGAGACAAGTCCCAGCCAACAGAAGGAATTGGGGGGACTTTTGGGGAAATTAGCTAAGCAGATGCTACTGCAGAACCATGGCGATGATTGTCCCCTGCCCCCTGGAGACATAGAAAATATTTTTGGTAAAGAATCCCCTTCCCTCCGTTTAGCGGTGCAATTAGGGTGGCTAATTCCCAAGGGTATTATCAGTAAAGGAGTATGGGAAAGGGGTTATGGTTTTGCTGACCCGACTTTTCGGGACTATTTTGCGGCCTTGGCCATCACCGATTGGCGATTTTTCCTAGACATTTATGGCCAGCACTACCGTATTTTTGAGCAGGAATGGCAAAGGGTACTGCAATTTTGGTGGGGTAGGGAAGACATTGAGCTGGAACAGAAAAAGGAATTTGCCCTTGCCCTGCTGAATTTTGATGACCGTTGTAGTCCCGAGAATTTCTATGGTCTGCAGGCATTGCAAAGGTTGGCCTTAGCCCTGGTGGAAATACCGGATTTACCCCAGGGAAATCGAATTGTAGAAAGATTATTGGATTATGGCTTACCTTCGGCGACCCCCAATTTTCCCCGTCAACAATGGGCCAGCGGTTTATTGGAACAAATCCATCGTCCCCTGGTGGTGCAGGCCCTGTTAAAAACCCTGGCAACGACGGAGGATGACAAGGTTTACCGTCAATGTTGCCAGTGGCTAGGGCAATGGGCGGAAAGCTCTCCCCAAACAATCATGGTTTTAGGCGAGCAGTTGGAGCTACAGCGGGAATCTACACTGCGGTTTCCTGTGGCGTAGGCCCTGGCCTTGGTCGATCCCATGGCCCCCCAGGGGATACAAATCTTACTGGATGAACTCAAGAGGCCCCAGCAGGATTACAGCCTTGCTCTGCAAACTTTGGCCCATTGTGCAGTGGGTAACCCCATTGCGATTAAATTTCTCCTGGATTTTCTTTCCCAAGAGTTATCCATTTTGCACCACCGGCAGGTGCTCCAATGTTTAGAGGCGATCGCCAAAGGTCAGGGACTAGCCATTGCCACCCTTTTACAGAAACTTAGGATTTACCCGGAAGGTGCTTTCCTGTGTCAGATTGCGGAAAGCCTGGAAAAAATCGACCCCGGTAACCCCACCGCTTTGATGGTACTGCAAAGGCATATCCTCCGGGAAACCTCCCTTCCCCTCCGCAAACAAGCCATTTATAGCCTAGGGGAAGTGTCCGCCCCCACCACCATGGTCATCAAAAGTTTGACCGACTTGTTAGCGGTGGAAGACGATATTTTTGTGCGTTGGCTGATTGTTAGTAGTCTGGGCAAAATTGGTCATGGGCAAGAAGCGGCGATCGCCTCATTGACAACTTTAGTGGAAAACTGCGTGGCCCAACCCCGCAATGAAGAGGGGGATTGGTTGCTCAACGAAGCCATCCAAGCCCTACTGAAAATTGACCCCCACAACGTTAGCATCTTGCCGTCCTTGGTTTCCCTGCTGGAAAATACCGAAGAGAGTGAACATTTACAGAGTTGGGCAGAAATTTTAGGACGTATTGATCCCGGTAATCCCACCGCCATCAATACCCTGATGCTAATGGTCAGGAACAAGAATGATGAATATGTTCAACGGCAGGCGGCCACCAGTTTAGCGACCATTGATGCGGGTAATCTCTCGGCTTTGATGACATTGATTATCCTGTTACAAAATAGCCAAAACGAAAATATTCGCTTGGCCGCTGCCCACAATCTCGGCATAGTAGGCAAAAATAACCCTGCGGTTTTGGCCGCCCTAATCCGTAGTGCCGCTAGCGTTAAAACCGACGGGGAAACTCTACGGGTCGTGGTGAGGGCTCTGGATAAAATTGGTCAAAATAATCGGGAAGTAGCCCAAGTCCTTTTGGGCCTATTGCGTCAAAACTTAGATGACCGGTTACGGCAGGATGTAGCCCAGGCCCTGGTGACGGTAACCCCCGATAAATTATTAGCAACGGTGGTATATCAACTGCGGGAATTTTGCAGTCAGCCCCAGGAAAAAAACCATTGGGCCGATTGGCAACTGTTTTGGCATTGTGCCCAACAGATGGCCTACACCGATTTTTACCAGGCTTGGCACCAAAAACCCCTAGAAGGATCAGGCTCCACCATACCGGGAAAAACTTCTAAACGGCGCTCTTTTTTCCGTTATTCATTGGATGAAGCCCTGGAACAAGAACAGCCCCCCCTCAATCAGTACGAAGTTATCTGGATCGATGTCAGTAAATTTTTAAACCGGGAAAATCCCAGCGTAGATATCTACGACCAAATGCTCGATCAACATTGCCCAGAGTTCAACGGGGCCATTCCCGATAGTCTTTCCAAGCTCCGGCTCTATTGGCACCAATTGGAACGAAAAGAAGAAGGTCACCGGTTGATGATGTTTGAACAGTTGGAGAAGGATCCCCCGGATTTACAATCTGTTTGGGAGCAGTTGGCTACTTTCCAGGGATCGATCGCCATTTTAAGCACTACGCCCCCCCCAGAAAAGGTGGTGTTGCCCTATTTCCAGCTCCAGGAGTCCCAAACTACGGCGGCAGAAATTGTGGCCTGGTTAAAAAAATCCCTTGCTTAAAACCATTTCAAACCATTTCCAAGATTTAACTCTATTTAACTTTGGCTATGACCTACTGTTTAGGTTTAATTAACCGTTTTGGGCTAGTGATGGGGGCTGACTCCCGCACCAATGCCGGGGTGGACTATACTTCCGCCTACCGCAAACTTTTTGACTATTCCCTCAGCGGCGATCGGATTTTAATCCTTTGCACCTCCGGTAACTTAGCCATCACCCAAGCGGTTTTCCACCAGATTGATCGGGATATTCAAAGGGACGAGGGGGAACATCTTCACAATATTCCCACCATGCACGAAGTAGCCACCTATATCGGGGCCAAAGTTAGGGAAATCCAGGAACGGGATCGCCCTTGGCTAGAAAAAGATGGCATTGATTTCCAATGTAATTTCCTGGTGGGGGGACAAATCAAAGGGGAACCAGCCCAGGAATTGTATTTAATTTATCCCCAGGGGAACTTCATCCAAGCCACCAAGGAAACTCCATTTTTGCAAATTGGGGAAACCAAGTACGGCAAACCCTTATTGGATCGCACCATTACCTATGACACCCCCCTAGAGGCAATGGCTAAATGTGCTTTGCTTTCCATCGACTCCACCATGAAGTCCAATATCTCCGTCGGGCCTCCCATAAATTTGACCATGGTGGAAGCCAATCGTTTTTCTGTGCGCCATAAGTTGCAACTGCGCCTAGGGGATCCCTATCTGGCAAAAATGCGGAGCCAGTGGGAATCCGTCGTGCGCCAAGCCTTTGAATCCATGCCCAATGTGGAATGGGAAGCGGAGCAAAGTGATTCCGGCGAAGATATTTTGATTGATTAATTGATTAGTCGACAATTGCGCTAACTAGTCAATAATCACTATCTGCCACGCAGATACCTTTACATTTGATGCCATTGCTAGCGGTGCGACGACAGTGGGGACAAAGGATGGGTTCATCTTCCGTGGGGTTATTACTCTTGGCTTTGCCTTGGGATGGGTTTAATTCTGGATTTTTATTTACTGGATTTACCATGGTGTGGTCTGGGTAATTCTGGCTTAGACGGTTAAACTGGGGGGTTTCCCTGGGAATACTGTGGGAACAAGGGAAAAGTTTTGTACTGAGTATCCAGAGGAGGATGTCAGGGGTTGTATCGGCATAGGGCGATCGCCAAAGAGGATTGGCCGGTTATGGGGGCGGGGAAAAATAAATCCAAAAAAGTAGGAGCCGGAAAAGAACGTATCATTGAAACAAATTGTGGGGACTAAAATCCCTGCCTAATATTGATTCATCTCCATAACACCGTAACCTAAGCTTATGTCTCGTTTACGTTCGTTACTTTCCCTCGTCCTGGTTTTGCTGACTACAGTTCTAGTTAGTTGCAGTAGTCCCCAGGTAGAAATTCCCACCACCTATAGCCCGGAAAAAATTGCCCAGCTAGAAGTCTATGTCACTCCGATCGCCTCGGCTCGGGAGGGCATGGAAGATACCCTACAGGATTTAATCGCCAACCAAAACTGGGTGGATACCCAAACCTATATCCACGGCCCCCTAGGGCAACTCCGCCAGGGAATGTTGGGGTTATCCCGTTCCCTATTACCCAAGGATCAAGACAAGGCCCAAACCCTGGCGAAAGAAGTATTTGGCCATTTGGAGCGGTTAGATGCGGCGGCTAAAGACCGGGACATTTCCCAAGCCAAAATCCAGTACCAAGAGGCGATCGCCGATTTTGATGCCTTCTTGAGTTTGCTACCCCAAGCCAGTTAAGTTTCTTGGGAATGGCGATCGATGGCTACCCCTTCTACTGACAATAAATCCGCCCCCTGGCAAGCAACTCTGCGGCTTTGTTATGACCGGGATGGCCACCGTACCCGCATGGCCCACTCCTTGGTGCAGGCTCCCCTTAAGGTACAACGGTCTTTTTATCCGGATAATACAGGGCAATGTCAGACCATGTTGTTACACACCGGGGGAGGCATGGTGGGGGGCGATCGCCTAATTTATGACATTGCCCTAGATACCCACAGTGATGTGGCCCTAACCAGTGCTTCTGCGGGGAAAATTTACCGTAGTCTTGGGCCCTGGAGTGAGCAGACTGTTACCCTAAAACTGGAGTCCGGGGCTTCGGTGTTGTGGTGTCCCCAGGAAACTATTATTTTTGACCAGGCCCGATATCAACAGAGCTTTCAGATTCACCTCGCCGCCGATGCCAAGTTTAAAGGTTGGGAAATAGTCCGCTTGGGGCGCACCGCCAGGGGAGAAAAATTTACCCAGGGCCATTGGCGATCTAGCTGGGAGATTTGGCAGGAGAAAAAATTAATCTGGGGAGAACGACAACAGTTAATCGGCTCTGAACACTTACAGGGCAGTCCCAATGCCCTTGGGGGCCATGCTTGCGTTGGCACATACCTGGATTTGGGCCAGGTCTTTACCCAAGATTTACTGGAGCAGGCCAGGAATATCACCAACCCCATGGTAGATAGGCAATCCGGTCAATTGGGGTTGAGTTTGACTGCTACCCAAGGACTAATCGCTCGCTATCGGGGCAATTCTACCCAGAAGGCAAAAAATATTTTTGAGCAATTAAGCCTGCTTAGGGGCGGTTAAACCAGGGGAGAAAAGGGCGAAAATGCCTAGATTATCCTAGAAAGCCGCCGCAACTAGCTTTTATTCATCCCGGAGGGGGATCCCCCAGTGTTATAATCTTAATCTGTGGAATTGTTACATTTCTTAATCAATTCCTAATCTTTGTCCCACTAGACACCCAAAATTTCCCCCGGGGGAACCGTGGAGGATGGTGGTGCTAGTAGGGGATTTTACGGATACAATTTTAAGAACTGCATCATTTGATACAACTGAGTCCAACGGGGTTGGGGACTGACTAAAATTCCTGCGACCCCCGATTTACCCTGACCATCAATCACCTCTTCCCATTCCATCAATAACGGCATGAACACCGGCAAATTAGTGAATCAAGTTTCCTCCCTCCCCGACCGTAATACCCACAATGGGCAAGAGGTGAAATACCACCCCGAAAATATTGAGCTGAACAAAGAGAAAATGATGGATTCAGTGCGGGTCATGCTGGAGTCCGTGGGGGAGGATCCGGAAAGGGAAGGACTGCTGAAAACTCCTAAAAGGGTAGCAGAAGCGATGCAGTTTTTGACCCAGGGCTACGACCAGTCATTGGAAAAATTGGTCAATGGTGCCATTTTTGACGAAGGCCACAATGAAATGGTTTTGGTACGGGACATTGACTTCTTCAGTCTGTGTGAACACCATATGTTGCCCTTTATGGGAAAAGCCCACTTGGCCTATATTCCCAACCAAAAAGTAGTGGGACTGAGTAAGTTAGCCCGCATTGTGGAAATGTTTTCCCGTCGTTTGCAGGTACAGGAACGGTTGACCCGTCAAGTTGCGGAAGCAGTGCAAGAAATTCTTGACCCCCAAGGGGTGGCGGTGGTGATGGAAGCTACCCACATGTGCATGGTGATGCGGGGGGTACAAAAACCCGGTTCCTGGACGGTAACCAGTGCCATGATTGGTTCTTTCCAGAATGAGCAAAAAACCCGGGAAGAGTTTTTGAATTTAATTCGCCATCAGCCTAAATTTTACTAAGCTTCTGATTTCTTGATCATTTTGGTGATCTTGATCCACCACTCATTAACGGGTAAATGCCATGGCGGCCGAGATTATTTGCGTAGGCACGGAGTTGCTCCTAGGGGAAATTCTCAATAGCAATAGTCAATATCTGGCCCAGCAGTTGGCCCATCTTGGTATTCCCCATTACTTTCAAACGGTGGTGGGGGATAACCCCGAACGGATTAAAAAGGCGATCGCCATTGCCCAGGAACGGGCCGAGATTTTGATTTTTACCGGGGGATTGGGGCCTACCCCAGATGACCTAACCACGGCAACCATAGCGGAATTTTTCCAGACCCCCTTGGTGGAAAGTGCCAGGGTAATTGCGGACATTGAAGCTAAATTTGCCCAAACTGGCCGGGTAATGACCGTTAATAACCGTAAGCAAGCTTTACTGCCCCAGGGGGCGGAAGTTTTGGCCAATGCCAAGGGCACAGCTCCGGGGATGATTTGGCATCCCCAACCGAATTTATTGATTTTGACTTTTCCCGGTGTGCCATCGGAAATGTACCCCATGTGGGAACAGGTGGCAGTGCCCTATCTCAAAAGCCAAGGCTGGGGCCAGGTCAGCATTTACAGCCGGGTGTTGCGGTTTCGAGGCATTGGGGAGTCGGCCCTAGCGGAAAAGGTGGCCAGGTTTTTTGATTTAGAAAATCCCACCGTTGCCCCCTATGCCGGGAAAGGAGAAGTGAGGCTCCGGATTTCCTGTCAGTCCACTTCCCTTGCCTTAGCTGAGCAAATCATTGACCCCGTAGTGGCGGAAATTAAGGCGATCGCCGGCCTTGATTATTTTGGCCAGGACGAAGACACCATTGCCTCTGTGGTGGGGGACTTACTGCGGCAACGGGGGGAAACCGTCAGTGTGGCGGAATCCTGCACCGGCGGTGGACTGGGGGCTATGTTAACGGAACAAGCCGGTAGTTCGGACTATTTTTGGGGCGGAGTAATTGCCTATGCCAACGAGGTTAAGACCAATCTTTTGGGGGTAGATCCGGAAATTCTGGAATATTGTGGTGCCGTTAGTGATGCTACAGCGGAAGCAATGGCCCTGGGGGTTAAGGAAAAATTGGGGACAAGTTGGGGCATAGCTATTACCGGCATAGCGGGGCCCGGCGGGGGAACAGAACAGAAACCCGTTGGCACTGTTTTTGTGGGCCTAGCGGATCCCGATGGCAGAGTTAGCCATATCCCACTTCAATTTGGCGATCGCCGGGGACGGGAGATGGTGCGCTACCTCAGTGCTTGTCAAGCATTGGATTATCTGCGCCGACGTTTAGTTTTAAAGTGATTACGCCTGACTAGGGGGCGATCGCCGCTTGATAAGCTTCTTTAAGACTGCGGTAACGGTCGGAGTAACTCTGGATGACTTCCAGGGCAAACATGGGGGTTTGTTGCACCGCAAAGAGGAAATGCTGGCGGTCCATGGTAACTAAACGGCATTCAGTTTTGGCGATCGCCGTTGAAGTTCGGAGACGATCACCATGCACTAGGGCGCCGACCCCAAAAATTTCCCCAGGTTTGATAGTTTCAATGAACTGTCCCTGCAAACTCATTTCCACTTCCCCTGCGATAATTCCAAACACCACGGTTTGGACATCACCTTCCCTAAAAATTATTTCTCCAGCCTTAATTACTCTTTCTGGTTCTTTAGTCAAAGCCTTAATTGTACTAATCATAATATCGGTCATAAAAATTGCTCCTGAGGTTAAGAAAAGACCAAGAAAATCCACTGTTAATTTCCACCCCTAGTCTGGACTTAATCCTGTCCATTAGGAACGAAATCTTCACCGGGTAAATATCTTCTTTCGGAAAATTTCTATCCCTGAATTAACGCCAAATTTTCTTCAGTACCAAAGACGGTTTCACATCAGCTTCCCTACCACTGGGAACTTGTAAACCAATGAACTTATCCTGATCCGGGGGGATGATCTGAGCCGCCGGGGTTTTACCCAATAAGGCAATGGTATAGGTGCCCACGGCGATCGCCAGGTGCATGGGAATACCTTCCGTACAAACTACAAGATTAGCCCCGGCCAACAAAGCCGCCATCTTACCCACGTCACCGGGACGCACCACCGTCACCCCTGGATACTGCCCCTGCATGGCCTGTACCCAGCCCGTATCCTCCGCCGGGGGAATCAACACAATCTTAAGATCCGGCTGTTTTTGCCGAATATCATCCATAATTTCGTGCCACTGGGCAATGGGGTAAGGAAAATTCCCCGTATCGGGCTGTCGTATGGCCCCACCATTTAAAATCACATAACCGCTTCCCCCCAAATCTAACTTCTTCTCAGTCGCTTCCATCCATTCAATGTCTGCTTTGGGGAGGGTAACTTTTAATGGAGGACAGGGGGTTTGAATACCAAAGCCCTGGGTTAAGTCATGGAAAAGATGGGGGACGTACTGATCTGGCTTGAAGGGCACCGCCGCCGACAGAAAGAAGCTAGCCGTTCCTTCATAGCCAACCCGGAGGGGAATGCCATTGAGCCACAACAATAATTCAATTGTCCATTGCCGGGCCGCCGTCACCACCGCTTCATATTCCCTATCCCGAATAATACCCAGGAGATTTAAAAAGTCCGCTAAGCCGTTGCGATCCCGGTAGTCAAAGGCCAGAACTTCATTAACCCAGGCACAGATACGATAGGCTGACTTCGCCCTAGGTTCCACAATTACGTCAATTACCGCCTGGGGATATTGCGCCTTGAGGGTGGCAAGGGTTGGGAAAAACAGGATTTGCTCAGAAATTCCACCGGGGACAAGGGCTAGGATGCGCATTATTCAAAACCTGAAACAGCAGCAAGGGGCGTTTTAATCAGATTCACTATAGCAACTTTTTTGCCAATGCCAGACCCAGAAATGTAAACGAGTTCTGCCTCTTTTTATTCCTGGAATTATCCCCCCCCTAGTTTAGGGCCAACCATTGGGGGTTTAATGGGTAAATAGAGAGTGCTTTTGTCGCACCGTTTCCCCTCTGCCCAGTTATTTCCTCTGTCCTATGTTGAAAAAATCCCTATCCAGCGCCCTAGTTTTGTTAGTCCTACTGGTAAGTTTTACCCTGACGGCCTGTGGAGGGGTGGGTATAGCCAGTTTGCAACGGTACAGCGACACCAAAGATGGCTATGAGTTTCTCTATCCCAACGGTTGGATTGGGGTGGATGTGAAAGGAGCTTCCCCTGGGGTGGATGTGGTTTTTCGGGATTTGATCGAACGGGATGAGAATTTAAGTGTGATCATCAGTGAAATTCCTACGGATAAAACCCTGACGGATTTGGGCACCGCCACTGAAGTCGGTTATCGCTTCATGAAAGCCGTCAATGAAAAAGCAAAGA
Source organism: uncultured cyanobacterium (assembly GCA_963704945.1). GTDB lineage: Bacteria > Cyanobacteriota > Cyanobacteriia > Cyanobacteriales > Microcystaceae > Synechocystis. The sequence continues at coordinate 42,221 of CAVPII010000021.1, read as the reverse complement.
CTGAGCGCCAGGCCGAGTTAATCAGTGCGGAGGAACGGAGCGAAGAAGGACACGTTTATTACACTTTGGAGTATCGGGTCATAGCGGGGGATAGCGTGGAACGCCATGACTTGGCCAGCGTAACCACCAACCGGGGCAAGTTAATTACCTTTGACTTATCTACGGAGGAGCCCCGCTGGGATACGGTCAAGAATTTATTTGAAACCGTCGCTAGTTCTTTCCACGTTTACTAATTTCCAATAAGTCCCGATTATTTGCAGATGGCCTGTGGCGATTTTAAATCCAACAGGGTGCAATAAAACTCTGAATTTACCAATATTTGGAAACTCAGAGATTGCCCATGGGATCCTGGGCTAAAAAGATTCGATCCGTTGGCACCGGGGCAACCGGTTCCGTCAACGAAAACTTGCCTTCCTCTAACCAAGCTTTGAGCTGTTCCGCCACTTCCCTGGAACGGGCAATGCTTGCCAGGGGAGCTACCCGCACGGTTTTTCCTTCAATGGTGATTTTGCCGCTTTTCAGTTGACCGTAGGTGACTAAACCAAAGGTGGGGCGCACCCGCCGGGGAATGGAAAAATCCACCACTGGGGCCACAATGTCATCATCCTTAACTGCACATCGCTCAATTACGGTTTCGTTCAACACGGGAATGGGTACCCCCACCCCCAACATTAAAGAAGGGCCATAGTTTTTTAGGTAACAACCCCGCACCCAATAGGGATCCATCTGTTTAGCATCCCCGATTAACGCTAGGGTTGCCGCTGGGCCGATGGGGGTTTGGTTGGGGAGTCGTTTTTGTAAGGGGAAATGTTGGGTGCCTTCCCAAGCGATATAACCTACACCACCACCGAGAAAAATTTTTGTGCCAATGCCGATCGCCTGGAGGAGGGGATCATTAAACAGGGGGCCAATGGCACCGGGGTTGGAATAGACTGCATTACCTAGTCTGGGTTGGAGGGGGCCGAGATAGGTGTACAAAAGGCGATCGCCACCGTTAACGCCGACAATAAAATTCTGGTAGAGGTTGCGGGGATTATAGAGATAAAACTGGTTAATCCGATCTGCACTAATTACCGTTTCCAAACTGGTACGGGGATAACAATCCGTACCCTGGCCTAGGGCCCGTAGGGGAATACTTTTGCCCGCAATGAGATCTTCAATGACATGGCCACCACCCCGTTCCGCCGGACTTTCCCCTTCGTTAAGATTATCTGTACTGCCGGTTATTTCCGCCGCCGCCGTGGCCCCTAAATATAGATCCACCGCCCCGAACCCCGCATAGGCCGGAATACCATCTAACCAACATTGACGAATTTTTATGGGGGGATCTGTTTGTCCCAGATTAATCACCGCCCCGGAGGATTCCATGGGCTCAAAGGTGCCGGTGCAGACCACATCCACCAAGGCCGCTACCTTTTCTATCCCCAGTTCACCAACCCTAGCTTTTACTTCTTCCGCTGTCCAAATTGTTGCTTTGCCCCGGCTCAACTTATCGTTAATATCGGCGATCGTCCGCATGGAGACTTTCCCACTAAAACTTTTCTAGCCAGTCAAAGATGCGATCTAGTTCTTCTATGCTAATGAGGCCGTACTGCCAAAGAATAATGGGCAGATGGTTGCTGTTATCAATGGTGTTACAGGCGGTACGTTCGGCGATCGCCAGGGACTCTGCGGATAAAGAAAGGTCTTGCCGTAGAAAGTTTAAGAGATTTTGATAATAATTTGGGTGGCTCATGAAAGTTAATAGAGAATATTTTACTGATTTTGGACTTGGGGGATTTGTAAAAATTATTTGAGACTACTCAGGAGGGCCGCCGTAATCACTTCCCTTACAATGGGCCGTCAAAACAACGGACAGAAGGGTTAATTCTTTTATTCCACACACCCAAATACTTAAGGCTTTGGCAGTTGGACAGAAAGCTAGAATAACCTGAACAAATCAATAACTTTGCGACTATGTAGTGCGAGCAAAAGTTAAGAAAGCCTGGAAGTTAGATATTAGCTTAAGGCAATGGCCCTTACTTGCAATCTATCTTGCGGCATATTCGGGTTTCAGAACCGTAGTAAAGCTTAAATAAAGCTTAAGGTTCCTGAAAATGTTCCCAAAATTTAGGATTTGTAACCCTCGGGCTATCATTCTTACCACACTCTGGAGGAAAAAGCTAGGAAGAAAAAATTTCCGCTAATAATTTTTGGTGCCGCTGGGCTGATTGTTGTAATGCTTTCTGGCCCTTCCAGGGTTGCCGTTGTTGGTAATAATCCTGCCAGATTTTGCTTAGGCTGTGATTTGCTGGGGTCAAGTCCGCTAACTCTAGGCCCGGAAATCCTACCTCTGCCATTAATCGACTCACTTTGGGGTCATAGCTGAGGGCAAAACAGGCACTACCTTCCGAGGCCGCCATGATTAGGCTGTGAAGTCGCATACCAATGGTAAATTCCGCCCCCTGGAATAACCCCTTACATTCCCTAGGGTTAGGACGGTAGAGAATTTCGTAACTTCCCGGTAGTTCCACGGCGATCGCCTCGGCAATGGCCATATCCTGGGATTTTTGCAGGGGAATTAAGCGCAGATGGGTTTGGGTCTGTCGCTGAAAATCAGCTAGGGCTTCCGTAATCTCCGCTAGGCGTTCCAATGTCAACAGGGGATGGGAGCGGAGGTTAACGGCCACCATGGGCAGAGTTGATGGAGGGGCAGGGGAATTTTGGGCTTCCAGCAACCAAACGGGGTCAGCGGCAAGAAAACTTGGTATTCCCCACCGTTCTAGCAACTGCAATGAAACTTCATCCCGCACGCTCACACCGGTACAACCCTTGAGTACCCGCCGGGTTAACCACCGTAGCGGAGGCCGCTGGAGGGGGCCAATGCCCTGGGCCCAGGCAACGGTTTTTAAGCCCCGCATCTGGGCGATCGCCATCAAACCGGCATAGTATAGGGGGCTGGCCACACTGGTCACATCCTGCATCAAACTACCGCCCCCCCAGATAAAACCCTGGCATTGACCAAAAAGTTGCCAAATTTTGCCCCAGTTTCGATTACCCCAGGCTTCCACTTGATAACGCTGGCTGGTAACTTCAGGGTTGGCGGACAGCACCACTGGTTCCACAGAGGCTGGTAACATCTGCAACAGGGATACCAACAGGGCTTCATCCCCCGCATTGTCCTGGCCGTAGTAACCACACAGGATGACTCGCATTATGTTTAATCCACTCCCCTTGTAAATTCCCTGGCGATCGGGAAAAATCTCCCTAATAACTTTTCGGACAACTATGGCCTTTTTGCAAACCTGGCTGGCAGATTATCAAATTCCCCTTACCCTGGCAGTCATCGTCTTTGCTTTGGTGATGTTTGTGGTGGAATGGTTGCCCATTGATATCACCGCCATCTTCATTGCTGTGGTTTTGATGGTGTTGGGCTTGGTCACCCCCACGGAAGGGATAGCCGGATTTAGTAATTCCGCCACCGTGACCATCATGGCGATGTTTATTTTAAGCTACGGCATCACCCGCACCGGCATTATCCAAATAATCCGGGATAATCTGATTAAATATGGCGGCAATAGCCTACGACGGCAATTATTGTTGATGGGCTTCATCGTTGGCCCCAGTTCTGCTTTTCTCAATAACACGGCGATCGTGGCCATATTTTTGCCCATTGTGGAAGAGTGGGCCCGGCAACGACAAATTTCCGTTTCTAAACTCCTAATTCCCCTCTCCTACGCCACCATTTTGGGGGGTATGATCACCCTTTTAGGCACTTCCACCAACATTCTGGCCAGCGGTTTGGCAGAAAAATTAACCGGACAGGGATTTAGTATTTTCCAGTTCACCCCGGTGGGGCTAATTACCTTTAGCGTTGGCCTAATCTACATCGTCCTAGCGGCTCCTAAACTATTACCCGCTCGAAGAAGCGTTTCCGATGGCAATGTGGCGGCGGAGTATCAAATAAAAGATTATGTCAGTGAAATTATTATTCCTCCCCGTTCTAGTTTGATTGGGCAAACCCTGCGCCAAAGTGAAATTCAGCGGAAATTCGATTTAGATGTGTTGGAAATTATCCACAATGACACCCATTTTCCCCAACCTCTGGCGGATAGGGTTCTGACCATGGGGGACATTTTGCTGGTGCGGGGGGGCCGGGAGGATTTACTCAGGGTCAAGGATGAAAGGGGCATTGAAATTTTGGCTGATATGAAATTTGCTGATACAGGGGTAGCCCAATCCATCCCTTTAGAATCTTCCGAGGAAAAGGTGGCGGAAGTCCTGATTTTGTCCAATTCCCGCTTAATTGGTTCCACCCTAAAGGATCTACGGTTTCGCCAACGTTATAACGCCACGGTCATTGCCGTTCGTCGGGGGGAAGAATTGATTCGCCAACGATTGGGTAAAGTCCGTTTAAAGTTCGGTGATCTACTCCTACTCCAGGGCCCCAGGGAAAGTTTTCTCGGTTTACAGACCACCCGGGAATTATTGGTTCTAGAAGAAAAAGCCCTTGATAATCTCCGCCTCGATAAGGCTAAAACGGCGATCGCCATTGTTGCAGTAGCTATTTTGGTAGCGGCATTTGACATATTGCCCATCAGTGTTACTAGTTGGGCCGGAGTAATAGCCATGGTAGTGACCGGTTGCCTAAAGCCGGGGGAAATTTATGGCGCCATTCGCTGGGATGTAATCTTTTTGCTAGCAGGGTTAATTCCTTTGGGGACAGCCATGGAAAATTCCGGCACAACGGCTTGGTTAGCCAGCTTTTTGGTCAACTCTGGCGGCCATCTTTCTGGGTATACCCTGCTACTGATTTTTTACCTATTTACGGCCCTACTGACGGAGCTTTTATCGAATAATGCAACGGTGGTGTTAATGTTGCCCATTGCTTTACAAGTGGCCAAAAGTTTGAGTTTAAATCCCTTGGCCTTTATGTTTGTGGTTACCTTCGCCGCTTCTAACAGTTTTATGTCCCCCATTGGCTACCAAACCAACACCATGATCTATGGCCCTGGGGGTTATCGCTTTACGGATTTTACCCGTATTGGTGCTCCTCTTACCCTAATTCTGACCCTGGTAACCCCTCTCTTAATCTTACTAATCTATGGAATTTAAGTTAGAAAACAATTACCCCAGAAATCCCCCAGAGAACGGTAAATATTTATAATCTTTTGCAAAGGGTCATAATAGGTTTGGAGATCCGCCCTAGTCTTCCAAATTTGGGGAGAGACAAGACCAACTTTTAGACCAAAAAAGTCTTTACAGATTCTGTAAGGGTTACAGGTATGAGGCGGTTAAAAATTTATGAACCCCCTCAGATCCATTGAAGATTGCCTCGATGAGTAGCATACAATCCTACTGTCTTTGTTTATTTAATAGAAAAATGGCCCCTGGAGCAATTAAAGTAGCCCTTGTGGTTGGTTCCGTGTTGTTAGCGATTAACCACGGTGAAGCAATCTTAACGGGAAAAATGAATAAAAATCGCTGGCTTGCCGTTTGTTTAACCTATGTGGTGCCCTATGGAGTCAATATCCATGGCCAGTGGTCCCATAGCCGCAGTAAGCAAGATTAACTATCTGTTAAATCCTTTTATATCCCAGCTTCGTATCCTTAAGGCAGGCAGAAGGGTTGTAGTTGCTCAAACTATTTTCCTTAGTGCATTCCAGTGGGTATCTAGAAGAATGTTAGCAAATCAGACAGATACAGAGGTTTATGCCGCTTTGAAGGAGGGAAATTCCCAAGCCTTAGCTGTCCTTTATGACCGTTACGGTGAAGTGGTTTACCGCCTATGTCTAAGAATGTTGACCAATGCCCAGGAGGCGGAAGATCTGACCCAAGAAGTTTTCCTTAACCTTTGGCACCATCCTAGCTATAACCCCCAAAGGGGCTCCCTCCTGGCTTTTTTTAGCACCTTGACCCGTTCCCGAGCTATCGATCGCCATCGTCGCAGTCAGGCCCAGTGGCGAATGCAGGAACGCTGGGGTCGCAATCAAACTTCGGAGGATAGAAGGGATCTGATGGATAAATTAGCTTTAACCGAAATGTCCGATCAGGTACGGTTGGCGATCGCCGAATTACCAGAAAAACAAAGAACGGTTTTGGAAATGGCCTACTTTGACGGGTTAAGCCAATCGGAAATTTCGGCAGGATTACAAATTCCCCTAGGCAGTGTCAAGACCCACAAACGCAATGCCCTCCTAAAGCTAAGAAAAATCCTCAATAATTTAGTGGAAGATTAATTACCATGATCAATCCCCAAGAAAGACAGGAATTACTGGCCGATTACGTTTTAGGGGAGGTGAGTCCAGCCCAGGCGGAAGAAATTCAACAAATGCTTCTGGAGCAACCTGAACTACAGGCAGAAATCAATAGTCTTCAAGAAACCCTGGCTCTGTTGGCCCTATCCCTCCCCGATGACCCTCCCCCCATACATTTAAGGGAAAAAATTCTGCAACGGGCTGAGATGAAAACAATCCCCACAAGTCCAAAAGTGACCCGGGATTGGCGACCAGAAAAAATTATTGCCAAACTTAATCTCAAAACCTTGGCGATCGGTGCCATGGCTTTATCTGTTATTAGCGTTCTCGGATTTAACAACTATCGCCTACAACAAAGAATTGCTGTTTTAGAAAATCAAAATGATTTAGCAAAAATTATTGATCAATCTTCTGGTTATAACCATTTAGTTAGCCTGCAAGGTACCGATAATGCCCCCCAAGCCAATGGGGCCGTGGTGGTTATGCCCAAAAATGAGCAGGTCACCATGATGCTGTACAATCTCCCTCCCTTATCCGAGGGGAAAAAATATCATCTCTGGGCGGTTAGTAATGGCAAAAAAATTGATTGCGGCCAGTTTCAACCCGATGCCCAAGGCCGAGTTATTAAGGAACTACCTTTGGAGGATGTGATGATGACCAGTACCCAGCTTTTGGTAACTGTTGAATCTAATCAAACTAACTTTGGTGGAACCGGACAAACAGTAATGGTGGGGCAAATCTAGCTTTAAAAATAAATCCTTTTTCGACTCTGCTTCGTATTTATAAGTGAATGCTCAGATGGGTTGAATTCCATAATTACTATTCAATTCCCAAGAGCTAGTTGATTTTTCCCAGTAGATGGTAAACCATGAATCGTTTAATTTTAGGTAGTCTTTCTTTAGCTGTTCTCTCCGCCGCTGTTGTATCCCAAGTAAAAGCAGAAAATTCTTCCCGTCAGACCCTTTTTCCAGCAACTTCTAACCAACCTGTATTAATTGCCCAAGCTGGTGGTAGCTTAATGGCCAATGCCAACGATGGCACCCCCCGGGGCATTAATAAAGATCAATGGCTGAAAGCAAAAGCTCAAGTTTCCAGCACCGCTCCCAACGCAGGTAATTATAAAGTAACCGTAAATGCCAGCGGCTTAGTTCCCAACGGTCTTTATACCCTCTGGTGGGTTAATAAAAAGGCGATCGGTATGGATATGGGCCCCGCTGGTGCAGTTCCTAGCAATGAATTTAAAGCCAATGCCAAAGGCAATGGTTCTGTCACCATTACGGTTCCCGCTAATAATAACTATCAAATGTTAGCAGTGGCTTTCCATGCTGACAAAAAGACCCATGGTCAAATGCCCGGAAAAATGGGAGACGTTACCTTTACCCAATTGATGGGGAATTTCCCTAAAGCTAAGTAAATAGGAAGGGATTAGATTTTCCCTAGATTGACATAAAAAGTGTTGCAAGGTGAGTTTGGTGGACAAAAATATAAATAGTCTTCAAACTTACCTTTAATTTTGTTCATTATCCATTTATTCACCATGAATAATATTAGACTTTTAAGCATTTGCTTAGGAACTTTGTCGATGCTGGTGATTGGAACAGTATTTTTAAAAGCTGAAGGTCTTGATGATTTGAAGCTACGTTACTCATTCCTCACTAAACACTTGAGCGACCAAAGTTTGGAGCTGGTGGACATCAGCAATAGGAATATTGATCCCGCACAAAATAACCGTATTGACCTGACAGAAATTTTAAATGGCGGCCCTCCCAAGGGTGGCATTCCCAGTATTGATCGTCCTCAATTTGATACGGCGGCCGATACCCCCTTTAATAGGGAGGAAGTAGTCATTGGTCTAGTGGTCAACGGAGAAGCCAGGGCCTATCCTTTAGGCATTATGAATTGGCATGAAATTGTCAATGACACTGTGGGGGGGCAAAATATCACAGTTTCCTACTGTCCCCTCTGTGACACCATTGTTGCCTTCGATCGCAAAGAAAGTGCTTTTGGTGTATCAGGTAAACTTTATCAAAGCTGTTTAGTAATGTACGATCGCCAGGATGACACCCTCTATGCCCAACCCTGGGGTTTAGGGGTAGTGGGGGAAAAGGTTAACAAATCCCTAGACCGGGTTGCCACCGTTAAAACCACCTTGAGGGAATGGCTTAAAAAACATCCTGATAGCCAAATTTTAAGCACCAAAACTGGCCATAGTCGGGATTATTTCCGTTATCCCTACGGTAGTTACACCAGAAATGAAGAGTTAATTTTTCCGGTACGTCATCAGGATCAACTCCAATTCCATCCCAAGGCCATTGTTAGTTATGTTTGGGAGGCAGACAACCAGACTCCCGCCAACCAATTTTCCGGAGCCAGTCAACAATTTGCCCATGATGAGTTAAAACAAGTCAAAGAAAAAGTTGTGCCCTTTGGCGATCGCCAGATCCGAGGCCGTTGGGATCAAGAGCTAAACACAGTTATTGTCGAAGAGTTAGACGGAACACCGATTCCTAGCTCCACCGCCTTTGCCTTTGTTTATCCTGGGTTCTTTGGTGAATCGTAAACTACCTTATTGTTTTAGTTGTGCCCATTGCTAAATTGTCAATCATGAAATTAAAGGCGGCTTTAGGTTTGAAGCTATCTCCCAAACTAGTAATTACCACTTTCTTGATTTGTGGACTGATTTTTACCATTCATCATTTTAATCTGGGGATGACTTTAAATATATTACTAGCTCAAGTTAAAAGCTTCGGTTGGTGGGCTCCTTTAATCTATGTTGCTATTTACAACTTAGCCACGATTTTACTTCTACCCGGTTCCCTGTTGACCATGAAAGGAGGTTGTTTATTTGGTTGGTGGTGGGGCACTATTTACACAACGATCGCCGCTATGATTGGAGCCATTATAGCTTTTTCAATTGGTCGCCATTTCTCCAGAAATTGGGTGCAGAAAAAAATGGAAAAATACCCAAAATTTAAGTTACTTAATGCCGCAGTTAAAAAAGATGGTTGGAAAATTGTTGTTTTGACTCGCCTTTCCCCCATTTTTCCCTTCAATTTACTTAATTATGCTTTTGGTGTAACTGATGTTTCCCTCAGAGATTATACCCTTGGTTCCTTTGCCATGGTTCCCGCTACAATTATGTACACTTACATTGGTTCGTTAGCCATAGATTTAACGACTATGGGCACTAATCTCAATGCCCAAACTCACATAATGCAGTGGTCTCTGCGCCTCTGCGGCCTAGGGGCAACTTTGTTTTTGATGATTTATCTCAAACAATGGTCAGACAAAATTTTCCAACAAAGTCTATCCGATCTAGAATCAAAAAAGTAAGCCGCTAATTCCAACACAATTATTAGTTTATCAAAGTTAAAATCAACGATGACTTACCTACAAACCACCGCCGATTTTTACGCTGAAGTAGCCCAAACCCCAGAAGTGGGACTCTGTTGCGTACAAAGTAATCCCATTGCCCTACCGGAATTAACCATTCCCCTCTCCATGCAGGAAATGAATTATGGCTGTGGTACGACGGTGCATCCCAACGAACTAGCAGGGGAACCGACGGTGCTTTATGTGGGGGTAGGCGGCGGACTGGAAGCATTGCAATTTTCCTATTTTTGCCGTCGCCCTGGGGGAGTAATTGCGGTGGAGCCGGTGGAAGCCATGCGTGCCGCTGCTATTCGTAATTTAAAGTTGGCCGCCCAGGAAAATGATTGGTTCCAAACTGATTTTGTGGAAGTTCGGGCTGGGGATGCTTTTGCGTTACCTGTAGCGGATAATTCCGTTGATGTCGTGGCCCAAAATTGTCTTTTTAACATTTTTGAGCCAGAGGATTTACACCGGGCTTTGCAGGAAACCTATCGGGTTTTAAAACCCCATGGTCGTTTAATCATGAGCGATCCCATTGCCACCCGTCCTGTCCCTGAACATTTGCGCCAGGATGAACGACTACGGGCCATGTGTTTATCAGGAGCATTAACCTACGAAGAATACACTCAACAGTTAATTGACGCTGGTTTTGGGCAGATTGAAATTCGAGCCCGTCGCCCCTATCGTTTGCTAGATTCTGCTACTTATAAACTAGATCAACACCTGTTATTAGAAAGTTTAGATTCTGTTTCCTTTAAAGTCCCAATTCCTGAAGATGGAGCCTGTATTTTTACTGGCAAAACTGCTATTTACTCCGGGACAGAACCGCTATTTGATGATCAAGCAGGTCATATTCTTCAACAGGGAGTTCCCAGTGCCGTGTGCGATAAAACAGCCCTTAAATTAGGATCTACCTACCCCGACAAAATTTTAGTGACCGATTCCACCTGGCACTATGACGGCGGTGGTTGTTGCTGAATTAGGCTCTGATTTTTATTTAGTAATCAACATTTTTCTAGACAATTTAAACAATTTAGATAATATGGTTCAACAACTAGAACATTCTTTCCAAAAATCAAGAATTACTCCTTTTGCCAAAAAGTTAGGGACTCCCCTGACCAAACAAAAAATTTCTACTCTCCAAATTAATTTAGGTAAACGCTGTAACCTTGCTTGTAGCCATTGCCATGTGGATGCTAGTCCCAAACGCACTGAGGAACTGTCTCCAGAAATCTGTCAACAATTAATTGAAATTATCCAAAAATTCCCCCAAATAAAAGTGGTGGATCTCACCGGGGGAGCACCGGAAATGCTCTATGGCTTTAAGCCCATTGTGGAAGCAGCCAGAGAGATGGGAAAAGAAGTGATTGTTCGTTCCAATTTAACTATCTATTTTGAAACAGGATTTAGAGATATTCCAGAATATTGTGCTCAACAGCAGGTAAAAATTGTCGCTTCTTTACCCTGTTATCTCGAAGATAATGTGGATAAAATGCGGGGTAATGGGGTGTACGAAAAATCCATTCAAGCCCTCCAATGGTTGAATAAATTGGGGTATGGTCACGATAAAAGCTTGATTCTAGACCTGGTTTATAATCCGCCGCTACCAACGTCAGAAAAATTTTCCCTGACCCCTCCCCAGGAAGGCCCTTGAGCAGGATTATAAAAAGTTCCTCAAAGAACATTTTGACATTAACTTTAACAATTTACTGACCATTACTAATTTACCCATTGGCCGGAGTAAATTCCACCTTGAAAAATATCAATTACATCAAAAATATCTGGATTTCTTAGAAAATAATTTTAATCCAGATACAGTTAATAACCTAATGTGCCGCAACGAACTATCCATTGATTATCTGGGCAATATTTATGATTGCGATTTTAATCAAATGGAAAATGTTCCTGCAGAATCTACCTCAAATAAAAAATTAACCGTTATTGATTTATTAAAAGCTGGAAATCTGGATTTAATTGAGGAAGTTAAAACTGCCAACTATTGTTATGGTTGCACTGCCGGAGCTGGGTCTAGCTGTGGAGGAGCTTTGACTTGAGTTAATTTTATTCTTTGATTGATTTACAATTATTTATTCACTTCTCTCACACCAATTTTAATGTTTACTTATTTTCAAAAAAAACAATTTAAATCGCCTCGGTGGCAAGGTTATGGACTTTTAGCCATTACCAGCTTTAGTGTGGCGATGATTTTCTTTGCTAACCCCGTCTTTGCCCAGGAAACCATTGCCGAGGGGGTTAATCCGCAAAATTGGTTGCTCAATGCCCTGCAATGGATTGATAGTTTAGGGACTGTTGGGGCGATCGCCTTTATCTTGCTTTATGTGGTGGCAACGGTGGCTTTTTTACCTGGGTCAATTTTAACCCTGGGGGCTGGGGTTGTATTCGGAGTGGTGCTCGGCTCAATCTATGTGTTCATTGGAGCTACATTGGGAGCAACGGCGGCGTTTCTGGTGGGGCGATACTTGGCGAGGGGTTGGGTATCAAAAAAAATTGCCGGTAATCAAAGATTCAAAGCCATTGACGAAGCGGTGGGTAAAGAGGGCTTAAAAATTGTTATTTTAACCAGACTTTCTCCGGTTTTTCCCTTCAATTTATTGAACTATGGCTATGGCATTACCGGTGTTTCTTTAAAGGATTATGTCATTGGTTCCCTAGGCATGATTCCCGGCACCATCATGTATGTTTACATTGGCTCTTTGGCTGGGAGTTTAGCCACCATTGGTGCGGAAGCTGGCCAAGCTAATCCCACTGTGCAATGGGCAATTCGCATTATTGGTTTTATTGCCACTGTTACCGTTACCATCTATGTCACTAAAATTGCCAAAAAAGCTTTAGACCAAGCAATTTTAGAGCCAGAAATAATTGAATAAATGTAGGGTTGCCAAGCCATTGCTATAACCTTAATTGGCTCATTATCTACTATGAATAATCCTCTATCCCACGCCGTTGATATTCTCCCCAACGATAAATATAACCAGGAATTACTTGCCCAGGTTCATCCCCCCGATTGGGTAAATCCTTCACCAAAAGATAGTTATGATTTAGTGGTTATTGGGGCAGGAACCGCCGGTTTAGTAGTGGCGGCCGGGGCGGCAGGTTTAGGCATTGGTTTAAAAGTTGCCCTGATTGAAAAGAATTTGATGGGGGGTGATTGTCTCAACGTCGGTTGTGTTCCGTCCAAAGCCTTAATTAGCTCCGCCAGGGTGGTAGGGGTAATGAATCACGCCGATGGTTTAGGTATTAAAAAACCAAAAAATATTGAAGTAGATTTCCCTGGGGTGATGGCCAGAATGCGAAAAATTCGGGCTGGTATTAGCCACCACGATTCAGCCCAACGATTTCGGGATTTAGGCATTGACGTTTTTTTGGGGCAAGGCCATTTTTTGACGAAATAATCGAGTGGAAGTGGGAGAAGAAATTCTGCATTACAAAAAAGCGGTAATTGCCACGGGCGCTAGGGCAGTGAGACCTAATATTCCTGGTATTGAAGAAGTGGGATTTTTAACCAATGAAACGGTATTTTCCCTCACAGAATGCCCCGATCGCCTGGCGGTCATTGGTGGTGGCCCCATTGGTTGTGAGTTAGCCCAAGCTTTCCAGCGGCTGGGGGCAAAAGTTACGTTATTACATCGGGGTGATCACTTGTTAAATAAAGAAGATCCGGAAGCGGCGGCCATTGTCCAAGAATCCTTAATTAAAGATGGTATTGAACTGGTTTTAAATGTCAAATTAGAACGGGCAGAATTAACGGAAAACGGCAAAGTTTTACACTACAGTAGTGATAATAAATCCGGTTCGATTGTAGTGGATGAAATTCTCGCCGGTGCTGGCGAGCCCCCAATGTGGAGGGATTAAATTTAGAAGCTGTGGGGGTAAAATTTGATCGCCGGGGAGTCAAAGTAAACGATTATTTACAAACTGCTAACCCGAAAATTTATGCTGCTGGGGATATTTGTATGGACTGGAAATTTACCCACGCCGCCGATGCCGCCGCCCGCATTGTCATTAAAAATACCCTCTTTTCTCCCTTTGGCTTGGGACGCAGTAAACTCAGCGATTTAACCATGCCCTGGGTGACTTACACTGACCCGGAAATTGCCCATGTGGGTCTTTACGAAGCGGATGCTAAAGCCCAAGGTTTAGCCGTTGATACCATCACCATTCCCTTTACTGCCGTTGACCGGGCGATCGCCGCTGGGGAAACCGAAGGATTTCTAAAAATACTTCATAAACGGGGCTCCGATCAAATTCTAGGGGCCACCATTGTCGCTCCCCATGCTGGGGAAATGATTTCTGAAATTACTACGGCTATGGTGAATAAAATTGGTCTGAGCAAATTATCTAGCGTCATTCATCCCTACCCAACCCAGGCCGAAGCCATTAAGAAAGCCGCCGATGCCTACCGTCGAACGTTATTAACGCCAACTTCAAAAAAACTATTGGCATTTCTGACAATTTTGTCCTGAAAATCATTCAATTCCCACAACCAGTCTAGTTCCTATTTCTATGGAGAAGGGGGCAAATTTTGTCGAGCTTTCATTGCCGCCAAAGTCGCTTCCACAGCTTTTTGATCTTCCCATTGCTCAAATTTTTTATCTAAAGCAGAAGGAGGCGGATTGAGTAGTTCCCTTTCTGCTTCTAACTCTAATATTTTGGTTTCAATTCTCTCAAATAAACTACTGGCACTGGCGTTATCCAAATTACCGGCAATTTCTTCGATTTTTTGGGCGGCGATCGCCGATTTTAGACGAGCGAGGTAAAGGCTTTTTTTGGTTTTTAGATCAATATATTTCCGTTCTAACTTTTGCAATTCCCCCCGCACCCGTTCAATGATGGAACGCTGTTCTTCCAGGGATTTTCCCAAGGAATCCGTATGAAATTGATAGGATTGCCGATGCCCCAATGCTTCCCTAGCTAAACCTTCATTGCCTTCATCTAAAGCCCCCTGGGCTCGGTCATACCACCGCTGGGCAATTAACTTTTGAGCTTCCCTTTGCCGTTCCGTACTTTTAAAAGTGGCGATCGCCTCCGCCATGGCCCGGCGCATTTCGATCAGCTCCAACTCCATTTCCCCCAGCAAACGCTCTAGGAGTTGTTCCGGGGCTTCCTGTTCCTGTTGCCAGTGGGTTAACTGGGAACGCAGTACCCTTCCAACCCGATTAAAAAGTTCCATAGCCGATGGGAAAGACCTAACCTAAAACCTAATAGGGAGCTTGGTTAAGGCCTTCCAACTCCTGCACTAACTGTTGGGTAGCGAGGTTTGACCCAGCATTACCATTGCCCGTTCCTTGATTATAGTTTCTGGTTACTTGTGTGCGGGCAGGTGGACTGAAGGACTGGCCGGAGTTATTACTACGGGCCCCGCCGGCATTTTGAGGAGTCCGCATTGGGCAACTGTTGATACATTTGGGATTCCACATTGCTTGCCATGGGAGGGGCATAGTTAACCCCAGAGTTCGGGGGAGGAGGAATATTGCCAGGATTACTAACCGGCGGGGGAGGAGGGGGAGGCAATGGCGCCGCCGCTTGGGGTTGATGGATAGGTTGAATAGCGATGGTCGGTAAATTTTGAGGCGACTGGCCAGGGCGGGGAGGTTGCATACTGCCAGGGGCCGCCGCCATATAACCGGGATCTTGCAAATAGGGACTATATCCGGTCATCGGTACGGGCTGGGCCGGGGGAATAATTACCGTCGGAGGGGGGGGAACATTCGGCTGGGGCAAATTACTAGCATTACTAGGGGCGATCGCCACCCCAGTGTTAGCAGTGGTCGGATTAGATTGCTCCGGTTCTTTGGGAACAGCCACTTCACTCAGCTTCTGCAATTGCAGGTTTGGAGATGCTTCCGATATGGGGGGAAGACCAGAAAAAACCGGGGGTAAACCATTAAAATTGCCCATGGACACAGCAGCAGAAGGGGCTTTGGCCGTAAAGCTGTAAACCGTTAGTAAACCATTGGCCGCCACCAGCACCAACAACCCCGCCAAACTCCAGGGGGTCAATAACCGGGTGATAATTTCCTCCGCCACCGCTGGTTCTGATTCCAGGGATTGGGCCACCGGGCGATCAATGAAATTAAAGTCAAAACTGTCCGTTGCTTCCAGGGTGGGTTGCACGGTGGCTAAGCTAGACTCCCCTTGGTCGTAGCTAGCTATGGGGGGAGAGTCCAACTCCGGCATTAGCTCTGCCTGGAGATAATCAGCCTCGCTGGGGGCAGAGGATGATTGATTAACTGATTTATCAACAGCGGCGTAGTCAGTCATAGCAGGGCCACCGGTCAACGGCGATTTCTGAACAAATCAAAATGGAAAGCAATATTTTTGGAGGTGGGAGTCTGAGCGATATTCTAGCCCAGGGATGGTACCCCCGCCATCTATATTGGAAATGTTAAAAAAGAACCCTACTTTTGGGCTGTAGGTTTAGCCAGCCAAGTTATTGAACTCCGACAGTAGTTGAAAAAGTTAAGTTCCATTGTCAACTTCGGCTTTAGTGGGGCTTAACGCTGGCACTTTCCAAAATTTCCTCTGCTCCATGGGCGATCGCCCTTAGCTGATCCAACATTTGGGGATCGACATTCTGCCAGAGTTGCCGTTGGTGGGCTTCCAATAATCTTTCGGCCATATCCCGCAATGCCCAAGGATTATGGTCTTGGATAAATTTTTGGACTTTTTCATCCAGCACATAGGCGTTGGCAACCCCTTCGTACATAAAGTCTTTAACGCAATGGGTAGTGGCATCGTAGGCAAACAAGTAGTCCAACGTGGCGGCCATTTCAAAAGCCCCTTTGTAACCGTGGCGCATTACCCCTGCGATCCATTTGGGATTAACCACCCGGGAACGATAAACCTTGGCAATTTCTTCCGTCAGCAATTTCACTTTTGGCCGGGCTGGATTGGCATTGTCCCCAAAATAAACGGTGGGATTTTGCCCCGTTAAAGACCGCACCGCCGCCGTTAATCCCCCTTGAAATTGATAATAGTCATCGGAATCGAGCAAGTCATGTTCCCGATTATCTTGGTTGTGTAAAACAATTTGTAAATTTTTTAACCGCTGTTCAAAAACCTCCGGTTGACTGTGACCAATGCCCTGGCGATCGTAGGCGTAACAACTCCAATTTAGATAAGCCCTAGCTAAATCCCCATCATCTTGCCAATTTTGGGCTTCAATTAGGCCCTGCAATCCCGCCCCATAGGCCCCTGGTTTAGAGCCAAAAATGCGATAAGTCGCCTTAATTTCCGCTTCTTCTTTTGGCAGACCCCGATGTTGCCACTGTTGGGTTTCTTCTTTTACTTTCTTGGCTAAAGGATTCATTGTCTCCGGTTCATCCAATTGACTAACAGCGGCGATCGCCTGGTGAAGAAATTCCACTAAGTTGGGAAAACTGTCCCGGAAAAATCCCGAGATCCGCACCGTCACATCAACCCGAGGACGATTGAGTACATGCAGGGGCAAAATTTCAAAATCAATGATGCGGCGGGAAGGGGCCATCCCACACCGGCTGCACCCCCAGCAATGCTAAAACCTGGGCAATGTCATCTCCCCCCGTCCTCATGGTGGAAGTACCCCAGATAGAAATAGCTAGGGTTTGGGGATATTCGCCGTTATCTTGGGTGTAGCGTTCAATTAGGGTTTCGGCAGCACGGCGGCCAATGTCCCAGGCGGTTTCGGTGGGAATGGCCCGGATGTCCACTGCATAAAAATTGCGTCCTGTTGGTAATACGTCGGGGCGGCCACGGCTAGGGGCTCCAGCGGCTCCACTGGCAATATATTCACCATTTAAACCCCGGAGTAAATTAGTAATTTCCTGGGATGTTTGCTGTAGTAATGGCAGAAGAATTTGAGCTATCCAATCAAGGTTAGCTTGGGTTTGATTAGTTTGATCTTGGAAAAATAAATTAAAGGTTTGAAATAAGTGTTTATCTAAGCTTAGATCAGTATTTTGTTTTGTAATTAAATCCCCCACCAAAATTTTAGCAATTTCCTCTAAAACTTCAATTACCTGGCCACCAATGCGACAGGATTGTAATAACTCAACAAATTTAGTTAATTCCCGTTGTTCTAACTGCATTGCCATGGTTGATGACAATTGCCATGGCTCTTTAGGATCATCAAGAATAGGGTCAAAGTCTAACTTTAAATCAACGGCGATCGCCTGGGTTAGCCCTAAACGTTGGTAATGGGGCGATCGGGCAATGCTAATGATTAAATCCCGCAACTGTTCTCCCTGGGGCGTTTTTCCTAGAATGTGTAAACCATCCCTAATCTGGGCTTCCTTTAGTTCACAGAGATAACTGTCGGCGGAGGCTAACAGTGGATTGAGATCCTTCAGCTCCGGCGGCGTTAAACCTAAATCTTCCTGTAAACGGGTTTCTTGGAATAACTTCCGCAGGCGATCGCCAATAATATTTAGCCGATTAGGGTCGAGGGCTTGGGCTTCGTAATATTCATCAATTAAAGCCTCTAACTTTTCTAAATCCCCATACAATTCTGCCCTAGTTAAAGGGGGCGTTAAATGGTCAATAATACAGGCATGGGCTCGCCGTTTTGCCTGGGTTCCTTCCCCCGGATCATTGACAATAAAAGGATAAAAATGGGGCAGAGGTGGCAAAGCAATTTCGGGATAACAACTATCGGACAAAACCACACTTTTTCCCGGTAACCATTCCAAATTACCATGTTTGCCTAAATGGATAATTGCCTGGGCTTGAAATTCCTGCTTTAACCATAAATAAAATGCTAAATAATTTAAAGTTGGCTCTAAATCTGGAGCATGGTAATTCAAACTAGGATCCAAGTCATAGCCCCGAGCTGGCTGAATACCGACAAATATGTTACCTAACTGGATTCCACTAATGGTAAAACTATCCGGTAAACTGTCCCAACTTTCCCTTACTTGCCAGCGTTCTTTCATTGCCCTTTGCACATCTGGAGGCAAACTATAGAAAAAGCTCCAAACTGTTTTTGTGGGGATGGTTTGATTAACTAGGCGATATTGGGCTAATTCTTGATCATTGGTAACCCCTTTAGTTAACTCTTTGATTAAAGCTTGGGTATCACTAGGTATTGCAGAAAGGCTATAACCCTCACTTTTCAATGCTTCTAAAACCTGCAAACAACTGGCGGGGGTATCCAGACCTACACCATTAGCTAAGCGTCCATCTTTGTTGGGATAATTAGCTAAAATTACGGCAACTTTGCGTTGGGAAATTTCAGTTTGGGCGCAATCAATAATATTTTTAGTTAACTCAGCTACCCATTCAATGCGATCCTGCATTGGCTCATAAATTACCACCTCCGTTTCTAATTGGGGATGGCGAGCTTGGATGGCTTTAAAAGAAATTGCCCTGGTAATAATCCGCCCGTCCACCTCCGGTAGGGCCACATTCATGGCCAAATCCCTAGGATTCAAACCCCGTGAACTGTCCTGCCATTGCTGGCGATCGCCGCCACTAAGAATTACTTGCAAAACCGGAACGTTTAATTCTTGCCAAAGGGGAATAGTTTCGGTACTGCCCACTTCCCTTTGTAATTTTGCTAGGGAAAAACTGGTGGTGTTTAATATGGCCCCCAGGGGAGAATCTAGGTTATTGAGAATAGACAAAACTTCTGTCTGTACATCCGGTTCCCTAAGGGAAGAAGCATAAATAGCAATGGCCTTTAAATTTCTTTTTGCTAAAGCTTGGCAAAGGGCATCAATGGGGGCCGTATTACCAGTTAAATAATGGGAACGATAAAAAATAATGGCGACGTAACTAGTTTTATCTTCAATCATCAAAAGTTATTTTAATTTTTGATAGTATTTAATACTGATAGCGGTTTTCATCGGGATGAAGTTTACTGAAAAAGCCCAGTTTTTTTGATAGTGGTTACCCCGAAATTAGTCTAAGCAGTCTTATTTGTTTGCGGTAAATATTGAGTACAAAGTAAAGCGGCGATAACTAGCATACCTAATCCTAGAGCTTCCTGAACTTCCTTTGTTTCGGTTAACCAATATCGTGTAAATATTTCCGATGCAATCCCAACACAACCAAAATATAAACCAATCCCAACACCGGCTTGATTTCCTTTGGATATTTGTAATAACAATGGAATTAAACCATTATTTAAAATACTGGAGCCGATTACCCAGGAAAGGGCTAATGTTGGCAACCAAAATCCACTTAATAAACAGGCTAAGGTTAAGGCAAGGAGTCCTAAAGCCAGGGCTAAGGATGCCACCGCTTGTCCTGTTTTACGAATAAACCACCCCGCAGGAATAGCAACTAATGCCAGTAAAAGTTGCAAGCCCATTAAGCCATTGTTAATTCCCTGCAATTGACTGGTTAAGACCAGCATTAAAACCCTAGTTCCCCAGGTTGTGGCAATGGCCAATAGGGCAATATTTCCCATGGCAAACCAGGGGAAAGACTTGAGGCTGAACAGAAACTATTTCTTCCTTTTTTTCAATTGGTGGTAAAACTCGACTTAAAAATAAGCTTGCTCCAATTAAAACTACTGAACCCAATAAAAAACAGGGTAAACTACCTAGATTTAGCAAGAAAGCACTAATAGGTTTACGAAATGTGGCAATTGTCCCACCCACTAAACTTAAAATACCCATTGCTAAAGGTAGTTGATTCATGGGGGCACATTTCCCAATCAGAACCATTGTGGGACTGCGAAATAATGTCATTGCCAGGGCCCAGGCGATCGCCACCAAGGGCAATAGAAATTTTCCCGCCGTAGTAATGGGCAATAAAAATACTAGTGGAATCAAAATAAATGAGCCTGCGGAGAGGATGACCCCCAACGCAATCAAGGGAAATCTTGTTCCTAATGACCGTTGCTGGCGATCACTTAAGGCTCCAAATAAAGGCTCCATGACCACCCCCAACACCATCTCGAAGGTCAGTAGGCCCACGGTGAACTGTTCTGAAAATCCCCAACTTTTGAATAAATCCCCCAAGTAAAGCCGATAAATTAGCCACATTAGGGTGACGGAGCCTTGCACCAGGGCAATGGCCCATACTCGCCGCCAAAGGACAGCAGAAGTCTCATTCATTGGTTAGTTCCTCTTAGATGACCCGCTCATTGCCTCCATCCAAAGGTAGCTGTGCCCCCGTAACTTTGGCAAATAAAGGACTAGCCATGGCTATTACCAATGCGGCCACATCTTGACTGGTGATTTCAACTTTTAACAAGTTATTGGCCTTGTATTCTTCCACCGTTAAACCATAATGTTTAGCTCTGGTTTGTAGAACTTCCTCTGTCCAAAAACCAGTATCAAAAACCCCATTGGGGTGGATAGTATTAAGGCGAATATTGTCTTTAGCCCACTCCAGGGTGGCCACCCGCATTAACTGGTTTAAGGCCGCTTTTGAAGCAGAATAGGCCGCCAAGCCCGGGCCCGGAGCCGCCACATTTTTGGAGCCGATAACTACAACCCGGCCTCCCCGGGGGGCTAATTTCAGCAAGGGATAACATTCCCTCAGTAAGCTTAAATTGGCATCTAAATTAATGTTTAAAATTCTTTGCCATTCCAAAGTTGATAATTCGGCGATCGCCCGGGCCACAGGAAAAATTCCGGCGTTGAGCACCAGCAAATCTAAACCGCCAAATTGGGCAATACCTTTTTCTAAAGCCTCTTTAAAAGCACCATCATCGGTGAGATCGCATTGAATGCCGATAAAGTCAGGACGATCATATAGGTCACAGATTTTGGGCTGAATATCCAGGGCAATGACCGCCGCTCCTTGGTTGAGGAGTTGATCCACGGTGGCTTTACCGATGCCCGATGCCCCCCCGGTTACCAGGGCCACTTCCCCCGCAAAAGTGGGGGCTTTACCCGCTTTTTTGAGCTTAGCCTGTTCTAAATCCCAGTATTCCACCGCAAAAATGTCCGACTCCGGTAGAGCTTGGTAACCCCCCAGCCCCGTTGCCCGCTGGATAATTTCCATGGTGTGGTGGTAAATGTCCCCGGCGATCGCCGCACTTTTGGCAGAAGTTCCCAGGGTGAGCATCCCCAGTTCCGGGTCGAGGATAATGCGGGGGGCCGGGTCAAGCATGGTTTTGGCTTCTTCCCCCTGCGGATCATTGCGCTGGAAATATTCTCGGTATTGGTTGGCGTAATTTTCTACATTGCGACCTAGTTGGGGTAAACGTTTGGTGCGGATAACATGATCCGGGGTGGCGGGGCCCTGCTGGCTGATGATGGCTAAATCAGACCTTTGCCCAAAAGCTAAGGTGGCATCATCGTGATATTGACCCATAACCATGGGAAAACCGGCAATTTTGCAAACTTCCTAGGCGTAATTGCGCCAATACCAGTCTATTTTCTGTTAACGATCGCCGGGGCTGACCATAATTAATTTGCCAAACCCCCTGATTTTTAAGATATTGTTCCGCCTCATCCACCAAACTAATCATCCGTTCGTAGGCTTCCTGGGCCGTAGCACCAAAGGAAAAAATGCCATGGTTCATCAACACCATGCCCACCGTTCCTCCATGGGCCTCGGCGGCAAACTTTTCTGCACAAAGTCTGGCCAGGTCAAATCCCGGCATTACGTAGGGAATAATCACCAGGCGATCGCCGTAAATCTCCCTAATTTTTGCTTCACCGTTGGCCGTATTAGTAATGGTGACCACCGCATCGGCATGGGTGTGGTCCACATATTTAAACGGGAGGATGGCATGCAAAATGGTTTCCACCGAAGGGCTGGGGGCACTGGCCAGGGTCATTTGGGTTTTCAGTTCATTGACCATCTGGCGATCGGACAATTTTGGCAATGTGGCCAGTTTGAGTAAATGGGGCATTTTTACCGGCGCAAATCCCCCGGCCTCAATGGTGCCCAAGTCCCAACCACTGCCCTTAACGTAGAGAATATCTTCCGTTTCCCCCACCAGATTAGTTTCCTGGCACTTAACTGAGGTATTGCCGCCGCCGTGGAGCACCAAGGACGGATCCCTCCCTAGCAACCGGGACGTATAAACCCGCTGGGGCAAATCCCCTTGATATTTTTCCGCTTCCCGGTCATCCCATAAACTTTTCATAACGTCCCTGGTCAATTTTTGAGGTTCCGCCAAGGGTATTATTAACTTTTTTGACTATTAATATCCAGAAAACGGAGAGGCCGAGGGCTTAGTCCAGGGAATATGGAAGAGTTTGCAGTGGTGGTGATCGGGGCTGGCCCCGCCGGAGGTCAATGCGCTCGGCGCTTAGCCCAACAGGGAATTCGGGTACTTTTGGTGGAACAGCATTCTGATTTTAGCCAGAACAATTATTCTAGTGCCGCTAGTCCCCTAGAAACCATGGAATTGTTTGATCTCCCCCCATCCGTGGTGGCGAGGTCATTGGTCTCATTTGGCGATCGCCGCTAGTCAGAAGGAACAAAAATGGTACAGTGATCGCCCCCGGGGAGTGGTATTTGATTTTGCCAAATTACGACAATTTTTAGCGGATTCGGCGGAAAAGGCGGGGGGGACACTGGGGTTAGGATACCGATTTCTAGGTTACGAAAAAGTTAACGACGGGGTGGAGGTTACTCTCCGGCGATCGGGCCAGGAAAAGGTAACGGTGAAAACCCAAGTATTGATTGATGCCACCGGGTCAAAACGGGCGGTGATTAACCACGGTCAGACGGAGAAGCCCCATGGCGACAAATATTACCGGGGCATTGGCACAGAATATTTAATTGAAGTGGATGAAGCGACCCACCGACGATTTGCCGATACCCTAGTTTTTTTCCTGGGTTACCGTTGGAGTCCCCAGGGTTATTCCTGGATTTTTCCCATGGATAATTGACAGTTAAAGGTGGGCACAGCTATTTTTGCGGGGAAGCATCGTCACCTGGGGAAGTTAAGCCCCATTCGTTCCTACACCGAAGCCATTATCAAGGATTATTTAAACCTGGAAAAAGACCAATATCACCTAGTGGAAATCCATGGTTCTGTCCTTGACTACGCCGTTAACCAAGGCGATACCTACCACCGTGGCCCCGTGTTGGCGATCGGGGATGCGGTGTCCACCGTTAACTTTTTAGGGGGAGAAGGCATTCGTCACGGTATGCAGGGGGCCAACATTGCTGTGCCCTTTGTGGTGGATTATCTGGGGGGAAATATATCGGCCTTTGGGGAATATGAGCAAGCCATGAAAGCCCATTTTGGGGAAGCCTGGCGGAGGACAGAAAAATTGAGCCAGCGGGTTTACCTAGAATTTAGCGATCACAAGATTGATTTGGGGGTGACCTATCTGGGTTATCTGGGCTATGACCAGGTGCTAGATCTCCTTTTCAATTACCGATTTGATAGGATCTATGGGGGCTTAACTCCCCTTTTGCTCAAAAAAGTTGCCCAATTTAGCCAGCAGTGCCGCCAATGGTTCAGAAGTCTCCGTCGTTTTTAAGGTGAATATGATTGACTACGACTAAAACATGAAGGTTAAAGCAGTCCTCAAAATTTTAGAAAAAGAAGGATGGTATCTTGCTCGAACCAAAGGAAGTCATCGACAATTTAAGCATCCCCATAAATCAGGATTAGTAACTGTACCAGGAAAACTGAGTGACGAGTTAGCCCCCGGAACCCTAGCCAGCATTCTCAAACAATCGGGTATTGATTTATGAAGTATTTAGTCATTATTGAAACAACAAAAACTGGATTTTCTGCCTATTCTCCCGATTTACCCGGATGTGTGGCAACAGGAAAAACCCCTCAAGAAGTTGAACAAAATATGTCAGAGGCGATCGCCTTTCACCTAGAAGGAATGCGTTTAGACGGGTTAGCCATACCGGCACCTACTTCCTTTTCTGCCTATGTAACAGTTGCCGCCTAATCCCTTTGTCCCCATACCCAGATCATTTATTATCACCAATGGTTCAGAAGTCTCCGTCGTTTTTTATCTGCCTAACTATTGGGATTTGTGGCCTACTGGTTTCCTGTAGTGGCAACCAGGCTTTGGAAAATCGCTTTGGTGCTAATCCGGCTTTGCAAAATGACCCCAATCCGACAACGCCGGTTTCCCCTAGTCCATCCCCAACTCCGCCACCAGCTAGTCCCGAAAATTCCCCTAGCCCCGATCCCCAGGCACCGGTCTCTGGAGATATGTTCAGTGATTTGGGCAATTTGAGCGATCGCCAAAGGGAAGAGATTGAAGATTTAAGCAAACTAGGCATTGTCCAGGCTAAAACGGGTCAGGAATTTGCCCCCCAGACAACCATTACCCGGGGAGAATTTGCCCGGTGGTTATTCCAGGCTAATAACGTTTTTTTTGCCAACCAACCCAGCAAACAGATCCGTCCTGCCCCCCAAACCGCCACCATAGTTTTCACCGACGTACCTAAAACCAATGCTAACTTCACCGAAATCCAAGGTTTAGCCGATGCGGGTCTGATTCCCTCCAGCCTCACCAACGATCCCAGTGCCACCCTATTTCGCCCCGATGCTCCCTTAACCAGGGAAGACCTACTGCGCTGGAAAGTCCCCCTAGACCAACGGCGGGCCTTACCCAATGCCAGCCTGGAAAATATCAAAGAAACCTGGGGTTTTCAGGATGCCGCCAAAATCAATCCCAATCTTTGGCCCGCCCTGGCCGCCGATTTCCAAAATGGCGATCGGGCCAACATTAAAAGAACATTTGGTTATATCACCATCTTTCAACCCCAGCGTCCTGTTACCCGGGGGGAAGCCGCCTCTGCCCTCTGGTTCCTGGGGGCCCAAAGCGACGGTTTAAGTGCCAAGGATGTAATCAATGCCCCAGCCCCGGAAACCCCCGTAGTTGGCCCCAGCCCGGATCCGGCAAATCCCGAAGCTGACCCCGGAAATTAAGTGCATCAAACCGTAGTCAAATTCTGGATATAACCATCCCAATTTGTGGGGTATTAACAACAAAACTCCTGGCATGGACTTTTTTTCTTTGTCCGGTCAAGATAATATTAGTCTGCTAATCAGAGAACTGAACCCCTAAGAGTTGACAATGCCCCTATCCTCCCAACCGGCCATCCTGATTATTGGTGGTGCAGAAGATAAAGTTCACGGCCGTGAAATTTTACAAACATTTTGGTTGCGTTCCGGCGGCACAGAGTCTGTTATCGGCATTATTCCCTCCGCCTCCAGGGAACCTCTGCTCATTGGGGAAAGATACCAAACCATTTTCGGTGACATGGGGGTGAAGGAACTAAAAGTCCTTGACATCCGAGACCGCTCCCAGGGGGATGATACCGGCTATCGGGAATTTGTCGATCAATGTACGGGGATTTTCATGACCGGTGGAGATCAACTGCGGCTATGTGGATTATTGGCCGATACCCCCCTGATGAATCGCATTCGCCAACGGGTTCACAATGGCGAGATTAGTCTGGCCGGCACCAGTGCGGGGGCGGCGGTGATGGGCCATCATATGATTGCCGGAGGCAGTAGCGGTGAATGGCCCAATCGGGCTTTGGTGGATATGGCGGTGGGGCTGGGTATCATTCCTGAAATTGTGGTGGATCAACATTTCCATAACCGTAATCGCATGGCCCGACTGTTGAGCGCTGTTTCCACCCATCCAGAACTGTTGGCCCTGGGCATTGATGAAGACACCTGCGCCATGTTCGAGCGGGACGGCTCTGTTAAAGTTATTGGCCAAGGAACGGTTTCCTTTGTGGACGCTAGGGCTATGACCTACACCAATGCGATCCAGGTGGGGGCCAATGCCCCTTTAAGTTTGCACAATCTTCGTCTTAATATCCTTGTCCATGGAGAGGTATATCATCAAGAAAAACAAAGGGCTTTTCCCCGGTTAACCTAGGGGTCAAGTCTAGGCAGGCTAAGCTTCCTAACCATGGAAACTCTCTCCGATCAATTGTTCACAGCGAACAGTTTTCGTCGGAGTCCTAGCTTGAGAATAAAAGTCGGCGCATTGTGCTTCTTGCATTGGTTATTGACTGGCAGAGATCATGAAAATTCTTAAAACCCTTACCCTCCGTGGCCCTAATTATTGGAGCATTCGACGCAAGAAGTTAGTTGTCATGCGCCTGGATTTGGAAGATTTGGCGGAGCGGCCCTCCAACACCATTCCCGGCTTCTATGAAGGACTAATTAGGGTTTTGCCTTCTTTAGTAGAGCATTTCTGCTCCCCAGGCCACCGGGGGGGATTTCTGGAAAGGGTCAAGGAAGGAACCTATATGGGGCATATCGTTGAGCATGTTGCCCTGGAATTACAGGAATTGGTGGGGATGACAGCGGGGTTTGGCCGCACCAGGGAAACCTCTACCCCAGGGGTTTATAACGTTGTTTACGAATATGTGGATGAACAGGCTGGCCGTTATGCTGGCCGGGCGGCGGTTCGGCTTTGCCGTTCATTGGTGGATGAGGGGGACTATTCCCGGGCGGAACTGGAAAAGGACTTAGAAGATTTGCGAGATTTAGGGGCTAATTCGGCCCTAGGCCCCAGTACGGAAACCATTGTGACGGAGGCCGATGCCCGAAAGATTCCCTGGATGTTGCTCAGTGCCAGGGCCATGGTGCAGTTAGGTTACGGTGTCCATCAGCAAAGAATCCAAGCCACCCTTAGTTCCCATTCCGGTATTTTAGGGGTAGAACTGGCCTGCGATAAGGAAGGCACGAAAACAATCCTTGGGGATGCGGGCATTCCCGTTCCCCGGGGCACCACCATCCAGTATTTTGATGACCTGGAAGAGGCGATCAATGATGTGGGGGGCTATCCCATTGTGATCAAACCCCTCGATGGGAACCATGGTCGGGGCATCACCATTAATGTGCGCTATTGGGAAGAGGCGATCGCCGCCTATGATCTGGCTACGGAAGAATCTAAAAGTCGTTCCATTATTGTGGAGCGTTACTACGAAGGCAGTGATCACCGGGTTTTAGTCGTTAACGGCAAACTGGTGGCGGTGGCGGAGAGAATTCCGGCCCATGTGACGGGGGACGGCGGTTCCACCATTAGTGAGTTAAT
This sequence comes from uncultured cyanobacterium, assembly GCA_963704945.1. Classification (GTDB taxonomy): domain Bacteria; phylum Cyanobacteriota; class Cyanobacteriia; order Cyanobacteriales; family Microcystaceae; genus Synechocystis. The sequence goes on along the minus strand of CAVPII010000021.1, from coordinate 14,665 downwards.
TGAAAAAACCAACCAAGACCCCAACCGGGGGGATGGCCACGACAATATCCTTACTAAAATCGTCATCAATAAAACGGCGATCGATGTCATGGAACGCCAGGGTTACAAATTGGACAGCGTGTTGCCCAAGGGAGAAGTGGTGTACCTGCGGGCCACCGCCAACCTCAGTACCGGCGGCATTGCCATTGACCGCACCGACGATATTCACCCGGAAAATATTTGGCTAATGGAAAGGGTTGCCAAGGTAATTGGTTTAGACATTGCCGGCATTGACGTGGTTACCTCCGACATTAGTAAGCCCCTGCGGGAAACCGACGGGGTGATCGTAGAGGTGAACGCCGCCCCTGGTTTTCGGATGCACGTAGCCCCCAGCCGGGGCCTCCCCCGTAATGTGGCCGCTCCGGTATTAGATATGCTCTTTCCCCCTGGTACCCCCAGCCGTATTCCCATCCTGGCGGTGACGGGCACCAATGGTAAAACCACCACCACCCGCCTCCTAGCCCACATCTATCGACAAACGGGGAAAAACGTTGGCTATACCAGCACCGATGCCATCTATATCAATGAATATTGCGTGCAAAAAGGGGACAATACAGGGCCCCAAAGTGCCGGGGTTATCCTCCGGGATCCCACGGTGGAAGTGGCGGTGTTGGAAACGGCCCGGGGCGGTATTTTGCGGGCGGGGTTGGCCTTTGATGGCTGTGACGTGGGGGTCGTGCTGAATGTGGCGGCGGATCACCTGGGGCTAGGGGACATTGACACCATTGACCAGATGGCCCGGGTTAAGTCTGTGATTGCAGAGGTGGTGGATCCCAGCGGCTATACGGTGTTAAATGCCGATGATCCCTTGGTGGCGGCCATGGCGGACAACGCTAAGGCTAAAGTGGCCTATTTTTCCATGAACCCCGACAATCCCATTATCCAAACCCATGTACGAAGGAATGGTATTGCGGCGGTTTACGAATCCGGCTACCTATCCATTTTGGAAGGGTCTTGGACCCTACGGGTGGAGCAGGCCACATTGATCCCGATGACCATGGGGGGCATGGCTCCCTTTATGATTGCCAATGCCCTGGCCGCTTGTCTGGCCGCCTTTGTGAATGGGGTGGATGTGGAGATTATTCGCCAGGGAGTAAGAACCTTTAAAACTTCGGTGGAACAAACCCCGGGGCGGATGAACTTGTTTAATTTGGGTTCTAACCATGCCCTGGTGGACTATGCCCATAATCCCGCTGGTTATCAAGCGGTGGGGGATTTTGTCAAAAATTGGCAGGGGCAAAAGTTCGGAGTGGTGGGGGGCCCTGGCGATCGCCGGGATGAAGATTTAATTGAGTTGGGACAAATTGCCGCCCGGGTATTTGACCGTATCGTTGTTAAGGAAGATGACGATAAACGGGGCCGGGGCAGTGGGGAAACGGCGGACTTTATTGTGAAAGGAATTTTGCAAGAAAACCCTGGGGCCCAATATGAGATTATTTTGGATGAGACCACGGCCCTGAATAAAGCTTTAGACCAAGTGGAGGAAAAGGGCTTAGTGGTGGTCTTCCCCGAAAGTGTGACCAAGGCCATTGAGCTAATTCAATCCCGTAATCCCATCGATTAACTTTTCCTTTGCCCACCAAGATCCCCTCCCCATGGCCACCTATCAACAAAGTAATCCAGCCTGGGAACTTCAGCGGTTAACCCAAAACCTGCGGGAGTGGTTGGAATGGAACACCGGTCGTTTTTGGGATAGGGTGCCCCCGGTTGATCTACCCCAGATTGATAACTGGGAATGGTGGGAAAGCCTGATTTTCCATGGCCTAATCTGGCTAGGCATTGCCCTGGCGATCGCCGTTCTCTGGTTTAACCGTAAAGCCTGGCAACGTTATTGGTACAATTTAACCGCAATGGATCTGCGGCCTAGTTTTCCAGCGACTCCGCCGGGGGCTAGTTACTGGGTCAAGTTAGCCCACCAGACCGCCCGTCAGGGGGACTATTACCAAGCTTGTCGCCATTTATACTTGGCAATGTTACAGATGTTGCAGGATCAACAGTTGGCGGATCAGACCCCGGCCCGCACGGATCGGGAATATCAACGGCTAACGGAGCAATTACCCCAAGCTACCGCCTATGCCACCCTGTTTACCATCCACCAAGAGCTTTGTTTTGGCCAGCAACAGGCTTCCCTTCAACTATTCCAAGACTGCCAGGAGGCGATCAACCTTTTGCACCGTAATCCGCAAGCAACGAAACATTAGCGGAAATTAGCGGGGTCTTGATCCCGGCGGTGCCTTACGGGAATAGGTTCGCCCTGGTTATCTCCCACTAAAGTGGCCGTACTTTCCAACGCCTCTCGTAGGTGTTTAGCGGCGTAAATGGACATATCCCTGGGCACGTTGACCCGATCCCGCAGATAGCGCAATGCCCCGTCCGATCCCTGGGGGGGCGTACATTTTTCCCCCGTGGCGAGGAATGTTAACGCACAGCGTAAAGCTTGATCAAACTTTTCCCCATCAGCGGGATTAACCTTAACAATATTGCCCTGATGTTTCACCACCCTGGCGATCGCCTCCTGTTTAGCATTTTCCGGCTCAGGATAGGTGGCATCGGGCAACCCAAACCAGGGGCCATTATCCACCCGCTGTTGATTCCTCTGGGCCTGGTCACCGCCGTTGGAGTAGCAACCCCCCATTTGGGGAGGTAAATCATGGGCATGGGTATGGAAATCACTCTGGGTGCCCCGATAGGTAGGGCGGGTTTCCATGGCGGCAAACCAGTCCTTTAGGCGTGGATTATCTTCCCGCAAAGAATAGCCTTTGTAGTAAAACAAGCTGGCATTCATTCGCTCCACGTAGGGGGTAAAAATTACGTCGGCGGTGCTGAATTCCGGTAAAAAATATGGCCCAGGCAATTTTTCCAATGCCTTTTCTACCTGGGTAACCACTTGCTGAAACTGTTGTTGATTGCGCTTCTCTGCCCCAGGGAATAAAGAGGGCTGACATAACCAATTGCACCAAGCCCGGAATAGCGATCTTTCCAGTTTTCTTAAAGGCAGAACTAAAGGATCTTCCATGCCCCACAGCAAGGGGCCAAAGGCTTTTTCCAGAACAATCAAAATATCGTCACTTTCGGTGTAAAACTTACCGTCTAATTCCAAAGCGGGCAACATCCCCGACGGCACTAATTTTTTATACCAAGCCTCTTTTTCCCCGTAGCAAAACATGGTCACTTTTCTGACCCGATAGGGGATTTGCTTTTCCTCTAGCCACAGCCAAATCTTTTGACAATAGGGACACCAGCCATGGTTATCCCGATAGAGGGTAACTCGGATTGAATCTTCCGGTTGCCCAAATAGTCTTAATGTTGCTTGGGCGTTGGTGGGGCCGTTCACGGTATCAACGGCATAATCTGCCAAATCAGCCAGTGCTTGCCAACTAAGGGGAGAGGTCATGGTTTATGGTGCTTAGAATTTTTCAGGGTAGCCTAATTTTTAAGAGCAACCCCAGGTCTCAATGTAGCCAAATTTGGGCTTGGTCGGTGATAGATATTGAACTACGGAAAATTGTTCCAGAATTGCGGGGATCAAAAAAGATCTTGTTTCAACTTGCTTGTTAGAATGACTGATAATCTTCTCCGTCTTTTATTCCTGTAGAAACCCATTGGTTAACTTGATTTCCCCCCGTAAAGCCGGCCAGTGGCGATTCTGGCAAAGACAAATTCGTTATTTATACGTCCGGTTACTACGTTTGCAAAGCACTCCCCATGCCCTGGCCCGGGGGTTGGCGGTGGGTTCCTTTGCGGGAATGTTCCCTTTTTTGGGTTTACAAACGGCGATCGCCTTAGTATTGGCCATACCCTTGCGGGGTAATAAAATCGTTGCCGCCACAGCTACTTGGATCAGTAATCCTTTTACCTATGTGCCCATCTATTGGTTTAACTACAAGTTGGGGCTGTTACTCCTACAGCGGGAAGGAGTGCCTTTCCATGAGTTGGATTGGGGATCAACGGAGATGTTGCAATATGGCGGAGATGCGGCGATCGCCCTTTTATTCGGATCTTTAGTGGCCGGCACGGCGATGGGATTAACGGCCTATGTTTTTGGCCTCCGTAGTTTTGTGTGGTTATCAGTCCGTAAAGAAAAGAGAAAAGGAAGAAAAATCTAATTCTTAAAGCTCGTTTTCGTAGGAAAAATTTTCCGGGTCTAAACTATCTGGGTCGGTATTGGTAAAGCTGACCGGGCTTGGGGGTTGAGGCTCAGGGCTAGGGGCATTGGTACTGGCCGGGGGATCCTGCAAAAGGGATTTGACTTGGGCCACCACTGTACTGAGTTTGCCTTCGTTTAAGAGACCGTTGAGGAGGGTTAAGCCACTGGTGGACAGGAGCAATTTATTGATGTCCCCAGCGTTGCCGCCGCCATTGGCCCCGTTTAATCCAGGGAAGGAATAGATACGGGATTCCCCTAAAACTCCGGGCTGGGGAGCTAAAGCCTTCATTAAATCCGGTAGCTGGGCCACCAATTCGGGCCAAAGGGTTTTGAGCAATTCCGCTGTACGGTTAGCATTACTTAAACTGTTTTGGGCTTCGATAATAGCCCGCTGACCCTCCGCTTCCGCCATGGCCTTATGACGGTTGGCATCGGCCAGGGTGCGAATGGATTCCGCTTCCAATTCCGCCGCTTGTCGGGCACTTTCCGCTTGGCGACGACGACGGAACACATCAATTTCCACCACGTTTTGTTCCGCAATGCGAAGCTGTTGAGCATCCTGTTGGGCCACAATCACCGCTAATTTTTGAGTTCTTTCCGCCGCTTCCACTTCCTGGGCCGTAACTACTCCGGATTCCGCCTCCGCCCGTAGAGCTTCCGCCTCTAACCGTTCCTTTTGTTTATTGGCAATGGCGATCGCCGCCGTTTGTTCGGTAATTTGGGTTTTCTGTTCCGCCAGGGCAATTTCGGCCTTAGCTAAGAGTTGGGAAGCTTCAATGGTTTTCTTCCGCTGAATTTCCGCCACTTCCGCCTCTTGTTTTTGCAGAGCCTGGGCTACTTTTAATTCCTTATTCCTCTCCTCTAAGGCGATCGCCGAAGCGATTTGACTATTTTGAATAGCCAATTCCTTTTGAATCCGTTCTTCCTCCACGGACTGTTCCTGAAGGATTTTATTCCGTTCTTTTTTTGCATCTTCTTTATCCTTAGCCTCTTGAATTTCCCGCTGTTGTTGTGCCTCCTGGGATTCCAATTCTTTCCGCTGGGCTAACTTTAATAACTCAATATCTTTTTGTTGGGTGATATTCGCATCTTCCTGTTCCCGCTTAATGGCTAAACTTTTTTTCTCCGCTTCCAATTCTCCCTGTTCAATGGCTACCCTGGTGGTAAGTTCCACTTCTTTCTTTTGTTGAATGGAACGTTGAATAGTTTCTGTTCTTAACCGTACTCCCTGGGCATCAAAAAAGTTATTTTCATCGTAGGTATCACTTTCTTCAATTTCGGAAATGGCAATGTTATTGAGGGTTAAACCGACTTTGCGTAAATCTCCTTGAATCAGGTTCAATACTTCATCGGCAAAGCCCAATTTATCAGAATCTAATTCTGCTAATTTTTTCTTTTTCGCCGCCGCCCGGATGGCATCATCAGCCCGTTTTTCCAGGGCATCTTTAATATTTTCTTCGGAAATTTGTCCCTTTTTAGAAAGCCTGGCCGCCGCTGTTAAAATTTCGTTGCGGTTGGGGGTAATGCAAACATAAAAAGTTACCCGCATATTGGCCCGCATATAATCCTGGGTTCGTACGGCCAAAGTTGCCCGCCCGCACCACGTCAATGGAAATTTCCCGCAGGGATACCCTGGTAATTTCGTGGAAGCCAGGAATGACAATACAGCCCCCGTGGAGAATAACCATTTGCTCTTTTTTGAAAACCCCTCCGGTGCGAACTAAAGCTTCGTTATTGGGGGCAATAACATAAAAACGAGTGTAGAGAAAAATAGTGACTAAAATCAAGAAATATGACTGAAATAATCACCACAGGAAACACCAGTAACGGAGATAAACCTCCTAAAGCAGAATTGTTATCGGTACTTAGGGATGATTGGAATCTTGGGCAATAATTAATTCCCCTTGGTCTAGAATTCGCTTCCACCGTGGCGATTAAGTTGGCAGAACTGGGCTGGAACAGTGGGCAAAGTTTGTAGAAATTCAAACCAAAATTTACTGTGCATGGTGTTCCTCAGTTAGTTGAAAGTTTACGTTCAAATGTACGAATATATTTTTTAACTGTTGGCGATGAATGTTAAGCGTTAGTTAACCAAAATTTAGCAATGTAACCCAGGGCTTTGACCCCATCCTGCCAATTGATTTTTTTACCTTCGGCAAAGGTACGTCCATAATAGGCCACCCCCACTTCGTATATTCTCCACCGCCTTGGCGATCGGGTTACCTTCATTGTAAATTCAACTTCAAAGCCGAAATCACTACAGGTTAAACGTAAATCCTCCAGCACTTCCCGCCGAAACATTTTGTAACAAACTTCAATGTCACTAAGGTTAATGTTGCAGACCAAATCAATCAAACTGGTAATCAGTTTATTGCCCAAATAATGGTGGAAATAAAGTACTCGGTGGGGCTTGCCATAGAACCGGGAACCATAGACCACATCCGCCCAACCTTCTTCAATCAATTTCCACATACTGACCCAATCGTAGGGATCGTATTCCAAGTCGGCATCTTGAATAATCAACACATCCCCCGTGGCAGCGGCAAAAGCTGTTTTTAGTGCTCCCCCCTTACCTTGGTTTTGGCGATGGAAAATTACCTTTACTTCCCAAGGCGCACAATCGCCGGTATTTTCCAAAAGTTTAGAGGGGGAGAAACACTCAAATTGCCCCGTTTGATTAAGCTGGGCCAATACCGGATGTTGTTCTGGATCGCCAAAGGTATCCACTAACCATTCCCTGGTGCCATCCTTAGAACCGTCATCCACCATGACAATTTCCTTGGGCACCTCTGGTAAAACCCCAGTAATTTTTTTAAGGATCTTTTCAATGGTTTGGATTTCGTTATAAATCGGAATGATGACCGAAAGCTTCATGGGGTCTGGAGGAATTAAGAAAAATAACGGGAAATAATCGAGGATAACCTTTGACAATGGAGGAAGAACCCAACGTCGATGCCCTAAGAGTTATATCATTTTCAGTAAGGCTATCTGTGGAATTAAAGCCCATTTTTAGCCAGGATCAACAGGAATTAACTTTAGCGAATGCAATTTATTGACCAGGCGGAGATTGAGGTATTAGGGGGAAAAGGCGGCGACGGCATGGTGTCCTTCCGACGGGAAAAATACGTGCCCGCGGGGGGCCTTCCGGCGGTAATGGAGGCTGGGGAGGATCGGTGATTTTTGAAGCGGATTCCAATCTGCAAACCCTGTTAGATTTTCGTTATGCCAGAATTTTCAAGGCCGATGATGGAAAAAAAGGGGGATCGAATAATTGCACCGGGGCCAATGGTAAGGATGTGGTGGTGCAGGTTCCCTGTGGAACCATAGTTTATGATTTGGATGCAGACTGTTTGTTGGGGGATTTAATTACCCCAGGGCAACGACTTTGTGTGGCGGCGGGGGGAAAAGGGGGCCTAGGTAACCAACATTTTTTGAGCAACCGCAACCGGGCCCCAGAGTATGCCCTACCAGGGTTGGAAGGGGAACAGCGACAACTGCGATTGGAGTTAAAACTGCTGGCGGAAGTAGGTATTATCGGCTTGCCTAATGCAGGGAAATCAACGTTAATTGCCGCTCTGTCGGCGGCACGACCCAAAATTGCCGATTATCCTTTTACAACCCTTGTGCCTAACCTAGGAGTGGTGCGGAAACCGACGGGGGATGGCACCGTATTCGCCGATATTCCAGGATTAATTGAAGGGGCAGCGGCGGGCATTGGCCTGGGGCACGAATTTTTACGCCACATTGAACGCACCCGTTTACTGCTCCATGTGTTGGATGTTACCAGTGCGGATCCCATTGCTGATTTTCAGGTAATTGAGCAGGAATTAAAGGCCTATGGCCGGGGCATAACGGAAAAACCCCAAATTATTGCTTTAAACAAGATTGATGCGTTGGACGGGGAAATGGTAGCGGAAATTGAAGGAGAACTGAAACGATTTAGTTCTGCTCCCTGTTTACATATTTCTGCCGCTACCCGTCGGGGTCTGGACAATATGATGCAACTGGTGTGGCAATGGCTAGATGAAATGGCGGCGGCGGACGCAGAAGCCCAAAGGTTGTTGGAATTGGAACTGCAAGCCCAGGCGGCCATAGACAATCCTTTTAATTCGGCCAATGACCCATCACTGCCCATTTCCATTGACGCAGGGTCTTAGACACGTTAAAAAGTAAAGAATTGTAAATTAAATTTCATTACCTAGAACTAACGGAAAAATACCATGGCTGAAGAACTGCAACCCAACCAAACCCCCGTCCAAGAAGATCCCAAATTTGGCTTCAATAACTACGCCGAAAAGCTCAATGGCCGGGCTGCCATGGTGGGATTTTTATTAATTCTGATCATTGAATACTTCACCAACCAGGGGGTATTGTCCTGGCTGGGTTTAGTCTAACTTTAGCCCTAAAAATTATCTTTCATGCCCCGCAGCTTGCCGAAAACCCGGTTCGGTTCCGTTTGCCCCATGGCAGTCTGCAAACTAGGGGTATCCCAGCGCAGAAAGGGGTTGGTCAGTTTTTCTTCCCCTAGCAAGGATGGTACGGTGGCTTCCCCATTTTCACGGGCAGTTTGTACTGACTCAAAACGCTGTTGTAAATCCTGATTATCGGGATCAACGGTGACGGCAAATTTGAGGTTGCTCAGGGTATATTCGTGGGCGCACCAGACTCGGGTTTGGTCGGGCAACTGCCGCAATTTATCAATGGATTCCACCATCTGACTGGCGGTGCCTTCAAACAACCGGCCACAGCCCCCAGCAAAAACGGTATCACCACAGAATAGATCCCCCGTCGTTTCTCCGATTCCCGGAGCAAAGTAGTAGGCAATGTGGGCTTTGGTGTGCCCCGGTACAAAATAAACCGTTGCTTCCCTACCGGCAAAACTAAGGCGATCGCCATCTTGGAGAAAAACCATTTGGCCGGGAATGCGACCCCGATCTTCGGCTCCACCATAGATCGTTAACTGGGGATATTTGGCCAACAATTGTTGGTTAGCACCGATGTGATCCCCGTGGTGATGGGTGTTGTAGATAGCAACCAGGTCAGCCCCTAGGCTTTGTAAACAGTGCAACACCGGCTCTGCCTCAGCGGGATCCACCACCGCGGCCTGGTTGGTCTGGCGATCGTGCAATAGAAAAATATAGTTATCAGAAAGGGCGGGCAAACGATGAATTTCCATATTTCTAAAATAATAGATTATTTTGCTAAATTGCCAGTCTAGCGGGGGCATAATCATGGCCACCACCCCATTCGCTCTTTCCGATTTTTTCCAGACTAACGGCTACATTCCCCACGGTCACTGTTAGCTTTGGCAAACTCCCTTCGTTTGGCTCCAGGTCACCTCGGATTTCTTAACGGCGATCGCCTACCAAAAACTTTCGCGGTGCTCCGCCCATAACGGATAGGTTTGGGTGTTGGTGAAGCGAAAAAAGCAATTATTCGATTTCTGCTTGTTGTTGAATATACTGCTTTAACACTGATGAAGGAGCACCTCCGCAAGAAATTATGCAATAGGAACGACTCCAGAAAATTGGCTTACCTCGATAAATTTGATTAAGGTGTTCAGCAAACTCTTTTCTGATCAATCGACTAGAAACAGTCTTTAGATTATTGACTAATTTTGATGGCTGAACCTTCGGGTTAACGGAAATTAGGAGATGAACATGATCTGCTTCTCCATTAAATTCAAGCACATCCCCTTCCCATCTTTGTATTGTGGCTCGAAATATTTCATCTAATCTTTCCAGCATTGGCTTTGTAATGCACTTGCGCCGGTACTTTGTGCAAGCGACTAAGTGAAAATGAATACTGTAGGAGCAGTGATAGAGTTTGTTTAAGGGTTGCGACATCTTGAGTGACTAAGTAACATAGGACTATCCCTCTTCCATCAAAGTCGGTGAATTAGAATGGAGATAAAAGGCTGAAAAGCCTGGAGGGAGTATGACAAGGACAAGAGAGGCGAAAAAGACAGTACAGTGTATAGATACATACCTTAGTGGTGCAGAAAAGTGCGAAAAGGCTTGATATGAGTGCAGGGACTACGCATCTAAATAAAGCCAGAGTCATGAAGGATTTTGAGTTGAAATCACTGCAACGACGGTTAAAAAATATGATAAAGGGATCGAAGAATTGGAAAAAACTGCAACTCAAGATTTCTCGGTTGCATGAACAAATTAGCAATACTCGCAGGGATTTCCACTTTAAAGTTGCTCACTTGCTTTGCGACCAGGGTGATGTTATTGCGGTGGAAAACCTAAACCTGCTTGGCTTGTCTCGTGGTTTCCTGGGTAAACACATACTGGATGCAGGGCTAGGTCAATTCCTTAACCAAATTTTGCCCTGGGTTTGCTTTAAAAGGGGAAAAGGGTATCTCAAAGTTGATGCCCGTGGAACCTCTCAGCAGTGTCCAGACTGCGGAAATCTAATCAAAAAGACACTCTCCCATCGGTGGCATGATTGCCCAAATTGTGGGTGTTCGATGCCACGGGATATTGCGAGTGCCATTGTTATTCAACAAAGGGCCGTGGGGCGCACGGTTCAAGAAAAAGCTTGTGGAGACGGTCTGACGGGGGTCCAGCAATTAACTTTGCTTGATCTAGTTAAGAGTCACTGAAGCAGGAATCTCCGTCTGTACCCGCAGGCTCAGACGGAGAGCGTCAATTTCTGGTTCTGGGTCTAAAGTCTTTAAAGTAATCACAGTAATCTTTTTAGGCGATCGCCGTGACGGGTTTATTTATTGTTCTACTGGCATCTGTTCTATTTTGTTTTCACAATGTCATTGTCCGTATCCTCTTTGCAGAGCAGGATATTTTAGGAATGTGGGAAGTGGGGGGATATGTGGCCCCAACCCTGTCGGATTCCCTGATTTTATTACTACTGCGGATGATTTGTGTGGTGCCAATCATGGCGGCCATGGCCGATCGCCTCTACAACAATACTTGGCAAGATTTGGGGCAATTAGTGGAAAAAGAAAATCGGAGTGTTCTCTGGCAGGCCTTGGGCTGTGGCTTCCTGATGTTCCTCTATTTGGTGCTGTTGTATATTTCCATTAGTCTCATTCCGACGGGCATTGCCATCACTATTTTTTTCACCTATCCCATTTTTACTGCCCTTCTGGCCTGGAAATTATTTGGGGACACTCCCAGTTTGTTACGGTGGGGCGTTATTTCCCTGACCTTGCTGGGGACTTTTTTAACCATTCCCTACAGTAGTGAACCGACGGCCAATTCTGCTTGGTGGGGCATTGCCCTGGCGATCGCCTCCGGGGTTGCCTATGCCGGTTATACAGTGTTTGCCCAACAAACCTTGCCCACGACTCCATCCCGTCCCCTTTACCTGGATTAGCTTTGCCACCACCTTAATTTTAGCGGTCTTTTGTTTGCTTATTTGGCATCCTGTCACCCTGGAATTGCCCTGGTCAGCCATCTGGATTGGCTCTTTGTTATCGGCCCTGTTCACCTTCGGCGGCCATGTGCTTAATAATTGGGGCATTCATCTGATCGGAGCCGGTCGAGCGGCGATCGTCGGGAGTACCAACCCCGCCTTAACTGCTGTTTTAGCTGGCTTGACTATCCAAGAAACCCTCAACGGCGTACAGATAACTGGCATTGCCTTGGTTACGATCAGTATTGCCCTGTTGAATTACGATAAGGTGCGCCGGTTGAAAATTAGCCATGCCCAGAAAAATCAAGTTTTCGTTAATTTCCACTGTTAAGTTGGGAAGATAAGCCTGTATGAGCTTGTGTAAAATTGCCCCATCTCCTCCAGTTATCACCATTGCCGCACCGGGAAAATGCCTTTGCCAATCCTCCAAATAGCTTTGCAATGTCCCCAAAATGCCGTAAACCACGCCGCTAAAAATTGCTCCGGGGGTATCCAATGCCCAACGTTTCGGTAAATTTTCAGACAAATTCAGCAAACTTGATAAATCCAAATTAGGTAAGGCCGCCAGGCGATCGCCAAGGGTGTTTAACTGTAAACCCACACCAGGCAAAATCGCCCCCCCTAGAAGATTGCGGTCTTGGTCAAAGCCAGTGATGGTTAAAGCCGTACCCCCGTCGATTACTAAACAGGGAAAGCCATAGGTTAAACCCGTTCCCAACCCAGCCAAAGCCCGATCAATGCCAAAACTAGGATAAAGATTTCCTAAGGGTAAGATCATCCAAGGTCAAGCTGTCGGGGTTGATAGGTCAACCAATTTTTAGTTTGGCTCGGAACCACGGAAGCTAATATCAAAGGGACTTCTTCCAAGACGCACCGCGTAGCGGATCTCTGCGAGATCGCTAATTCCTGGCAAATCCGTCCGATGCCCCATATGCCCGGTTTCCACCAAAATATTGCCCTTAAAATATGCCCAATGCAGACGGGAGTTGCCTATCATTAAGGCTAACCAGGGGTTTTGACCACCCATTCCTAGACCATGGCTAACCATCAAATTCCTATGAGTGGCAAAAATTTAATTACGTTGGTAGTTTATGTTGTTTTTACCCTAGGCCTCAGTTTTTGGTTGGGGCAACAGGCTTATCATTGGCTACCCCCAGCGGCGGCCCAGGAAGCTCAACCCGTGGGGGACTTATTTAGCTTTTTGGTGACTTTAGGGAGCATGGTTTTCTTTGGGGTAGCGGGAGTTTTGGCCTATTCAATTATTTTTTACCGTTTTACCCTGCAAAATTCCCAGGGAGCGCCAATCCGAGGTAATGCCCGTTTAGAAATTTTTTGGACGGTGGTGCCCCTTGTCCTCGTCACCTGGATTGCTTGGTATAACTACATTATCTATCAGCGGATGAATATTCTTGGCCCCATGCCCATTGTGGAAGTACCGCAATTGCTAGGTCAAAAGGCGATCGCCAGTGAACCATCAGAATTAGTGATGGCAGAGGTTAGTAATATTAACCAGAAAAAATTGGCGTAGAAGTTAAACAATGGCTCTGGACTTTCACCTATCCCAATGCCGGGGTCACTAGCCATGAATTACACTTGCCCCTCGACCGCCGGGTAACGTTGAACATGACTTCCCTGGATGTGATCCACGGCTTTTATGTGCCGAACTTTCGCATCAAACAAGACATTGTGCCCAATCGGGAAATTGAATTTAGCTTTACCCCCAACCGTGCTGGGGAATATCAACTCCACGATTCCCAATTTAGCGGCACCTATTTTGCCGTAATGACAGCTCCGGTGGTGGTGCAATCTTTACCCGATTATCAAGCCTGGCTCGAAAGCCAACAATCCAATCCCCACGGGAACTTTACCCAATCCTGCCCTGGATGAATTTCAGCAAAGTCCTGGCACTTCCTTGAAAAGTGGTTCCGACCAGTGTTACTCCGGCGGAGCGGAAATAGGACTGAATCCCCCCCTAAATCCCCCCATGTGGGTAAAGATTTGTAAAGTATAATAACTTAGAATTTCAATGTAGTTTTAGCGGTAGGGACTGAATGGATAAACTAATGCGGATTGAGCGGCTATTGCTGATTGGGCACATTGCCTCCATGGGATTTGGGCTGGCGGGGTTGTTGTTGGTCTTACCCCACCCGGAATTTATCGCCCAGTTACCGGAAATTGGCAAATTTGCTTTTCGGTGGTCCATCGCCGGGGGAGGTGTGGTCTATATGCTCTTGGGCTTTGCCGCTGTGACGGTGTACGCATTACGCAACCTTGGTCTTTTACCCACCCTAGGATTTTTGATTCCCGCCCTAGGCATTTCCGTGTCCGCTGAATTATTGGGCACCAGCACCGGCTTCCCCTTCGGTTACTACCGTTATTTATCGGGTCTTGGCTATAAAATTGGCGGTTTAGTGCCCTTCACCATTCCCCTGTCCTGGTTTTACCTAGGATTCTGTTCCTACCTTCTGGTGAGGGCCGGATTGCGCCATAGCCAAATGCCAAAAATTGCCCAGGAATTTTTGGCGATCGTCGTGGGTCCACCCTATTAATGTCCTGGGACTTTGTCTTAGACCCCGCCATGAGCCAAACCACCATGCCTTTCTGGGTGTGGGATGTGCCGGGGTCTTTCTTTGGGATGCCCTACCAAAACTTCGCCGGTTGGTTCTGTACTGGGGCAGTATTTATGACTGTTGCCACCATCCTTTGGCGTTTCAAAAAAGTAGAATTACCGGAAACCGGTCTTGGTTTACCCCTTGCCATCTATCTCAGTAATTTTGCCTTCGCCATGGTGATGAGCATTGGTGCCAATATTTATCCCCCCATTTTCCTGGGCTTACTGTTGGGGGTTGCACCAGCATTGTATTTCTACCGCCGAGCCGGGGAAGATTCCCGTTCCACCGCTGTTTCCCGCCTCAAGTCGGTGATTGAGCAGGACAAGGCTGATCTGGCCGCTGTTAAGTAAAGGACAGTGATCTGCGCCTAGGGAATAAATTTTTCGGCTTTTAAACGTCGAGTATGCACAGATTGTCTCCAACTGGCGTTGTATTATGGGGAGCTAACAACCGCTACCTGTCCCCATAGGTTCCTTACCTCGAAGAC
>CAVPII010000020.1:0-19557 GCA_963704945.1 uncultured cyanobacterium | reverse complement strand
GGAGGACTACATCACCCCCATGACCTTTCTGAGTGGCCAGCTCACCATTGACGACCCCACCGCCCTACGGCTGGAACAGTCCGCCTTTGCCTTTGCCCCCATTCGTAATGCTGGAGGTTTCCTGATCCTTGACCATGCCCCCATCGAAACGGCGATCGCCACCCTGGAAGACCAATACGTTAGGGGGTCGGTCACTATCAAAACCATTGAAAAACGTTAATTGCCCCTAAATTCAATAGCCCCCTAAAGTGTGTTTGAAAAGTCAAAGTCAAAAGATTTCAATCCCCCAAAGCTCCGCCAAGGGGGACTTCCCTAGTTATCCCCCCTGATTAGGGGGCCAGGGGGGCTTCTCAACCAACCACCGCTAACCCCTAGTAATTTATGTTTACTTCCAACCAAAAACCCAGACCCCTAATAAACCGACTGCACCGCACCGTAACCCCTAGTAATGCGATCTCTCCTCCCCAGCAGGAAGGAGTATTAATCGGCGGCAATCTTTATTGGAATCCGGCCACGGTGGCCAATCCCCACGGTTGCATCATTGGCGGAAGCGGCGCAGGCAAAACCCAAACCCTGAAGGCGATCGCCTACGAAGTCAGTAAGTTAGCCAGGTGGTGGTGATAGATTTCCACGGAGATCAGGAATTGCCGGGGGAGACTTGCTACAACGTCAATATGAAGAGCCAGAGCTGGCATTAACCCCATGCGGTTGAACCTTGACCAGGAAGGGGGCGGCCCCAATCTCCGGGCCATTGAGCTGGCCATGCTATTCAAAAAGACCCTGACCCTGGGGGCCAATCAGGAAGCGAAACTGCTGGACTGCTTCAAGCATTGTTATTTCCGCCGGGGCATCTCCCAGGAGTCCCATGAAAGTTGGTTAAAAGTGCCACCAAATTTTAGTGACCTGGAGGCTTTGCTGGAGGAAATGGCCAAGGAAGATAAGGAAGCGGAAAAGCTGAGGCTGAAGTTATCCACCATTTTTGAGTACGGCATTTTCAACAAAACCCAACCCATTAACCAAACCCTGACCCGTTGGAATCTGTCGAAACTTCCCCCCCAATTACAGGCGATCGCCGGGGATGCGTTGGGGCAACAGTTAATGAATGACCATCGGTTAAGCGGGGAACATAGAATCGCTACCCCGAAAACGGTTTTGTTCATTGATGAAGCCAAGGAGTTGGGGCATTCCAAGGCGTTGGATCGGATTGCGGCGGATGGCAGGAAGTATGGGCTGGGTCTGTGGGTTGCCAGTCAATCTTCCCGCCATATCTCCAAGGATGTTCTAACCAATACGTTCACTAAGTTAGTGTCTCCCCGTTGACTCCTCCGAATTACCCCTAACTGCCCGTACCTTTAGGTTTTCCGAAGAGGCGATCGCCAACCTGAATCCCCTGGAATCCTTAGTACGGTTTGGCAAGGAATTTAATAAAGTTGCCGTTACCCCCTATTACCAACGACGGGGAGGGTCACTATGAATTGGCGATTAATCTTTTTGACCCTCATCCTGGGCACCGCTGTCTTTGGGGGCATCAATGCCCAAACCCCTAGTAATCAAGGCAATAACCCTGGTAATGATCACCACCCCCAATCGTCTCAAAATTAACCTGTCCCTCAATGACCCCAGTGAACTAAAAGTGCGGGAAGGAGATCCCGTTACTAGGGGACAAGTCCTAAGTGATAAAGAAGCGGAACGGACTGACTCAACCGGGATAAACGGGAAAGACTCCTGGCGATCGCCAATGTGGAAGGTCAGTTAGTTCCTGCCCTGCAACCGGCCCCAGCTTTGCGGGAACTGCCCCCCATTTCCTACACCGTGGAAGAAACCGCCATCCAATTAGCGGAAATTAAACTATCCCAAGCCCAACGTAATCTGGCCACGGCGGTGGAAGCTGACCCTTTCATTTCCGCCAAGGCTAAGGTGGAACGTTCCCTGGCCGATGTGGAAGCGGCCCACCGTGCTTTTGAGTTACAGCAACGCAAGCTAGATGCGGTCAATGGTTTGAAGGGTTTGCCCCCGGAAATGTTGACCCACGAAACGGAAAAGCTCCGCCAGGTCAGGACTGTACTAGAAGGGAAGGAAGCAGAATATAAGTTTTTTGCGGCGGAATATAACCAAGTCGAAGGCGATCGCCGGAAGGAATTAACCGACCTGCAAAGTAAGGTCGCCATTGCCCGTGGGGAATTGGAACAGGCCCAATCCAGGCTCCGGGCCGCCAAGGAACAACGGGAATTGGTGGAATATAACCACCGCATTACCATTTCCCGCCGGGCAGAAGAAGAAAATCAGGTGGCCATCAATGTGGCCAATCAGAAATTAGACCGGGAGTTTAAATTAGCCCAACTAAGGGAGCAATTATCCGCTGTGGAGGAAAAGTTAAATGGCATCGTTCAAGTCAAAAGCCCTTACTCTGGCACTATTAGCGCATTAAGTTTGACCGGCAAACCGACGGTAAGCTTGGCCGTTACCCTTTACCTCGACACCCCGCGGTAGCCCAAACCCCTAGTACCGAAATTGAAGAACCGGAACTGCGGGAAACAGACAGTGAAGATGAACCGGAATTAACGGAAGACCCCCAGGGTCAATCTAATCCTTTCCTGGCCCCAGAACTGGACGAGCTGGTGGACAACAAAATCAGTGAAGATGTTTGGCAACAAATGTTGGGGGAACTGCCCTGCTCCGTCACCACGGAAGACTGCATTAACCAACTGCAAAATACCGCTGTGCAAAACTCCCGCCTCTTGGCAGACCTCCAGCAAAAAATAGATGAAGCCCAAGATGCCGTGGATCAAGCCAGGCAAAAAAACCTCGATTCCATTGCCATTGGTAATTTTTCCCCTTTCCTGCAAACTTTTCTTTACTCCACCCTGGGCCCCGTCAGTAATGGGGTGGAACCCGCAGTCAATAATCCCTTCCGCCTCATCCTGGGCAATACCCTCTCCGTCTTTCTTGGTAAGGGTTTGGGGGCTTTGTTTAATTGGTCAGACTACGCCGCCAACGATTCCCAGCAACAACGGGCGATCGCCATTGGGGATATTCAAATTAAGATAGCGGAACTGCAACGCAATAAGGCAGAACTCACCCAAAAGCTACGGGAACAGGTCACTTTTGAAGCCCTAAAATTAGAAGAAATTGCCCGTAATTTCCAGATTGAACAGGAGATTGCCAAACGGGATAAACAACGCCTAGAAATTGCCAAGGTTAGTTACCGCTTTGGGGAAGGGGACAGTGAAAGATATTTAGCCCAATTGAGTAGTTATGACCGGCAAAAAGCCGCAACTTTTCGGGAATGGTCACGGCTGAGGAGTCAGGTTATTACGGTTAAATTGTTGGTTCTCGGTGGTCAGGACGGTGAATAATGTTTACTTTTGGTTGGGTGTTTTAACCTTATCCTTGACCTTCTCTATTTTATTGCCCCCAGGGTTAGGGGAATTTCCATTAAAGGAATTGTTAGGGAGTAAAAGAAACCCCCGGAAAATTAGTGGGATAAAGGGCTACTCCGTTTTTACATTGGGGATCGACACTAATAGAAGTAGGAGTGACCGCAGTACCACTGTAGGTAAAGGCTTTATCTTTCCATTCCCCAGAGTTCTTTAACTTGATAAACCCACAGGCATTAGCCGTTGCTTTACGAATTGCTGGGCCGTTAATGGTCACAGATTGCCGAAGCAAAGGCGTTAGACCCCCCACATAAAGCCGATAACTGCCGTCGGGCTGGAGCAATTTCCCTGAATATTCCCAATCGCAATTACCGCCGCCCCGGTCAGTAGGAGAGGGAACCGCACTTAGGGTAAATACGGTAGGTAGGCTATAACCCACACCGTCAACAGTGACATCAGAAGTGGCCGAAAGACCGCTAATGGTGACAACTCCGCATTTACTGGCGGTAACATCTTTAACGGAAGTAACCCCGGCATAGCCAAGCTCCACCTTTTGACCAGCGGTAAATCCAGTGCCAGTTACGTCGTTATTCACCCCGGATTTAACAAACCTAGGGACAGCACTAGCAAAAGGGGCGATCGCTGTTATGCCCAGCACAGCCAAAGCTAGACTGGAAAGTATTTTGTATTTCATAATTACAATAAGCGTCATAGAGTGGGGCTATTTTATATGTCCCTCTCTTTTTGTCAATGTTAATTTAGAAATTTATTTCAACAATTTTTTGCAAGCGATCACCAATACTTTTAGCCTCTGTTAACAAGTCGTTCCAATCATCAGGGGGATGACCGCTTTCCAACATTTTCCTGAAGACTTTGTAGGCATCTGTGTTACTCTCATAGGCTCGTTTAGAGTTTTCATCATTAACCCAAGTCAGGAGAATGATTTTACTTTCTTGATGGTAGCGAAAAAACAACCGGTACTGCTGAAAAAATTTAGCCCTAAACCAGTGCTTATAATCATCCCCAAGAGTGCTTCCCTGTCGATATTCATTACGGGTTGGATCTTGGGGGATAACATCAAAAGCTAATTTGGCGATCGCCGCTAGTCGCTTTGTAGCATTTTTCTTCTTATAATCCTTAGGATTCTTGCGGCGCAAATGGTCAACTTGGGTTACAAGATCTTCAACCTGTTCAAGGAATAGGGGATGGGCAAATATTTTCCATCCATTAATCACTAAAGGCTGATCTGCCGACAAACTCATTCGTCCTCGTCCAGCAGTGGTGCATCAAGATCCACATCAACCCCGGAGACTAATAATTGAACATGATCGACCAACTTAGAACTAATTGCTTGTAATTGCTGGGGGTTCTCTTCCATATCTTGGGCAAGAAAATCCAGAAATTTTTCCAGCACAGGATCACTTTCTTCCAGGTCAGCCCGTGAAATCCATACTTTGCCAGAGGGTTCTATGGTGTAGCAAATTTTATCCCGCTTATTCAGGCCAAGGGCTTTGCGAACAGGGTCAGGCACTGTGGTCTGATAGCGATCCGTAAGGGTGGATTCTGGGCATGGGGCTAAAATTCCAGCCATAGCGACCTCTAAGCCTTTATGTAAAACTATATGTCGATGGTAATGCGATTGCATTGTCTTGTCAATGGTGAGGTCAATCAACCAATTCTTCGATCGCCAATAAAGCAGGGGTTTGGGCTAATGGCAATGCAGAACGCCCCTGGGATTGGCAGAAGAGGAATAAGTGACACATCAAACAGTTAAAAAAGGTGGAGGGCAGAGAAGTGAACCCAATAAAGATTAAACCTCAAAGCCAAATAGAAACTGCAAAGTAGTTTGTTTCAGGAAAGGAAGACAGTAAAAATAAACCATCCTAGAATTTCTGAAAAAAGGAGTCAATCCATGGTTTCCAAAGAACTATCATATAAATTACTCAAAGAGTATAAAAACTCTGATAATCTGGTGGGAGAAGGTAAAATAATTAAGGAATTGACCAAAGCTATTCTTACCTGTATTGCTTAAACCTGCTTGCAAACAGGATATCAACGGATAGAAAGTAATGGTGGTTAGTTTATAGACTTACTAACTCTAAGTTAGAATTGCTAAATATTATAGTGAATAGCGTATTAGCCTGGTACGGCAAAGCTGAAATGCTTATCAATAGAAATTTTTTTTGTGCTATCTGAATGTCGAATCTGCTGTATACATCTTGCTGTTTAGTAAGGTACAAATGAATAAAATTAATACAAACACTCACTTGCTTTCTCCGATAGAAAAACCAGATAGTTCTAATTATTTGATTCATCTAACAGACAAAGATAGTTTAACAGATATTTTGAAATCAAATAAATTAAACCACGGTGTTATTTTATCTAAAAGAGGGAGGATTTCTTTTACAGAAACGCCATTACACTCCCTTGGTTTTTTTAGGAGAAGATTGGCCTGAATATAAAGGGGGTAAGAATATAAAATATGGAATAGGATTTATGAAAAATTTTCTTATTGATATGGGAGTTAAGCAAGCTGTTTATTTACAGAAAGAAATGATAAAGTTAGTTAAAGAATCTCTCTTAAAAGTAGACTCTCTAAATAAGGCACAAAGAGATGAATTAGCTATAAAATATGGTTTAAATATAAATAGTATAGAACAAATACTATATGAATTAAGGGAAAGATCTTAACGGATAATGGAGAGATATATTCAAAAGGAGGTTTTACATGGGAAAGAGAGTGGGTTTTAAATATTAATGACAGTCAAGGTTTTGAATTTGATTATAAAAGTATAGGACTTATATGTTGTCCTAAAGAAGAGCAGGAATATTTTTGGGAAATAGTTAAGAATGTCTATCCAATGAGTCCAGATTCTGAACGATCCCTTAACATTAAGTGGTATCGACAAATGCGATTTATTGATGTTGACCACATGTATGAACAAACAACTTCTATGTTTCGTAATCTAGATGATTATGAAGTTAAGTATAAAAGATTTTCGTGTTTTCTTACCATTGACTCTTTTCGCTTAATGAAAGAAAACTATGGTCCTCAAATAGCCATGGAAAAAATTAGAGATATTATTTTACTTTCTGATTTAAAAGAGGATAATTTTGTAGATGAACTATTATTGCGTCGAATAATTTTAGCGTCATTTAATGAAAGTCTAATTTTTCTAAAAGAATTTATTTTTTCTCTTGAAGAAAATTATAAACATATATATAACCGGTATGAATTCATTAATATTTATGATTTATTTAAGTTGATTATTTTGGATCGAAATAACCTACGATATAACATAATAATGTCACTTGTTGCTTTTTTACTAACTGGTGAATTCTACGATTGTTTAGATTACATCCTTTATGACAGTAAAATTAATCACAACCGGTTTATAAATAATTTTATGTGTATTTGTGATTATAGAATTGATTGGAAAGACGAATTTTGGAAATATCTATATGATATGGAAACAGTTATTAAAGAAAATTTATTTGATTACTTAGTTAATAGTGCGGTTGAGGAATAATAGATACAAAACAAATATAAGTTTTTTTTAATGGAATATCATGGCTAAATCAAAATCCTTTCACACGACAACAAAAAGTGCTTTCCATATAACCCAAGAAATCTGAAGAAATATTTTCCCCCATTCCACAGGGTTTGCCAGTATAGCGGCGGGGAAAAATAATTGCTCAACACCGAAGGAACAACCCTAAACCTTGCTTGCGGGGAACTCTACGGTGGTTGCCCCTTGTGCGCCGCCTTGAGCTTATCCGTCATGGCGATCGTCAAAAACTCTATCAACCCTTAATTATTCTGGTTAGCGACAAACCGATTAACCAGTTCAACATCAATGTCTAACTCCTTGGCAATTTCGGCGATTGTAAGACCCAATTTTTTCAGCAGAGGTATGGTTTCTAGTTTCGCCTCCAGCCTGCCTTCTAGTTTCCCCTCTAATTTTCCTTCCAGCCGACCCTCCAGTTTCCCTGCAATTTTACCTTCCTCTAAAATTTCTTGATAGACAGCGGATTCCTTCATAATTTCACTCCTTAAAATTGTCTTAATAATGCTCAGGGGCCAGCAAAATTCCTCCAAAAACTGAGGTTGCTGCCATGAGATTTGCCTTAACTCGATTATCCTCAATCTGATCCAACACAGTCGCCACTTCCCTCAATTTTAATGTCGGGTCAGAGGTCTGCGTCAATACCGCTAGGGGCAATAGCCCTGGACTTTGGAGAAATGCTTCCGATGGCTGCTCCCAATTGTGGTAGAGTTTAGGCTATTGAAGGGGAGTAGCTTGGGCTATAAAAGCCCGTTATCTGAATCAACATACTGGTGATGAGCCTGGTTCAGATAGCAAATTAGTTTTCTGATTTGTCAGCGAGACCTTCACTGAGTCCACGGAAAGAGTGGGCTTGGTGGGGTCTTTCCAGATATCCGTCATGCCTACTCAATCCACTATTGGTTGGAGTAAAGCATGAATTTTTTGACGGGATTCACGTCCGGGCTATTACTGATTACGCTTTCAGAGCTCGGTGACAAAACCTTTTTTATTGCCGCTATTTTGGCGATGCGGCACCCCCGACGATGGGTATTTATCGGGGCAACGGCGGCGTTGGCCACCATGACTTTGTTATCTGTTGGGATTGGCCAACTAACTTCTTTGCTTCCCCAGCACTATGTTCAAGCCATTGCTGTAGCTCTGTTTATCGGTTTCGGCTTAAAACTCCTCTACGATGCTAGCCGTATGTCTGGAAAAGAAGTCCTAGACGGAGAGCAAGCAGAAGCTCTAGAAGTGGTTGAACAACGAGAACAGGGTGTCGTCCTCTGGTCTGCTAGAGCAATCGTAATGGAAGCATTTGCACTTACCTTCGTGGCCGAGTGGGGAGACCGCACTCAAATCGCTACTATTACCCTGGCTTCTTCTCACCATCCCTATGGAGTGCTTTTAGGAGCCATTATGGGCCATGCCATTTGCGCTGCTATCGCCGTGGCCTGCGGAAAACTCATTGCCGGTCATATTTCCGAAAGGCTACTGACTACCCTTGGCGGTGTACTATTTATTGCTTTTGGGATTATTACTGCCATAGAAAACTTTTGAAACGAACTATTTTGCTTTCTGAAACTATTCCTTTATCTTTCAATCCAGTCATTTAACCAATGATTAAGAAGAGAACACCATCCTATCCCTATCAACCTTTCCTACTCAGAATTTTGCATGGCCTTACGGGATTATGCCTGATTGCAGCCATTCTGACCGCCTATTGGACCTACGACACCTACGATGGACGCTGGGGCCGCATTCCTCTGCCCTCTTACCCTGATATTGAAGGCATCCATGGCACTTTTGGATTATGGACTTTGCTGATATTTCCAGCTTTTGTGATCTACGCTTTCCACCGGGGGCAACGACGATTAGTACAACCAAGCACGATAGGCCAACTAGCCTCAGTCGGCACACCTATCTGGTGGTATAGCCTAAATCGTATCACTAATACCCTAGCTTTGTTAGGATTAACCTTTGCTTTATTCAGCGGCAAAATGATGGGCGAAACCTGGTTACCCAACGGGGAACTCCACCATGGCTGGTACTACGCCCACCTAATTTCGTGGTTGGTCATGGTGGGTGCGATATTGCTCCATCTGCTGATCAATGCCAGGGTAGGGGGCACACCGTTGCTGCTTTCTATGCTGACCTGGAAGTTTCGTGATAAAGATAGCCCAGCTCTTTGGCCAAGTCATGTTGCCCAATGGTGGTCACAAATTCAACATGGAGCTTGGAGCCTCCCACAATGGAATTTCAACAGTGACGGCGATGCTCTACCTAGAAATTTTCATCTTGGTGAGCCTTGTTGCTGCCTGGATTATCCCTCTATTCAGGTAAAAGCTTCAGAGACTGGCAAGGAACAATTCGCAAAAATTAGACTGCCGACTGATTCAATCACAGGTTGGTCGGCACACCACGTAGAGGCTCTCTGGAAGATCGCTAAGTTTTACTAGAGGTTAATGGCGATCGCCAAAAGTTTTTGTTGGTCACTGATGTCGGGAAAGTCCGCCCGGCTAAAGCCCGTCTTTCTGTGGGGTTTAGATTTGATGGCACCGTGGATTACCACCGTGCATTGAGGATGTAGGCAGTTTTTATAAGGGATATAAAGAACTTATAAATATCGGCGCAAAAGTTGATACATAACTGCAATAGTCAATCCTATCAAAGCTCCAACTGGGTCAAAGAAAAAGATTGAGGTCATCGCTAATTCTAAGGGTTTGTCCTGAACATTAGTAGAAAAATTGTTGACAATGAAGATTCCGGCCATAACACCAAGAGCATAGCCTGCTAATCCAGCAAGTAATGCAATGACTATAAATTTGAGCATATTTTTAGTTTTATTTAACCCAAAGAAAAAACAATTAATTTTGATAAAAATAATAAACTTTAATATCAAGAAAGCAAGAATGAAGACATGGTTCCCGGCACTTTATGGTCGTCGTCCCTCCCTTTTTTTACTGCCTCCCCACCCCCCCGCCGGACGAAAGCTAACTATAAACACCCAGGATATTGACCGGCGGCCCCCGGGTGGGGGCGAGAGAAAGCAAGAGGCGTTTCTAATATTCGACGATAAAACCCTGTGGTCTAGTTGATCAGAGCAATAAATATTTCACTGGACTACCTGCCCATATCCTTAGTACCCCGCAAAAAACCTGCCCAAAGCCACAAGAGGGGGGGGGAACACCCCCTTCCCTAACCCTTCCCCCTTTTTGTAGTCCGGTCAAAGTCAGCGGTCACGGGTTGATTAGCCCGCAGGTCTTTTTTCGGAAAGCAAGAAAGATGAGCGGATTCGATGTTTTAATTTTTGATTCTAAGGAATCGAAGATCGGGAAATACCGTTTTTTTTTGCAACAAGGAATTTTATCATATTCGTCAAAATTTTTTGGTGTCATTCCATTTAAGGAAAAAATTTTATTTGGAATATGATTTTTATTTTTCTTGGGCAAAAAAAAACTTAGTGGGGAATGGAAGAGAAAAAAGAGAGGAGAGAAAGGGTATATTGGTGTATTGAAAATAAAAGTAATTTGATGTATTAATTGTAGAAGAAAAAATGATATAATATAAGAAAGTTTAAAAGGAGAAAAAGATGTTAAAAAGTAGGAGAAGTAGAAAAAGTAAAATTTAAAAATTGGTGTGTTGATAAAAATAATTTGATGATTAAAGAAAAATGGTTTGGTAAAGAAATTAAAGAAGATAGGAAAATGGTTTGGTTTGGGGTTGGAATTGAATTGGGGAAAAATGAAAAATTTAAAGGATTAGAAATAGATAGTGGTTTGAAAAAAAGATGTTTGGAATTTTATGGAGAAGATTTTAATAGTTTATTATTGATGAGATATGGAGATGGAAGTAAATTAAATTTACATAGAGATAGAGATTGTTTTGATAAAAAAGTAGTTATTGTAAATAGTGGGGTTTGTGTGTTTGAATATGATGGAGAAAGAAAAATATTAGAAGATGGAGGAATATATGAAATAGATGGTAAAAAAAGTCATGGAGTAGTAAAAGTAATTGGGGAAAGATATAGTTTAAGTATTAGAAAAGTTTTATAAAAAAGTGTGATTTTTTAGTAGATTAATCACCCCCTGTTAGTAACATTATACCACGCTTCTTCCCGGCAAGGGTAAACTCCACCTTCACCCTCCTTCTAGTGGTTGCCCCTGCGGGGCATTTATTATTGGTCGGTTCGGCCCTTGCCTTGACCCAAGCCTTATCTGTGGGATGGAGGGGCGTGGAGTTTCAACAATCACGGGGGGGTGTGCCTTTGCCGTCCTGGGGGTTGGTCAGTGGGTGCCCCGTCCGCCTTGCCCTGGGTTGCTTTTTGCGTGGTTTCACGCTATAATGGGGTTGTTGGTGTTTCCCCCTGGGGGTTGCCCTGTGTTGTCCGTTTCTGCCCTGCCCCCCTGCGGTTTTGTCCCTTGTTGCCGCCGCCCCTGCCTTGGGTTTTTCCGGTTCCCGCTCCCTTCCCCGTTGTTCTGTCTGCCGCTCTCCGTTCCCTTTCTGCCGCCGTTCCTGCCTTCGGCCAGCGTTTTTGTTGGTTGTGCGGCTGGTGCCGATGCCGTGGCCCGGGGTTTGTTTCCTGCGGCCCAGGTTTTTTCCGTTGCCTCTGGTCAGTGGGGGGCTGGCCGTTCTGCCTTTGCCCGTCGGTCGGTGGCGGTGGTTTCTGCCGTCGTTTCTGCTGGTGGCTCGGCCGGTCTGTGGTGTTTCTTCCCTGCGGCCCAGTTGCCCTGCCGGGTTGTTGCCTTCGGCCCGGTCTTCCCGTTGCTTTTGTGGGCTTGGGTTCTGGGTCTTGGGCCTCTGCCGCCTTTGCCCTGGGGTCTGGTCTGTCGTTGCTTGCCTTCCTGCCGCCCGGTGTTTCTCCCCCTGCTGGCTGGGGTTTTGTCTCCCTGGGGGGTGGTTGGTGGGTGGCCCGCCCTGCCGCTGTCCAGTTGTCTCTTTTTGCCTAGCGTTCAGCCCCTGCCTGTTGGTGGGGGTTAATCATTGGTAGCAATAATTTCAAATTTTTGCGCAACATTTCCCGCCAGTCTGGAACAGCATAAAGCTTTTCTTTTTGCTCTGGGGTAATTCGCAACGAAATTTGAGCAGTACAAGGTACTTCCCTATCAGTTTTGAATTCGATATTTTTTTAAATCTGGATTACCGCCAGGACGACCACGACCCATAAAACACCTCTGATAATTGCGATTCAAATATAGCACGGAACCACGCTATAAAGTTTTGTAAATATTAGTTATTATTATAATGCACGGAACCACGCTATAATAAGAGATAGCAAGGGAGAAAACCCAAGCCACCACTCAACTACTTAGGAGATTTTATGACCATTCAAGAAGCAAAAGAGATCGCCGCAGTCTGTTCGATGATGCGAAGCGAACTACCTGATGGAATGTGGGAGGAAGTCAAGGAAGCAATTCTTGACTACCGGGAAGGAAAAGACGGTGAAGCCTTTGCAGAAGAATTAAACGAAATTTGCAAAGACTGGGGGTTTTCAATCTAATGAAAGATTTAGAAACGTTACGACGACAACTGTCAGAACTAGCACAAGAAACCAAACAAGATGACCTGAAAAGGGAATTAGAAAACCTAATTCAGCAAATTATCAAACACCGGGATTATTGCCCATTCTAAAACAAAATAGCCCTCACCCTTGGGGGCTTCCACCACTCAAATACTTACGGAGATTTTTATCATGTTAAACCCTGAAATTTATGTTGCTTGCCTTGCTTCTTATAATGCCGGATTGTTACACGGTGAATGGATTAATGCCAATCAAGAAGAGGAAGAAATAATGGCAGAAATTGAAGCCATGCTTAAAGCTTCCCCGGAAACAGGAGCAGAAGAATGGGCGATTCACGACCATCAAGACTTTGGGGGAATTGAATTAAGCGAATATGAAGACATTGAAACCGTTGCAAAATTAGGGCAAGCCTTAGCAGAACATGGAGAAGCAATGGCCGCTTATTACAACTATTACGACACCATAGAAAATTTTGAGGATTATTACCATGGAGAATATGAAAGTGAGGAAGATTTTGTTTATGATTGGTTTGAACAAACAGGACAATTAGAAGCGATTGAAAAAGCAGGATTAAATAGCTTTTATATTGACTTTGAAAAACTAGCCCATGATTGGTTTATAGATAGTTTTTATGGTGTGGAAGTTAGTTATAAACAAGTTCATGTTTTTAGCCGCCATTAACCCTTAGTAAAGCGACCTCAGCACGTCCTTAAAACTGCTCACCACTCAAATACTTAAGGATTTTTTACTATGCACCACGACACCAAAGAAGCCATTCAACGTTGCCTTTATTTCATTGACCGGGAAAACAAAACCCAAGAAAACCCGATCATTGCAGTGATTGAGAAGGCTTTAGAGTTTGCCAAAAATGACAGTTAACTTTCTCAAATCCTTACGACTTATTAGCCCAGATTGAAAGCGTTCTAACTGAGGAAGAACTAGCCGACGATGACCGCTATTATTCCCGCCAAGAAACCGATGACTACCACCGGGCTTGGTTGGAATTTTAAACCTTAACCCCTAGTAAAATCCCTAGCCCCCCTTGGGGCTTCCACCACTCAAATACTTAGGACAATCATTATGTATTTTGATCGCTTTGACATTGCAGAGGCTTGGTTTATTTATCTTTCCGAAAACCATTCTGGCCAGAATTGTCCCCTTTATCTCCGATTATGCCAACTGCAAAAATGGTTTAAACCTAGCCCCTTGTTAACCCGCTCTCGACTCGGTGAAAACGCCCAGGCAATCTTAGAAAATCTGGAGAAAACTTAATGAAAGTGGAAGTGTTTTCAAAAGAATGTGCAAAAATTCTCAGCATCCATTGGACTAAAGAATTTCACCTTGAATTTATCAAAATCTCAGAGGAAATCATCAATGACAGTATGGAACAGCAAAAACGGCCCAATTGCCGTTGATGATATGACAGAAGCCCACGCTAAGAACGTCTTAAAAATGTTGATCCGAAACAACATGATCAAGCGACCAGAACTGCGAGTCCTAGAAATGCCCCAAGAGGTTGAAGACGAGCTTTTAGCTAAAGAAATTGAGCGTCAAGAATCCCAATGGGGATATTAATCCCTAGTAAAGCGACCTCAGCACGTCCTAAAACTGCTCACCACTCAAATACTTAAGGATTTTTACCATGACAACTGCAACTAAAACCACCGAACAATACCCCTAAACTTTGGGAATTGTCCGGCGAAATAATAAGCCTTGAAGACCAGATTACAGACATTCAAGACCGGGAAGATTTAAGCGAGTCTGAGAAAGATAAGTTAATGGGAGAAATCCTAGAAACTTGGTTATCCACTGGCAAAGAGTTTGATTTTAAAGCCTGTAATGTTGCCGCCTATGTCAAACACCTAGAAGCCCTAGCAGAAGCCCGTAAAAATGAATACCGACGCTTACGGGATTTAGCAGAACAATCAGAAAAGCAAGCCCAACAACTACGGAATTATCTTCTTAGCAATATGCAAAAGTTAAATAAAAAGAAAATTACTGGAGTTTATGCTAATTTATCGCTACGGAAAAAACCTGCAAAGGTTGTTTTAAATTGTCCCCCAGAAGACTTACCAGCGACATTTATGAAAGTCGAAATTAGCCCCCGACTATCGGAACTAAAAAAACACGTTCAGAGCTAACCCTGATTGTTCCTTTGCTCAATTATCAGATCGTTGAAGAATATTCAGTAATGATCAAGTAAATCCGAAGACCTGGGCAAGTCTAAAAACGGCCCAAAAAAAATGGCGAACCACGAAGGCCACCACTCAAATACTTACCTTAAGGATAACAAACCATGCTCCTTGCCGAAATTCTGGAAAACTTAAGGGAACCCATTGCCCCCCAATTCATTAGCCAAAAGTCACTGAAGGGGAACCGCATTGACTATGTGGCCTGGTATGACCTGGCAGACCTATTGGACGATCTTTGTGGCCTGGGGGGTTGGGAATGGCTGATTATTGACACCCAACAGATTGGTAACCGCCTGACCCTCACTGGCTGCCTAACGATCCATGGGGAAGACCGGAGCATTACCCGCCAGGCCACCGGCACCGAAGACATTGATTGCAGTAGCTACGGCGATCCTTCCAGTAATGCAGAAGCCATGGCCCTGAGAAGATGTTGCGCCAAGTTTGGTCTGGGCCGTGACCTATGGCGGAAAGATAAACCCCAGCCCCTACAGATGGGACAACGGCAACAAAGGGAAAAACAACCTGTTTTGGCCCCTGGCACTATCTCACGGGAGGAATGGTTAGCCCGGAAAAATAAAGCCTAAACAATGAATATTAGTCAATTATCGTAATCTAAGCGGATATCTTACTGACGACTTAGTAACTAACATCACGCCTAATCTTTGTGCCAGTAGCAGAATTAATGAACAGCTAGAAAATCCAGAACTGCCCAGAGATCTCAACAAAAGTACCTAGGTCAAGATGCCAGCAAGAGATGAATAATAATCAGCAGCAAAACCAGGACGTAAGACGATCACAGCTTCAATCAACTCTTGAAAGTCATCAATGGAAGGACTGACTGCTTACCATTAAGAACCTCAGAAATATATTGATGCACTACGGCCGCTTCCAACTGCCAAGACCTTACTTCTGAATTCTGCCAGCATTCAGCTTCGATCTCTAAAGTTTGTATAAAATCTCTTTGCATAATTCATATTTCTATAACCAACTAGGCGGTAATATAGATTATCGTTATAAGATAATCATATTTGTCTACTCTCTAACGTCTAACATTATCAGGGAAAGCAAATCCCAATAACCTTTCCACAATTACCCAACCCAAAACCATTATGCCACAGTCCTTTAAACCAGCGTCAGCAAGCCGGAAAGCCAGGGATGGCCCAGAGATTCAGCTATCACCAGACATTCATGAAATTTATGAGTTTTTGTATATTGAAGGCACTTTTTTGCTCTAGTTGTTTAGTTAAAAAGGTACAAAGTATTTCAATTTATCTACTCCTGCTCGGCAACCAACCTCGATGAATCCTTTACAACTACAGGCCGATAGTTTTTTAACCCAATCACAAAAACTCCGCCACTGCCTTATTTCCGCAAATACACGTAAACAAGCTTTTAATTCCCTGAAAAAAGCGAGATTTGAAGGTCAGGGTTGAATTTTAGCAACTTTACTCCCACCGTTTTTTTATCCTCTACCCCAATAAAAAAGGCGAAGGGTAGTTCAACACCCCTCGCCAACATAAATTTGAATAAAAGATGGAACTATTCTACAAGCTTTCGATTGAAACGATTGATACGATTTTAGAAACGGGGCTTCCCAAGTCCACCCAAAACCTCCTCTGGTATCTCTGCAAGCTGAATCCGTTTGGCGATCGACCTGTACAAATTACTTGGGAAAAAGCCAAGGAAGCCATTGGGATCAGCAAAGCTACATTTTACCGAGCCTTAGCCCAACTTAAGGAAACAGGGTTACTGATTTGCGGGTCTTTACGGGGTTTTTGCGTCAGTCTCAAAAATGAGACAAGTTTCTCAAAAGTGAGCGAAGAGTCTCAAGAATGCGTCTCCCAGTCTCAAAAATGCGACTCCACCTTATATATAGACTTAAAGACTTTCTCATACTCTCCAGACGGCCAGAGCGAGGAAAAATGCAAAATTCCTAGATCCGGAAAGCAATACAAATGACCGAGGCAATTAGTTCAAGCCAAAAACCCCGGAAAAACCAACTACGGCAGAGGTTAGGCAAAACTCAACTGTCAAACCGATAAGTCAGGGAGAGGAGAAATATTCCGCCGCCCGCCGTACTAATAAACGCACTGAAAAGTTCAAATTTGATTGGCTACCGGAAGGGCCCTGGAATATTGAGGGCAAGCTAGACCCCAACTTTCGGGACTGGTTGGCAAAAAAATGGCTTAATCAATATCGAGGCAACTCTCCACGACAAACAGGCGGATGTGTTAGCCCACTTCAAAAAAGACCCGGCTAATTTGCCCATTCGCTGGGAGCAATACCACAACGAGTTTGCCCATCGGGTGGAAAATACCAAAATCCGCCTTGATAATGGCTTCCAAATCCCCGAAGTCCAGCAAAATAACCTAATCACCCACCAACGGGCAGTCAAGGCAGTTCTAGCCCCGGAAATGAATCCTGTGGCGGTGGTGGCTCCTGTAGTTGGGCCGATACTTCCCCCAGTGGTGGAAGAAGTTACTAGGGGTTTGGAAAGTGTTGAACCTGTTGCGCACTTATCCCCTAGTAAAAATTCTGACTGCGAACCCTCTCCCTGGGACAATGACGCTCCCACCGAGGAATCCCAAGAAGTTACTGGGGGTGTGGAACCAGTGACAGACTTGTCCCCTAGTAAAAATTCCGAGCAACCTAAGTCTGCCCCCGAATTTTTACTAGACGGATAAGTCTGTCACTGGTTCCACACCCCCAGTAACTTCTTGGGATTCCTCTGTGGGAGCGTCATTGTCCCAGGGAGAGGGTTCGCAATCAAAATTTTTACTAGGGGATAAGGCGGCCACAGGTTCGACACTTTCCACACCCCTAGTAACTTCTTCCACCGAGCTGGGGGAAGCATCGGCCCCACCACGGGAGCCACCATTGCCACAGGATTCATTTCCGGGGCTAGAAACTGCCTTGACTGCCCGTTGGTGGGTGATTAGGTTATTTTGCTGGACTTCGGGGATTTGGAAGCCATTATCAAGGCGGATTTTGGTATTTTCCACCCGATGGGCAAACTCGTTGTGGTGATACACCTAGTGGAATGGGCAAATTAGCCGGGTCTTTCTTGAAGTGGGCTAAACACATCCGCCTGTTTGTCGTGAAAGTCCCCCCATATTGACTAATCCATTTTTTTGCTAACCAATCCCGAAAAGTTGGCATTTAGCTTGCCTTTCAATATTCCAGGGGCCTTCTGGCAACCAATCAAACCTGAATTTTTCAGTGCGCTTATTAGTACGAAGGGCGGCGGAATATTTCTCCTCTCCCTGACTTATCGGTTTGACAAGAGAGTTTTGGCTAATGTTTGCCGTAGTTGGTTTTTCGGTGGTTTTTGATTTCCCTAGAACCGTCTCGGTCATTTGTATTGCTTTCCGGAAAATGTGGAATTTTGCATTTTTCCTCGCTCGGCGTTCTGGAGAGTATGAGAAAGTCTTTAAGTCTATATATAAGGTGGAGTCGCATTTTTGAGACTGGGAGACGCATTCTTGAGACTCTTCGCTCACTTTTGAGAAACTTGTCTCATTTTTGAGACTGACGGAAAAACCCCGTAAAGACCCGCAAATCAGTAACCCTGTTTCCTTAAGTTGGGCTAAGGCTCGGTAAAATGTAGCTTTGCTGATCCCAATGGCTTCCTTGGCTTTTTCCCAAGTAATTTGTACAGGTCGATCGCCAAACGGATTAAGCTTGCAGAGATACCAGAGGAGGGTTTTGCGGTGGACTTGGAAGCCCCTTTCTAAAATCGTATCAATCGTTTCAATCGAAAGCTTGTAGAATAGTTCCATCTTTATTCAAATTATGTTGGCGAGGGTCTTGACCACCCGTCGCCTTTTTTATTGGGATAAATGGATAAAAAAACGGTGGGAGTAAAATTGCTAAAATTCAACCCTGCCCTTCAAATCTCGCTGTTTTCAGGGAATTAAAAGCTTGTTTCCCTGTATTTGCGGAAATGAGGCAGTGGCGGAGTTTTTGTGATTGGGGTAAAAACTATCAGCTGTAGCTGTAAAGGATTCATCGACGTTGGTTGCCGAGCAGGAGTAGATAAATTGAAATACTTTGTACCTTTTTAACTAAACAACTAGAGCAAAAAAGTCAATTCAATATACAAAAACTCATAAATTTTATGAATGCTAGTAATAGCCACTGAATCTCTGGGTCCATCCCTGGCTTTCCGGCTTGCCGACGCTGGTTTAAAGGAGTGTGGCATAATAGTTCTAGGTTGGGTAATTTTGCAAAGGTCATTCGTGTATTTGCTTCCCCTATAATGTGATACGTTAGAGATAGCCAAATATGTTTGGTCATAACCAAATTATATATTACCCCTATTTGGTTAAGAGATAGATTATGGAAAGAGATTTTTTACAAGTTTTCTTGATTAAGCTGAAGTGTCACAAGATTCAAAATAAGGTCTTGGCATTGGAAGCGGC
This sequence comes from uncultured cyanobacterium, assembly GCA_963704945.1. Lineage (GTDB taxonomy): Bacteria > Cyanobacteriota > Cyanobacteriia > Cyanobacteriales > Microcystaceae > Synechocystis. The sequence goes on along the minus strand of CAVPII010000020.1, from coordinate 501 downwards.
ACGTAATGCGTCTTATCTATCTGAGGTTTTTAATGGTAAGCAGTCGCCTACCCTTGAAACTTTTAAGCGTTTGGTGGAAGCCGCAGATCGTCTTTCCCCAGGGTTTGCCGATGAATATTATTCAGCTCTTGCTGGCAATCTTGACCTAGGTACTTTTGTGAGATCCCTGGGCAGTTCAGACCTTTCTACGTTATTAATTCTTACTGGCCAAAGATTAGGTGAGTTATTACCAAGTCGTCAGAAGATAGCCGCTTAATTACGATAATTGACTAATATTCATTGTTTAGGCTTTGTTTTTCCGGGCGAACCATTCCTCCCGTGAGATGGTGCCAGGGGCCAAAACTGGTTGTTTTTCCCTTTGTTGCCGTTGTCCCATTTGTAGGGGCTGGGGCTTATCTTTCCGCCATAGGTCACGGCCCAGACCAAACTTGGCGCAACATCTTCTCAGGGCCATGGCTTCCGCATTCTGGAAGGATCACCGTAGCTACTGCAATCAATGTC
>CAVPII010000019.1:0-7229 GCA_963704945.1 uncultured cyanobacterium | reverse complement strand
CCCCATTCCCCTTGGTTAGATTGGTTTCACATTGAAAAATGGCCCCTGTCTGCCTATGACGGTTCCCTCCCTGCTAACTATCGGGGCTGGATTGGCCTCCGTTCTTTACCCCAGTTCAACCATGACAATCCAGAAGTACGGGAATATTTAATGCGGGTGGGGGAATATTGGCTCACCCAAGGCATTGATGGTTGGCGGTTAGATGTGCCGGACTGCGTGAAAGCAGAGGGATTTTGGCAGGAATTCCGTCAACGGATGAAAGCGGTCAACCCGGAAGCCTACATTGTGGGGGAAATTTGGGGCGATGCCAGTGCTTGGTTGGATGGTAGTCAGTTCGATGGGGTAATGAATTATCAATTCACCGAAGCGACGGTGGCCTTTACCGTTGGCGATCGCCTAGATAAACAACATCTACGGGGGCAAGAATATCAGCCTTACCCCGCTTTAACGGCGGCGGAATATGGACAGAAAATAACTGATTTACTGCAACGGCACCCCGGAGATATTCAACTAACCCAACTGAACCTACTCGATAGCCACGACACCGCCCGGTTACTAACCCTGGCCAACGGCGATCGTCGGAGTGTCAATTTAGCCACCTTGTTGATGTTTACCTTTCCTGGGGCCCCCTGTGTTTACTACGGCGACGAAGTGGGGCTAGCGGGGGGAGCAGATCCCGATTGTCGCCGTACTTTTCCCAAAAAAGTTGATTGGGATTTAGATTGTTTGGAATTTTATCGCCAATTAATTAGCCTCCGCCATCGTTATCAATCTTTACAGATGGGAGATTATCAAATTTTGGCAACGGAGGCCATGGGTTATGTTTTCCAAAGAAAGTATGGCTCTGAAAAGTTAATTATTGCCGTTAATAGCAGTGACACTGGCACAGATATTTCCTTATGCCAAGACATCTTCGGTTCAGATAAATTAGATAGAATAGTTATAGTTAAAAGTGTTTTTGCCACTGATGACGGAAGCAACCTAAAACAAACTGTATCAGGTTGGACTGTAACTATGCCGGCTCAATCGGGAGCTATTTTTTCCGTTACTTAGTGGGCAATTGCCTGTGATATCGGAAACCCAGGCTGACTCCGGTAATATCCCTTGAACTTTACCGCAGGTAGCTGGGGGGTAGTTCGGGTTTATTCGGAGGCTATGATGAAGCAAGTATTTTCCCTAAAATATCTATTTTTTCTGGGATTTGCTTGGTTAATATCCTGGGGAGCATTAAAAGCCCATGCTTTTTCGAGCTATATTGTGCCGGGGCATGAATATCTAACAAAATTTGCCCTGGAAGAATTGAAGGAGAGTGAAGATAAGCTCACTAGGGTCTTTTATGGGGATTATGTTGGGGGCGTAAGTTATCTATCCCACCCCCTCACCTATGGCAATGTTGTTAATGATTTTCACCGTATTGATCTGGAATTGTCAAAAATTTTAATCAAAATCTTACTAGGGGAAGAATGGAGTTTACTTTCCCCTGAAGAACAGGAATATATCATGAAAAGAGTTATTGATCATAGTGACAATAGCTCCCAGATTATGCATTTTACCCGTAATTACTTAGGGGATAATCAACAAGAATCCATTAGTGCTAAGGAGTCCTGTCTTTTATCCCATAACTTTATTAAAAATACAGTGCTTTATGGTATTGAAGTAATGGCGGAAAAACGGGACATTGCCAAGGATCTCGGGCGCTATGATCGCAAACAACTAGGCTTTAAATTTATTGGGGCTGGCCTCCATACTCTCCAGGATGCTTTTGCCCCTGCCCATACCAAACGGGATCCCACCACCTTATTATTAAAAGATATTTGTAGCTTTCGTACCCCCTATTTTGGTCGCAATGGAGCTTCTCTCTATTCCGTTGGTTGTGTCCACACCATATTTCCTAGTCCGCATGATTTTGGGGGTGGCTCTATTTTGGAAGATGACCAGATTTGGCATCGAGGGCAAACTAATTGTCAAATCAAAAAAGATGGCATGATTGATAAAAGTTTTGATTGCTTAACCGATCAAGCCCAGTTAGCCACCGTGGTAAGCAAAGATTTTTTGGAGTTTTTAGTTCCCTTTTTAGACCAGGCCCTACGCAAAAAAAATGTGGTTTATCAAGATATAACAACTGCTTTAAATTCTTTTTTAAACGACTACCATCCCGATCAAGAAAGATTTTCCTTTGACCAGGGTATTATGAGCTGTGAAAGTTTATCGGATTTTACTCCCCATACTCGCTTTGAAAACTATTGAAGCCAATCAAGCCAAAATTTTGTTTAGCGGTCATTTTTGTTGGTAGTTTTTCTGGGTTAAGCTAGGTTAGAGTCTATTTTTGACTGGGCATTTTTCAATTTGGAGCACCGATAGGGTCAGCAACGATGAGCAAAAAGGTAGTGGTGGGATTATCCGGTGGAGTAGATAGTTCGGTGGCGGCGGCATTATTGCATCGCCAGGGCTATGAAGTGGTGGGGGTAACGTTGTGGTTGATGAAGGGCAAGGGTCAATGTTGCTCGGAAGGGTTGGTGGATGCGGCGGCTATTTGTGAGCAGTTGGGCATTCCCCACGAAATTGTTGACACCAGGGACTTATTTCAAAATTATATTGTTGATTATTTAGTACAGGGCTACGGCGAAGGGGTGACTCCTTTACCCTGTTCCCAATGCAATAAGTCGGTTAAGTTTGGGCCGATGTTAAATTACGCCCAAAAGGAATTAGGTATTGATAAAATTGCCACGGGTCACTATGGCCGCATTCGCTTTAACCCGGAAAGTCAGCGGTATGAGCTATTAAGGGCAATGGATCGCCAAAAAGACCAATCCTATTTTCTTTATGATTTGCCCCAGGAAATTCTAGCTTCGACCATTTTTCCCCTAGGGGAACAAACTAAAACCGTTACCAGGGAGTTGGCGGCGGAATTTGCCCTGAGTACGGCGGAAAAAAAGGAAAGCCAGGATTTATGTTTAATCGAAGCCCATGGCTCCATGCGGGATTTTTTGGATAAGTACATTGCCCCAAAAACCGGGGAAATTGTTGACTTATCGGGGGCGGTGTTGGGACACCACGAAGGCATCCACCATTACACCATTGGCCAACGGAAAGGTCTGGGCATTGCGGCACCGGAACCCCTCTATGTGGTCAAACTGGATCCGGTGATGAACCGAGTTGTGGTTGGCGATCGCCATAGTGCGGGTAGTAGGGAGTGTTATGTGCAAAGGCTTAATTGGGTTTCCATTGGGAGCCCCACCAGTCCCATTCGCTGTGAAGTGCAGGTGCGATATCGTTCTGCTCCGGTGGCGGTTGATGCCATTCCCTGGGATGGTCAACGGCTGAAGTTAGTGTTTGATGAACCCCAATTTGGCATTACCCCCGGCCAAGCCGCCGTACTCTACGATGGCGATCGGGTACTTGGGGGCGGCATCATCGAAAAAAGTTAAATTTCCCTGGGTGGCTTATTGTCACCAAATCCCCCACCCCCTGGGGTTTTAATCACCAGGCGATCGCCGTTTTGCATTGCCACATCCACGCAACTGTCTAGAATAAATTCCTCCCCATTGGCCCGAATCAAACGGTTTTCCCCAGGCTGTCCCGATTCTCCTCCTTGTAACCCAAACGGGGCTACCCGACGACGATTAGACAAAATGGAAGCGTTCATGGGTTGGCGGAATTGTAGCTGACGAATCACGCCATCGCCGCCCCTAAACTGTCCCTGGCCACCGCTATTTTTGCGAATGGCAAACTGTTCCAGCAACACCGGAAAACGGGATTCTAAAATCTCTGGATCAGTTAAACGGGAATTGGTCATGTGGGTTTGTACCGCATCCGTGCCGTTAAAGGTTGCCCCGGCCCCACTGCCCCCACAAATAGTTTCATAGTATTGATATTGTCCATCGCCAAAGGTGAAATTGTTCATTGTGCCCTGACTGGCGGCTAAGACCCCCAACGCGCCATAAATCGTATCGGCGATCGCCTGGGACGTTTCCACATTGCCAGCAACAACGGCGGCGGGATAGCGGGGATTGAGCAGAGAACCGGGGGGAATAATCAGTTTTAACGGTTTTAAACAACCGGCATTGAGGGGAATGGGAGCCCGGACTAGGGTACGAAAAACGTACAAAACCACCGCTTGCACCACCGCTGTTGGCGTATTGAAATTATGTTCGCCCTGGGGAGATGTGCCCGTGAAATCAATGGTGGCGGTATCTTGTTCAACGGTAATGGTGACTTTAATGTGAATGCCATTGTCCATTTCAGTGGTGAACTGGCCTGATTTTAAATTGGCGATCGCCTGGCGAACCGACTGTTCAGCATTATTTTGTCCATGGGCCATATAGTCCTGCACCGTTTCTAAGCCGTACTGATGCACCATTTGGGCTAGGGCGGCCATACCGCGATTATTGGCGGCAATTTGTGCTTTAAAATCGGCAATATTTTGGTCAGGATTACGGGCGGGATAGGCGCTATGGCTAAGTTGATTACGAATAGTTTCTTCTTGAAATTCCCCAGCTTTTACTAATAATTGATTGTCAAATAAAATTCCTTCTTGGCGGATATCTCGACTGTGGGGAGGCATGGAACCGGGGGTGATGCCGCCTAAATCGGCTTGGTGACCACGGGAGGCGAGATAAAACAAAATTGTCTGATTAGTTTCATCGAACATCGGGGTAATAATGGTCACATCGGGCAAATGGGTGCCGCCATTATAGGGATTATTGGAAATATAAACATTGCCGGGTTGAATGGATTCCCGTTGGCTTTTGAGCAAGGCTTTAACACTTTCACTCATGGAACCTAAATGCACCGGAATATGGGGGGCATTGGCTACTAAATCACCAAACTGATCGAAGATGGCACAGGAAAAATCTAAGCGTTCTTTGATGTTGACTGAGGCGGCGGTATTTTGCAGAATAATCCCCATTTGTTCCGCAATGAACTGATAAAGATTATTGAATATTTCTAGCTTAACAGGATCGACTTTATGATTGTTTTTGCTGGTAACGGAGATTAATTGATGCTGTTCTTGGTTAGGGAGTTGAGAAGGAATAGACGCTTGGAGATCTGGTAGCTTCTGGTTTACTTGAGAAGTTTTTTCTAAGACCAAATAGCAGGGTTGAATGCCCTCTGGGTTAATATTCCCTAATTTGCCTTGCCATCCCGATTCAATCACCAGGGTACCTGTCCCTTCTAAAATAATGGCTGGGCCAATAATGGTTTGCTGGGGCTGTAACGATTGACGATGATAAACGGGGATATTCTGCCATTGGTTTTCGGCATAAAATTCAACAAATTGGATGGGCTTAGCTGGTAATTTTTGGGACGTTAAGCAGGGTTCAGCGGGTAGTGTTAGGGGTTCAATTCGTTCTAAGGTAATGGAGGCAATCACCAAGGGATGACCCGATTGTAAAAAGCCATATTGCTGTTGATGTTGCTGGGAAAATTGTTGTTGTAATTGAGCTAAATTATCGGTAAACTCTAAACCCAAACTTGTATCGGTTCCAGCATATTTTAAATTGATGGTTTTCTCTATGTTCCCAATCTTTTCAGGGATTTGGCCATCAAAAAAAGTTTGTTGCAATAACTGATTATAGTTTTCAGATAAGTTGTTTAAATTTGCTTCGGTTAACGGCATTTCAATGGTCATGGCTTTTAACACCCGCTGTTCCGCCAATCCCATGCCATAGGCGGATAAAACCCCGGCATAGGGATGTAAAAAAATGCGTTTCATGCCCAAACTATCGGCCAATCGACACACCACTTGCCCCCCGGCTCCCCCAAAACAACAGAGGGTATAGTCGCTAACGTCATAACCCCGCTGTAAACTTACTTTTTTGATGGCGTTGGCCATATTTTCAACGGCGATCGCCAGAAATCCATCGGCCACTGCCGCCGGGGGGGTAGCGGTATTAGTTACCCGGTGAATCTCGTCCGCAAGCTGTTGGAATTTTGCCCGCACAATTGCTTCATCCAACGGCAGGTTGCCCGCCTCCCCAAATACCTGGGGGAAATAGGCACTGTGCAATCGACCCAACATCACATTGGCATCGGTCACCGTTAACGGCCCACCCCGACGATAACCAGCGGGCCCCGGATTGGCCCCAGCGGATTCTGGCCCTACTTGGTATTTTTGACCGTCAAATTTCAGGATGGAACCGCCCCCCGCCGCCACCGTATGAATGGCTAAACTGGGCACCCGCATCCGCACCCCGGCAATTTCCGTTTCCCATAACCGCTCATAATTACCGTTAAAGTGGGCCACGTCCGTAGAGGTTCCCCCCATATCAAAGCTAATAATTTTGTTAAAACCGGCCCGCTGGGACGTTTTGACTGCGCCGACAATGCCCCCCGCCGGCCCGGACAAAATGCTGTCCCGTCCCTGAAAATGGGCCGCATCCACCAAGCCACCGTGGGATTGCATAAATTGCAACGTCACCCCCGGTAATTGGCTTTGCACCTGATTGACATAGCGCCGCAACAAGGGGGATAAATACGCATCCACCACTGTGGTGTCGCCACGGTAAATGTATTTAATCAGGGGACTCACTTCCGAAGAGCGGGAAATTTGGCTAAAACCTATACGCCGGGCAATGTCGGCAATGATCATTTCATGACGGGGATAACGATAACTGTGCATTAAGGCGATCGCCACGCTACGAAATCCTTGGTCAAAAGCCCGTTGTAAATCCCGCTCAATGAGTGCCTGGTCAAGCTCAATTAAAACGTTACCCGTTGCATCTAACCGTTCCGTGGCTTCTATCACCTCGGCGTACAGTAAACTCGGCTTTTTAATTTCCAGCGCAAAAATATCAGGGCGATTTTGATAGGCAATTTCTAACCCATCCCGAAACCCCGCTGTCATCACCAACACCACCGGATCGCCCTTACGTTCCAATAAAGCATTGGTGGCCACTGTGGTTCCCATTTTGACGAGGGTAACTTGTTCCGCTGGGATCATCCCTTGGGGGTCAATGCCTAAAATATCCCGGATGCCTTGGATGACCGCATCGTCATACTGTTCGGGGTTTTCCGACAGCAGTTTATACAAAATGACAGTTTCCCCGCTGGCAACGCTGAAGACAGTAAAACGGCGATCGCCGACCCATCGACGGGCTAAGGCTTGATCTTGGGTTACGGCAACAATGTCGGTGAAGGTTCCGCCGCGGTCAACGTAGAATTGGGTCATGGTGGGGGTTTTCTGTCTAGGCTGTTTCTACTGTGCCATGGGGGATAGGGTTAATGTT
>CAVPII010000018.1:0-199253 GCA_963704945.1 uncultured cyanobacterium | reverse complement strand
GGTCTCTCAATCTCAAGATAAACAAAGCGATCAGCAATTTGCATTGATGAACATGAGTGAGGAAATTTAACGTTTCATTCTCCTTTTTGCCCAGGTACCCGCACCAAATAAAACCAGGCTGGCAAGAATAGGTAAGGCATCACTTTCATCCGGTAGCGATCTGCAGTGGAACTCCCACGTTGAGCGAGAAGCCCGTATCGGTTATGAGCACGCGGTAGATCGAGTCAGCATTAAGCACCGCAGAGGCAAAGTTGATGTCGCCGCTACCTGCAAGTCCCACAGTATCCGCCGGCAATGTGGAGCTACTATTTGCCTTGGAGCCAACGTTGAAATAGAGCTCGATGGCACCGGGGATGTCGGGCGACTGACGAGTGGCAAGCGCGTAGGTCGTGTGCTCGAAGCCAGAGGGGAAAGTGAAGTTCAGCCGGCCAAGGGGCGAAAACGAGTCGCCAGGAGAATCCCCTGTCCGCCAGAACGTGATCGCTTGCGCTAAATTTTGTGAACTGAGGGCAGCAACAAGGTTGCCAACCCGGCGGACACTGGTTACCAGTCCGGGCAGGCCGTCCGCCATCAACTGAGCTTGTCCATCTGCCACCCCGTTGTTGTCCGCATCAACGAGCCGCACCAGTCGCCCCGAACTCGACCCGAATAGGAAGGAATTATTTCCGCCCAAGCTCGTGGCCACCAGCAGCGAGCCGTCGGCAAGTGTCGTCATGCTTGTAGGGAAGTTTAGACCAGTGGCAAACGTGGTGACTTGGAAACGGCTCCGATCTTCGGGACGAGCAAGCATGGGAGGGGCAGGTGTACTACCATTCGACGTCTCTACCCAAATCAATTGGTCATCAACCATGATCGCGGCTTGGTCCGCTTGCGCTATTAGCTTTTCCAGAACTGTTGGGCTAAGAACAATATTTTGAGCAAACGCGGCAAAGATTTCTCCTTCATCTCCAGGGCTATCTTGGGTATTAATCAACGCATCAACAAAATGACCAATCTCTTCGAGAATGACGGTCACAACTTGTTCTGTGGAGGCTGTCCTCAAAAACAAATCTGATAAATAAATCGTATTATTGCTGGCCGCATAGGCCCCAACAGCAGACCCTAAAACCTCACCGCTGACAATCTCAATGGGGGGTAAATCACCAAAATCGCCACTGGCCCAGCGACTTTGTATTACCTCTGCCTTAGCTAGATCATATTCTGTTCCGTAAATTGACTCAAATTTTCCCCAAAATGACTCAGTAAGAGCGAAATCGGACAGACAAGCGTAAACATTGCTCAGGCAATCGGATAAAGAAGAAATAGACATGGCAAGAGGGATGGGACGATTAATCGGAAGTTAGTCAGTAAAGGCTTTGATATTTACCGAGTCGTTGTTGCAAGGGCTAAAGAACAATAATTTAAATCAACTTAAATCGCCTGAAATAATTCTCTTTAGATTCAACTTTCTGTAAACGAGCATCATCGAAAATCATTCAGAATTGGATTGTATGTCAACTCCCTAAAGAAGTAAATAGCAATTCCAAATTCAGAACGATTTTGCGTTGTTTTGGCGATCTGCAAGATCATCAAGAATTGTTAAGTTCTCTTGGTGTAATACCAAATCGTCAAATGAATGATAGATAAATATTAATAATCCCCCTTAATAAGGGGACTAAGAGCCTGTTTGCAAAGTCTTGAGTTTGCCCCCTAAATGTCCTCACTAAAGCTCCGGTAATACTAGGAAACTTATATCTAGTTTCCCCTCAAATTTGGAGGGTCAGGGGGCCTTTTAAAACACACTCTTACGAATATTTTTGACCAAAAAATATAAATGGGCCCACGACAGTTAGGACTGATTTTAACCTATGCGTTGGCAATCACAGTGCCTCCTTGCCGGTTAATAATCGCCAGGGCTTGATCCAGTTGGCCAATGCCACACCAACTTCCAGTTCTTTCCACAAAGCGACAGGCCGCCTCCACTTTTGGCCCCATGGAACCTTCCGCAAAACGGTAACGGCGGAGATTTTTGGGAGTGGTTTGGTCAAAACGGTGGGCGTAGTTTGTGCCCCAACTTTCATAGACTCCATCGGTGTCGGTGAGGAGCAATAATCCCTGGGCTTGGAGGTTTTCTGCCAACAGGGCGGCGGCTAGATCTTTATCAATTACCGCTTCTACCCCCTGTAATCCCCCGGCTTCATTAATCACCACGGGAATGCCACCGCCCCCGGCACAAACCACTAATGCACCGCTGTTAACCAATAGTTGAATGGTGGGCAACTCAATAATCCGTTGCGGTTTCGGGGAAGCCACCACCCGACGGTAACCCTGGCCATCGGCGGCGATCGCCCAACCCCGTTCCTGGGCCAATTGTTGGGCTTGCTCTAGGGTATAAACCGGGCCAATGGGTTTGGTGGGTTTAAGAAAAGCAGGATCCTGGGGATCAACAGTGATTTGGGTTAACAACGTCACCACATCTCGACCCGGTAACTGGTTTCGTAATTCCTGCTCCAATAGGTAGCCGATCATTCCTTCTGTTTCGGCTCCTAATACATCGAGGGGATAGGGTTTACAGGATTTTTCACATTCCCCTTGCAAAGCCAGTAGCCCCACCTGGGGGCCGTTACCATGGGTGACTACTACGGGATAATGTTCTGCAACTTTGGCGATCGCCAGGGATGCTATGTGAATATTCTTTTTTTGCAATTCCGCTTCGGGAGGTTGACCCCGTTGTAATAAGGCATTTCCCCCCAGGGCAATGACAATGGGCTTTGTATTTTTAGGAAGATTCATGGCTTTTTCCTCCTAAACCCCGCTGGGCTAAAAAATTGTCAACAAGATCACCTAAACCGGGCTGATCGGCTTCGGCATAATCGTAAAAAACCCGCACCAAAGGTTTATTCAGTTGGATCAAATGGCTGAGATCGCTAGGGGTTCCCGACACCACCACATCAACATCGGCGGCGTTCAAAGTATCTGCCAAAGCTTGTAATTGGGCGGGAAAGTAGCCCATGGCGGGCAAAATCTTAGTTAGATGGGGAAATTTAGCGTAAACAGCGGCAATTTCCGGTACGGCGTAGGGTCGGGGATCAACTATTTTAATGCCCTCAATATCTTTGACTGCTTGGTAACCAGCACCAAAGCCCATGCCCCCGTGGGTCGTAGTGGGGCCATCTTCCACCACAATTACCCGTTTTCCCCGTAAATCCATGGCGGGTTCCAACCGTAACGGCGATCGCCCTTGGATGATTTTGGCGGTGGGATTCAAATCGGCGATCGAAACTTTAACCTGGGCAATTTGTTCCGCCGTCGCCACCTCAGTTTTGGGAATCAGTACAATATCCGCCATCCTCACCACCGTTTCCCCCGGATGGTACCGAGATTCATCCCCAGGACGTAGGGGATCCACCAGGGCAATATGTAAGTCTGGATGCACAAAGGGAAAATCATTATTGCCGCCGTCCCAGAGGATGACATCACTTTCCAAAGCCGCTTTTTCAAAAATTAAGCCGTAATCCACCCCCGCATAGACCACATGGCCCGCCAGGATGTGGGGTTCATACTCTTCCCGTTCTTCCACCGTGCAATGGGCTTGGTCTAAATCTTCTAGCTTGGCAAACCTCTGCACCGCCTGTTTTTGTAAATTACCGTAGGGCATGGGATGGCGAATGGCACAGACCCGCAAACCCAACTTCCGTAACCGTTGGGATAACCAGCGACTGACCTGGGACTTGCCGCAACCGGTGCGGACTGCGGAGACGGCAATGACGGGAACAGTGGCTTTGATCATGGTGCGGTCGGTTCCCAGCAGGACAAAATCCGCCCCGATCGCCAAGGTGCGGGAAGCAAGGTGCATTACCTGTTCATGGGCCACATCACTGTAGGCAAAAACTATCTGATCAACCTGATTTTCCCGGCAAAAATGTTCTAATTCCCCCTCTTCAATAATCTGAATACCGTGGGGGTAAAACTTGCCCGCTAGGGCTGGGGGATAACGGCGATCGGCAATGCCCGCAATTTGGGTAGCCGTAAAAGCCACCACATCGTAGTCGGGATTATCCCGGTAAACCTGGTTGAAATTATGGAAATCCCGCCCTGCGGCCCCCAAAATGACAACCCGTTGACGACCCTCGGAAATATTAGACATAAAAATCTTCCTCCAAACAATGGGCAACGTCGTCACTCTCCTTACCTTGGTAACGTCCGTTTAATTCTTCTCAAAAACAAAAAATATGATTAATCGGGCAGTTCTGTTTTGTTTTTCGCCGTAACTACATTGATCCCCGATTGCTTTTCTATCTTTCATCATAAACAATGGGCGAGGTTTCTCCCTGAAACCGTTGTTACAATACTTAGCCTCGTTAGCCTCAGTTCAAAAGGCAAATTGACCATTTTTTCTAACAAAATCCGCTAGGATAGGTCAGATTTAAACTTGACTCTCTCCTCCCTAGCTTGTAATTCACTCCGCCATGGCGATCGCCAATTTTCACAAAGGTTTTGGATCTACTTCCGGATTTTGCACCTATTACAGACAGACGTTTTTACGCAATTTCCTCTTAGGTTTATTAGTTTGTTTGGCGATCGCCCAGCCCTTTCCTCTACTTAATCAAGTCCAAGCCCAAAATGCCTTTCCCGAAATTAGGGGAGTTTGGATTACCAATAACGACACAGTGCGGTTTTTAGATCAGGGCCGCACCACTGAATCCGTTAATTTGCTGGCGGATTTAAATTTCAACACCATTTATCCAGTGGTCTGGAACTCCGGTTATGTTCTCTACGAAAGTGAATTTGCCGTAAAGGAAGGATTACAACCCTTTAGCCCCAGGGGAGATCAGGGTCAAGACGTGCTAGCGGACATTATCGACAAAGCCCACCGTCGCAACATGTTGGTTTTGCCCTGGTTTGAATTTGGCTTTAAGGCTCCCCCCATGTCGGAACTGGTCAAACGCCATCCCTGGTGGTTCACCCAAAAGCAAGATGGCAGTAAAACTTCTATAAGTGCCGCCGGAGAAGTCATGTGGATGAATCCTTTTCACCCCCAGGTACAGGCCTTTATTACCCAACTGGTGATGGATGCGGTCAATAAATACGATTTAGACGGAGTTCAATTCGACGATCACACCGCCCTGCCCAACGAATTTGGTTACGATAATTTCACCATTTCCCTCTACCAACAGGAAACAAAAAAAGCACCCCCGAGCAATCCCAAAGATCCAGCCTGGATTCGCTGGCGAGCCGATAAAATTACCGCTTTTATGGTGGGACTAAATGCCCGCATTAAAGCCGCTAAACCCAACATTCTTCTTTCCGTTTCCCCCGCCACCTATAATTTGGCCTACAACACATTTTTACAGGATTGGTTGGATTGGATTAGAAAAGGCATCGTTGATGAAGTGATAGTGCAGGTTTACCGTACTTCTTTGCCTACTTTTACCGAACCCATCCAACGGGTTGAGTTTCGGGAAGCAAAAACCCTCATTCCCACCGCCGTCGGTATTTTGACTGGTTTACCCACCAAGCAAGTGCCTATGCAACTAGTGGGGGAAAAAGTTTATGCGGCCCGTTCCCAGGGGATGGGATCTGCTTTTTTCTATTACCAAACCCTTTGGGACATTGCCCCGGAAGATAAAAACTATCGTATTCAATCTTTTCAACGGTTATTTCCCTATCCTGCCCCCCGTAGCTTGGCGAAAATCACGGCTCCCCCCCCTGCTATCACCCCAGTGCCCCCCGTTAATGCTCCCCAGGCTCCCCCAGGGCCCAAAGCTCCGCCATTGCAAGGAATTCCTTTAACCATTGAAATGCCGGGCAGTGTCACAAATCCCACTAATCCGGCCCCCGCCAATGTACCTCCCCCAATGCCAACGACTCCCAGCAATCCAGGGGGATTTTCTCCGGAACCAGTTTTAGATGATTCAGTTCCGGTTGATTGCTCTCCCCAAGTTTGCCGCTTAGTGGGAGATTTAGGGGCAGATCATAACTTTTAAACAGGTATTAGAGCCATCAACAAAGGAAAAATTACGGGGATTTTGTCTGAAGCTACCAATACCAACAACTATCTTCTGCTGAATTGGTAGCCAGTCACCCGAGATGGGTATTTAGCGGGGCCAAAGCTTACGCCACCAGGGAATAGGATCCTGCCCTGCTTCTAGATAATTAATTTTGCCTTCAATGTCAGTCAGGGGCCAGCCCGTCAAATTGGCCAGGGTTTTGGCTTCTTCCCGTTGACGTTTTTGCACCATCTGACGGTAATCCTTCGCCGCAGTACAACTCATTTCCCCCCGGTAGGGACGACGGAGCACATAACGCCCCTGGAATAGTTCTTGATTAGCGGTGTTTTGAAACCGTAAATCCTCTGGGAATTTATCAGGGGTGTAGCGCAAATGCAAACGGGTAATGAACACATTGCCATTGCCTGGGGAAGGCATACCCCGGAAGCTGGGGGAGGAACTGGAATTATCCCCAGAGTTATCCAACCAGAAAACCCCTGCTTCTTTTAACTCTTGGGGGGAAAGGGGATCAGCGGAACAGGGATCACAGTTGGCCATATTCCAGGAATATTCCAAAAAGGCTACATTTTTGTTGGAACGTTTATAAGCAGTGTCGAACATGGCTGTGTAAAACTGCCCAAACTCCCCCTGCACAAATTCCGGCAGTTCCACATTAGAGGGAATTTTTTCGGTGCGGTAGTTGGTGATTTCCGCCGCTCCCTTGGAGGACAACAGGTAAACGATCAATTCCTGGGGCCGTCCGCATTAACCATGCCTAAACGAATCGGCAACATAAATTTTGGGGACTCGTAGGCCATCATCAAGGGCCGCAAAGATTGAAATCCCTGGCGATCAAATTCCTTGAGGTTAACTTTAGCAACGAAAAATTTCAGACCCTGCTTAATGTAGGCCCCCAGAACATCGGTAGCCCCGGCGGGGATGCGGTAATTATTTTGGGTTAACCAAGTTTCCAACCCATTGGACTCCTTGGCGCTAAGAATGAGAATGTCATACTCCCCCACGGAAAATTTATTTTCAATGGTTACCCCCAGGGCTTCATTACTAAGTTTTTGACCAGCTCCCCGGGACGCACTAGGAGCTGCGGGTAAAGCCTCCATAATCATGTCCCGGCTGTAATCATCACAGGGATTATTGTCGAAATATTCCACTAGGCGGGGGGCACTAAAATTGTCTAAACGCTCAATGATTTTCCGTTCCCCTACATTCACCTGGTCTTCCTGGAGCACCACTGGCACCGGCACCACCAGGGCAAAATCCTTGACTTCCCCCTGGTAGTCATTGGCCATGGTCAACACCGTACGATCGCCATCTTTGGCAATAATCACCTGGGAAGCATGGTTATAAAGACTGGTATCAGCTTGGGACACATAGAAGCCACAGAAAGCTAACACCGGCTGGGCAAAGAGAAATAGGGGTAAAAGAAAAGCCGCCAGCAGGGGCAATGGTCGTAGGCAACGGGATATTTTCCAGGTAAATTTGTTCATGATTTTTAAAAAATATAAACTAAAAAAATCAAGTTAAGTTTTTTTACTAATAATGATAACGACAAGAAATGACAGTAATCTCTCCATCCTTAACTCGGTAAACTAAACGATGCTCATCGGTTATTCTCCTTGACCAATAACCAGATAGTTCATGTTTTAGTGGTTCTGGTTTCCCAAGACCAGAGAATGGTGAACGGTTAATATCTTCAATAAGTTTGACAATTTTAAGATAAATTTTCCTATCTGCTATAGCCCAATGGTTAAATTCCTCAAAGGCAGAAAATTCAAATAGAACTTTTGAAGTCATTCTAGACTCTCGAGATTAACTTCGACCAAATTTTTACCTTGCTTAACATTATCGATAGCATTTAGTAAGCTCTCTCTATTTGCTGGAGATCGCAATAGGTAGCTGGTTTCATCAACCTGGGAAACAACAATTTCTATTTCCCCTTCCCCAAAGGTTAGTTTTAAACCTTCCAGAAATTGTTGATTAAGCTCGTTAGCTCTGACTCTGTAAATGGCTTGCATGGCAAACATCCAATCAAAATAGAAGACTTGGTGAAAAAACTTTAACTTAACTTAAGGCTTCAGTGGTTCCGCTTTCCGAATTCCCCTCCATAATGAAGCTGAAAGCGGGGTTAATCCCTGCCCCTTCAGACTAATCTCCATCGGAAAACCATTATGCGTGATGTTTTTATTGTTGCGGCTAAACGCACTCCCCTCGGACGTTTTGGTGGATCGCTGACTAACTTTTCCGCTGTGGATCTAGCGGCCCATGCCATGGAAAGCACCCTAGAACAGGCCGGGGTGGGGGGAGATCAGTTGGATCTCTACATCATGGGCAATGTGCTCCGGGCGGGGCACGGTCAGTTAATTCCCCGTCAGGCGGCCCTAAAAGCGGGGATTCCCGACACGGTGGACGGCTATGCGGTGGATATGGTCTGTTCCTCCGCCATGATGAGTGTGATCAATGCCCTGTTTACCATTCAAGTTGGGGAAGGGGATTTAATTTTGGCTGGGGGCACGGAATCCATGTCCCAAACGGGTTTTTACCTTTCCCACCGGGCCCGCTGGGGTTACAAATTTTTGATGGGAGCCCCGGAAAATTTGACCGATCTCCTACTCCACGATGGCTTAACCGATAGCACCAACGGCGAAGGCATGGGGGATCAAACGGAAAAATTGGCCACAGACCATGGCTTTACCCGTTTAGAGCTGGATGAAGTGGCCTCCACGTCCCAGCAACGGGCGGCGGCGGCTACCGCGTCAGGTTATTTTGCTTCGGAAATTGCCCCCATTACAATCACCAGCCGTAAAGGAACCCAGGTGTTGGAAGCCGATGAAGGCATTCGCGGTGACACTACGGTGGAAAGTTTAGGCAAATTACGGTCGGCCTTTGCTAAGGAGGGGGTGTTAACGGCGGGAAATTGTAGTCAAATCACCGACGGAGCGGCATCATTACTGCTGGCCAGTGCAGAAGCGGTGGAAAAATACCAGTTAAAACCTCTGGCTAAAATCCTTGGGGGCAGTTGGGCGGCGGGTACCCCCTGTCGTTTTCCGGAACTTCCCATCACCGCCACCAAAAAATTGTTAACAAAGTTAGATAAAACCATCGCTGACTTTGATTTGTTCGAGAATAATGAGGCTTTCTCCGTTAGTAACCTTTTATTTGAACGGCAGTTGGGGGTGGATCGGGAAAAATTAAATGTCCATGGTGGGGCGATCGCCCTAGGCCATCCCATTGGAGCATCGGGGGCCCGGATCATTGTCACCCTGCTCTATGCCCTACAGCAACGGGATAAACAGCTTGGTTTAGCGGCCCTCTGCCACGGCACCGGGGGAGGGACGGCGATCGCCATTGAACGGGTTTAATCGCTTTCAACATTGCAACAACCAGTCCACAAATTTCTCAAAATTCAACGGGTTCACCCAGGAGTCACCATGTTAAGTCTTGGTTTAGAAGATAAAGTCATTGTCGTCACCGGCGGCAATCGAGGTATCGGAGCGGCGATCGTCAAGCTATTACAGGAGTTGGGGGCCAAAGTGGCCTTCACCGATTTAGCTACGGACGGGGGTAATGCGGAAGCCTTGGGGGTGGTGGCCAACGTCACCGATCCCGAATCCATGGCGGCGGCGGCCCAGGAAATCACGGAAAAGCTCGGCCCCGTTTACGGTGTGGTGGCCAATGCGGGGATTACCAAAGACAATTTTTTCCCGAAATTGACCCCCGGTGATTGGGATGCGGTACTGAATGTAAACCTCAAGGGGGTAGCCTACAGCATCAAACCCTTTATTGAAGGGATGTATGAGCGCAAAGCCGGTTCCATTGTGGCCATCAGTTCCATTTCCGGGGAGCGGGGCAACGCTGGTCAAACTAACTATGCCGCCACCAAAGCCGGAGTTATTGGCATGATGAAATCCCTGGCCCGGGAAGGGGCCCGTTATGGAGTGCGGGCCAATGCGGTGGCCCCAGGCTTTATTGATACGGAAATGACCTTGGCCATCCGGGAAGACATTCGGGAAAAGATCACCAAGGAAATTCCCTTTCGCCGTTTTGGTAAACCGGAAGAAATCGCCTGGGCGGTGGCGTTTTTGCTCTCCCCCGTGGCCAGTAGCTATGTAACCGGAGAGGTATTACGGGTCAACGGGGCCCACCACACCTAACTTTTGCGGTACTGTGCAGAAATCCTAATTCTCCCCACCTAAACCCTGGGGAGATTTTTTTTAGCCATCCAAATCCCCGGCCATAACGGTGGCGATCGCCGTTTTGGCATTATCTTGAAATTCCCGTACATTGACTTTGTTGAGCAGGAAAATGGACAAAATCAACCCCAATGCTTGCAGGGCAAAAACCAAACCGTAGGCCAGCACTGCATTGGCAAAGAGGGCTTTACCGATATTAAGCACCGTTCCCCCCGCCACCGTAGCCAGACCCCGGGCAATGGATTGGGCTAGGCCCCAAGCCCCAATGAAAGTACCAGCGGTTTCCACGGCGGTTAGATCCAACATTAAACTGGTGGCCCCGGCGGTAATCATCCCCGACGCTAGACCAAAAAAGAGTAACCCGGATTTTAACAGGCTCACATTTTGCTGGAACCCCGCCAAAATCAATAGGGAAAAACATAAAGCGGCCAGGGCACAACCGAGGGAGGTGGTGCGTTGTTTACCCAAGCGGGGCACTACAAAAAAGCCAGTGGAGCCGATGCCCAGTAATGTCCCCATGCCAAAAAAAGCATTTAACTGGGTGGTTTCGGAAATGCACATATTAAATACTTCACCGCCGTAGGGTTCCAACACCGCATCCTGCATGAACAAACTCAGGGTCAACAGGAGCAGAAAACCGAAGAAAATGGCCGTTTGTCGGCTAGCAGTTAATACTTTCATTGCTTGGCCCAGGGTAATTTCATCCTCTCGGCCCTGGGATCGATCGCCAAAACGGGAATATTTTTTCTCTACTCCAACGGTGGCTAACCAAGCCAGAAAAGCCACGATCGCCGGCATGATAATAAACACCGGATTAATGCCCCGTTGTAATTGGGCAATGTTGACTGTTTTTTTGACTATGAGGGCATCGGCATCTAACAGAGCTTTGCCGCAGATTTCAGGGGTATCTAACAAACGAGAACCGACAATGGCCCCCACCACAATGCCCACCATTAACATTGACCAGACAATGCCCACCAATTGGGAACGATTATTTTCGTCGGACACATCCACCAATAGGGCGGCAAAGGGGGTGGAACTCAAACTCAGGGTTACGCCATAGGCCGCAAACACAATGCCTAGCCCAATGCTCCACAGAACAGTTACTACGCCCCAACCGTTGTTTTGCAAGCTTAGCCCCAACTGCCACACCACCTGCAGGGCGATAAAGGAAAGTATCGTAAAACCCACCGCCCCCAGCCACACATAGCCAGTGCGATGGTAACCCCAAAGTCGATGGCTATCGGACAATTGCCCACACCAAACCTTAAAGGGGCTAACAAACTGATACATGGCGATCGCCGTGGCGGCCACCCAGGGCAACACCGCCAACTCGTCAATTAAAACTCGGTTTAATACCCCTAGGGTCAGTAGGGACATAATGCCCAGCCCCATTTGGAATAACCCCAGGCGAAACATGGTCACCAGGGGCAGTTTGGGTAAAGGCGGCGGGGAAGCGTTTTCACTGACAGTTAAACCCAAAATTTCAGATAGCTCCTAGAAATATCGACGGCAAAGGGTACGGCCAAGGAATTTACCATGGCAGGCATTAGTTTATAATCTTAATGACTTGCTACCAGGGTTGGCCGAGCGGTTGAGGCAGCGAACTCATAATTCGCCCTAGACAGGTTCAACTCCTGTACCCTGGATTATTTTGCTCCAGCTTTGGAAATACCAAAACAACCTTTGGCGATCGCCTGATAGACTAGAAAGGTTGTCACAAATTCGCACATCCAAGCTTTCGGGTGTTTCTTGTTAACGCAGAAATTCCCTTGGATGAAGGATAAACCCGAATAGGAGAAAATTTAAAATGCCCGTAGTTTCTCTATCAGATTTGCTAGAGTCCGGCGTTCACTTCGGCCACCAGACCCGCCGTTGGAACCCCCGCATGGATCAATATATCTACACCGCCCGTAATGGTGTGCATATCATTGACCTAGTGCAAACCGCCCAGTTAATGGAAGACGCCTATGAATATGTGCGCTCCTCCACCATCAACGGCAAAAAGTTTTTATTCGTCGGCACCAAACGCCAAGCCGCCGGTATCATTTCCCAGGAAGCCCAACGCTGTGGGGCCCACTACGTTAACCAACGCTGGTTGGGGGGCATGCTCACCAACTGGGAAACCATCCGTAAACGGGTCGATCGCCTCAAGGAATTAGAAGCCCTAGAAAGCAGTGGCGGCATTGACCGTCGAGGCAAAAAAGAAGGCTCCATGCTCCGTCGGGAATTGGGCAAACTGCAAAAATACCTTGGTGGTATTAAAAATATGCGGAAGCTCCCCGATGTGGTGGTCATCGTCGATCAACGGCGGGAACATAACGCCATCCACGAGTGCCAAAAGTTGGGCATTCCCATCATTGCCATGTTGGACACCAACTGTGATCCGGATGTGGTGGATATTCCCATCCCCGCCAACGATGATGCCATCCGTTCCATCAAGTTGATTGTGGGCAAATTGGCCGATGCCATCTACGAAGGTCGCCATGGTCAAGCCGATGTTAGCGATGACTATGAAGAATTTGATGAAGGCTTAGATGGGGATGATTTGGAGGTACAGGCCAGCGACGACGAAGCTGTAGCTGAAACCACCGCTGAAGTGACTGCAGCAGTAACCGAAGCTGAAACCACCGAAGTAACAACGGAAGCTTAAATTTGCTCTGGCGTTCCCTAAAACTTGTTCCAGTTTTCCAGGGCAGATTTTAGGGCTAGTTTCCCTGGGGTTGGGGTGATGGTGTTACCGATTACCTTTGCCCTCTGTCCCCATAATTCCCGTGCAATTATAGAAAAATCGATTAGGAACCATAACCATGGCAGAAATTACCGCCAAACTTGTTAAAGAACTCCGTGATAAGACCGGCGCGGGCATGATGGATTGCAAAAAAGCCCTCAAGGAAAATGAGGGAAATTTAGACAAGTCCATTGAATGGCTCCGCCAAAAAGGCATCGCTTCCGCCGACAAAAAATCTGGCCGCACCGCCGCTGAAGGTTTAGTCCATAGCTATATCCACTTTGGTGGTCGCATTGGGGTGTTGGTGGAAGTAAACTGCGAAACCGACTTCGTGGCCCGGGGCGATCGCTTCAAGGATTTGGTGAACGATGTGGCTATGCAAATCGCCGCCTGTCCCAACGTGGAATATGTCAGCGTAAGTGACATTCCCCAGGAAATTGCCACCAAGGAAAAGGAAATTGAGATGGGTCGGGATGATCTGGGTAAAAAGCCCGCCAACATCAAGGAAAAAATCGTCCAAGGGCGCATTGATAAACGGCTCAAGGAATTATCCCTGTTGGATCAGCCCTACATTAAAGACCAAAACCTAACCATTGAAGAATTGGTCAAACAGGCGATCGCCGAGTTAGGGGAAAACATCCAAGTTCGTCGCTTTATCCGCTTTAACCTCGGGGAAGGCATCGAAAAAGAAGTGACCGATTTTGCCGCAGAAGTGGCCGCCGCCGCTAAGGGTTAGACGTTAACTGTGCAACTTTTCCAACCTTAATCTTTTGATTAGCTTAACTAATTCCCGATCGCCGGTGAGCCTAGTGCTAGATACCAACTGATCGGGATTTTTTGTGCCCCTTTTGCTCAATTTTCCCCATTGTTAAGCCCAAAATCGTGGTAACTCCCGTGGGGACAACTTTCAAAAATGTTAAAGATTACGGTAAAACGTCCAGAGTCCCCGGCCAGCAAGTAAACTTGCCATAGTGACTTTTTCAATCTGTCTCAGGGAGGTGAGTGTGGACGATAATTACCAAGGCTATATCAATCGGGTGGCGCCCCAGACCTTGGCGATCGCCTACGAGCAACAACTGGTCAACGCCCAGGGATCGCCTAAATTTGACCAGGGTAAACCGGTACCTTTTCCCGGCTTTAGTTTGGTAACCCCGATCGCCGCTGAAGATTTGAGCAATAAGCATTTTTATGACCACCTCACCACTGTCCAGGAGCAAGTGCAGGAGGTTTTGGGCCAGACCCTGGTGGCGGTGCCCCCCGGCAGTCTGCACCTCACCGTGGCCGATTTAATTTGGGATGGCCCTTACCAAGCCGTGCGACGGAATAATCCCGACTTTGAAAAACAACTCTGCACCTGTTTACAACATTCCTTTGCTGACCACCAACATCAACATGGTCAATACCAGAGCTGTCAATGGCAATTGCTAGGTTTGTTAATTCTGCCCCGTTCTTTGGGGGTGGTTCTTGTGCCCCAACGGGAGGCGGACTATGAGCCCCTGACTAAGTTACGGCGAACCATTTTCCAAAATTCCACCCTGATTGGTTTGGGCATCGAGCAACAATACCGCTACACCGCCCACATTACCCTGGGTTATTTCGACTCGGCGATCGAAAAATTGGCAGACCCGATCCAAATGAGCCAACAATTGGCCGCCATGAACGACCGTTGGATTGGCCATGAGCCGCAAATTTTAGACATCCACAGCATTGAACTGCGCTACTTCAGTGATATGACCCAGTTCAGTCGTCAGTCCCATTACCCCGCGTTAAAAGCCAGTTAGTAAAAGATCCCCACCCCTTAACTGTGGCTACCGTGTACACAGATCTTCCTTTTGCCCCCCGGCCCCCCAAGTTTGGGGGGAGATTAAGACTTTTCTGAGTTCAAAGTCCCCCAGAATTGGGGGATTTAGGGGGCAAGACAAGGTTAATAACAAAACTAAAGACTTGTGTGTACACCGTAGCTAACTGGGGGAAATGAACTGGAAATACTTACTAAAAGTTGTGTTGCTAACCCAGCATTTCAATACTAGGTTTAATTTACTAAATTCACTAATTTATGACCAGAAGTCATTTTGTCCCCTGATCTAGATTCCATTTTAGTTACCCTCCGGGCTGTGGGTTGGGGAGCCGTGGATATTCTCCAGTCCTATTACACTGGCCAAAACCAGGGCAGTTTAAACGCCAACGAAGATAAAAAGGATGGCCCGGTAACGGCGGCGGATTTGGCGGCTAACAAATACATCTTGGAACAGTTACAAGGGGTCTGTAGCCCAGAAGAATTTGGCTACCTCAGCGAAGAAACCCACCAGGGCACTGAACCCTTTCCCCAGGACTGGGTCTGGATCATTGATCCCCTGGATGGTACTAGGGATTTTATTGATAAAACCGGGGAATACGCCGTTCACATTGCTCTAACCTACCAACAGCGGCCGGTGCTGGCCTTAGTGGCGATGCCGGAAGCCCAAAAACTCTACTACGCCGTTCAGCATGGGGGCTGTTTCCGGGAAACGAGGGAAGGAACCGTTACCCCCATCAAGTTCAAGTCCAAAACTGAGACAGAGCCCCTAACCCTGGTGGTGAGTCGTACCCACCGGGATCAACGTTTTCAAGATTTAATTGATCGATTATCCTTTGGCGATCGCCATTATGTAGGCAGTGTGGGCTGTAAGATTGTCACCATTTTGGAAGGGCAAGCCGATGTGTACATTTCCCTGTCCGGCAAATCAGCGGCTAAGGATTGGGATTTTGCGGCCCCGGAATTAATCCTCACCGAAGCGGGGGGAAGCTTTACCTACTTTGACCAGCAACCGGTTATTTACAACCGGGGGGATGTGCGGCAATGGGGCGGAATTATGGCCAGCAACGGTTCCCGCCACGGGCAGTTATGTGAACAATCCATAAAAATTTTGGCGGAATTGGATCAAATTCAGTAATGAACCAAACTGAGGCGGCCCAGCGGTGGCTTGGCATTGATCCCGGTTTAGCTATTATCGGCTGGGCTATCTTGGACGGCCAGGATGATTTATCCGCCCGATTGGTGGACTACGGCGTTATTGAAACTTCTAAAAACCTCAGCACCCCAGAACGGTTAGTAGAAATAGAGCAGGATATTCAAGTCCTTCTAACGGAATTTTCGCCCCAGGCGATCGCCATTGAAATGCCCTTTTTTAGTAGGCAAATTAAGGCGGCGGGGGGGGTAATCCAGGCTTTAGGGGTGATTAATTTGGTTATCTGCCGTGACCGGGGCATTAAACCTATTTTTTTGCATCAATCCAGTTGGAAATGCCATTTAGGGGATGGTAAAGCCAACAAAAAGGAGGTGGCCGCCATGGTGCAACAATTTTTTGACTTAGAAAATTTGCCCGTGGATGACAGTGTGGATGCCATTGCCATTGCCCTAGCTGGTCTGAATGGAGTCCGCAACGATATTAGTTAAACTAAATGGGGGTAAATGGGCAAGGTGTAACCGAATCAATAACCCCTCAACAACTATGAAAAAAATCTTACTAGCCGGAGACATAGGGGGAACCAAGACTATCCTTCAACTTGTCCAAGCCGGCGCACCGCAAAGCGGATCTCTGCGAGATCGCCCCACAGATTACCGGGTTCTCTACCAAGATAGTTTTGCCAGCCAGGAATACCCCGACCTAGTCCCCATTGTCCAAGCTTTTTTACAGCAAGCTCAGAAAACTATTGAGCCCTTTAATTTTCCCCTGGTCGCTTGTTTTGGCATTGCCGGGCCCGTGGTAGATAACGCCTGTGAACTGACTAATTTGCATTGGCAATTATCCGGCGATCGCCTGGGGGCGGAATTAAACCTCGCAAAAGTTAGCTTAATCAATGATTTTGCCGCCGTGGGGTATGGAATTTTAGGGTTAACTGCCACCGATTTACACACTATTCAAACCGGTGTAGTCAATGCCCAAGCCCCCATCGCCTTAATCGGAGCGGGCACAGGGCTGGGTCAAGGTTTTGTCATTCCCCAGGGGGATAGTTACCAAGTATTCAACAGTGAAGGGGGCCATAGCGACTTTGCCCCCCGCAACCAAGAGGAATTTCAATTATTGACCTGGATCAAAAATAATCAGCAATTGACTAGGATTTCCACCGAACGAGTTGTTTCCGGTTTAGGCATTGTCAACATTTATCAATATCTCCGCCACCAATACCCCGATCAGGAATCCCCCGCCCTGGCCGAAATTTACCAGCAATGGTTACGGGAGCAACAAAACGGGGAAACGGCGATTTCGCAAAGCTCTGCGGTGAGGCACGACCTCGGGGCCATCATTGGGAAAAAAGCTAGTCAAAAAGAGGATCAACTCTGTGAACGCACCATAGCCATGTTTATTTCCCTCTACGGAGCTGAAGCGGGAAACCTCGCCCTGAAACTCTTACCCTATGGCGGGTTGTACATTGCCGGGGGCATCGCTCCTAAAATTTTGCCCCTTTTCGACCGTTACCACTTTCTTTCCTCCTTCCTTGATAAAGGCCGCATGGCCCCATCCTGGAAAAAATTCCCATTGCCGTCATCACCAATACCGACGTTGGCTTAATCGGAGCCTCTGTCCATGCTGGGCATCTACTGGACTAGAACTCCGGGGTTGCCGGGCAATCATCTAGGGTCGAGAGTTTGCTAAAGTAAACACTACACAAGCTTTGTCAATTATTGTTAAGAAAAACATCGACGCATTATGCCTGGGGATTATTACCAAACGCTCGGAGTGACGCGGGATGCCAATAAAGATGAAATTAAACGAGCCTACCGTCGGTTAGCCCGGAAATATCACCCTGACGTAAATAAAGAACCAGGGGCAGAGGAAAAATTCAAGGAAATTAACCGGGCCTACGAAGTTTTATCAGAACCAGAAGTTCGTCAGCGTTACGACCAATTTGGGGAAGCTGGGGTCAGTGGGGGGGGTGCCCAGGGCTTTGGCGTAGAGGATATGGGCGGTTTTGCCGATATTTTTGAAACAATTTTTGGTGGCTTTGGCGGTGGTATGGGGGGCCAGCAGGGCGGTCGCCGTCGGGCCAGTGGCCCCACCCGGGGTGATGATCTACGGCTAGATTTACAACTCACTTTCCAGGAAGCCATTTTTGGTGGAGAAAAGGAAATTCGCATTCCCCACCTAGAAACCTGCCAAACCTGCCAAGGCTCAGGGGCCAAGGCGGGGACTGGGGTCAAAACCTGTGGCACTTGCAACGGAGCAGGGCAAGTTCGTCGGGCCACCCGTACACCCTTTGGTAGTTTCGCCCAGGTTTCGGCCTGTCCTACCTGTAATGGTGCCGGGGAAGTAATTGAGGAGAAATGTGAATCCTGTAACGGGGCCGGGCGCAAACAGGAAACGAAAAAGCTAAAAATCACCATTCCCGCCGGGGTGGACGACGGCACTCGTTTGCGGGTAGGCAAGGAAGGGGATGCAGGGTTAAGAGGTGGCCCCGCCGGGGATCTCTATGTCTTCCTGATGGTGGAAGCGGATAAGCACTTTGTTCGCGAAGGCATGAACATTCGCTCTAATTTGGAAGTGAGTTACTTACAGGCCATCCTGGGCTGTCGCCTGGAGGTGAAAACGGTGGATGGGGCGGCGGAGTTGACCATTCCAGCGGGAACCCAACCCAATACGGTTTTAACTCTGGAAAATAAAGGGGTGCCTAAACTAGGTAATGCCACCATCCGGGGAGACCATTTAATTACCATCAAAGTTCAAATTCCCACCAAGGTTAACGCCGAGGAACGGGAATTGCTGGAAAGGCTTGCCACCATTAAGGGAGAAAGCCACGGCAAAGGCGGTTTGGAAGGCTTTTTAGGGGGGCTGTTCCACAAATGAGCCAGTCAAATGGGTTAAATGAACCGGTTTTATTGGATTTAAGGGGAACCCCCTGCCCGATTAATTTTGTCCGTACCAAGTTAAAACTTTCCCAAATGAATCCTGGAGAAGTTTTGCAGGTTTGGCTAGATGGGGGAGAGCCGGTGGAGCAGGTTCCCCATAGCTTGCAACTGGAGGGTTACACAGAGCAAAGTTTGGCCCCTTTAGAGGCGGAGTCGGGTTACAGCCTAACCATTACTGTTCCGGTCGAGGCATCTTAGGCATGAAAATCTAGGTAATAAGCTATGGCTAAGGCAACGGATGAGGGCACAGTCATTGCTGTTCAGGCTAACTACTATTGGGTGCGGTTGCATAATGTCACTCCAGAACCATTACTTTGTACCCGCCGTACCCGCTTAAAAAAGGTCGGGCAAAAGGTAATGGTAGGGGATTTGGTCAAAGTTGAGTTACCTCCTTCCTTGCAATTACATGACCCCCCAAAAAACTCCGGTAATAGTCGGGACATTCCCATGGTGTCTGAGGGGGATCTGGGGGCGATCGCCAAAGTGTATCCCCGCCAGACGGTGTTGGAGCGGCCGCCAGTGGCCAATGCGGAACAAATTTGCTTGGTATTTTCCCTAGAAGATCCTCCCCTGGAAGTGTGGCAACTGAGTCGGTTTTTGGTGCAGGCCGAAGCCACGGGGTTAGCCATTAGCCTTTGCCTTAATAAACAGGATTTAGTCAGCGAAACGGCGATCGCCAGTTGGCAGGAACGACTGGGGGGCTGGGGCTATGAGCCAATTATTTTTAGTGCCCAAACGGGCCAGGGTCTGGAAGTTCTACGACAACAGCTAAAGGGGCGTATTAGTTTAATGGCCGGGCCATCTGGGGTGGGTAAGTCCAGCTTGATTAATGTGCTTGTCCCCGGCATTGAGCAACGGGTGAAAAAAGTTTCCGGTAAACTCCGCAAAGGCCGCCACACCACTAGGCATGTGGAGCTATTTACCCTACCCGATGGGGGACTGTTGGCGGATACCCCTGGTTTTAACCAACCGGATTTAATGGTTGACCCAGCCCAATTAATTAATCTTTTCCCCGAGGGCCGCCTCCAGCTTTCCCAACAAAACTGCTTTTTCAAAGATTGCCTCCACCGGGGGGAGCCGGATTGCGCGATCGGGAAAGATTGGGAACGGTATGAACATTACCTAACCTTCTTAGAAGAAGCTCTAGAGTCCCATACCCCTGAAAATCAAAAGGAAACGGACATGGGAGTAAAAACCAAAAGCGGCAATGACGGCCAGGAATATGATGAGCCAAAATTAGAAACTAAAAAATACCGTCGCCATTCCCGTCGCCAGGAACATCAGGATCTGCAAACTTTTTATGAGCCGGGGGAAATTGCCCGCTTGATGGAAAATTTAGATTTGGACTTGGATTAACCTGGGTTCGAGTTAATGCAATAGAGTCCCGACCCTTTTAACATTTCAAGATAGTCTGGATATTTAGGCTCTGGCTCATTTTTTTATGTTTGGTTTCCTCAACCTGAATAAACCCCTGGAATGGACTTCCCACGACTGTGTAGCCAAGGTGCGCCGATTGTTAAAACAAAAGCGGGTGGGACATGGGGGAACCCTTGATCCCTTGGCAACGGGGGTTTTACCGATCGCCGTGGGTAATGCGACCCGTTTACTGCCCTATCTGCCGGGAACTAAACAATACCGAGGCACTGTGCGCTTTGGAGTGCGTACGGACAGCGATGATTTAGCGGGGAAAGTTCTGGAGACAAAACCTGCTGGTGGTCTAACTTTGCAGAAAGTTGAGCAAATTTTACCCGAATTTTTAGGAACAATTACCCAAATCCCCCCCCAGTACAGTGCCATCCAGGTCAATGGCAAAAGATTATACGACCTAGCTCGGGCGGGCATTGCCTGTGAAGTACCCAGTCGGCAAGTGGAAATTACGGAGCTAAAAATCTTAGATTGGCGATCGGGGGAATATCCAGAACTTGATTTGCAAGTTACCTGCGGGGAAGGAACCTATATCCGGGCTTTAGCTAGGGATTTTGGCGATCGCCTGGGGACGGGGGCAACCTTAGCGGGGCTAGTGAGGGAATTGAGTTCTGGCATGGTGTTGGCCCAGAGCTTAACCCTAGATGAGTTAGAAAATCTTGGGACAAACCAAGAAGAATTACCATGGCTGTTGCCCCACCAAGTCCTAGGACATTTACCCGTGGTTAACCTGGATCAAGACCTAGAAAAGCGTTGGTTCCAAGGTCAACGGTTAGCCCTGCCGGATTTAGCACCAGGAATAGTTAGGGTAGAAGGCGCATCGCCAAAACTTTCTAGGTATTGCCCTAGTTACGGTGGAGGATAACGGTACTGTGTTGCGCCCCAAAGTGGTAATGCCCTAGATTGACTGTATTTATTTTTGAAAAATTTCCAGAAAAACCTATGTTTAATTGGTTATCCCTACTGAGTGGCCGCCAAGCCGATGCCGTCAAAGCCAATGTGGAAATTTACACCTGGCAAACCTGTCCCTTTTGCATCCGGGCTAAACTCCTACTGTGGTGGAAAGGGGTCAAGTTCACCGAGTACAAAATTGACGGGGATAACCAAGCGAGACAAGCCATGGCGGAGAGGGCGGAAGGACGGCGCACCGTTCCCCAAATTTTTATTAACGACCAAGGCATTGGCGGTTGTAATGAACTTTATGGACTAGACAGTCAGGGACAACTGGATTCCCTTCTGGGGCAACCTGTCAATAGCTAGATGTTTTTCCCTAAAACCGCCCCCTGGCGATCGGCAAAGTCGAGAATATGCAGAAATTGTTCTCCATGCCCTGATGGTTGGAAGCGTTAATAACAGCCCAAAACTCTAGTAAAGTAGTAAATGGCCACAGCGAACCCGAAACGATAGGGCCACTTTCAGGAATCCAAACAGTTAGTTTTTACACCCAAATCCAAAGGAGACGCGCATTGGTTAACGCAACCCCTTTTATCACTACCAAGTCAGAAGAAATATTCACCTCAGCTCAACACTTAATGCCCGGCGGTGTTAGTTCCCCCGTGAGGGCCTTTAAATCCGTCGGTGGCCAACCCATCGTTTTTGACCGGGTAAAAGGGGCCCACATTTGGGATGTAGATGGCAATCAATACATAGACTATGTGGGAACCTGGGGCCCTGCCATTTGCGGCCATGCCCACCCCGATGTTATCGCCGCATTAAAGCTAGCTTTGGATAAAGGCACAAGTTTTGGGGCTCCCTCCCTCCAGGAAAATATTTTGGCCGAAATGGTCATTGATGCGGTGCCCAGCATCGAAATGGTGAGATTTGTCAACTCCGGCACCGAAGCCTGTATGTCCGTGTTGCGATTAATGCGGGCCTTCACCGGACGGGAAAAAATCATCAAGTTTGAAGGTTGTTACCACGGCCACGCTGATATGTTCTTGGTCAAAGCCGGGTCTGGGGTAGCCACCCTGGGTTTGCCGGATTCCCCTGGGGTTCCCAATAGCACCACTAAAACAACCTTGACCGCTCCCTATAACGACTTAGAAGCGGTGAAAGCCCTATTTGTGGAAAACCCCGATAGTATCGCTGGGGTTATCCTGGAACCCGTGGTGGGTAATGCCGGTTTTATTTTGCCCGATGCTGGCTTTTTGGAAGGATTAAGGGAATTAACCAAGGAATATGGTGCTTTGCTGGTCTT
This sequence comes from uncultured cyanobacterium, assembly GCA_963704945.1. Classification (GTDB taxonomy): domain Bacteria; phylum Cyanobacteriota; class Cyanobacteriia; order Cyanobacteriales; family Microcystaceae; genus Synechocystis. The sequence continues at coordinate 176,836 of CAVPII010000018.1, read as the reverse complement.
TGACGAAGTAATGACCGGCTTTCGGGTTTCCTACGGCGGGGCCCAGGCTAAATTTGGTGTTACCCCGGATTTGACTACCCTGGGGAAAGTTATCGGTGGTGGTCTGCCGGTGGGGGCCTACGGTGGTCGGGAAGAAATCATGGCCATGGTGGCTCCCGCTGGCCCCATGTACCAAGCTGGCACCCTTTCAGGGAATCCCCTGGCCATGACGGCGGGCATTAAAACCCTGGAGATTCTGCAAAAACCTGGTTCCTACGAATATCTGGATAAAATTACCAAACGTTTAGTAAGTGGTTTGTTAACCGCCGCCAAGGAAGCAGGGCACGAAGTTTGTGGTGGTTCCATCAGTGCCATGTTCGGCGTTTTCTTCACCGCTGGCCCTGTCCGTAATTACGAGGATGCCAAGTTAGCCGATACCAACAAATTTGCCCGTTTCCACCGGGGAATGTTAGAACGGGGTATTTATTTGGCTCCGTCCCAATACGAGGCTGGTTTCCCTTCCTTAGCCCACAAAGAAGAGGATATTGACCAAACCATCGCCGTGGCTAAGGAAGTTTTAGCTTCCCTATAGCCATCCCTCGACTAATTTACCGGGAAGTGCCCTGGCAGATTTCAATGCCATAGCACAAATTTCCTGGGTCGGAATTAAAAAGATCGTTAAAAATTGTCAAGGGACAGAAACTAGCCTAAGATGAGACCCATATAAAGACTTGTCTTGCGACCCCAATACACATTAGGCAATAGAACTTAGGAGGATTTATGGCTCTCGTCCCAATGCGATTGCTGTTAGACCACGCGGCGGAAAATGGTTATGGCATTCCCGCTTTCAACGTCAACAACATGGAGCAGATCATTTCGATCATGCAGGCCGCTGATGAAACCAACAGCCCTGTAATTTTGCAAGCTTCCCGTGGCGCCCGTAGCTATGCTGGGGAAAATTTCCTGCGCCATTTAATCTTAGGGGCGGTCGAAACCTATCCTCACATCCCCATTGCCATGCACCAGGATCATGGTAATAGCCCCGCCACTTGCTATTCCGCTATCCGCAATGGTTTCACCAGTGTGATGATGGATGGTTCTTTGGAAGCCGATGCCAAAACCCCCGCTAGTTTTGAGTACAACGTTAATGTAACCGCTGAAGTGGTTAAGGTTGCCCACTCCGTTGGCGCCAGTGTGGAAGGGGAATTGGGTTGCTTAGGTTCCTTGGAAACTGGTCAAGGGGAAGCGGAAGACGGCCACGGTTTTGAAGGTAAATTAGACCATTCTCAACTGTTGACTGACCCTGAAGAAGCGGTGGAATTCGTTAACAAAACCCAGGTAGATGCCCTCGCCGTGGCGATCGGTACCAGCCATGGTGCGTATAAATTTACCCGCAAGCCCACCGGGGAAGTTTTGGCCATTAGCCGCATTGAAGAAATTCACCGCCTGTTGCCCAACACCCACTTGGTAATGCACGGTTCTTCTTCCGTTCCCCAGGAATGGATTGACATGATTAACCAATACGGTGGTGCCATTCCCGAAACCTACGGTGTACCCGTGGAAGAAATTCAAAAAGGGATTAAGAGTGGTGTTCGCAAAGTGAACATCGACACCGATAACCGTTTGGCTATCACTGCGGCTTTCCGGGAAGCGGCTTTTAAAGATCCTAAAAACTTTGATCCCCGTCACTTCCTCAAGCCTTCTATTAAATATATGAAGCAGGTTTGTGCCGATCGCTATCAACAGTTCTGGACTGCGGGCAATGCTTCTAAGATCAAACAACTGACCTTGGATGACTACGCCGCTAAATACGCTAAAGGCGAATTGACCGCCACCTCCCGTACTTCCGTTGCTGTTTAGGGTTTAGTTTTAAAACCGCGACAGAAATAGAAAACCAATAACTTTAACTAAATTTTTCTCCCCTCCGGTTTTCTCCCGGGGGAGTTTTTTTTGCTTCTCAGATGGGCAGTGACCCCGTAAGATTGGGAGGATTAGTTTAGATTCAGCGACGGCGGTAATGGTGAAACGAATTTCCATTCTTGGCTCCACAGGTTCCATTGGCACCCAAACTTTAGACATTGTTACCCATCACCCCGATGCTTTTCAGGTGGTGGGTTTGGCCGCCGGGGGCAATGTGGAATTGTTGGCCCAACAGGTGGTGGAATTTCGTCCGGAAATTGTGGCCATTCGCCAGGCGGAAAAGTTAGCGGATCTAAAAACGGCGATCGCCAGCCAAACCAGTTACGAACCGGAATATGTGGTGGGGGAAGCGGGGGTAGTGGAAGTGGCCCGCTATGGCGATGCGGAAAGCGTGGTAACAGGCATTGTCGGTTGTGCTGGATTATTGCCCACCATTGCGGCGATCGAAGCGGGAAAAGATATTGCTTTAGCCAATAAAGAAACGTTAATTGCGGGGGCTCCGGTGGTATTACCCCTGGTGGAGAAAATGGGGGTGAAATTATTACCGGCGGACTCGGAACATTCAGCCATTTTTCAATGTTTACAGGGGGTTCCCGAGGGGGGATTACGGAGAATTATTCTTACCGCTTCCGGGGGAGCTTTTCGGGATTTACCAGTGGAAAGGTTGCCCTTTGTAACGGTGCAGGACGCCCTCAAACATCCCAATTGGTCTATGGGACAAAAAATTACCATTGACTCCGCCACCTTGATGAATAAAGGCTTGGAAGTCATTGAAGCCCATTATTTATTCGGCTTGGACTACGACCACATTGACATTGTTATCCATCCCCAAAGCATTATCCATTCCCTGATCGAAGTGCAGGATACCTCGGTATTGGCTCAACTGGGTTGGCCCGATATGCGTTTGCCCTTGCTCTATGCCCTTTCCTGGCCCGATCGCCTTTATACGAACTGGGAGCCGTTGGATCTAGTCAAAGCGGGCAGTTTAAGCTTTCGGGAACCAGACCATGATAAATATCCCTGTATGAAGTTAGCCTACGCCGCCGGTCGGGCCGGGGGAGCCATGCCCGCGGTGCTAAATGCGGCCAATGAACAGGCTGTAGCCTTGTTTTTACAAGAAAAAATAAGCTTTCTGGATATTCCCCGGTTGATTGAACAGGCCTGTGATCTTTACGCTGGGCAAAATACGTCTAGCCCTGATTTAGAAACTATTATTGGAGCTGATCAATGGGCCCGGCGCACTGTTCTGGAAAATAGCTCCCGTGTGGCGGTGGGGTAAAGTTCCCTTTAGACTCAACTAGACCCGATCCAATAATTCAAAAAATTGGTAATGGGCTAAGCCATCCAAAATGCCGGCGGCATAGCGTTGTTCCGAAAAATAAATGGGCTCAATCTCCGCCAAGTTAGATAATTCTTCATGGTGACGGTTGGCCACCACCACGGAAAGGGTATTGCCCCGCATCATGTCTTCGTCGGCCCCCGAGCCCCCAGCGATGAACACTTGCTCCAGGGGAATGTTCCATTGTTGGCTCAACCACCGGACAGCGTAGCCTTTGGAAGCCCGAATCGGTAAAATATCCAAGAATTGCCCGAAGGAAATGATCGTGTTCACTGTCTGTTCATTTTTGTGCAACAACTGACGAATTTCCTCCAGACTAGGGGCGATCGCCCCATCATAGAAATAGCTAATTTTGTAAGCACTCAATTCTTCTTTGGCCTGGAGCGTTAACCCCGGCAATTCCGCCAATAGCCGCAGAATGGCATTACGATTCCATAAATAATCAATGTGATTACGCCAGCTTTTATCCAAGATTAAATTCGGGGAAGAATAAATCTCCGTGCCCATGCTGGTGATCAACATATCCGGTTGGGGAATGCGGTACTCTTTTAAAATTTTCAAAACCGAGTCCAATCTCCGCCCCGTGGCAATGCAGAATCCCACATTTTTACGATGTTGGTATAAAACCTCTAGCAATTCATCTAACGATTGGCGATCGCCGGGTAAGCCGCCCTGGAGAGCCCCCAGTAAATTTTGATCCAAACTAGTAACAAAAGCACCGTTATAGTATAAATTTCTCCGCCTTTTTAAATCACTACGTTTGGGGACAGAAGCCTGGAGAGTCAACCCTTCTAGAGCCTCCAGATATTTATTAACGTGGGAAGACCAGGAGTAATGTTTTTTTACTCCCTTCAAACCCCTTGTCGCCAATGTTTGCCATTGTTCCCCATGGTTTAAGACCATCAGCAATTTGTCCGCAATATCTGTGGGATCCAATGGGTTAATTAGATAACCGTTTTGGCAATTTTTGATAATATCCACAGGGCCCCCGTCCTCCGTGGCGACGATGGGGATTCCACTAGCAGCCGCTTCAATTAGAGTTAAGCCAAAGGGTTCCGTTAGGGCCGGGTTAATAAATACTCCCTTACTCAAGGCCGCCAGGCGAAAAAGCACACAGGGATCATCGGGCTGATTATGTTTTGGGTAGGCAACTTTGCCATAGAGGTCGTAGCGGTCAATGGTCAAGAGTAAATCCGTCAGCACCTCCTGGGAACCAATTTCTAAATCCGTGATATCATCCCGATTCCCCGCCACAACCACCAAATTAGCTTGGGCTTGTAACTCCATACACTTGCCATAGGCCTCAATCAAACCATGGATATTCTTGCGGTGGTCAGGACGGGACAGGGCAAAAATAATTGGTTTATAGGGCTCCCGTAAAAATCGGCATAACTCTTTGGCGATCGGGCTTTCCCATTCATCTCCCTTGGGGGGATAAAACTTTTCCAAATCAGTGCCGGGGGGAATTACCAGCATTTGTTCCGGCTGGTAATAGTCGTATTGGGCGTACTGTTCAGCAATTTCTTGATGGGTACTGGTGATTACCCTTTCCGCCGATCCTAGGGTTTCCTCTTCGGCATCAATCCGCCGGGCCATGGCATAACGGGCTTCAATTTCATCCGCTTTGACCCCACTCAACAATAAACGGGTACGTTTACTGCGCCCCAGAGAGTGGCCAGTGTGAACCAGAGGAATGCCCAACTGATGGGAAAGCCTGGTGCCCACGTAGCCAGCATCGGCGTAATGACTATGGATGACATCCGGTAGTCGGGGCTGTTTTTTCAGATAATCCAGGGCATGGTCAGCAAAATTATCCAAATAGTCCCAGAGCAATTCCTTGGCAATATATTCTTCCGGGCCACATTCAATCCGCACAATCTGGGCCCGATCGCCAATGGGCTCTAAGGTTTGGGCATATTCAGCATCTACCCTGGGATCCTTGACCAGGCGGGTCATCAAATCCACCCTGGCTACCTGGGGATTTTTCACCAAGGCCTTGGCTAATTCCAAAACATATTTCGTTTGCCCCCCAGTGTCCGCATCTCTCCCCAACTCTAGGTTTTGCCCACGGATTAAGCCATGGACGCTAATAAGTAAAATGTATTTTGATGAGCTATTCATGAGTTCTACAAGTTACTTACAAAAATGGTGCGAAAGCACGAAGTCAATTATATTCCTTTCTTTTTGTGGTGTTATTCAGGAAATCTAACGCCAATCATACTGGCTGGATTCTATTTGACCGTCACCATTGGCTTTTGGTACTCTGGCACTAAAAGCTTTATGGTCTGCACCAGGCGATCGTGATCATTACCCCGAGCCGCTAGGAATAGCTGGTCTAACTGAGGCTCAAGCTCATTCCAGGGAAGAAACCCTTCTTGGGCCATAAAAATTTTTGGATGCTTAGTTGATTTTGACCTATGAGCTTCAATCAATAATTCCTCATACAATTTTTCTCCCGGCCTTAAGCCTGTTGTCACAATATCTACATCTTTGCCTGGCATTAATCCACTTAACTCAACCATTTTTTCAGCCATGTCGTAGATTTTAACCGGATCCCCCATGTCCAGAATAAACACTCCCTCCCTTGCCAGAGCTCCGGCCTGTATCACTAAGCGGGCTGCTTCCGGAATGGACATAAAGTAACGGGTAATTTCAGGATGGGTTATGGTAATAGGCTTTCTCTGTTCAATCTGCCTACGAAAACGTGGTATTACTGATCCACTGCTATTGAGCACATTACCGAAGCGTACCATCACAAACAGAGTTTGTGACTCTGGTAGAGACGCCTGAGCCTGGTGAATCATGTCCGCTAAACGCTTGGTCGTGCCCATGATGTTGGTGGGGCGCACTGCCTTATCTGTGGAAATAAGCATAAACTTTTCTACCCGCAATCTTGACCGTCTGGGTACAGATCAAAGTGCCATAGACGTTGTTTATTACCCCTTGGGCAGGTTATGCTCCACTAGGGGAACATGTTTGTAAGCCGCCGCATGGTAGATAGTCTGTACCTTGTGGGCTACTAGCACTTCCCGGAAATGATTTGAATCGGTAACAGACCCCAAGCAAGCTATCCGTTCAACTTTTGGAAAACTCTCCGACAATTCCATACGATGGAATAGAGGGTAAACTCGTTTAACTCATAGAGAACAACTTTTTGGGGAGTTGGGCCGCGATTTGCCGGCATAGTTCAGAACCCATGAGCCGCCGGCTCCAGTAATCAAAACAACTTATTGTAATGTCAACGCTCAGTAAAGATGGATCCGGACTGACCTCTTCCCGTCCCAGTAAATCAGTAATTTCCACATTACGCATTGGTTAATGGAGAATTACCGGAGATAATTTCACTTATGGCGGGGATAGTTTTTACGTCCAGACCCATCTTTATCAATTTCTCCACAATTTCTTGCTTTCTATGTTTAGGAGCGGAGGGGATTGCCAGTAATATAGTGTTGGTGTCATAACGTCCTACTAGGTTATCCAGATATTGGGGAGCAAAAACTTTAACCCCATCAATGGTGTGCTTCCACAATTCAGGATTATCGTCGATAAAGGCTTTTATTCTATAGCTGTGGCCATTGTGTAATGCATGGGATAGCTCAAACCCAGCCTGGCGCCCCGTAAACGATAACTGGTTGTTCAAAGTTGCGATTGGACTGACTGAAATGGCCAACTTTAGGGTTGGGTTAAATTTGTAGAGAAACCAACGGGCAGTGGAACGGGACAGAATTACCCCAGATAGCGTCAAAAAGACGTCTAGAACCTGAACTGTGCGGGGTAATGGCCGTAGTCCTAAAAATAGTCCAGATCCAATCTATACGGTTTGGGCTAACATTACAGCTTAAATGCCGTTTTTCTGAAGCTGGATTGGGTGTAGCGCAGAATTCCTCTATACATACCCATCCAATAGATTACCAAGGTTTTACGGGCAGGATTAGATAAAGGGTGGTTCCCGTTGAACTATTAACGCTTTCATGGTCTCGCTCAGTACGATGATGGAGTCTGCTTTTTGCCAAGTTAAATGGTTTAACCACCGCCATAATTTAACTATCCACTGCTGTTCTTTTACTACCCCCAGGGTTACGGCTACGTCGGGATAAAGATCATAAACTAGGCAAATATAGGGGGTTCTGTAAAGTACATGGAGAATATAGGCCACGACCGTTAGATAGGGTGTGTGGCGAATCTTCCAGCCGCTGCGACCGATGGAGCATACAGCTTTACGGCGATCCCAGCAGCTCCCGCTCCCCGCAAGCTGAGGCGGGAAAAAAATAAGGGATTAGGCAAGTTTGCCGTATCTTTGGACAAGTTGCATGGGAGAACGTAGGGAGGTTCCGTTGTGGCCATAATCACATCCCCCAGCCGTCCCCTATACCGGAGCTTGACCACTGACCGGAGGCAATATAAAACTCCGGCGATCGCCCTTCCCCTTAACCTTTGGTCAGAGGCGGGATGTTCTGGTTCTAGTAACAAAAATTCCTTTGGAAAATTGCTGGGGAGAAGCTAGGGATTGATCAATTCGATCTTCGGCACGGCGAATAGTTGCGGTAACAGTATGATTCTTTTGAATTAAGCTATGACACAGGGTTGCCCTACAAACCCGTAGCCCCTGTAACTAAATATTCACTTTTATACATCCTCGGGGATTAAAACAGTAGCTGATAAATTCCTGAAATTTGCTCAGGTTGAGGCTAATTGGGGTAAAAGTTGAAAGATCTTAGTAAAGTACTTGAGCATTACTTTCGTCATATTGGTTTGGATGCCGTTTTCACGGCAGGCTCTAACAATTTCCTGATTGAGAATCCAATTGCTTTTTAGGTTACGACCACTAATACCACCAGTCCGCATTTTAACAAATACCATTGGCAAATATTGATAGGAAACATTGTGCTTGACCATGAAGCGAGTTAGCAGTTCGTAGTCGGCAGCAATTTGATAGTCAGTTTTAAAGTAGCCATATTTTTCATATACATCCCGTCGTAAAAAGCAACTAGGATGGGCGGGCATCCATCCCCAGGCAAACTTATCAGGATGAAAGTTAGCAGAGCTATAGTAGCGAGTAATTTTATTTAAGTTTTCGGGTTGGACAAAGATAATATCACCAAAAACTAGGTCAACTGATGTTTTTTGAAAAGTTTGAGCAACTTGGGTAAGAATAGTATTGTTGGCATAAAAATCGTCTGAATTGAGAATACCAATAACGTCGCCAGTGACACGACTTAAACCTTTGTTCATGGCATCATAAATGCCTTGGTCTGGTTCAGAAATGAAATGGGCGACATGTTCTTCATAGGGGGCAATCTTCTCAATGGTGCCATCGGTTGATTGGCCATCAATGATAATATATTCAACATCAGAGTAGTCCTGAGAAAGAACTGAGTTGATAGCAAACTCAATGGTAGAGACGTTATTGTAAACAACGGTAATAATACTAAGTTTCATATTGAAAAAGCAAAAACTAATCTAGTCTTCTATTGTTCTTTTCTTTACAGCTAACAGGGGTTACCAACGTATATTGTCATTGGATCTAGGGATTGGGTCGCAACGCTCCCTAAGCCCAGTACAGCACCACGGGAAATTCGTACCCCGGGGCCCACTACCGCATTGGCCCCAATCCAACTACCAGACTCGATATAAATGGGACTGGTGATTAGATCAAAAGTAGGTTTGCTCCAGTCATGGTTGCCAGTACAGAGATAAACATTTTGGGATATACAAACATGGGATTCAATGGTGACGGGGGCTAAGTTATCAATCCAACAACGTTCTCCTAACCAAACATAATCATGGATAGTCAAGCGCCAGGGAAATTTGACTTTAACGAAGGGCTTAATATTGACTCCTTCACCAATATTTGCCCCAAATAATCTCAGTATTGCCACCTTGAATTTGGCGGAGGGAATTAAGGGAGTTTGCACAAAAAAATCCCCCACATAAAACCACAGTAACTGTTTGAGAAGGGAGGCACCGGGGCTATAGCTTCCTAAGATATATTGGTCAAGACGCATTGATTAATTTATGGATAGTAAACCTAGGATAATTGAGATAAAAAGGGTTCTATTCCTTAATCTAATCAAGGTTTAAGATTGGTAACCTGTTGATAAGTTGACAGATTGAAGGAAGTCAAGGGAGACTCCCCATAAGCGGAGGATAGGCCATGGTGAGAAAGTTATTATGGCATTAGACTAATGGGGAAAGGGTAGTGAACCATGGCGTTGTTGGTGCCAATTCCAAGCATGGCTGAGGATATCCACGGCCCCGGTATATTGGGGTTGCCAGCCCAGAACTTGGCGGGCTTTTTCACTACTACCAACCAACATGGGGGGATCCCCTCCACGGCGATCGCCTTCCACCACTTTAATCTGGCGATCGGTCACCAAACGGGCGGCTTCGATCATTTCCCGCACAGAGAAGCCATTACCGTTACCCAAGTTGAATATGTCCGTTTTGCCACCCTGTAATAAATATTCCAAACCTAAAACATGGGCGTTGGCTAAATCCGTTACGTGAATGTAGTCCCGGATACAGGTGCCATCGGGGGTGGGATAGTCGGTGCCGTAAATATTGATATGGGGACGTTTACCCAGAGCTGTGTAGAGAATAAGGGGAATTAAATGGGTTTCTGGTTCATGGTCTTCCCCCAGATGCCCCTTGGGATCAGCGCCGGCGGCGTTAAAGTATCTAAAAATGACCGAATTTAAATCGTAGGCTTGGGCAAAATCTAGGAGTATTTTTTCAACAACTAGCTTACTGGTGCCATAGGGATTAATGGGTCGCTGGGGGTGGTCTTCCTGGATAGGAATGGTGTCGGGAATACCGTAGGTGGCACAGGTGGAAGAAAAAACAATCTTATCCACCCCATGGTCCACCATGGTTTCTAGCAGACTCAAACTGCCGACAACATTATTGCGGTAGTATTTTCGGGGATTGGTGATGGATTCCCCCACATAGGCGTAGGCCGCAAAGTGGATAACAGCGGCAATGTCATAGGTGGTGAAAATGCTTTTTAATAGTTCAACATCGTTGATATCACCAACAATTAATTTAACTTGGGGAAAGTTTTCAATTAATTCCCGATGGCCATAAACAAGGTTATCTAGGACAATGATTTGGTAGCCCTGACTTTGCAAGGCCAACACCGTATGGGAACCAATGTAGCCAGCGCCACCGGTCACCAAAATGCTTGCGTTATTTGAAATCATAATGAACTTTTATTGATCATTTCCATTTATTTCGAGTTCAATCAGACGTATGGAAAGCAGGGTTTCGGCAAACATTCTCTGAAAGGCGTAGTACCAACCCCGCCAGCCATCTAAAATACCTCCTTTGAGAATTAGACAATAGCCAAGGACAATAAAGGGGGCTAAAATTTTCTGCTTTCTAATTCTGTCTCCCCAACTAAGTTCTGCGAGTGGAGTATTCTTTAACTTATTGGCCTCGATGATCATGTAGCTGATCCTGGGCCCACAGCCAACGACTGAGGGATTTGCGGTCATCATGGTAAATGTGACTTTTAAGTAACTGGGATTTTTCACCATTTATGCTTGCCCTAATTGGGCATGGCCATCATCTGATATACTTGGCTAGTGTTTGGCTGATAAAGTACCGCATCTAGGAGGCAATAATGTTCCCCTGAGAGGTTTACCAAATACACAATATTTAAAGGGGACTGTAATAACCTTTACGTTGAACTAGCAGGGACAAATTGGTTAATTCGTTGAATTAAGGAATCACTCAAGTAATGTAGTCAGCATCTAAAGATAAAACCCAGTTCGTCAAAATTTGTACTTAATCCAAAATTACATTGATTGGCAAAGCTGATCAAATTCACGTTGAAAGACTTCAACTTGGGGGTAACAATTAATTATTTCTAGGGTGGCATCATCACTAAAACTATCAATGATAACAATTCTCTTTGCCCAGGTTAATTTTTGCCAGAGTTCTACCAATATTAGGCTCTTCGTTGTAGGTAAGAATAAGCGGCGTGATTAGAGCTAGATCCATAAAATTTAAAATAATAAAAATGGAGTAAAAATCTTGTGCGTAAAATTTACTAAATTTATTTACAGTAATTTTACTTGAATGTTTCTTCCTTTATTGTCTTAATTAGTAGTAAAATACCGTCTTATCTTTAAGGGAGGGGATAATTTTTCATCCAATAATCAAGAAAAGTTGACCACAAAGATTTCATTTCAGTGGAGCTTTCTGGACTAACCGGGCTAAGCTTTAATTCCATCCATAAACAGCGATCATCTTGTAACAATTTTTGTCCCATTAACCAAGGGATTAGATTTTTAACTTTGGGTTCTAATAATTTCGGAGTATTGTATTCACGGGTTATGGCGTTATAGGATTTTGTTCTAGTTTCTATCCCTGGTGTTAAACAGGTAGAGTAATATAATTTATCTTGGTCTATAAATGACATAACATTATTATCTAAATTTGAAACCTTGTTATCTTTTTGTGTTAAGTTTTGCAAGACTTTTGGATCAAAATCTTGACGTCCGTAATAGGTTGCTAAATTACTACTCAGGATCAACATTAACAATATAACGGAATGTTGCTGTTAACTCTGTTTTATGATCGGAATTTTTATATTGATAACGATGGCCACTTATGAAAATATCCGTACCTCGTTGAGCCTGACGAATCTCTAAGATTGCATCAGGGGATAATGGCTCCCCGACAGTCTCTTGTTCAATAACCTGACTTGCAATTTGCATTTCAGTCAGTGGCGATAATGGTTGAGTCTGAGTTAATGTCCACCCTGGCAGAGGTAGATTATTGGGAAACACAAATTCCGCATATCGGTTGACGTTGCCCTGACGAAAGAGAAAGAGGGTGGTCAATAATCCGGTAAATCCCCATAAAATCATAATCATCATGGGGGAAATTTTGACTGCACTCTTGTTTCGGGCTGCAACTGAGCTACTAGATCGTGAAACCGTGGAACTGGATGGCGCTTGCCAGAGTAAATAGCCACCAAAAAGAAACACCCCAATACTGGTGAAGATATTAGAGCCAGTGGTTCCATGCCAATAGCTAAAAAGTGCTTCATCATTGACCACCAGGGCCATAATCATAATTCGAATAATTGATAAAAAAAAGCCAGTTCCCAGGGCGATCGCCACTGTGAGGGGGATATTCCGAATCAGATGAGGAAAGTAGAGGGTCAGAATCAGTAATAGACTCAAAAATACAACAAGAATGGATATAGCAGTACAAGGACTATAGACTTGAACAACGTTGTTATTGACAAAAATATAATTACCCTGTGATTCACTGGGGAAGCCTAAATACCACAGAAAATAAGCTGAAAATTGAGCTGAAAATTTCTCTAAAAAACCATTACGATAAGCCAAGGAGGAGAAGAATGGTATGAGCCAGGACAGAACAGTAATCCCAAAAAGAGAGCGCCAAAAATTCTTAATTCCCTCCCAGCCATTGATCATTAAGGCAAAACCAAGGAAAATAAAAGGTAGGACAATCAGCCAAAACCAACGAAATTCATTGTGGAAGACTGTAATGGTTCTAATGGAAAAATAAGCGGCAATCAATGTCCCAAGCAACCGAGGTAATATTTTGGGAGCAGAAGTCAGTTTTGGGAAATTCTGGTAATAAAACCAACCAGTGATTACATAAAAAAAGGATAGAATGAAAATATCATCTGGGCGGGATTGAGCTTTGGCCAAAGAAACTAAGTGTATAATAGCCAGCAAAACAAAAGCTATTGCTATAGGGACAGATTGTTTAGCGAATAGATTGTTGTTTAATTTATGCTCTAACATTAGCGAGAAAATATTATAGTTTTACTGGATAACTTACGGTATCCTATTGCTCTTAGTGGAAAAGAATTAGAGGATTTAGCTTTCGTCGTCGGTAATCAGACGATTCGGCTTTTCGTGTAGGGCTAATGGGGACATAATCTCCAGTAAACCTTGATAGTAAGCTAGGCGAGAATGGCGTTTTTCCCCCAGCTCTTCTAACAAAATTATAAAGTCTTGCCAAGATACATTGGGAATGGAGATGTGACTGCCGGGGGCAATCTGGATGCAGGGAATGGCAACGGTGAGGGTCATGGGTGGGACTACCAGCGAAACATTTCTTGTACTGATATTTCTATTTTGGGAAAGGCTTGGGCACAGATTATTCCCTCAGAGTGGGTTTGTTGCAGATCGTAATCTCCGTTCCTTGGCTCCCGGAAAACAACTAATTGGCGGTTAGTTAGGTCTGCGACCCAATATTCGAGGATACCTTCTTTGGCATAGATTTGTTTTTTATCGTTGAGGTCATAAGCTTGGGTGCTATTAGCTATTTCAATTAACCAGAAAATATCATCGGCGTGGGGATGTCTTTCTTTGTAGAGTTCCTGGGGAGGCACAACGATGGCAATATCGGGTTCCGGTTCTGAATGAATTAGGGTGATAGGATGGGCTTCTCTGACTAGAGCAAGTCCTTGCAGCTTTTGACGTAGATAGTCTGCACTAGCATTGTTGGTGTAGCTATGGAGAGGGCCTTCAGGAGGCATGGTCACCAAGTTTCCGTCTAAAAGTTCTACTTTCTTACCATCTAATAATCCTTGATTAACTAAGTGGTGATAGTCTTGGATTGTCCATTTAAGTAGGGTGACCATAATCCTTATGATGGAAATGGGAAGTTAGTCAATGGTAGCGCAGTCGGGCTTTGACCCTTGTTTGAGTATCCATCGGTAAACGGCTAACAGTTCTTGGGCAATTTTGTCCCAGGCATAGTTTTCCAAGACAAATTGACGGACTCTCTGACTTAGTTTGTGTTGTTCTAACTCCGGTAGCTCAAGATGTTTTTCAATCGCTTTGGCGATCGCCGGGGTGTTTTGGGGGACAACATAACCGAGACCATACTGTTCTACTTCCAAGGCCAGGGCAACACCGGGAGTTACCAGGGCTGGAGTTCCAGCGGCGAGGGCTTCCACCACGGCAACACCGAAATTTTCAGAGTAGGACGTGAGGGCGAACAAATCTGACCCCTGCAATAATAATTGTTTTAATTCTCCCTCCACAAATCCCACCATTAAGGAATGGTCTTGTAAGCCATGGTCTTGAAGACAAGATTTTATTTGAATCTCATAATCAGGATCCCCACTCCCCGCAATGATTAAGGTGAATTTTCGAGTTTTGACCTCGCCCAAAGCTTCGATTAGGATCTCTAACCCTTTTTTGGGATGAATGCGGGAGAGAAAAAGAATAATCGGTTCTTGGGCTGGGAGCTGAAAGTAATTTCTTAACCGTTGGTGGGCATCGGGTATTAATTCAGTAACCTTTAAACCGTGGGGAATAACAAATTCTCTGCTGGTTAAATTAAGACTATTAGCTTCTTTTTTTTCAAGTTGGGAATTAAAGTGTAGTCCGGAAGCATGATTTAGGTTAGATCGTTCAATAAACTTCAAATAAGCCTTTTTTTTACTTGCTCCCTGTTGAAGAGCCCATTGGCAAAGCAAACCATGGGTAGCGACGAAGATAAGGCACATTCTGTAACCGGGCGATCGCCATTGCGGCGGTTGAGCAATAGGAAAAAATGGCATGGACATGAATGAGATCATAATCTTGAATATGGTGCCATAACCAATGGGTAAAACCAGCAGAAAAGGCAAACTCTCGCACGGCCGGAATATTAGGCGAAAACCGAGCAAAAAAACGAACCGGAATCCCTTGATATTCCTGCAACTCTTCTAAGGGCACGTCCAGTAACGTTTCACCATTATCATTGGTGGTCGCAATTTCTACCTCACAGTTTTCCTGCTGAAGACTTTTAACCATTGCCATGACTGCCGTACTTGGCCCGCCCCTCAATACGGCGATCGAAGGGATTACATGGAGAATCCTCATAATCTCAACTGGACAAATATCAACGGCAATAGTCTAATCATTAAGCATTTTGAAGATAGTAAGAGCGACGGGAAGAAATGGGGTAGGTATCTAGTAAAAATTGCCCAAGAATTAGATATTGTAGGGTCACATACAGGGAAAAGTTCAAGTTAGCCAGTAGAAATGCTTCCGCTGAAGCACCAATCAACAGGGAAGCAAGGCTAGCAATAATCACATTGCAGTAAATACCGATGGTCTCCGTCGAATAGTATTTACTCAAGCGGTCTAATTTAAAAATTATCTGAATGGTGGAGACCCCAAACAAAATCATAGGAATAAATCCCATCAGTCCAAGGCCTGCGGCAGAACCGAGCCAAGAGCTTTCTGCAAAACGTATACGAAAGCTATTGAGAGGACTACCAAAAATTATATTTTCGTTAAATTGACGCCATTGGTTTGCCCAAACATTAACACGAGTGTTATCTTCCGATGTCAACTTAACTAATGTTTGGTCATCCGTCCCAACTCCAATCTCCAAGGAATTTTGTATAGTTGTTGGTTCCAGCAACAGGTAAAGGGTAAAAATAATTAAGGACGAAAATAACACAATCCTAATAGACTGCCTGAAATTGTAACGAAATAAAATGACGGCGGAGACAGACAACATCACAAAGCTGGTGCGTGAAGCAGTTTTATAAATTAAAAAAAGTAGAATAATTAAAAGCATTACCAAGAATACTTTCTGCCATAGGCGTTTCCCGCCGGTAGCAATTAAAGCTACGATGCTAGGGATTATCATAGTCATCAATATCCCGGCATGGTGAGGATTTCCTGTTGTCCCGTGGAACCAACCATTTACATAATTAATGGCCACAGAATCAAACTGCCACTGATAAAGGTTGATAGCTGAAAAGATCACCCCCACCATGGCGATCGCCCAAAATCCTAGCCTTAATGTTCGTTCATCATAGATCCAACGGGCAACGCCCCTCAGATGCACGAACACCACAGCACCAAAAACGGCAAAAATTATGGTAGCCACCACTAAATCCGCTTCCACTGTCGTTTTGATCCAAATAACAGTTTGCACCAAGCAAAGGTAAAGAATTGGCGGTGGAATGCTGATTTGTTTACTCCACCGCTTAGTCAGCAGGGCAACTAAAATCAATAACCCTAAAAGGGCGATCGACAATAGTCGGCCATTAGCCCTCAAGGTTTCCAGGGGAAACACCAGAGGAGGTCCAATAATCCCCCACTCAGGCAGTGCATACCTTTGCAGAGAAGAAACGAAACCAAAACAGGCCAACAAGAGCCATTGAATCCACTCTCGAAGAGTATATTTAAACTGAATCAATGGTCGATTTCTCCTACTTGATTACAAAGCTTATGCCAACCCTTTGCCCACTGTTCGGCGGCATAGGGAGCGGCGAACTGCTGACTGCGTTGGCCCCAACTAGGTAGTTCAGCATAGGCATGGTGAATTTTAACTAACGCTTGGTGTAAACTCCCAATATTATTGGCAGGAATAACTAGGCCATTGTAATCAGAACGAATAACTTCTACCGAAGAACCACAAACCTGGCTACAAATGATGGGTAAACCGGCAGCCGCCGCTTCCACCAAGGCCAGAGGCCAAGGATCAAAGCGACTAGGCAAAACAAATACCCCTGACTGACACCAAATTTTCTGCATTTCACGGGGTTGCACAAAGCCCCAGTTGTTAATGCCCGCTTGATTTTCCAGTAGTGATTCTAACTCCCCTTTGCCACAACACACCAACTGCCAGGGATTATCCACGGCTTGGCGATAGTGTTGGTAGGCGACAACTAACTCCCGGATGCCTTTTTCTTCGCTGTAACGTCCGACAAACAAAAAGGATTGGGGCCATGGCGACTGATTGCGAACAGATAGTAAGGGGGATAAAGCCTGGTAGTCAATGCCATAAAGTCCTGAACTAATCTTTTCTGGGGCAATACCCAAACGGCGGGCATATTGCCAGCTTCTTTCCCCGGTCACGACAACATGGGACAAGCGTTTGAGATAAGGACGTAACACTAATGGAGCAATATATTGTTTCCAAGTCCCCCACCAAGGGGTGTCCATGCCCATGATAAATTTGACGGATTGCAGAGCCGAGGCAAAAGCTAGTTGACGATAGGGACGATGGAACCAGCCACCGATAAAAATTATGTCTGGATTTTGTTTGACAATCAGTTGATAGACTAATTCCGTCTGATTTCTTTCCTGTAGATCCAGCAATTGATGGGGAATGCCCTGCATTAATTCATCAGTGAAAGCAGTCTGGGTTTTGGCTTGAAAGGCAACAACAAAAAGGTCAATGTCAGGAATACGTTGCAGTTCTTGCCAACAAGCGGCCATGTAGCCTGAAATATCTGACCAACAGAATATTATTTTGGTTGCCATAAAAATATGTTTGAATTATCTAAACTGCTCTGGGAATAAGCTTCTAAGAATAACTTCCGCCAGAATACCTTGTCCGAAACTATTAATATGAATATCATCTTGATTTCGATAAGGATCAATGCCATTATTTAGGGACTGTTCGAGCTTTTTTTGTAGAGAAACACAGGAAATATTTAGATTTTTGCATACTTGATTAACGGCATCATAACCAGACTCCCATTGATTCGTTAAGATTTCTGTTTTTTTTAAATGCTGAATCACAATAACTTTTTTATTATCTTGCTTGGCCAATTCTAAAAATTTAGTTAGATCTCTAATTCCTTGTCCGTTGTCTCTGACAATTTTCTGGTTATTTGGATCTTCTTTTATTTCATTCGATTGTTCTTTTTTACCCTGAACTGAAGGTAAATACCTGGGCAAATACCTCTCAACTGCTTCCATTAATGCAGACCCAGGCATTCTGGTAGGATGTGTATTGGGATTAAGAGCCTGAAAGGCAGGATTATCTTGATAATCTTCACTGTTAGTTACCAATACTATATAGTCAGCATCGAAAAATCCATATTGTTTGACATAGGCTAGCCAGTTACCTGGGCCCCAACTTCCAGCCGAAACATTACCTACTGTGATTATTTTGTCATTAATTTTCTCTTCTAATTTTTTCTTGATTATTTCCGTAGCAAGCTCTTGCTGATCCGTTAAATTTCCACCATTAACGACAGAATCACCAAAAATTAATATTCTTATCTCCTCTTTCTGCTTGTGTAGACCAAAGTCATCTGATCTCATTCCATAGTTATTAGTAACAAAATGATTTCCAAAACGGTAGACATTTTGATTGGGTTTGAATAGGTATTCAATTGTAGGGTGAGCTACGGATAATGGTGGAGTTCCCAAACCTAAGATGTAGCGAGAAATAAATTCTCCACCAGCTATAAATAGCCCGAGGAAAATTGTTGCGTACATTAATGTTTTTCTTCGGATTTTCACAACAATAATTTTGATTTATTTATAATAAATTGACATTTATTTTTCATGTTTTTTACATTAAATTTTTAACTCTCTCTAATATCTAGCGGTCAGTACTTTTTATTTCATTTAAATTGAAAAATATTTAAGTCAATAAATTTGGCTTTTCTTGTTTCTCGAAAGCTATTTTTTTTAGATATTTTGATAGATAAGTAAAGTGTGGGCTGTAATTCATAATTTGTTAACTAAATTTGTTGAATGCCTCCACCACCCGATCAGCACAGCGACTCCAAGTATATTGCTCTACATGATCATAACCCCGTTGAATATACGTTTCTCTTAACGCTGAATCATTATTTAAGTTATCCAGTACATCAGCAATTTCTCCGCTAGCTTCCGGTTCAACCACAATACCTGCATCCCCAACGACTTCCGGTAATGAGGCTCGATTTGCCACCACCGCTGGAGTTCCCACTGCCATAGCTTCAATTGCTGGAATCCCAAAACCTTCATAGTGGGAAAGAAATAACAAAGATGATGCACACTTCAACAATTTAGGTAGATCGTCATCAGGAACCAAGCCAAGGCATTTAATATTGGGTAAATCCTTTACTGCAGAGATATATACAGGTTCAGAATCACCAGCCACAACAATTTGTATATCTGAATTTTGTTTTAATAGTTCTTGGGCAACCTTTATTACAAAATCTCCCCCTTTTTTAAGTCTTAAACCCCCAATAACTAAAGTATAGGGATTTTCTGTGGGCCTTGAAAATTGGGATAAGTCCAGAGTATTTACATCATAAAAAGCCTGTTCAACCCCACAGCCTACAACAACAATTTTGTTAGGGTCTGCTCCCAATAAACTCAACCATTTGTTGCTTAGTAAATTCAGAAATAGTGATTATCACAGAATAATTGGCTAGAGCTTTATAAATCCATTGGCTCCATTTATAGCGAAACCACCGATGTTGTGTTGTATTTGACCAAGGTAAATTAGTTTCAAAAGCCTGAATATCATAAATAGTTCCTATCACTGGACAGCAAGAAATAGGAAGATAGGTTTCCATTGGCGCGTATACCAAGTCTGTACCTTTATCAACATATCTATCCATTTTAGGAAATTGAGTTAATTTCCAGAGCTCTTTCTGCTAAATTTTCTGGCCATGGAAATGTGTTAAATGAAATATTTCGCAACGGTGATCTAGAATCTAATTTTCCATCTCTCTGTAACCATTGTTTTGAAAATAATAGGGATAGATCAATATCTTCGCGTTGATTTAATTCGAGGAGCGTATTGTTAATAAATCTACCTGCTCCTGAACAAGGCAAATAAGTCCGGACAGGATGAATGAAAGATGTTATTTGCATAGATAAAATTGTTTATTTAATAGTTATAAATTAGCTACTTGCTGTCTAGATTTAATCATTTTTTCAATCATTTCTGAAAATGTCACCTGAGCTTCCCAATTTAATTTTTGCTTAGCTTTACTAGGATCACCTTGACCAAAGGTAATATCCGTTGGGCGTAATAGTTTTTTATCCGTAATGACATGCTCTCGCCAATCTAGTTTTAAGTGAGCAAAGGTTTGAGAAACAAAGTCTTCCAATTTATGGGATTTTCCTGTAGCAATCACATAATCATCGGGTTCATTCTGTTGTAACATCATATACATCGCTTCCACATATTCAGGAGCCCAGCCCCAGTCACGGCTAATATCAGTATTACCTAAATATAATTTTTCCGTGCTTCCTTCTGCAATGCGACAAGCTGTAGCAATAATTTTTTGAGTGACAAAGCGTTCTGGTCTTAGGGGCGATTCATGATTAAATAAAATTCCAGAACAGGCAAATAAATTATAGGCTTCACGATAATTTGCTACTTCCCAGAATGCTGTAGCCTTAGCGACCCCATAAGGACTCCGAGGACGAAATGGGGTTTCTTCATTAGCCGCATTTTTTCCTAATTCCCCAAAACATTCACTAGAACCAGCATTGTAAAATTTAATATCTTTGTTTAAAAATCTGATCGCTTCTAGCAAATTCAATGTCCCAATTGCAATGCTGTCCAATGTTTCAACTGGCTGTTCAAAAGAAAGACCCACCGATGTTTGCCCAGCTAAATTGTAAACTTCATCTGGTTTGATTTTACTCAATACCTGTAACACACTACGAAAGTCGTTGAGAGCAACGGACTCTAATTGAATTTTATCCCGTATTCCTAATTTAATTAAATTTTTAAATGTGGAAGTTTGGGCATCACGAGACGTACCACACACAAAATAACCCTTACTAAGAAGTAATTGACTTAGGTAAGCTCCATCTTGTCCTGAGACACCGCATATTATTGCTGTTTTCCCCTTTGTGTTTTGTGATCGCATTTTAACTTTACGGAAAGATTATACAAAGTTTTCTTAATTGAGAAAATTACTTTCTTACGTTCTAGCGTAGGACTACATACTAATAATTCATATTGAGTAATATTATGCAGATGGAAATAAACTTTTTCTTGATCGTGCTATCTTGAGTCTTATTTGCAAATATTTAAATGGAGCATAGAAATATGATAAGGAAAATAAAAATAAATGTCTGCCGACCCAGTACATTGGCCGATAGGCTACTAAATCGGTTGAATCTCAACAATTGCTTCTAGATTTTCAATCCATTTGTCAAATCTAGAGGTAACTCTTGATTCGGTTGTTTTACTTTACACAACCAACTAGAGCCAAATACTATCTAAGAAACTCCGGAATATCCTGTCTAACCTCTTCTTTCGATTGGTTAGGTCGTTCTGGAAATAAAGCTTGGACTCTCATCTGTCAATTGCTTTACTCCTTCAACAAAGGCTAGTATATATTCAATACCGAATTTGAGTATCTAGAAGAAATATCATCAAGCTTTCCAATGACAATTTTATCCTTTACCGAAGTGCCTCGACCAATTCGATAAGTTCGTCGGTAATTGCGTCTGCTCCAGATATTAGCCCTAAATCAACAGTTCTTAGCAAGTGAACTAAATTTCTACTAGTTGAAGCTCCTTTATCAACATAATAATAAGTCCAACCACTAGTTATAGAAGAAATTAACGATCAACCGGGTTTCGGACGATTAAAATTATTTTTAGTTCTGGTAAAATTTGTTTTAGCAACGCGACTTCATCATTGTACATACCCGCGTAGGAAGGACTCAACTCCTCCAATTATATATGATTGCTCAGGCGAATTCCATTCAAACTTCAGATAGGTATTTATCTAAAGAGTCTTTAGTAACAAAACTCAGACTCCATAAATTACAATTCTTTTCGAGGTAAGTCATATTTGATGATGCTTACCCAACACTGAGATCAGATCCAAGTTCGATGCACATCTTTGGCTACCTAATCCTAAAAAATTAATGTTTTGTCGCAGTAGCGTTTACGTTTTGCATTATTAAAATAGCTTATTTCACCTTTTTTCGAATAAAAGCATTCAACATTTCTTGATCTAATCTTTATAAACTTCATTTTTTGCAGACTGAATTTTGTCTAAGTTAAAGTGAACTGGAAGGAATCCACAAGTCTAGTTAAGCTTCTACATAGCCATTTAAGCTTATGTTCCTCTAGGTTCTAATACATAGGACGCAAGTACTCAATCATAATTCTTTTAACTAGTCCCTTTATTTAGCACTCCTTCACTTGCATCCTTTTAAAATCGTGAGATCATGACCTTCAATATCAACTTTAGAGTAAATCTATATTTGCAATATTATGCTACTGAAGTATATTTGTCTAAGGTGTTGACATCAACAATAATCTCAGATTTAGCTGCAGCCCATTTTCCTAAACGTCCCCAGCCAGAATTCCATTTGGACTGACAGAGAAAATAAATTGTCCAATGTCAGAGGAAAGAGCTAAATTGCTGGTGAAACAGTTATTTAACTTGTTAATTTTCATATTGCGTTGCAGGGTTTGATAGTTATCTGGAGAAGGTTCAATTGCATAAATTTTTCCCGCATTACCAAGACTAATTTACTCAAATTGAGGGTATAAAATCCTATATTTGCGCCTATATCCAAACAGGTCCATCCATTTTGTATGTAATCTTTTAAAAAAGCTAATTCCTGTCTTTCATAAATTCAAAGATAAACCATTTCTTGGATTTTGTCAGAAAAGTTAATATAGTATTTGATTCCATTACAATCATAGATTTGATTTACATTGGGCTTGTTGACAAACTCAGAAATCAACAACTTTCCCTTAAAGTTAGTTGACCTGTACGTATCCATTATTTTCGGGTAAGCATTGATTATTTGTGCAATCCCGAGAGCAATCGGTCTAAATATTAATTTTTTGATCATGGTTTTATCTGTCTTAATTAAATTATTTGTTGATTCCTATTGTTTAATAATAAATCGTGCAGCACTCATTGTGAGTAAAATTGCAAAATCAATCAGGGAAGAATAGATTATTCGTCAAATTTGACCAAGCATAGGGACATTGTATGGGAAAAATATTGTCTGACAACTGGGTTTCTCCGATCGCCCCTCTGCGGCCATATTTATAGCCTTTTTCTAACACTTCTTCCAGCTTAGCGGTTAAGCCAGGGTTGTCCTCCAATAATTTCTCGATCTGGATACGCTGTTTAGCAATGGAAACCTGCCAACTTCTAGAGCGTTTGTTGGGTTGAAACTGCCATTTCAACAAATGTAGGGTTAATTGCTCCACCGCTGAAACCAACGCCCGATATTCACTTCGTCCCAAATCTTCAACTTCCTCAATTAGATTATCCCAATCTACTTGGGTGTATTTTTTTTGTCGCAACAACTCTGCTTGTTGGATAGACCAGGTATAAAAATCCTGTTCATAAAGTTGGGACTGCGGCATGGTTCATTGCCTCACCTTATAAATTTTGCGTGACTTCTGACAAAAACAAACAAACTAATCCTGCGATAGGCATTCTAAATTGCTAGCATTTTTTTGTAAAGATCCAACGTATCTTTTGCTGTTTTTTGCCAACTAAATAGTCTGGATCTACTTAAACTTAGTCGCGAGCGACTCATAACATAAATTAGAGTCCTGATATAAATCTAGCAATGTTTGACATAAACTATCTTGGTCATCCGGTTTCACAAAAAAACCAGCCTCACCCACCACTTCAGGTAGGGACGAGGTGTTGGAAGCAATAACAGGACAACCGCACTGCATTGCCTCTAATACGGGAAGTCCAAATCCTTCGTAGAGAGAGGGAAAAACAAAACCAGTGCGCCACTATATATTGCAGCTAAATCATTGTCATCTACAAATCCCGTAAAGTGAATAAATTTTAAATCATCTTCTGTTAACTGGTTAGCATTAATCATTGATAACTGCCGCATCTTTATTGCCTCCACAAATAACTAAATGTAAATCTTTATTTTTTGCTTGCAGAAGAACTTGCTTAAAACAAGCTAATTAAATGACCCATATTTTTATGAGGAGCTAAGAGAATGCAAGAGAGAGAAAGTAATTTCCTTCGGGAAGATGACCATTTTTGCTTTACTTTTTCCGAATATTGATCATCTGAGACAGGATAAAATAATTCAGGCGATGCGGCATTGTAAATTGTAATTACCTTTTCTGGATTCAAAGGTCGCCTATTTAACAAATCACTGCGGGTAGCATTAGAAACTGTTGTTACCCAATCATCAGGCTGGATAGTATCAATTAATCTTTGAGTAATACCTCTTTGTCCCTTAGCAAAATATTTTTCAGCCAAAATCAAAGGCAGTTAAATCATGAACGGTTTGTAAATGACGATTGGGACAATACTTGTCGTACCTGTCGAGGAATACGAGCATAAGAGGAATGAAAAATGTCTGCTTTAGAGAGTATTTCCGGGTCAATCGGTGTTCTAATTACATTAAAAATCCTGGAAAGGTTAACTAAACTTGACTGCTTTCATCTTTGCCAAGAATACTTTGGTCGAAGGTTGCCCACTGAAGGTTTGCTGTAGTTAACTGATTGACACTTCTAGCTAATGTAGTTAACGGGGAAATAGCAGAACTAAAATCAGGATAAGAATCTAGTAGTCTTTCTGTTTGAAGTGATGCTTCTATAGAGCCAGTTGCACGAAAAACTTAAATCATCACCAAGTTCTTGATGCAGTTGATTTGCCAAAGACCACGCTACACGAGCTATACCGGTTCTAGTTTGGGGCTTATCTCCAACCGAAGAAATATCAAAGATTACTTTCATGATTTTATATACTATCTAATCAATAACTGGCGCATACTACCAAATGTATATCTTGTCCAATAAGCTTGGGGATTTTTGCATGATAAAATTAATATTTTTAATACTTTAATAATTTGATTTATTTCAGTTTGTTGGTTAATGTTAGTTATATTGTCATACCACAATAAACGCTCTAGCCATAATTTGGCAGGCTTATGTAAGTTTTGATATGCTGGCTCATCAAGAAGACTTTGCACAATATATTGACCTTCTTGTTTAACCTTACTCGGAGCAGTTTTTTGTTCTTGATGACATCTAAAATCAACTAATGTTTGGTCAGAATAATTAACTTTAGGGTAATGATGTAGATATCTAACTACTCGGTCAAAATCAAATTGAATTTGTAAATTTTCGTTTAACTTACCAATATTTTTAAAAATTGAGTCTTAAACCAAAATCCTGGTTGATGATAAACAGTATCTTTTTTGCTCGGTTTATTTGTAGTATTAAACCTAGTCAATAAACCTTCAGGTGTAATATTTTGTGGAAATACTTTTACTTGATTGCCTTCTTCATCAAAATTATTGACCACACCGGCAAAAGCATCATAATCTTGAATGCCCTGGGCAATAGCCAGCAAAGCCCCCGGCATTAAAATATCATCAGAATTAATCCAATTGAAAATTTCACCAGTTGCTCTTTCTAAGCCTTTATTTATAGCATGAGTTTGTCCCCTATCAGGCTTGACTTTCCCAGTAAGTGAGATAAGATTCATACTTTTTGATAATTTCAACAGAATTATCTGTACTACCTCCATCAATGATTATATATTCTAAGTTGGGATAACCTTGAAGTAACACTGAACGAATAGTTTCTTCCAGATAGTGACCATAGTTATAGTTGGGAGTAACAACTGTAATTTTGGGATATTCTAGATTGAGCGATGAAAAGTCAAAATCAGTTAAACCTTTACAAGACCAGGGCCAGCCTACTTTATTACTTACAGGAAAATTGATCACGATGTTTATATTCTCAATTTGATTCTAAAACTGCGAAAACATTAACAACTCGATGAATAATTTGATCGGAAATATAAAGATAACGTCTAGCTAAGATTTCATCAACAGAATGACCTACAATCTTTTCAAAAATTTGCTTAAACTTACGGATATATTTTGCATACCAAAATACTTTACCAGGTCCCCATTGGTAATAGTCTAAAGATAAAACGCCAGGTTTTTCGCAAATATAGGCAATATCTCGGCAAATAAATCCACTATTTTTAACCATCCGATTAAACATTTCTTGATCATACTCTCTAGCAAAAAAGTTTTTCTCTTGAGATTCTCTTTCATAAACTGAACCTTCAATATAAACAATGTTGCCTTTTTCTTTATAAGGAACTGTTAATAATATATCTCCATGAGGCTTCAACACACGCTTGATTTCAGTTAGTGCGTTTACATCTCCATCTTTTCTGGGTAAATATGCTCTAAAACAGAAATAGTAACTACTTTATCAAAAATATGGTCATTAAATGATAAACAACGTACATCTTCACGATGATATTGAATATTGGAAATTTCACAAATATCGCAAATTTTTCTGTAAAGTTCAATTTCACTATCTATGATATTAATATAGTCAAAATAAACATGAGGATACTTGTGAGCTAAAAAGATACTAAACCATTGAGGGCTGCTGACATCAAGAACACGTTGACCTGGTTTTAGAGATAGCTGATCATAAATAGCTGAAAACTCAGCATATCTCATGTAATCAATTAATTTTAATTGTTCTAAATTTACAGAATTTTGTTTTAATTCTTCTCCTATTTCAGAAAAACATTTTTCCGAAGTTGAGACAATAAAGTTTTTCAATTCTAGAATAAATGAGGTTTGATTCATTTTTGGTTTAGATTGTAAGAGGTAAAATAAATTGATTATTTAATAGTTTTAACAAAGTCAACAAAAGCATTAACATCACTAGAACAAAAATAAGGTTGGGCAAGTTTGAGCTTTTCTTCTGACCAGTTCCACCATTGTATTTCTAAAAGTTGTTCTATTATTGATTCTTGAAATCTATATCGAATCAGTGTAGCAGGAACACCCCCAACTACTGCATAGTCAGGTACATCTTTAACAACAACCGAGCCAGCCGCTAAAATTGCTCCATTACCAACAGAAATTCCATTTTTAATGAAAACCCTAATCCAATCCATACATCGTGACCTATTCTAATCTCTGGATGTTCATCAAAATAATTTTTATCACTAAACGTAATTCCACATTGTTTTAATGTAGAGAAAAATATTGGATGCGTACTAATAAAGTTGGTTGGATGATTTCCTAAGCCACAAATTAAAAAACTGCCAATAGAACAAAATTTACCGACTTGAGTCCCAAAAAGCCTAGAATTGTCAGAAATATAAGAATATTGTCCAATTTGACTACAATCTAAAGAACAATTCGAGGAAATTGAAGTATTTTAATCTAAATATGAGTCAGTTAATGAACAATTATCTTCATCTGACCAGATAATTATCATGCTGTACCGAGTCGCGACCCCACCGACAACAACAAAGGAAATTGATGGTATTAACTGACGAATATCACTCACTGCTAAACTCCAAGTTCGTTTATTGAGAAAAGCAAGGCTACTTCCTGAGCCAGCCTTAACTCTTTTTTTTGCTAGTGATAGAAAAATTTTCCTGGTTTCTAGATTTTGATCTGTTAATAGGGTTGACATGATGTTTTTTTGTGATTGATTAGGCTCGCCGCTCCGCCGGAAATATTGGATTGGTAATAAATAGAAAATCTTACGTTTATTTTTTTAAAGAAGAGAACGATAAACTGCAACTGTTTCTTGTGCGGTTTTGTCCCAGCTAAATTTTTTTACTTGCTGTTTGCCTTTTTGAATTAGGTTATCTCTTTGTATGGGATTTTCCAAAACAAATAAAAATTGATCAACTAACTCATCTGTAGATTTAGGATTAAATAATAAGCCAGCATCTCCTATAACTTCAGGAATGCTAGATACATTAGCGCCAATGACCACAGTGCCACAAGCCATAGCTTCTAAAGGCGGAATACCAAATCCTTCATAAAGGGAAGGATAAACAAAGGCAATACTACAATTATAAAGTTTAGCCAGTTGTCCGTCGGTAGCTCTGCCATAGTGTACGACATTCGTAGATAAATTTAAGGATTCAAGGCGTTCTTTTTCTTGATCATTAAAAGGAGAGCCAACGACACAAAGTAACAAATCAGCAAAGTTAGGTTTATCAATAATTTTGCTAAATGCTAGTAACAATTGATCAAAGTTTTTGTATGTGTCCTCTGGCTCCAACATATAGAAAATAGGGTTGCGTCGGCACTGAAGCATGAGCATCAATATAATCTTCACTAAATTCTGTGGCTAAATAGGTAACTTTGGTACGATCTTCTAGGGAGGGATATAGTTCAAGGAGATCTTTTTTTGTACTTTCTGAAATACAAAGTATAGAATCAGCAGAAAAGACTGCTTTCTGTTTAAGTTTTTTTGTTACTCCTTCAGAATCTATCAGATTTGGAAAAAGTTCATGAATCATGTCATAAACTGTAATTACAACTGGGGATATTGTAATCTTTAATTTCCCGCTCCGTTAGCAGATTATAATAGGTAGGATGAACAAGTTGAGGTTTATATCTCTCAAAAATATACTGGAAATATTCTTTTCTTAACCAATTGCAAATTCTCCCCGGACGAAACCTTAGATCAAAACGATACAATCGAAGATTAGGATGGGTGGGATGGCTACCTGTTTTTTCTCTGCCTGTGGTCAAACCAGGATAAAAATCTTCTGGTAACCGACTAATCAGGTTATCAAAGTATCGACTAATTCCCCCTGATTGCTTGGAGTAGGCTGCATAAATTAAACCATCATAAAATATTTTAGTCATTTTAGTCTTTTCTAGATTAAGTCTTTTATTCTGCAATGATCTTCCCAGGTTTTACTAAATCCCCTACGTTTACGTTGAACAAGTTTTGTGTAGATTGACTTTATTCGGGAATTGAAAATAATCAATTTTTCAATAGATGAAAGTTTTTTATCCGTGATTATATGTAAACCTTGATTCAGCATATAGTAATTAAGCCCTAGGCTATTTGCCAGTGTATCTAGTGTCCGAGGTTGATAGAAAGTTATATGTTGTCCAGTTTCAAAGGAATAGTACCACCAATCATCCGAAGGTATCTTGTTATGATTAAACGTGAGTGTAGAAAATATTAAGTTTTTACAGCTATATTTTTCAAATATTTCTTCTAAAAATTCTTTAGGGTTTTCGATATGTTCTAAAATTTCAAAAGCACAAAGAGCTTCAGCTTTAAATTCTGTTTCAGGCTCAAAATGCTTGGCAAATAAATTTGTGCAGTATTTGTCAGTGGTATAAAAATCGAATCCTTTGTCTCTCATTAGTCTCGCGAGAATACCATATCCACCAGACACATCCAGAAATTGACCTTTTCCTTTAAATAAAAGTTGTAAAAGGAATTCTAATAAATAACTATTGGAAATATTTCTTTGCATTATACCCGTATTCTGTATCCGCAATTGCCGATCTATAAGCCTCTTCTAACCAATAAGGTTCCTCTGTTTGCAATATTCCTGTCTCTTCGCAGTAATAATATGTCACTAAATACTTGCCCAGGATATTTGCTTTGAAAACTGGACGCATGAAGGATTTTGAAATGGGGCAAAGTGATATACTGTTTTCTTTCATTGAAGATTCTATTTCTTGGATTTTTTCCAAATCGCCAAGAATATTTTTGAAAAGATAAATTATGTCGTGTTATTGATGTAGTGAGATCAAAAAAAAGCCAAGGGACAATCACTTTTTATGCCCAAAGTATATTGCAATAGGCGATCGCCAGACCAGACTACTTCAATCGGGTAAAAAACTCCTCTAGATCTGATACAGCGGTAAAATCCAACAATGCCTCCCCCAAGCTTTCCAAGTAGGACACAGATAATTGCCGGATCTGCTCCACTTGATTGCCTGACAATTCCCCTAGCCGCCGCCTTAGCTGACGCAAAATCAAATCCGCCTCCCCCTCTTGACGACCCTTCTTAAAACCCGCTTGAAGCCCCTTTTCAAGCCCCTGTTCAAGACCCTGCTCACGTCCTTTTTCAAGACCTTCTTGGATGATTTCTTGATAAAAAAGGGATTTTGTGACATCCATTTGTTTCAGATCTAGAATCTGCATAATCATCTCCTTGGTTAAATCCGGGAATTTATTTGCCAGTATAGTCTCAATCAAACTCAATCGTCGTTTAAACTCTGCCTCTGTCTCCGCTTGTTTTAATAACGCTTTACCGACTTCCGCCGTCTGGCTTTGATCCATCGTTAACAATTGCAACAGCGCCAAATTTGGGCTTAGACCTTGCTTTGCCTGCAAATCCGTTAGATATAGACGAGTAACATAATTGTCCAACAAATTCCGGTAAGGCAATTCAGGGCCTAATTTTTGCCCCCGACTCTGTAAAATCAGCAGTCCCCGCCAGTCACGGCTAACCTCATACTGATAGAGATGGAGAAACAGTTGGGAAAAATAACGACCGTAGAACCGTTCATCTGGTTGCATCTGAGCTTCGGCAAACACCACTGGTATCAGAGGATCTGCCAATACAGGCATAAACAACCCATCCAAGCGAAACTCTTTTTCTTGACCACTGGGGCACTGTAGACAAACTCCCAGGTCGGATCAATACCTGGCATTAACTCCGCCAACATCCCCGGTTGCGACAGAAATAGTTCGTAAAACCATTTGTCTGTTTTCATAATCTATTGTCACTTTCTCTGTCGATTGACTGCTAATATATCTAACTCGTCCCCGACTCTAAAATCCGACGACGGAACGCAGAAAATAGACCCACGGGATCAGTCAATAAACGCTTTACTCTTCGCTTGGTCGTTGAAATTTTTGACCGGAGCTTACCCGCAAACGTATTTGCTTCTCTGATAGATTTACCACCACAGACATTATCAAAGGTATATTCATCGGCAAAGCGATTCCTCACTAAAAAAGAAGGGTGACGAATCTCACCAAGATCATTAACTGGTAAATTAGCCAATTTTGATTCCCCAAATGTATGGGTTCCGTCAACTCCAAAACCAATATTGGAAACTAAATTAACATTGGGTAAAGCCGTTAGTCCACCATTTTGCCAACAGGTAAATGTCCAAGGATAATCCCAGGTATTTGGTTTTCCTGTTTCATATAGGTGGTCAAAAATACCTTGCCAATATTTCATCTCAAGTGTCGTTATCTAAAATGGTCTTGAGGTAATCATTTTGTTTAAATGCTGGCCAGTTGATCATTCGGTGATCATACTTACGCCAACATCTCCGCCAAGTGGCCCAACCCCAGCAATGATTATAGTTAGAAAAATAATAGCTACCATCCCCTCGCCATTGCCCATCTTGAAAATTATCGCCACTAATACACCAAATACGCTCGTCTTCTCGATAATAAGCTAATAACTCTTGGCAATAGCGAAAAAAATCGGGGTGGGGCAAACAATCATCTTCCAGAATAATCGCCTCTTCTACCTGCTCAAAAGCCCAATCCAGTCCACTACTGACCCGCTGACGACAGCCTAGGTTAACATCCGAATAATTTTTAGATACTTCACAGTCCCAGTCAACGGTTTCAATGATCTGGCGGGTTTTCTCGCATAACATTGCCTCATCTTCATTGCGGGGGCCATCGGCTACTACGAATAATTTTCGAGGTTGTGCTAGGCGTATTTGCTCAAAAACCTGGGCAGTTAGATCTGGGCGACGAAAGATCAGGAAAATAACCGGGGTATCAAGCATAGACCAAGGGAAAAACCGTGATTATAGAATGGGAAACTGGATATCTTTAGCTAGACCGAACGATCATGAACACAGCATAGTTCAGAGTGATTCGGTTGCCAATAAAAAATATATTCTCTAGCGATCGCCATACGCCAGAAATCCACGCTTGAGAAACGGCACACTGCATAACGGAATCTCTAACGGCGATCGCCTTTGCTATATTCAAGATCAGCCTCAACAAAACATTTGATAGATCGGTAGTAAATCTTTGCGATTATCAAACTTACTCTATGGCGGACGTTAAGTCTGTTTTGGAAAAATCGTCTCCTTTAAATAACAAAGCTTCATCCCGTGATTTTGCCAGGGCATAAGCGAAGCAGTCACCAAAGTTCAAGCCTGCGGGATGCCGACCTTTGCCGTACAGAAGCCAAGCATCGAAAGCGATCTGCGCTATTTTGCCATCAACAGCGATGATTTTGATGCTAGTTAATTCGAGCAATTGTTCTAGTTCTTGAACACCAATTTCACCGAGTCGAGAACTGACGACCATCATCGTCTCAAACCAATTTGCCGTTGATATCACCTTCTCCGAGAAATCGGCTAATAATCGGGCATAGGATTCGGCTTCCGGCTCGGCGAAGAGGATACAGACCAGGGCAGAGGTGTCTATTACCATTGACAGATTCTTCTTTAAATCGGCACACCATTTTTGTCATAGCCAACAATATTGTCAGCACTTCTTGTATCCAATTGAGGTAAGGCACTACAGCGACGACTAATTTCCATAATGGCCGCAAATTTCTCATCTGAATTCAGTTCTGGGTGATGATCACTTTCGCTCCAGAAATTTTCTAGCAGGGTAATCACTTCATCATTGATTGACTGCTGATGGGCCTCGGCCTGCTGTTTTAGCCAATTGTATAGGTCGCTAGAAATACCTTGTAGGGTAAGGGCTTTCATCGTTTTTTAGATTCAATGAGGAAATAAAAGGGGCTAAATTGATTGTACTCGGCTTAATCGGTTTGGACTAGCCGATCGCCATAAAGCCATAAATCCCCACTTTCCGTAACTCGGAGATCAAACTTCGGACTTCTGTTCTTGATTTTTTGTAGCGGAACTTAATCAACTGCTTGGACGATAAGCTGTTTTTTTGTTTGACTTACCTGCGTAGCCAAAAAGTTTTGAAACTGAAATATTTCATTTTTAGATTCATATTTAAACAATGGAATTAATTTATTCGAGTCTAACCTACATAAATCATAATTTGAGAGAATATCATAAAAATCTTTTAGAAAAGTTCTTGACACAACATTCATTTCATTAAACTCAAATTGGATAACCTCTATTTTTCCATTAGACAACATACTCTTAGCTCCTATTAAAACTTCAAGCTCATACCTTCTGTATCAATCTTAAGAAAATCAATGTAGTCTATCGTGTTCATTTTACAAAAATCATCAATAGTTCTTATCTCAAATTCAATCTCTAAAACTTCATTGGCATGATGTAATTCTGTTAAAACATCTTTGTACAGGCTTGCATGAGAGCTAACAGGATCATCAAAATAAGTATAAATTTTTTGTCTACGACTGCTAGATCCAAATCCAATCTTATTTACTTTTGTGTCTGTATTAGTTAATTTTTGAGACAAAATATCGAATGTATTTGGATTAGGCTCAAAAGCATAAATTGAAGCTTCAGGGAAAGTTTTACATAGTTCCAGTGAGTACGTACCAACGTTAGCACCAATTCAAAATAAAATCAAATCTTTTCTGTCTTGAAAGCGTTCCTTAAGAAATGAATTAATGACAAATGATTCGCCCGACACTTCGTCGTTCCAGTATTTCAAAATACCCATGTTGTCATAGGCAAGTGACAATAAATCTATTCCCGCTATTTTTGCTGTTGTTTTAATAATAGATTTCACTCTATTTGTACCTAAAACACGATTTAGAAATTGTCGAGTTGCATACTTAACGATTTTTTTCATACTACTTTCCATTTAGCTCTTGTTAAGGTTTTACAGTGAGAAGGTAAGCCAGCAGATCCTGTTCCAAAAAAAATACCAGCTTCGACTCGCAATTCTTTTGCGTACTGAATAGAATCTAAAACTTCAGAATCTCGATATGAAAGAAATAATATGGTATTATAATTTCCTTCGGTTAGATTAAAGTCGTTTACATGACATTCTATTTGGCCGGTCTGATTAACAACAGAGAAGTTATCATTGGTGAAACTAGAACGAACCAACCAAATAATTTGTGATGTATTATCAACTATGGCAATACTTCCTACTACTTCGTGAAATTCTAAAATTTCTTCTGATTTTTCATAATAGATGACAAATTTGTAGTCATGTCCAGATCTCAAAATATTTTGTTGTATATCATTCATATCTAGTATCTGAAAATCAACAATCCTTATTCTCCCGCTCCCTCCTCGATCTTTTCTTTCTTTAAGTGAAATTGATTGGCCATACAAAATAATATCATCTAAATATTTTTCAGTAACCTTATTTACATCCCCTGTTACCTTTACTTTCCCTTGTGATAGCAAAATTCCACTACAACACATCTTCTGAATTGCAGCCATATTGTGACTAACAAATAAAACCGTTCTTCCTTCCTTGCTAACATCCTCCATCTTCCCCAAACACTTCTTCTGAAACTGAGCATCCCCCACCGCCAACACCTCATCCACAATCAAAATCTCCGGCTCCAAATGGGCCGCCACCGCAAACGCCAACCGCACATACATCCCCGACGAATAACGCTTCACCGGCGTATCCAAAAACTTTTCCACCTCCGCAAAATCTACAATCTCATCAAACTTCTTCTTAATCTCCGCCTTGCTCATCCCCAGAATTGCCCCATTCAGATAAATATTCTCCCGCCCCGTCAATTCAGGATGGAACCCTGTCCCCACCTCCAACAAACTCGCCACCCGACCCTTAATCGAAATCCGTCCCTCCGTCGGCTCCGTAATCCGGCTCAAGAATCTTTAACAACGTTGACTTCCCCGCCCCATTGCGGCCAATAATCCCAACCCGGTCCCCCTGCTTAATCTCAAAAGACACATCCTTCAACGCCCAAAACTCCTCATGGGTTGGATCATTCCCCTTGCCATTACGACTAAACATTTGCCCAAAAGAGCGGGCTTTCTCCGCCAACACATCCCGTAGAGCCGTATAGCGTTCCTGCTTTTGGTGCCCAATAATGTACTTCTTACCTAAATTTTCGACGCGGATAACAGTATCAGACATATTAAATTGGCTAGTGTCGGTAATATTATGACTGAATTGGGAACAGGGGCAAGAATTTTTTGGATATTTAAACTTACCTCAATCTGGAAGAAACTCTGGATTGAGTATACTCTCGGCAGAAAATGGGCAACTTTCTGGAAAACGATTAGATGGTAACTCACTCTTTTTAATCGCTTGTCGCCTAGCTTTAATATAAATTATTTCAATTTCTTGCAAGAAATAATTATATAGAGTTTTAGACTTTAACAGTAATTCCAGCTCAAACCGAAAATTATCAATTTCATTTTGCCAACCCTTTGCACATCTATCTTTTTCAGCATCCCAATATTGGTACAACAATAAATGAATAAGCAACTGACGTAGGTAACTATCAACTTTTCGTCTTTGTTCATTACCCAAGCCTAGAATTTCCTCCTTTAAATGTTCTAGATCTAGTTGATCAATTTTGTTATTCTCAAGCATCTTGTAAGTTTCTTGGAGCCAAAGAAAATAATCTTGATCATAGAGATTATTAATTGTATTCATGGGAAGTTTCTGTTTTTTGTTAAGACCCCTTAATAACGTTGATTTCCCCGCCTGCCCCATTGCAACAAATAACTTCAGGCGATCGCCATTGTCAATTATCCATTAATTAAATGCTCTCCACCTGGTCAGCATAACTATAAACCTCAATGCCCAAAGCTGCCGCCACTGGCTTAGCCCTGTCATCTACCATCGGTGACATGACAATTTTGCGGGTGACCGGTCGTTGGTGACGACTCTCATAAAAAGTCGCCTTGCGGTCAAAAATGTACATATCTGATTTGCTCATCGACGATTTAATTTCGCACAGAATCGTGACTCCATTTTTGATGATCACATCAATTTCGACCTGATCCGGTCGTCCAAAGACCATGCCATCCTCATCGTACTCATTAAGATTGAGCACTTCTACCCCAAAAGATTCTGCCAAAATCGCCTTAAGACCGTTGCGGAAACTTGCTTCTGAGTAAAGTCCCCAACGGGATCCCAGGGCACCAATGGTACTTTCATAGCGACGATTGGCCTTTTGAATTTCTGCTAAAGTTGCACTATTTTGTGCCTCCAACCTATCCAGACGCTCGGTATTCTCATCCCATTTGCGGTTTTGTTCATCCCATTTAGGTTTTGTTCATCCCATTTACGGGCTTGTTCTTCCCGATCCCGTTGTAGTTCATCCAGAACCCGGTCAAATTTTTGGTCAAATTCATTCCGGGGAGTGTAATACTCCGACACGGTGCGCAGGACAAAATCTCGCATCCCTGGCTCCTCGGCGATCGCCCTGGGTAATTCTTTCTGTATTATTTCCCTGATTTCCGCTTCCATACTGGTAACTTACCACTGGTTGACTGAATACCATTTTAGGGGACTAGACTGAACATTATGGCCCACCGCATCTCTAGCCCCTCGGCGATCGCTCCTTGAGCCTCCTGTTTTTCCACAACTGCGGCGAATGTATATTAGCTGGTATGATTTTCTTACCAAGTAAGACGCTAGACCTATGGCAATTGTAACCGTTTCCCATAAGGGGCAAGTTGTTATTCCCGTTGACATTCGCAAACGCCTTGGCATTAAGCCGGGTTGTAAACTGTCATTTAGCCTAGATGGAGATGTCATCCGTGTGGAACTTCAGCGTCCTCAATCCCTCGTCGATGTAGATGAAGGATTTGGGATGTTGGTCTGTCCACTGGCACAAACTAGAAGGCTCGATGATTTTGACATTGCCCAAGCCATGAAGGAGCAATATGATCGGAGTTGACACTAATGTTCTAGCTCGGTTTTATGTCAATGATCCTAATGATCCGGAAGCTAAGCACCAAAGAAAACTTGCTTACAAAATTTTTAAGGAGTCCGCTAGTTTATTTGTCCCGCTCACCGTTATTCTAGAGTTGGAATGGGTGCTACGGGCTTTTTATGGCTTTGAGCGGAAAGACTTTGCTCGGGTTATTCGACATTTATTGGGATTAAATCATATTACGGTTGAGGGCTGGGATCGCATTGAACTGTCTCTACAGTGGCATTTACAGGGACTAGATTTTGCTGATGCACTCCATCTTGCGACCTGCCAAGAATGCCAAAGTTTTGTTAGCTTTGACGACAAACGTTTTGCCAGAAGAGTTCGACGACTAGGTCTTAAGCCTTCTGTTTTAGTTCCCCAGTAGTTGCCAGACTTCATCAGCGACAGTAATCGACGTTCAAATTCCGTCTCCGTCTACGCTTACTTCAATAAAGCTTTACCGAGTTCGATTGTCTGAGTTTTGATCCATTCGTCTGTTTTCATTGGTCAAATGTCATCGGCAAAGGTCTTTTCCATCCTACGGAAATATTGAATACCCGTCACAAAAATAATTATCACCAGCAGTAAAGACAGGAAAAACCCAGGCAAAAATAGGGTAGATTCTCCCCCCAGGATGGCCCAGCGGAAACCGTCAATCACGCTGACCATGGGGTTAATGGAATACAACAATCGCCACTTTTCCGGCACCACATTGCTACTGAAACCTACCGGGGAGATATACAAGCCAAATTGGACAATAAACGGCACAATATAACGAAAATCTCGGTATTTCACATTCAGGGAACAAAGCCAGAGTCCCGCCCCCATGGATGCCATAAAGGCGATCGCCACAAATAAGGGCAAGGTAACTATCTGCCAGCTAGGGATGAAGTTATACCAGGCCATTAGCCCCAGCATGATCATGCCTGAGATCAGAAAATCCACAAAGCTAGTCACCACGGCACTGGTGGGCACCACCAACCGAGGAAAATAAACCTTAGAAATTAGATTGGCATTGGTAATCAAACTATCACTGGCGGAGCTCAAAGCAGTGGAGAAAAATTGCCAGGGTAATAAACCAGCAAATACCAGAATGGGGTAGGGAACTCCCTCCGACGGTAAATTAGCTAATTTTCCAAAGACAATGGTAAACACCACCATTGTTAAAAAAGGTCGGATTAACGCCCAGGCAATACCAATTACCGTTTGCTTGTAACGTACGGCAATATCCCGCCAAGCCAGGGTATAGAACAATTCCCGATAATGCCAGAGGTCTCGCCAATATTGGCGATCGGTGCGCCCTGCTTCAATAATTAACTCTAACGGTTTTTCAGACATAATATTGTTACGTAAGTAATAACAACTAAGAACACCTAATCTTAAATTAACCCTTAATAAATTTATCCAATGTCCTTAGCGTTTCAGCTTTTATCTACTCCCTATGGCGTAGTAATTGCCTACCTTGAAGTGGTTACTGGTGGCTTTTTTTGAGTTTGCCCAATCCAATAAGATTAATAATTTCTGCAATCCACCCACCGCCGATACGCTAATACCTACAAAACTTTGAGTCCGGGAAGAATTTCCTGATTTTGGATAGATCTCGTCCCCTGTACGCTCTCCATTGCTCTTCCGGAGAGTACGTTGGTAAAAGCCGAGATTCTAAGGAACCATCAAAGCTCTAACCTGAAACTTAGTGGGTTATTGAAAATTCCAATGCCACTCTAGCACATATAATCATTTACTAAGCATTTTTGTCAGGATTAACAGCTTGAGATTTTGCATCAGAACAAAACGCTTACTAAGTAACCGTGTTACCTAAGATTCTTTCAATGTCCGCTTCGGAAAGTTTTTGGAGATAGTTAATTTTAAATTCCTCTAAGAAATCAATCATCAGTTCCTCTATATCTTCTAAGTGGTGTTGTTGATTGAGTTCATTATTCAGTTCAGTCATAAACCTGCCAACTAAATTTTCCAACAACTGATCAAATTCCTTATCCTGTTCCAATAAACCCTGTAAAGTCAGCAAGCTCTGGTGATAAATCAGAGTAATCATATTACCCATCACTTCAGTCTGCAAGTTTTTGACCCCAGGGAAATTTTGCCATTGCTGATAACCTTGGATTTGCCCTAGGGATGATTCCACATTGTAAATCAAAAAATTCTGCACCTCCGGCTCCACTTCCGGCAAAACCTTTTGCAATAAAACTTGGGAAACAATTCTGATAATTTCCACCAGCTCATTACGGTTATTGATGTCTATATATTGGGTGGTTTTAGCCCGGTCTAATATTTTCCCTAAAGCCCCTTCCCTCACCAATTCCTGCATTTGATCCACCAGACGCACCACAATTACCTCCGTCATTTCTTCGGCGATAATGGCGACAAATCCTTGGGTAGCCTGGCCCTTGATTTTTTTGAGATCGATTAACTTAGCTTTATCCAAACGCACCGTTAGGGGAATAATCCTTAGCCAGCGGAAAAAGGGCAGAAAAAGGAAAAAATCGTACCATCGCCACAGCATGGCATCAAACCAGGTAACCCCCCGATGGCGAAGACTGATTAAACGGGTTCTTCCTAAAAAATCCACCAGAAAAATCAAAAAGAAGGGAAAATCAATTAGCCCAAAGTTATCAATGGGGCGACCATTTTCACCAATGTCTCGGAAATAGTTGGTGGCAATGAGGGGTTGAATATTTTGGTCAAAAAAGAGCAATTGATTGGTGAGACCATTTTCCAGCAAATAATCCTTAGACCAAAAAGTTTTAAATGATTCGGTGGCCGAAGCATCGACGGTGCCAAAGACATGGAGCCGCATTCTATTTTTAATGCGTTCCAGGGTTCCTGTTTTATTGGCAATCTGGAAAGGGTTTTCCACAATCATTTGGGCGCTTTCTTCTCGCAACTGAGCCAAAATAGCTTCGATCGCCTTGGTCTGTTGGGGATCAGCGGTGGATTTTAGGGCCTGTTCATCAAGTTTTTGATCCAACTTATCCACCAATTCCAGGTAGGCGGTGGTGGAACGGTAGGGTTCAATGCCCTTAACCCAGTCGTAGTAGGGGGTGATGTTGAAGGGGAAAATACGAAGGGGTCGTTTGGGAAATACCCGATTAAAAGGGCCGATCTTGACGGAAAGTTGCACTGTCCCCTGTAACCAAAAATCCCTTAGGGGGATATAGGTTAGGTCGAATAGCACTAAGCCATAATTCGCCAGCAAAATCAAAGCCAGTATGCGTTCATACCAGAGGGGCACAGCAAGGCGTTTTTTGGAGCGATTGAGGGGACGGGGCATAGGCAAGGATCACCAGGTAGTTGGACAGCCAGGGTTCAGCGTTAACAAACGCCCAAAATAAGTCGGTAATTAGTGGTTAACAAAATCAGAACAGTCGGAAAACCGCTCCGCCCCAATTTTAGGCATTAAATCGTCGATGGTAAAATTGGGGGCAAGGAAAATCTCCTTTTTTTTCTCAACTTTTAGGTGCGACCATTATGGCTGTTAACCTTGCCCAAATCATTGTTCTGGCTACTGTTTTTGGTGGATTTGGATTAAGCATGGAAATTTTCGATGGGGGCAAGCGACCTTTGCACTTCAGCCTCGAAAATTCTGCCCAGGCCATGGGCATGGATAAGGCAAAACCGTCCCCGCCCCAACTCCAGGGGACAACTTGGTACATTAGTGGCTGGACGGAAGCTATGACTTTGGGTACTACCCCGGT
The DNA here is from genome assembly GCA_963704945.1 of uncultured cyanobacterium. GTDB lineage: Bacteria > Cyanobacteriota > Cyanobacteriia > Cyanobacteriales > Microcystaceae > Synechocystis. Next base: position 136,567 of record CAVPII010000018.1, on the reverse strand, counting down.
TAAGGTGCAATTTACGGACAATCGTCTCTCTGGGGAAGCCGGTTGCAATAACTTTAGCGGTAGTTACCAAGCCCAAAATGGCAGTTTGACCATTGGCAAGGCCCTGGCAACTACCCGCAAAGCTTGTGCCGAAGAAATCATGGCCCAGGAAAATTTGTTTCTGCAACTTTTACCCCAGGTTCATTCCTATGATTTCAGCACCGATGGCCCGTTGCAATTGACCTACAGCAGAGATGACAAGGAAGGCACCATTACCTTCATCCCCGAAAGTCAGTTCACTGCTTTACACAATAGCCAATGGCAACTGGTGAGCCTAGGGGGAGTAGAGCCGATCGCCAGTGAAAGTGGAGAAAGAAGGCCCAGTATCCAATTTAATGGCGATCGCCTGGCGGGTTCTGGGGGGTGTAACCGTTTGATGGGGCAGTTCAGCCTAGACGGAGAGCAAATAACCATCAATGAACAAATGGCTTCCACCATGATGGCCTGCCCAGACCCCCTAATGGAGCAAGAACAGGTTTTTATTAAGGCCTTGACCGCCGCCCAAAAATATCAGATTTTACCCACGGGGGAACTGGTCATTGACTATGCTGGGGATGGAGAAACTAAGCAATTGGTATTCATCCCTAATCTATAGCGATTTTTATCGAAATGACGTCCGCTAAAAAAATTCAGTTTTTTGATAGTGGGCCAAGCCCAATCGTGCCACACTGGTCTGTAAATTGCCATGGCTACCGTTAACTTAGCCATGGTCAATCCATGTGGAAAGCAAACCACAACGACCAGGCGATAATTCCCACAAATATCACCGTTCCCAGTAAGAAAGCAGCATTATGGAGGCTATGGGAGTCAATGAGCGTCATACAATCAACGTTGAGTTGTTATGGTTTAGGGCCTATTCTGGGCCGGTTAAATCCATCAATCATTTTGGCAAAGTGACAGGCCTTCCAAGTTTAGCCCTTGTTTGCCCAAGAATATTCCCCTGGAGGCAAAAAATCACAATTTTTGATAATTACGTCGCCGAAGTTAAAGATTTCATTCCCATTCCCCCCGCCACTAATCAATGACCACGAATTCCACCAATCCCATAATAACGACCCGCCATTTCCGGCCAGGGGAGCTAATCTTTAGCGAAGGCGATCGGGGCAACTATGCCTACATTGTGGAAGAAGGACGGGTGGAAATTTGGACTGAACTCCAGGGCGTTCACCGTAGCTTGAACGTTTTACAACCGGGAAGTTTATTTGGGGAGTTGGCCCTGGTGGATTCCAAGCCCCGTTCTGCTTCCGCCACCGCCCTTACCGACTGTATTCTTTCCCTTGTTACCCCAGAGCAGGTTAACCAGCGAATTGATACCGCCGACCCAATTTTGCGGCTTTTGCTTTTGGTGGTGATGAGCCATTTTCGTTCCGAGAGTAACAATTTTCGCGGCATTGATGACGATTACCTGGGATTGGATGTGGCCCTGAGTAAAGCTAAACTCTCCCTCAAAGATAGAATCACCGATGCGGTGGACATGATCCGCCTAGAAGTGGAAATGCAAGAGGCGATCGCCAAAAAACAATTCCGCCTTGCCTATCAGCCCATTGTCTTTCTGGATGACCTCCGCATCGAAGGCTTTGAAGCCCTGATCCGTTGGCAGAGTCCTAAACGGGGTTTTGTTTCCCCAGACCGTTTCATTGCGGTGGCGGAAGCAACGGATTTAATTATTCCCATCGGCCAATGGGTAATTAAACAGGGTTTGAAGGATTTAAAAACCTTTCAACAGCAGTTTAACCCCGACATCCTGATGAGCTTTAACATCGTGGGGCGTCAGACTAGCTCCGAATACTTTATTCCTTGGCTGTTACAAACTACCGCTGAGCATAAGATTACTCCGGAGAAGGTCAAGCTAGAAATTATTGAAAGAACCCTCTTTAGCGGAGAAAGTTCTGCCCCCTGGATTGAAAATTGCCGTTCCCATGGTTTTTCCCTTGTGTTGGACGATTTTGGCACCGGCTATTCCAGCTTGCAATATCTAAATGAATACAAAATTGACCGGGTAAAAATCGATAAATCCTTTGTGGATGGTTTGGGCTCTAACCGCAATAGTGAAAGTATCTGCTCCGCAATTTTGCAGTTGTCCCATGCCCTGGGCATGACCGTGGTGGCGGAAGGCATCGAGAATCAACAACAGTTAGAAATTTTACAATCCCTAGGCTGTGATTATGGCCAAGGCTATTTCTTTTCCAAACCCTTATCCTTTGATCAGGTTATGGTTCTAGGGAAAGAATCTTTTCGATAAACTACCACCCTCAGAACCGACAGGAAAGTAAATACAAACTACGTAGGCAGGGAGATGGTTTTCTGCGATTTTTTAACGGGTCTGACGGGGCTCGAACCCGCAACTTCCGCCGTGACAGGGCGGTGCTCTAACCAATTGAACTACAGACCCAAGTTTTTCAGACTTTTACCATTACATCAGTTATGGAGGAGATTGTCAATATGGGGGAGAATTTTTTCCTTGGGAACCGGCGGGTAAACTCTCCTTTTGTCTCTGAGATCCCCCCATGCTGGGGAAGTCCCCCTTAGTTTTCTCTCAAATTTTGAGAACTAACGGTGAGGTCGAAGGCCCATTCTTTTCCCCGATTAATTCTGTTCGATCGCCCGGCGGATTGCTTGCCGTTGTTCTTGATCGTAGTTCCACCTTTCCAGAAAATTTTCATAGGGCCCTTCCCCGTCCAAACTTTGGTCTAGGGCGGTCAACTTGGCTGTTAAATCCGCTGAAGGTAACTGGTTAATCAAATTTTTGGTGCGCTGACGCACTTGCTGGGAACCCTGGGCCGCATCCCCATCCCCCCGCCGTTGGTGCAATATTTCCGTGGCGGTGGCCATGGCTAAATTTTTCACCAACAATTCCCCCACGATCGCCGGAGAAGATTCCAGGGCTGTCAATAAAGCTGGGGTGGGTTGATCCGCTAGGGGAAAGTTTTGGGCCGTGAGGAAGGTAACAAAAAAGCCCCTGGCTCCGTTTTCCGTGGCCACCAAGTTGGCGATCGCCGTGGTTATTTCTTGATCACTGAGGTTATTTTCGGCAATTTCCAGCAATAGTTCCTGGCTATGGGCAATGGCCTGTTCAAAACTAAGGTCAGTGTAATTGATGGAAGCAACCATGGAATTAGGGTGAGGATTGAAAGGATTAGCAGTGAGGGAAAGGGAAACAAGAGCGGGTAAAATCAACGGCAACATCGAAAATGCCTAGGGGAAATGGGAAGATTTTTTCAACTATTGTAGTCAGTGGTGCAAAGATTTACATCCAATTACATCCAAACTGCGTCTTGATCCCAGGAATTGACCTGTCCCACTAAAAAAAGTATGGAATTAACAATCGGTTGGCTTTACCCCAAACTTATGAGCACCTACGGCGATCGGGGGAATGTCATTTGTATCCAACGCCGCTGTCAATGGCGCAATATTCCCGTTAAGGTTTTAGCCCTGGAGCAAACCAGCGATGCCCAGGATTTTCTCCAGGCTGATGTGATTGTGGGGGGCGGAGCCCAGGATCGGCAACAGGAAATTGTCATGCGGGATCTCCAAGGAGCCAAAGCTGAACGCCCTAAAAAATCAGTTAGATGACGGTATTCCCGGAGTCTTTACCTGTGGTTCCCCCCAACTGTTGGGGCATTACTACGAACCGGCCCTGGGGCAACGCATTGAAGGTTTAGGGCTGTTGGATATGGTTAGTAAACATCCAGGCCCCGACGCAAAACGCTGTATTGGCAACGTCGTTTTTGAAATTACCGCTGAACCTCTGCGGCAGGAATTAATCGCCATGACTGGAGAAACCCCGGTGGTTATTGGTTTTGAAAACCACGGTGGCCGCACCTATCTACAAACCGTTTCCCCCTTGGGTAAGGTTAAAACTGGCTATGGCAACAACGGCGAAGATGGCTTTGAAGGGGCTTTCCACCAAAAGGCGATCGCCACCTACTCCCATGGCCCCCTGTTGCCCAAAAATCCTTTTTTGGCCGACTGGTTAATCCGCACCGCCCTGGAGAAAAAATACCAGGAGTCGGTGACATTGGCTCCCCTGGATGACCAATTAGCTCACCAAGCCCGGGCCGCCATGCTCCAAAGGCTAGAATAGAAGCAATTTGATTACAAAACTTAACACGCCCTCACCACTGACTAAATACCATGACGGAAACTAGACCACGGATTTGCATTTTAGGGGGAGGATTTGGGGGACTGTACACCGCCCTGCGCCTCAGCCAACTCCCCTGGGAAGGTCAAACCCCGCCGGAAATTGTCCTAGTGGATCAACGGGATCGGTTTTTGTTTGCTCCTTTTCTCTATGAACTGATAACCGAGGAAATGCAAACCTGGGAAATTGCCCCGCCGTTTGTGGAACTGTTGGCGGAATCGGGGGTTATTTTTCACCAAGGGGAAGTGACCGCCATTGACATAGGCAATCAGCAGGTAAGTTTAAATAGCCCAGTCAATGGCCCGGAAAGTTTACCCTACGACCAATTAGTAATTGCCCTGGGAGGCCAAACCCCTTTGCCCAATCTACCGGGGTTAAAGGACCATGCCATTGGCTTCCGTACCCTGGAAGATGCCTATAAACTCAAACAAGAGTTAAAAATTCTTGAGCAGTCCAACGCTGAGAAAATCCGGGTGGCCATTGTGGGGGGCGGCTACAGCGGTGTGGAGTTGGCGGCCAAACTTGGCGATCGCCTGGGGACTCGGGGTCGCATCCGCATCATTGAACGGGGGGAACAAATTTTAAGCCTGTCGCCGGAATTTAACCGCCAGCAAGCCCAGGACATTCTCTCTGCCAAGGGTATTTGGCTGGATACGGAAACCACCGTCAGCGCCATCACCGACCAGAACATTACCCTCCAGTTCCGGGAACAGGTGGATGAGATTCCTGTGGATTTAGTGCTTTGGACTGTGGGCACGGAAGTGTCGCCCTTAATTAAAAATTTGCCCCTACCCCATAACGACCGGGGCCAAATAAAAACTAACCCCCAACTCCAGGCAGAAGGAAAAAACAGCATTTTTGCTTTGGGGGACGGGGCCGAATGTCGAGATGCCACCGGTCAGTTAATCCCCTCCACCGCCCAGGCCGCGTTCCAACAGGCCGATTATTGCGCTTGGAATATCTGGGCAAATTTGACAGGGCGGCCGCTGTTACCTTTCCGTTACCAAGCCCTGGGGGAAATGTTAGCCCTGGGCACCGACGCCGCCGTCTTAAGTGGTTTAGGTATTAAATTATCTGGCCCCGCCGCCGTGCTGGCCCGGCGTTTGGTTTACCTTTACCGCTTCCCCACCTGGCAACATCAACTAACGGTGGGCTTCAATTGGCTCACTCAGCCCCTGCTGAATTTACTGAAAAATGAACCTTCCTAGCCTCAGAGCCGTCTAAAAACCCTGTCTTCCCCGGCGACTGCTCAAATCTAGTCGAGGAGGAAAACAAAGGCCGGTAATGGCTAGTCCGTCCTAGCCTGCTTGCATTGGGAACTGTATTGCGGTTACTATCTGCCAAGATTATGCGCCGTTCTAATTAATGTTCCTACTCGGCAGCAGTCCATGACAATCCGCTGAGTGAATTGTCGTGCCTCCAAAACCCCAGCCCCGGTGGCTAGGTTAGCGAAGAAATGCGTTCAGCGGTTAATTGAGTTGAGAAGTCCCTATGTCAAGATTGTCTGGTTTTGTTCTTACTTTTCTATCGGTCTTATTAACCAGTCTGCCAGCCATGGCGGGTCAGTTGATTAACTGGAATTTCAACGCTTCCCAGAACCGATTTACTTTTTACACCAATTCCAGGGTGCAACCCACCGCCCAATTAATTCCCAACCCAACCCGCATCGTGGTGGATTTACCGGGCACTACCCTGAGTGGCCCCACCGTGCGCCAACCGGGAAGCGGTCGAGTCAGGGAAATTCGCATTGGGGAACCGGATAGTTTTACCACCCGGGTGGTGATCGAACTGGAATCCGGTTACACCGTTGATCCCCAACAGGTAAAAGTCCGGGGCATTACCCCAACCCAGTGGGTGGTTGAATTACCCAACCCGGAATTGGCCCCCGCCAGCAATAACACCACTCCGCCCCCTAATCCCGACGGGTCTTCTTTGCCAACCCAAACCTTATCTCCCCTGGCTAGGGATGGAGCCCCAGGCCAAGAGAATTTACAGGTAACAGGCAACGGGCTATTTGTCCGCCTCGACAAGAATGGGGATAGCGGCAATATCCGCATTCAACCCAATACCCGCCAATCCACCGTTAACTTCGAGCTAGAGGGAGCTATTTTACCCGCTAACTTGGTGGGGCAGTCCCTCCCGGTTGGACAGTATGGGGTGGAAGAAATCAAGTTTTCCGACAGCGCCAAAAGTCCCAAACTTTCTTTAGCCCTCGCCGATAATGGGGGCGGCTGGAATGCTTATTACAGCCGAGTGGGGGGAGGCATTGTTCTGCTCCCAAAGCAGATTAACCGGTCTGCAGGCTCTAACCAAGCTTCCGGATCGGCGGCCGTTACGGTCAGTAATGATAGCTCCGCCACGGTTAACGCTTCCCGCAACAATCCAGTGGTTAGCCAAGCCCTAAACCGCAACCTGGCCAGCATTACCGCCGTTGACATTGCCCGGGACAATAGTCAGTTGTTGATCCGTGGCGATCGCCAGATTGATGCTAGGGGAAATTTCAACCGTTTGACTGGGAACTATGAGATCCGTTTGAATCGGGCCCAGTTATCTCCCCAATTCCAAAGTCCAGAGTTGGCCAGCGGTGCCCCCGTTTATCAACTCAATATCCGCCAGGAAACCGCTGATTCGGTTTTAATTATTGTCCAGCCCAACAGCGGCGCAAGGTTCGGCCGTTTATTTCGCTCCGGGGCAACCCTCTATGCCTTGGAGTTGATTGGCGGCCGTTCTCCGGGGGGTAGCGCTTCCTCCCCAGGCAGTAACTCCGGCGATCAAATTTCCATTGCGGTTCAGCCCCCCCCGGCCAATGCGGCTCCCAGTTTCCCCCCCGAGTGGAGCACTCCCCCCGCCGGCAATTTACCCTCCATTCCCCGGGGCAGTCGTTTAGTCGTGGTGGATCCCGGCCATGGTGGCAAAGATCCTGGGGCGATCGGCATACGGGGAGTTCAAGAAAAAGATGTGGTGCTGGTGGTTTCCCAGTATGTACAGCAATATTTGGAACAACAGGGAGTCCGGGTATTGATGACCCGCACCGGGGACTATTTCATTAGTCTCCAGGGTCGCACCGACATGGCCAACCGAGCCGGGGCAGACTTGTTTGTCAGCATCCATGCCAATTCCATGGGCATGGGCCGCCCCGACGTAAACGGTTTTGAGATTTATTACCACGGCAATGCGGGCCTGTCCCAGGCAATCCACCGCAACGTTGTCAATTCCCTCGATGTTCGGGATCGAAGGGTACGCCAGGCCAGATTCTACGTTTTGCGTAATTCCCGTATGCCTTCAACCCTGGTGGAAATGGGCTTTGTCACGGGGGGGGAGGACAATTACAAACTAACTAATCCTGCTTTTCAACAACAAATGGCCCAGGCGATCGCCAGGGGAGTTTTGGAATATCTGCAACAAAGATAATTCTTGTCCGTCGAAGGAATTCAAGTTCAGAGAAACCTGACCTAGATGAAGAATATGGTTGCTAAAACCTATTTACTTCATTGATTATTCATGTTTCAATGACAAGCATCTTTCCTTAATTAACAGGTATAGTTCCATAAACAATGCGTGAGCCCCAGCGTAGCCGAATTGGCGTTTTTGATAGTGGTGTGGGTGGGTTAACCGTTCTACGTGAGCTGTATCGACAATTACCTAAAGAGTCAATTCTTTATTTTGGCGATACCGCACGGCTACCTTACGGCAACAGATCCCCGCAAGTAATTCTTCAGTACGTCCGAGAAATCCTGACTTGGATGGCGGAGGAAGAAGTGAAAATGGTAATCATGGCCTGCAACACCAGTTCTGCCCTAGCCTTGGAAACCGTTCAACAGGAATTTAATATTCCCGTTTTGGGGGTGATTTTGCCAGGGGCCGGGCCGCAGTCCGCCAGGGTAACCGCATTGGCGTAATCTCTACCCCCGCCACAGCGGCCAGTAACGCCTACCGTAATGCAATCCATGAAGTCAACCCAGAAGCCTCGGTGTGGCAGATGGGGTGTCCGGAATTTGTCCCCCTGATTGAGCAAAACCGCCTCCATGATCCCTACACCCTAGAGGTGGCCAAGGGCTACATCCAGCCCCTCTTGGACAAAAATATTGACACTCTGGTCTTTGGCTGTACCCATTACCGCCATCTAACCCCGGTGTTTCAGCAGATTTTGCCCAAACATATCCGTCTGGTAGATCCCGCTAGCCATGTGGTCAAGGCGGCCCGCCAGGAGCTAGAGGTAATGGGAATACGCAATTCAGAAATGTCCATTGCCACCCGTTTCACCGTTAGCGGTTGTCCCCAGCAGTTTGCGGAACTTTCCCAGCAGTGGTTAGGGTTTACCCCCACGGTGGAAAGAATTTCCTTACCCAATCTCAGCCCCAAAAATATAAATTCCTGGCCCCTGGAAGTGAGAGAGTAGATTTCTACTAGTACCTTTCAACTCTTTAGCAATAACGGCGATCGCCATTGATCTTTAAAGTTTCTTGAAGATGGGCGATTTTTTTTTGCTTTTAAAATTGCAGTTGAAACTAAAGTGAAAATTGCGGATAAAAGAACAATGAACCTGACCTCAATTATTTTATTTGTACTTGTTATGGTAGCCCTGGCGGCCTTACCCAGTGCCAGCGTGGCCCTAGTTGTGACTAGGTCAGCAACCCGAGGTTTTCGTAATGGGATAGCAGTGGCCGCAGGGATAGTCTTAGCAGATCTTGTGTTCGCAACATTGGCCATGCTTGGCATGGTTGCCCTGGCCCAATCCACGGGGCTATTCTTTTCGATTTTGAGATATGTGGCCGGTGCCTACATCATCTTCATGGGAATTTCCCTGATTCGCTCTAGAAATGAACCATTAATGGACGAAGTTAATGGCCGTGCCGCCACCCTAGTTACCAGTTTTTTTTCGGGGTTATTTCTTACATTTAGTGACCTAAAAGCCATCCTCTTTTACGCCAGTTTATTCCCCGCCTTATTTGATCTGGAGGCATTCACCATTGTTGACTTTTTGCTTGTGATTTCCATTACCGCCATCACCGTGGGGGGAGTAAAAGTTGCCTATGCCGCAATGGCCCGTAGTCTAGGCTCCCGTTGGGCCGGCAAAAAAATAGCTAAACAGGGGAAACTAATAGCGGGCAGTTTAATGATAGGAACAGGGGTGGTGGTCATGGCCAAAACATGAATTGATTGACCGTAAATATTTGAAAAAAAAGGTGGCCAGCTGGCCACCCCTTAATTTATTAACGAAGAAATCAATCAACTTCTTTTTATTTAGTTGCACGGTGGAAATTGCCCGTTGCAAAGTCGGAAGAGCCGTTGTTGTAATCATCTAAAATGTCATGGAGATCATCGCCGGAAATCCCCAAGCCGAGCACATCTTTCTTCCACCAGTCGCTTTTACTGTTACTGGTGATACCCCCAGCTTGGAAGTCCTGTAATAGGTTGATGGCATCATCCATATAGCCACTTATATCCTTAGCACCGCTAGCAAGGTCGAAGGAGTTGCCGGCTAAGTAGTTCAACCACCCGGCGACCATATCCCGTCCTAACATCAGGGCTTCTTTGTCACCACCAAAAAGATTAGTTTTTTTGTGCTGACTGGAATCAACAATGGTCAATGCCTCTTTACGACTGAGGAAGAGGGTGTCTTCGCCATTATCCGTAATACCGTTACGGTTGTAGTCACCGATCAGTAACCCGTTCTGACCAGCTGATCAATTCACCTTTCGCAAAACCTGACTTACCGGCTTTACTTTCGTTACCGACAATGCCATCCCAAAATTCCATGCCATCTATTACTGCGCCAGAAGCCAGGGGTTCCGGTTCCCGGGGCGACTAAAGCAGGGGGGGTTTGAGGTTGGGGGGGGCACCCTGAGGATTGGTATAGCCACTCGTATCACTGTCGCTGACACCACCGGCTTCAACGGTGACGGTATTGATATACTTACCAATGGTCGTTGCACCAAGTACGGACAGGTCAAGTTTTTCGAGTTTGAAAGAGTCGTTGCTATCACCAATTTTGGCCGCAATGATCAACGTATCGCCAACTTTACCCGCCGCGTTAAAGTCAGCCCAACGGTCAGAACTACCGCCGTGGTTATCTTCCTTGCTAAAACTATCCAACAGGCTCTGGTTTAGGCTTGTAATATCAGCACCATGGCGATCGCCAATCCAGACGGAAATATCACTGTCTTGCTCGACGTAGTTAAGGAAGGCTTTGTCAAAGACAACGTCTTTATCGAACTCAAAGAGGATGTAGTCATTACTGCCACCATTGTCAACCCGATGACCGGAACCATCCTCACCTCGATTGGTAACCCCTAGACCGCCCCCATACAGACCAAGATAGGCGGTTGACCAACTCCCTTTATCGTTGCGAAAGGCGCTGACATCCACGGATACGCCATCAGTATCAAATGTACGGATATTGCCATGGTGGCCCGTGGTAGAACTAGATCCGCTGAAAAGGAACCGGACATCTTTACCGCTAGAGGTCATGCCCAGGTTTTGAGCCGCTTCTGGAGCAGAGGCGTATAGCCAGGTTTCACCAGCGCTAAGAATGCCATCGTTATTTACATCACTGCTGGGATCCAGGGTGGGAGAGAAGTCATCACCGATGTGATTAGCAGTGCCGTTATCATCCTTGACAACTACTTGATTCTGGGTAAAAGCGACGTTACCGGTGTTAGTCACTGTGTAAGTAAAGACGACAGCAGACCCAGCGGCAATCTCCGGCAGGTTATTGATATTGTCAACGTCAATGTCATTGACGAACTTCTCAATGTCAATGCCAGGATTTTGGTCAATATTGACGTAGTAACTGTGGTCTTCATCCGAAACATTACCAGCTACGACGGTACCGGTATTTTTGTAAAAGCCATCTCCGGAGGTTTGAATGGTTTTAATTTTTAGCTGATCGATCTTAAAGCGATCCTCTGGGGTTGCATCCGAAGTGGAGGCCGCAATCACCAAGACGTTGCCTTTTAGCTCACCATTGTTGATGTCAGCCCAGCGTGCACTACTGCTGTTCGTATCATTGTCTGCCTTAAACTCCAAACTAGATAAAAAGCTATCGCTCAGATCATTCTGGTTGGTAAATGCACCGGCAACGTTACCAACCCAGTAAGTGATGTCACTATCGTTGACTACAGAATTGAGGAAGACTTTATCGACAATAACTGTGTCAGAGAACTCAAAGAGAACAAAGTTCTTTTCTCCAACATTGTCAACTCGGTGCAAGCCATTGTCACCGTTACCTTCTGAGTTGTCTGTTACCCCCAGTCCACTGGAAAAACTCCCCAAAAAGACTTTGTCCCAGGTTCCACTGTCATCCCGGCTAAAGGCGCTGGTCTTGACGGATAGGTCATCTAGGCTAAAGGTTCGAATGTTACCGTTTTGTCCATCTAAACCACTAGAGCCGTTGAAGTCAAAGTGTTTCGTTTCACCAGGACTGGAGGTTGTTAGATATTTCGCAATTCCAGTTTTCTCATAAATCCAAGTTTCACCAGATTCCAGGATGCTATCATCATCGCCGTTGAGTTTACTGACAATGTTGGTGATTATGCCTTCTTGATCATCTGTGACGGTGATCTCAGTTATGTCAAAGTCAACATCCCCGGTATTTGTCACCTGGTAAGTCCAGGTTACTGTTGTTCCGGCAATAACCTCAGCGGCTTCACCCAAAGTGTCAGCATCAACACCGTTAGTAAACTTCTCAATGTCAATACCGGGATTCTTGGGAATTTCCACTAGACCGGCATCAATGGTTGAATTATTGTCACCAGAAGCAAGGGTAAAAATGGGAGTCAACCCAGTGGAGACATTGGCATCACTATCTTTGGTATCATCATTGCCTTGGTCTTGGGCAGTTAGGTTAAAGCCTGTGGGGGTAATAAACTTAACTTGATAATCACCCGGTGTTAAACCGTTAAAGCTATAGGCACCATCAGCCCCCGTGGTAGTGGAGGAAATCACACTGTTATCAGTGGGGTTAATCAACTGTACGCTAACACCACTGGCTCCAGCTTCCCCGGCATCCTGAATACCATTGTTATTGGCATCGAGGAAAACAAAATCCCCTAAAGACGCGGTTTTATAGAAACCAGCATCAACGGAAGTATCATTTTCCCCAGGAGAAAGGTTAATAATACCAGTGGTTAAACCTGTCCCCGCATCACTATCTTTGGTATCATCGCCACCCTGATCGGCGGGGCTAACACTATCAAAGCCGTCGGTTGAACGAATTGAACTTTATAGTCGCCGGGGAGTAAGTTACCGAAGGAATAAAGCCCACTGCCATCTGTCGTGGTGCTAGTAATCAAGACACCACTACTGTCGAGTAGGTTAACCGTTGCACCGGCAATGCCCAACTCATCCGCATCTTGAATGCCGTTGGCATTGAGGTCATGGAACACTTTATCGCCAAGGGAAGCAAAGGCTACTAACCCCGCATCCACCGACCGATTGAACTCACCGGCGGTGAGGGTAACGATCTGGCTTAAGACCCGTGGTGGCATTGAAATCACTGTCTTTGGTATCATCCGATCCAGCATCTTGGGTTGTGAAGAAATAATTGTCGGGTTTGACAACCAGTACTTGGTATTGCACGCCACCCACGAGACCTTTAAAGTCGTAGTAGCCCGTGGCATCGGTGCGGTGGTAGCAACTACCTCATTAGTGTCGATGGTTCCGTCATTATTGAGATCCCTCAGTAATTTGACAGTGACGCCGTTAATACCAGTTTCATTGGTGTCTTGAATGCCATTCTGATTCGCATCAGACCAAACATAATCCCCTAGCTGGGCGGCTTGGGTCATCACGAATAACGGTTGGAGAAATGTCTCCTGTGGGTACCAATTCAAGACTAGTGACGTTATCCACAACGACAATCCCCTGTACTTGGGTGGCATCAGCGACAAATCCTTCCCCATTAGCTATAGCTGCGGCAGCCAGAGCATTAACTCGATTCATGGTCAAAGTTCCCAAGGACTAAATATCCCTGACGTTGGAAAGGTTCTTGACCTAAAATTTTCCAAATTGCTGCTTGCATATCCCCGATCGTCACTGTACGCCAGCCGGGAAGTAGCAGTTCAAGGGTTATCGGATGGCATCACTACCTTGATAGCCTCTGATTAAGAAGCCAGTTAATCAAGTCAAAGTTTGCTTCAGCTACCATCCCAAGGTTCTCCCGTTATAGGAAGGCAATCGCACCGGGATCAAGTACCATCGGCTAGTTCATTGCCAGAGTAGGTTAAAAGTCAAAGATCTATGATCTGGAGCCAAGGCGATCAGGGTGAGTCTAAACACCAAGCATTATAGGCAGATTCGAGACAAGGACACCAGAGGGATCAACCGACATTGTAAACTTCCGCAAAGGTTGTACCAGCAACCCGTTCATTTGTTCCATCACCGGTGTATCTGGGTTTTGAGACTGACTTGGGAGAGAGACATAATTTTTACTTTCTTGGCTGAAGGACTATAAAAATAAGGATTCAAATAGGCGGTGGGGAACACAAACTACGGACAATTACTTAGATCCTTATTCGTCTTTCCTTTATCCACGTACATGGTAACACTTAGGTGGGTAGTTGTGCGAATGATTACGTTAGGAACAAGAAATCATTTCCGATCCTTTTCTGGTCAATTCAAGCTGTTTTAAAGTAGAGCCGCCCTGGGAAAGACCAAAATTAAAGACTTAGATAAAAATGGTATATAAGTCTGATAATGTATGTCAAAAAAAGTACTGTTATTCTGAGTCGCTATACTTTCAGGTAGACTAATCACATCTATACGTATTTTTACTGTCTGTGAATCCTGATAATAGAGGGAGCACAGAATTTATATTTCGTGATCAGTTCAGTTGGGATAGGGTAGACTAATAGCACGTAAGTAGTTAAAATCGATTCGCCCGCTGTTATATCTTCCATTACCTAGTTTCGGAGTGCTTATCCGTGATTTCACAACGCCATTTATTAAAGTCATCCATCATTGTCGGGACAGCCTGCTTGGGCATTAGGCAGTTTCTCTTCATCCTGCTTCGGCATAGTCCTGATTGATTTTGGTGATTTCACTAACGTCTATCCTGAGTAATCAGCCAAATCTCTTACAACGTCACCCTGGAGTGGGATTACAGTTACGTTAAGCAATTATAGACTAGGAACTAGCGTCCTCCTGATTTTTTCGTAGCTCGAAGCTATCTCTGATCGGAGGCAACGGTATCATTCTTGAGTACCACCTGCAGGCGCTGCTGTCGGATAGCTCTTTTGACGTCTACCTTTAATCAGGATGTGTTTATTTAATTCGTATCTGTATTAGGATCTGACTACTGGTAGTCAGGCGCAACTATTTGAATTCTTACTCAGACACTCCGGAGCTAGTTCTTTCAGGCAATCCTTTTGATCTGCACCAGTACGACGATTATTTTAGAACAGGTCACCTTTGTCTAGTGGCTCAGGGTTCTACCGTCACCATAACAGGCAATTTTCCTACATGACAAAGATCGAACTCACTGGTCCTTCGGTGGTCTGAATGTTGAAGCAGTCCCTATCCCCTTGGAAACTGACTCCCTGCCCCTAGTGGGAGCAATGTTCCTCTTCGGTGGTGGCATGTGGTGGAGGCAGAAGCGGCGACAGGGAGCCCTTAGCCTTGACTTGGAAAATTCAATCGCAAGCGACTCCGCTGTTGATCAATAAAGTCTAATCAAAGGCTAGCTTCCTCGATGAAAGATGATTAAAGAAGGCCCCGGTTGGCGCTGGGGTTATGATGCCGATGCGCCGGTTTTCCTTTTTTTGCTGGGAACAGAAGATTGGGCAGTGGAATTAACCCAGGCAGAATTTGACGATTTTCGGAGATTGACCCAGGAATTAACCGCCACCCTAACGGCGATCGCCGGGGAATTAATGGACGAAGAAAAAATTTGTTGCGAGGCGAGCAGTGAATTGATCTGGTTAGAAGTGGAAGGTTATCCCCAGGCCTATGGGTTAAGATTTATTCTGCAACAGGGTAGGAGGGCCGAGGGGGGATGGACTCCAACGGCGGTGCCGGGATTATTGAATAGTTTGCAGGCCCATCTGATTAGCACTTAATTACCCCCTAGGGATGGTAGCCAACTAACCAAGGGCGGGAAAATAATAATCAGGAATAACACCAAAATTTGTAGCCCAATGAAAGGTAAAGCCCCCCGGTAAATTTGCCCAGTGGTTAAACTGGCCGGGGCTACCCCCCGTAAGTAAAACAAAGCAAAGCCAAAGGGGGGAGTCAGAAAAGAAGTTTGTAAATTAGCTCCGACAATAACGCCATACCAGATTAGGTCTAGGTTTAAAGTTTCAGCAACGGGCTTAAACAACGGCAAAACAATAAAAGCAATTTCAAAAAAGTCAATAAAAAAGCCCAAGATAAAAATGGTCAGCATACTAATAGCTAAAAATGCCCCCTGACCACCGGGTAAATTAGCCAATAGATCAAACATAAATCGATCGCCATCTAGCCCCGAAAGACCAAACTAAAGGCCGTGGAGCCTAGCAAAATTAACATGACCATACTGGTAATGCGGAGGGTGGCATCACACACCTGCCCCAGGGATTGCCAAGTTAAACGTCGGTTGCCATAGGCCAAGGCGATCGCCCCCAGAGATCCCACGGCTCCAGCCTCGGTGGGACTGGCAATGCCAAAGAAAATACTACCCAAGACCAGCAGAATTAAGACCAACGGCGGCAACATTACCCGTACTATCCGCTGTCGTAACTCCTGCCTACTAATGTTGACAACCTCGGCGGGCAAAGCCGGGGCCAAGGAAGGTTTGAGCCAAGCAATAATCAGAACATAAAGGGCAAAACTACCCGCCATCATTAGGCCAGGGATGAGGGAACCAATGAATAAATCCCCCACCGATACCCCCAACTGATCCGCCAAGACAATTAGCACCACACTGGGGGGAATAATTTGCCCTAAAGTGCCGGAAGCAACAATCACCCCCGAAGCCAACTCCTTGTTGTAGCCATAGCGCAACATGATCGGCAGGGAAATTAACCCCATGGCCACCACCGTGGCGGCCACCACCCCCGTGGTAGCGGCCAACATAGTACCCACAAGGATCACCGCTAGGGCCAAGCCCCCCCGCAATCGACCCAAAAGGATGCCCATGGTTTCCAACAGTTGCTCGGCAATGCCGGACTTTTCCAGCATGGAACCCAAAAAGATGAAAAAGGGAATGGCCAGTAGTGTGGCGTTGGCCATGATGCCAAAAATACGTTGGGGCATGGCGGATAAAAATATGGGGTCAAATACCCCCAACGCCGTGCCAATGATGGCAAATAAAATGGCCACTCCCCCCAGGGACAGGGCCACCGGGTAGCCGAAGCTGAGGAAGACCAACGCCCCCCCAAACATCATGGGCCCCAACCAGGTGAAATCAGACCCCCCGCTCATGGATTGCTGTCCTCTGCTACAGCATGACCAATGGCGATCGCCAAATTTTTAATTGCTTCTGAAATACCCTGGAAAATTAACAACAGAAAACCAACAATAATCATAGTTTTAATGGGATAACGGGGTAGGCCTCCCGGATCTGGAGAGCCTTCCCAAATTTGCCAAGAATTAAGCACCGACTCCCAGGAATAAAAAATTACCAACCCGCAAAAGGGGAACAGAAATAAACAAGTTCCCAGCAAGTTAATCCAGGCCCGCTGGCGATCGGGGAGGGATTTGTAGAAAATATCCACCCGCACATGGTCATTCTTTTGTAGGGTGTAGGCGGCTCCAAGGAGAAAAACTAGATCAAATAAATACCATTGGGATTCCAGCAGACTATTGCTAGCCATATTTTGCCCCACTAATCTCCCTAGGTAACGACCCACCACATTCCAGCAACCGATTAGTACCATTACCAAAACCAACCAAGCGGTGGATTTACCAATCACAGCAATGGAACGGTCAATAATCCGGGCAACTTTTAGTAATTTTTCCACTAAGCACTGGTCTCCCTAGGCCTAAGTAAATCTTCCAAAACAAGCAGAAATAGCCTAAAGCTTTCAGACCCAAAACTAGACTAGGAAGTTTCACCAGGCAAATGCATCTTGATTAGGAATGTGTTTGGCAAGTTACGTTGTCAATAAAGACCCCACTAAGAGCCTGTTTACAAGGTTTTAGTTTGCCCCCTAAATCGACCCACTAAAGCTCCGGCAGTACTGGGGACTTGTATCTGTTTCCTCCAAATTTGGGGGGTCAGGGGGGCTTTTCAAACCCCATCTAAAGTTTATAGGTCATAACAAAAATTCCCCCAATCTCCGGGTTTTGTACCATATCAAAATATAGATAACTCCAAGAATAATTAGCTGAGAACCGGTTTTTATTGACCTTTTTATCAGCCTTTGCGTCCTACTTTCCTGTTCTTTTTGCGCTTGCTCGGGGATAGATTCACTAATCTGGGGTAACTGTTTTTGTATTTCTTGTTTAACCTGATCCGCTGTTAGGGAGGCGGGATCGGAAAGGCGAACTCCAATGGCTTGGGCAACCTGCAGTAATTGATTTTTATCAGAAATCCCACCAATATTTGACTCAACTTTACTAATAAGCTGTTGTTGCGTTTCTACTTTTTGGGTAAATTCTTGTTTAACCTGGGACACAAGTCTTCCTGTGTTATTAAAGACCAGGGGTAATGATAGAAAATATACAATAGCTAAGCACTAAAATTGCCCAACGAATTATGATCAATAAACGAATTTCCAGTAACCAGACTTGACCCAAGGCATTACCAAAAAAACCAGTGAGCACAAATCCAATGGCAATCAGCAATGCCCAGGACTGATCACTCAAGGAACCAATTACGGAGAGTTCCCATTCTGGATTTCTAAAATTAGCGGGAATTACGACATAAATGAAATCCAGAATTGTCATGAAAATCATGAAGTAACCAATCAGCGGCAAAATCCGATACAATTCCGGATCTGGTTCATTTTTATCGGGAAAATTTTCAATTTTCAAAAAGAGATTTTCAAAAAAACCAAATAAATTAGGCATTGCTGATTTGTGGTATCAATAATGGGAAATAAACATCAAAAAATCAATTCGACCAACCTTAAGTATCACTAAAGGTAGAATTTTACCTTGTATTTTAGGGTCATCAACGGGTCAATGGGTCAACGACAAAACCCTTGATAGGGTAGTTTTAGCAGTTTTTAGAAGAATCGGGATGACAGGATTTGAACCTGCGGCCCCTTCGTCCCGAACGAAGTGCGCTACCAAGCTGCGCTACATCCCGCAATTTAGCTAGTCGATCATATCATGGGACTCGAATTTATCCCAATTCCCCAAAACAGCGCCCCACCCAAGGGCGGATAACGAATTGTCCGCTTCGATTTAGTCCTCCCCTGGGTGGGAACCAAGGTCTTAACAAAAAATAAAAATGGGTTGCGACAGCGTGATATGATCGCTTCTGGCTTAGGGTGTATGCTCCTTGATTATCAAGGATATCGCCCGAACTCCACTTCTAACCTTGCTAGTAGTCAGAGTGTGACACCGCCAACTTCGCCCCCTGAGTGTCAAGATTTCCCGACTTCTCCCCTCCCTACGCTTCCTGAAGCTGAGCCGGTGGTGGATAACGGAATGGCAGACTTTTACCGACTTCAACAACGGTTGTTAGTCTGGACTTTGGTGGCCACGGCTGTGATTTTTGTCTGTGTTTTGTGGGGTTATTCCCTCAATATAGCCTTTAATTATTTGCTCGGAGCATTGGTCGGTTTAGTTTATCTGAAGCTATTGGCCAAGGATGTGGAACGGATAGGGAACCATTCAGGCCGGGCTGGGGTAAAAGGCTTAGCAGTTTTTGTTGGGCTAATAATCATCGCCACCCAAAGGGAAAGCCTCGAGGTTTTGCCGATTTTTCTGGGGTTCCTGACCTATAAAGCTGCAATCATTTTCTATATGTTGGAAAGCGTATTTACGCCCCCAGCGGACTAGATTCAGTCAATCTCACCGAATAACAATGTTAGCTGGTTTGAGTGTTTTAAATTTGTTTCCTCTAGCGGCCCTGGAAGTGGGTCAGCAGTGGTATTGGGAAATTGGGAACCTCAAATTACATGGGCAAACATTTGCAACCTCTTGGTTTGTCATTTTATTGCTGGTAATTGCTTCCCTCGCGGCTACGCGAAATGTGCAACGGGTACCCAGCGGCATCCAAAACCTTATGGAGTATGTGCTGGAATTCCTTCGGGAACTGGCACGGAATCAATTAGGGGAAAAGGAATACCGTCCTTGGTTACCGTTCATCGGCACATTGTTTCTGTTTATTTTTGTATCTAACTGGTCTGGGGCCCTATTGCCCTGGAAGTTAATCCATGTTCCTGACGGAGCAGAATTAGCTTCCCCCACCAACGATATCAATACAACTGTTGCCCTCGCATTGCTTACCTCCTTGGCCTACTTTTATGCAGGTCTTAGTAAGAAAGGGTTGGGGTATTTTGCCAACTATGTGCAACCCATTCCCATTCTCTTGCCCATCAAGATTTTAGAAGACTTCACTAAGCCCCTTTCCCTAAGCTTCCGTTTATTCGGTAACATCCTTGCGGATGAGTTGGTGGTGGCCGTGCTTGTGCTGTTGGTGCCCCTGCTTGTGCCTTTACCCCTGATGGCATTAGGTTTATTTACTAGTGCTATCCAGGCCTTGGTGTTTGCTACTTTAGCCGGAGCCTACATTCATGAGGCGATCGAGTCTGAAGGTGAAGAGCATTAGGGACGGGTTCTAAAGGGTTTGTGGCAACAGACTTTGACCCCTGTTTTAGTCAAGTTATCAAACCTTATCTTGTCCCAATGCTATCCCCCCAGGGGTTGTCTCCGCCCTAGTCTTAAATTGTTGATACAGCGGGGATTTACTCCGAAAATCCTAAACTTTACTGTCGTTTTGTTAGCTAAAAGGAAAAAAATTATGGATTCTACCGTTGCTGCCGCTTCCGTCATTGCTGCTGCTCTTGCCGTTGGTTTAGGGGCGATCGGCCCTGGTATCGGTCAAGGTAATGCCTCTGGTCAAGCCGTATCTGGTATTGCGCGTCAGCCTGAAGCTGAAGGAAAAATTCGAGGTACTTTGCTGTTGACCTTGGCGTTCATGGAATCCTTGACGATTTACGGTCTGGTTATTGCCCTCGTATTGTTGTTTGCCAACCCCTTTGCATAAGGACGGATTCGTAGCCTGAGACGTGAGTGATCGCGTCTCCTCCCCCGCTCATCCCCGTTGGGTTTGTGGGGATCATTCCGCTAATCCCTGACCTAGTTTTTGTAAAACAATGTTTGATTTTGATGCCACTCTGCCCCTGATGGCATTGCAGTTCGTGGTTCTTGCGTTCTTGCTCAATGCTATTTTCTATAAGCCTATAAACAAGGTTTTGGATGAACGGGCTGACTACATTCGCACCAATGAAGAGGATGCCCGGGAACGGTTAGCTAAGGCAAAAGCGATTACCCAGGAGTATGAGCAACAAATTACCGATGCTCGCCGGCAATCCCAAGCTGTAATTTCCGATGCCCAAACTGAAGCTCGACGTTTGGCGGCGGAAAAAATTGCGGACGCCCAGCGGGAAGCCCAGCGGCAAAAGGAAACGGCGGCGCAGGAAATTGAGACCCAACGTCAGTCTGCTTTGAGTTCTTTGGAACAGGAAGTGGCGGCCCTGAGTGATCAGATTTTGCACAAACTGTTAGGCCCTGAATTGATTAAATAAGTGCCCTATAGACTGAGTTTGCCATTATGTTTAATACCTTGTTTATCCTAGCTACCGAAGCTCATTCGGCGGGGGAAGGGGGTTTTGGGATCAATTTAGATTTCTTTGAGACCAATATCTTCAACCTGGCCATTTTGCTGGGAATTATTATTTACTATGCTCCGAAAACCTTGGGTAAAACCCTCGGCGATCGCCGCACAAAAATTGCGGAAGCCATTGAAGAGGCGGAAACTCGCCAAAGCCAGTCGGCTAAGACCCTAGCGGAAGAAGAGAAAAAGTTAGCCCAGGCCAAAGCTGAAGCCACTCGGATCGTGGAAGAGGCGGGCAAAAGGGCTGAGGTGGCTCGTCAGGAAATTGCAGCCCAGGCCCAGGTGGATCTCCAGCGGATGCAGGAAACGGCCGCCCAAGATCTTGGGGCAGAAAGGGATCGGGTGATTGCAGAACTGAAGCGTCGCATTGCGGAACAGGCAGTGGCTAAGGCCGAGTCTGACCTGCGCGATCGCCTCAATGAGAATACCCAGGATCGGTTAATCGAACGCAGTATTGCTCAATTGGGAGGTCGTTAATGAAAAGTTCTATGTACAGCAGTAAAATCGCTGAACCCTATGCCCAGGCACTGATGGGACTGGCCCAACAGCAAAACCTAACGGAGGCTTTTGGTGAAGACCTGCGCTCCATTTTGGCTCTACTGAAGGACTCCCCGGATTTAGCCGCCGCCCTTTCTAGTCCAGTGGTTAAGGATGAAGACAAAAAGTCCATTCTCCGCTCCGTATTAGGGAATGGGGCCAATATTTATCTAGTGAACTTTTTAATGTTGCTGGTGGATAAACGCCGGATCATTTTCCTAGAAGCCATTTGCCAGCAGTATTTAACCCTGTTGCGGCAGTTCACCAATACGGTTTTGGCGGAGGTAACTTCGGCCCTCAAGCTCACCGATGCCCAGATGGATCAGGTAACGGACAAAGTTAAACAACTAACCGGAGCCCAGGGGGTAGAACTAGAAACGAAAGTTGATGCCGATATCCTTGGTGGCCTGGTGATCAAGGTGGGTTCCCAGGTGTTTGATTCCAGTTTACGGGGTCAACTCCGCCGGGTTGGTTTGAGTCTTGGAACCGCCCTCTAGCAGTTAATTTTGTCGCCCAGCGACCCTTTATATTCACTTTTTTCAACGGAAAATTAAGACTATGGTAAGCATTAGACCCGACGAGATTAGCAGTATCATCCGCCAGCAGATTGAATCCTACGATCAAAGCGTACAGGTTTCCAATGTGGGGACGGTACTCCAGGTGGGGGATGGCACTGCCCGGATTTATGGCTTGGAACAGGTTATGTCCCAAGAGTTGCTGGAATTTGAAGATGGCACCATCGGCATTGCCTTGAACTTGGAAGAAGATAACGTCGGTGCGGTGCTAATGGGCGACGGCATCAATATTCAAGAAGGCAGTACGGTAAAAACCACTGGCCAGATTGCCCAGATTCCCATTGGGGATGCCATGGTGGGCCGGGTGGTGGATTCCCTCGGTCGTCCCATTGACGGGAAAGGCCCCATCGCTTCCACCGTTACCCGTTTGTTGGAGTCCCCCGCCCCTGGCATTATCGAACGGAAGTCCGTTTGTGAACCCATGCAGACCGGCATTACCGCCATTGACGCCATGATTCCCATTGGTCGGGGTCAACGGGAGTTAATCATTGGTGACCGTAAAACCGGTAAGACGGCGATCGCCATTGACACCATCATTAACCAGAAGTCCGAAGACGTAATTTGCGTTTACGTGGCGATCGGTCAAAAGGCTTCCACCGTAGCCCAAATCATTGACACCCTGACGGAAAAAGGTGCCATGGCCTACACCATTGTGGTAGCCGCCAACGCCAACGACCCCGCCACCCTGCAGTATTTGGCCCCCTACACCGGTGCTACCCTGGCGGAACACTTCATGTACCAAGGCAAGAGCACCCTGGTAATCTATGACGATTTGTCCAAACAAGCCCAGGCTTACCGCCAGATGTCCTTGTTGATGCGTCGTCCCCCCGGTCGGGAAGCTTATCCCGGTGACGTTTTCTACATCCACTCCCGTTTGCTAGAGCGGGCCGCTAAATTGAGTGATGCCCTCGGCGGCGGTAGCATGACTGCCCTGCCAGTAATTGAAACCCAAGCTGGGGACGTTTCTGCCTACATTCCCACCAACGTAATTTCCATTACCGACGGTCAGATCTTCCTTTCCACGGATCTATTCAACGCTGGTTTCCGCCCCGCCATCAACGCTGGTATTTCGGTAAGTCGGGTAGGTTCCGCCGCCCAAACCAAAGCCATGAAAAAAGTGGCCGGTAAGTTGAAGCTGGAACTAGCTCAGTTTGCGGAGTTGGAAGCCTTCTCCCAATTTGCTTCCGATTTGGATGCCGCTACCCAAGCCCAATTAGCCCGGGGTCAGCGGTTACGGCAGTTGTTGAAACAGCCGGAAAATTCTCCCCTTTCTGTGTGGGAACAGGTGGCCATCAGTTATGCCGGTTTAAACGGTTACATTGACACCATCCCTGTGGAGAAAGTTACCGAATTTGCTGAAGGTTTACGGGATTACCTCAAGGCGAACAAGCCCAAATACGTGGAAATCATTGGTAGCACCAAAGCCTTAACCGATGAAGCTGAAACTTTGTTGAAAGAAGGGATTACGGAATTCACCCAGGGTTTTGCCGCCTAATTAATGCCTAATTCGATGAGTTAGGGGGAATGGGTCTTGGCCTTGGTCAAGACTTCCCCCGCCCCTGATTTTAGGGATAGATATCTAGGCTTCAGACCATATAGAAAAGATAAATTTAACGGGTGTAACGTCCTATGCCTAACCTCAAAGCGATTCGTGACCGAATTCAGTCGGTCAAAAATACAAAAAAAATTACTGAAGCAATGCGCCTGGTGGCCGCCGCTAAGGTACGTCGGGCCCAGGAGCAAGTGCTTTCTACCCGGCCCTTTGCCGATGCCCTAGCCCAGGTGCTTTATAACATCCAAAACCGTCTTTCCTTTGCGGAAACGGAACTGGCTCTATTTGAACAGCGGGAACCTAAATCCGTGGCTCTCCTCGTCGTCACTGGCGATCGGGGTCTATGCGGTGGCTACAACACCAATGCCATTAAGAGAGCCGAACTGCGGGCCAAGGAATTAAAAAACCAAGGTATTGCGGTTAAATTGGTTCTAGTGGGCAGTAAGGCTAAGCAATATTTTGGTCGTCGGGACTATGACATTGCCGCTAGCTATGCGAACCTGGAACAGATTCCCAATGCTTCGGAAGCGGCGGAAATTGCTGATTCATTGGTGGCCCTATTCGTTTCGGAGACAGTGGATCGGGTGGAATTGATCTACACCCGTTTTGTTTCCCTAATTAGTTCCCAACCCGTGGTGCAAACTCTGTTTCCCCTGTCTCCCCAGGGATTGGAAGCCCCCGATGACGAAATCTTCCGGGTTGTTACCCGAGGAGGAGAATTCCAGGTGGAACGGGAAAAGGTTGCTACTTCGGTGGAAAGTTTTCCCCAGGATATGATTTTTGAGCAAGACCCAGTACAAATTCTGGAAGCTCTTTTACCCCTGTACAACACCAACCAGCTACTGCGGGCTCTACAGGAGTCGGCGGCCAGTGAGTTGGCGGCCCGGATGACAGCCATGAGTAATGCCAGCGACAATGCTGGGCAGTTAATTGGCACTTTAACCCTGTCCTATAACAAAGCTCGTCAAGCGGCTATTACCCAAGAGCTGTTGGAAGTGGTGGCTGGGGCCAATTCCCTCTAACAATCATTATTGTTGTTTTTTGATTTTGACTCCTGCCCTGCTGGGTAGGAGTTTTTTGCCGATTTGTCTGTTAGGCGACGGTTTTCTGCGTTTTCTTTTGTGACCCCTCTTAGGTTCCTGCTCCCTAAAAAATGCCTGAATTTAAACCTTCCTGGAGCATAGCCCGTAAGGAATGTCGCCAATGGGGAGGGTAACTATCCAGGGTCTGTATTAGCTTACGGTGGGATAAAACCGAGTAAGCCGGTCGCTGGGCGGTGGTGGGATAGTCTTCGGTGTTAATGGGAATAACTTTTTTTACTTGTAGGGGGATGCCCAAATTCCTGGCTTCTTCAAAAATAGCCATCGCAAAATCGTACCAACTGGCCACTCCGCTATTGGTGTAATGGTAAATTCCCGTGGCCCTTTTTTCTGTCAAAGCGGCGATCGCCATGGCTAAATCTTTGGCCCAGGTGGGACTACCAATTTGATCTGCCACTACCCGTATTTCTTCCCTTTCTTTGCCCAAACGGAGCATAGTTTTAACAAAATTCCCCGTCCCCCCTACGCCGTAAACCCAGGCTGTCCGCACTATTAAAAATTCACAGCCACTTTCGGTAATGGCAATTTCCCCCCGGCGTTTACTCTGGCCATAAATCCCTAGGGGTTTGGTAGGGTCAATTTCTTGGTAGGGAGATCCCTTACTACCGTCGAAAACATAATCGGTGGAAATATGGACAAAATAGCTCCCCATTTTCTTCGCTACTTTGGCGATCGCCTGGGGAGCATCGCTATTTATCTTTTGGGCCAGATCCGGTTCGGTTTCAGCCCGATCGACCGCAGTATAGGCGGCGGCGTTAACAATAATATCCGGGGCGAAAGTTTGAATATTTTCACCAAGACCCTCTATCTGGGTTAGATCCAACTCACTTTTAGTGAGAGCTTGCACTGTGCCTAAAGAAGCAAGGCAGGGGGCGAGTTCTTGCCCCACTTGTCCTGCCGCCCCTAGTAAAAGAATTTTAGTCACAGGGTTTAGTGGTTCCTAAAGAGCAACTTCAGTGCCCACAGGACAGGACACATTGGTTCCCCCTAGACCGCAGTAACCATTGGGATTTTTGGCCAAATATTGCTGATGATAATCTTCGGCGTAATAAAAATCCGGGGCGGAAATAATTTCCGTCGTTATTTCCCCATACCCAGCTTTGGTCAAAGCCTGTTGGTAAATTTGCTTGGATTCCAATGCCTGGCGCTGTTGAGCGTCGGAATAGGTATAAATCCCCGAGCGGTATTGGGTTCCCATATCGTTACCCTGGCGCATGCCTTGGGTAGGATTATGGCTTTCCCAGAATACCTTTAACAATTGGGCATAACTTACTTGCTGGGGATCAAAAACCACGAAAACCACTTCATTGTGTCCCGTCATACCAGAGCAAACTTCTTGGTAGGTGGGATTGGGAGTATGACCAGCGGCATAACCAACGGCGGTGCTATAAACCCCCGGAATTTGCCAAAACTTCCGCTCTGCTCCCCAAAAACAGCCCAAACCGAATATGGCTGTTTCCGCACCTTCGGGGAATGGGGCTTTTAGGGAATTACCGTTGACAAAATGTTTTTCCGTTACGGGCATAGAAGTTGATCGCCCAGGGAGAGCTTCCTGGGGGGTAACCATGGCCGTTTTTTTGCTAAATAAATCGAAGAGTCCCATATATGGTGTCCTTAATAATATTGCTGATTAAAGAAGATTGAACTTGATGTGATGTAACCAGATGTAACTAATTGTAACGAAACTTTTTCACCGTCGAAAACCTAGGCCTGGATATACTCATAAGCTTCCACATACTGTAAACCTGGTTTATTCCAGGAATAGTCGTAGCCCATGCCCTGTAGTGCCAATTTTTTAAATTCCCCCGGCTTATCCCTGTACAAGGCGATCGCCCGCCCCAAGGCCGTCTCCAGGGCATACTGATCCGGTTGGTAGAAAACAAAGCCATTGCGTTTTTCCGGGGGATGTTCCTGGTCATAGTCTCGATCAAAGACGGTGTTGACTAAACCACCCACCCCCCGCACCACCGGCACCGCCCCGTACCGTAAACCGATCATTTGGGTCAGGCCACAGGGTTCATAGTTACTGGGAACCACGATGATATCCGCCGCCCCATAGATAAGATGGGCCAATTCTTCGTTAAATCCCAATTCCAAATGGACATCGGGGTTGTCGTTGAGGTGTTGTTTTTCGTGCCAGAACCATTTGCTCAAGCTGGGTTCCGTCGCAGAACCGAGAAGTACGTACTGGGCTCCTTGGCTGAGGGAATAATAGATGGAATGGTGAACTAAATGCACTCCCTTTTGTCCATCCAAGCGGCCAATAAAGCAGATAAGAGGTTTTTTCTCATCTTTTTTCAGGGATAAGCGTTCTTGGAGGGCTTCCTTATTTTTTGCCTTATTTTCAAAGGTCTTGATGCCGAAGTTTTCCGCCAGCAGAGGATCAATTTCCGGGTTCCACACCTCATAGTCTAAGCCGTTTAAAATGCCGCCAAACTTATGCTGATGAATTTCCAATGTATGGCCTAGGCCGCAGGAAATATCGGAAAAGCGAGCTTCCCAGGCATGGTGAGGGGAAACGGTGTTGACGTAGTTGGAGTAGACAATGCCCCCCTTCATGAAGTTAATGGCACCGGGGTTGAAATTGTCCTGGAGGCGATCGTAGCTAAAATAATAGCTGTCATTGTTTAGTCCCGTGGCGTGGAGGATATTGGCTCCGGCGATGCCCTGGTGTTTGAAATTGTGGATGGTATAGCAAACCCGTTGACGATCCATGCCATGGAAACGATAAATTTCGTATAGCATCACCGGCAATAATCCCGTTTGCCAATCGTGGCAGTGAATCACATCGGGGCGTTTATTACTGCGGTGGAGAAACTCGATCGCCGCTTTGGAGAAAAAGGCAAACCGTAAATGGTCATCCAGGGCTCCGTAGTAATGGCCTCGGTTGAAGAAATTATCGGAGGAATTGGGTTGAATGAAGAAACAAAGCCGCCCATGAACCCAGCCGCAGAAAACATTACAGAAAATAGAGCCCCCCGCCCAGGGCACTTCCAAATCCCGGTAGGCATCGTGTAAACCCCAGATGTGGTCATAGCGCATGCAATCATACATGGGCAAAATTAACTCCACGCAATGACCCCGGAGTTCCAATTCGCGGCTTAGCCCATAGATGACATCCCCCAACCCCCGGCCTTAATGACGGGGGCACATTCTGAGGCAATCTGAACGATGTACATAGAGGTTCCTGATGACAGTTTTTGCTCGACGGCGATCGAGTTGCTTGTATTTTCCTATATTGCCTCTCACTTACACCCAATTGCATCCTAATTATTTCAACGGCCACCAATGCACCTTTTCCCTGGTGGCACTGTAAACTTCTTTCAATCCTTCCGGGGAAAGAATCTGCACAAGGTCTTCCTTATCAGTTTTGGGAATGGTGATGAGATCCACCTGTTGCATTCCTTTTAATACCTGTTCCACGGTGCGCTGGTTAAGTTGGCAGGCCCGGGCAATCACATCCACCGGCAGATCAAACACATAATTTCC
Organism: uncultured cyanobacterium; assembly: GCA_963704945.1. Classification (GTDB taxonomy): domain Bacteria; phylum Cyanobacteriota; class Cyanobacteriia; order Cyanobacteriales; family Microcystaceae; genus Synechocystis. Next base: position 108,366 of record CAVPII010000018.1, on the reverse strand, counting down.
CTTTGCGTCCGGCTGATTTCCCAATTCCCGCTCTTGGTAAATTAAGGCCCGCAACAAACTGGCTACGGCCTGGGGAGGATAGGTACTGCAATTGAGCAGATGATATTCAAACTTTTGTTGCAGTTCAAACAAAAAACGGTAGCGTTCCCGGAACAGTTCACTGACTTGATAAATTTCCTGAACATTGCCCAGGGGGATTTTCACCACGTGGGTGGTTTTGTAGGACTCCACCAAACAGGGAAAGGATTTGGTGGCTAAGCCGTAGCTAAAGGGGAGATTTCGCAGTCCAAAGCAACTGCCGGCGTAGTGGATGGCAATGATGCGGTCCAGGGGAGTGCTACGGGTGATGACCAGCCCCTCGTCCAACATCACATAAAGACTATCCAGATCTTGATCGGGCAAGAAAGCAGTGTAAAGTGGGCGATTGGAAAATAATTTTTCTACTTTCAGGCGATCGGGCGGCAGATATTTTTCTAAAAATTGGCTATCAAGGCCCCGGAATAAATAGTTTCCCCCAAGAATTTTTGCCAGGACATCTTCGGTGGATTTGGGGACACTGCGTTTTGCCATAACGTCGGAGCTTGGTGGATAGGGCGAAAAGATTTGATGATAAATCGGTTCGTACTGTGATCATGACACAAACCCAATCCCTTCCGGGGCTTATTCGGTTCCGATTGGTCTTCCCACTGAAATCTAGGGAATGACAACCTGATTTTTCATCATCAGCCTAATTGAGCTAGTGGCGGGGCCCCATTACTGACCTATCCCAACTAGCATGGAGGGTTTCCGCTCACTTAAGCTGGGATGTTCAGACCTGGGGATTATTGTTGATTTGACTGAACATCGGGGAAAGATAGGCCACCAATACCCCTAAAGTAAATCCCATCAAATTACGAAATAAGGGCAGAAAATCACTGGTGCGGGTCACCACGGGGCCAATGCCAAAGGCGATAACCAAGATGCCCCACAGCGGCGACATAATTAGCACCCATTGCCAGGCAAAGGTTTGATTAGGCGATCGGGGTATGGCCGCAAAACCGAAAATCACTCCCCCCACAATGGAAGTCACCAGGGTTAAAATCCACTGTTCCCTTGGTAATCCGGGGACGACGTTACAACCACCTTTTACCAAGCATCCCTTCACTGTTTCTAACGATTTGGTGATGGCTAGATTTTCACCATTTTCCCTGATGTAATAAATATTGCCAAAACGGGCCTGCATTTCAATCCAAAAGGTGCGGGGCATCAGTTCGTAAACATCGTCGCCAATGCTAAAAGCAAGCAGATTGCCCCCCCTGGCATCGGCCACCAGCAGAATACTTTTATCGTCCAATCCCCAAAACGGGATAACGGCCCGCCCTGGACTGCGGTCATATTGGGTCAAAACCCTTAATTTCCAGCCCGTTTCCACTTCAAAGCTATTAATTTCGTCAATTAACTGCGCTTCCTGGATATCTGGTAAAAAGTTGGCTAAATCCACTACAGGAGTTTTCGTTTCTGGTAATAGTTCTGGGTTGTTGACTGCTTGGGCGGTGGGAGTAACGCCTATCCAAAGCAGAACGGATAAAGTAGCGGCCAAAAACCAAACAAAACTTTTGGGGGGAGAGAACGGCTGCAAATGGACAGGCATAGGACTTTTTATTTTTCTTTACATTTGTTTACCTTATTCTAAGGGATAAGGGATTCCCTCCGTTAAACTTCCATTAACCAGAGCGATTTTGCACCATCTTATGCGTTTTCTACAAAAAAACCCCCTAATGCTAAGGAGGTTGTGAGGAGTTTTAAGCTTTAGCCGTGGGAATTAGCCAAGGAGAGCTTTGGCTTTGGTTAGCACATTGTCAACGCTAAAGCCAAATTTCTCTAGGCAAACTCCACCGGGGGCCGAAGCACCAAAAGTCTCGATGCTAACTGTATCTCCTTCTGTGCCCACATACTTGTGCCAACCAAAGTTGGTGGCGGCTTCCACGGAAAGACGTTGGGTGACAGCCTTAGGAAGAACTGATTCTTTGTAGGCGGCGTCTTGGGCTTCAAACAGTTCCCAGGAGGGCATGGAAACTACCCGGACTTTTTTGCCTTCGGCGGCCAGTTTTTCAGCGGCGGCCACACAAAGTTGCACTTCAGAGCCCGTGGCCATCAGGATCAATTCAGGAGTGCCGCTGCAGTCCACGATGGTATAGGCCCCTTTAGCTACGGCATCAATGGAGGTGCCAGGTAAGTTGGGGACAGCCTGACGGGTCAGGGACAAAAGGGTGGGGGCATTTTCCTTGGCTTTGGCGATCGCCACTTTGTAAGCTCCGGAAACTTCATTCCCATCGGCGGGGCGAATCACCGTCAAGTTAGGAATGGCCCGCAGGGAAGCAATCACTTCAATGGGTTGGTGGGTGGGGCCGTCTTCCCCTTGACCAATGGAATCGTGGGTCATCACCCAAATCACCCCTGCTTCGGAAAGGGCAGACAGACGAATGGCGGCCCGCATATAGTCGGAGAAAATCAGGAAAGTGGCACCGAAGGGTAGTAACCCCGAACCGTGCAACGCCATACCGTTACAAATGGCTCCCATGGCGTGTTCCCGTACCCCGAAGTGGACGTTACGGTTCTGGTAAGCGCCTTTTTGGAAATCACCGGAGCAGTGGAGTTCCGTCAGGTTGGAATGGGTTAAATCCGCTGAACCGCCAATTAACTCAGGCAGTACGGGGGCTAGGGCATTGAGGCATTCCTCGGAATATTTCCGGGTGGCCAAACCTTTTTGGTCGGGGGTAAAGCTGGCTAAGTTTTTGTCCCAACCTTCGGGGAGTTTGCCGCTCAGTTGCCGTTCAAAGGCCGCCGCTTCGGTGGGATATTTGGTTTTATATTGGGCGAAGGCTTGATTCCATTCCGCTTCGTAACTGGCACCCCGTTCGATCGCCTTACGGGTGTAGTCCAGCACTTCCTGGGGCACTTCAAAGGGGGCATAGTCCCAACCGAGATTTTTGCGGGTGGCGGCCACTTCATCGGTGCCCAACGCCGCCCCGTGGATGCCGGCGGTGTCAGATTTATTGGGCGCACCGTAACCAATAATGGTGGTGACTTTAATCATGGTGGGTTTATCGGTCACCGCCTTGGCTTCTTCAATGGCCTTGGCGATCGCCGCTAAATCGGTGTTGCCATCCTTCAACATGGAGCACGTGCCAACCGTAGGCTTCAAAGCGTTTGCTCACATCTTCGGTGAAGGCCACATCGGTGGAACCATCAATGGAAATGTGGTTATCGTCGTAAAGAACAATCAGTTTACCCAAGCCCCAGTGACCGGCAATAGAAGCCGCTTCCCCGGAGATACCTTCCATATTGCAACCATCCCCCACAATCACATAGGTGTAGTGATCCACAATGGTGGCATCGGGTTTATTGTAGGTGGCGGCCAAATGGGCTTCGGCAAGGGCCAAACCAACGCCGTTGGCAATACCTTGACCTAAAGGCCCAGTGGTAACTTCAACCCCAGCGGTGAGGAAATTTTCGGGGTGCCCAGGGGTGGAGGATTCCCATTGACGGAACTGTTTAATGTCTTCAATGGTCACACTGTCATAACCCAGCAGATAAAGCAGGGCATATTGCAACATGGAACCATGGCCCGCCGAAAGCACGAAGCGATCCCGGTTGAACCATTTGGGGTTCTTGGGATTGAACTTCATGAACTTGTTCCAGAGGGTGAAGGCCATGGGAGCCGCCCCCATCGGTAAGCCCGGGTGACCGGATTTAGCCTTTTCGATGGCATCAACGGCTAAAAAGCGAATGGCATTAATAGAAAGTTCGTCTAAGTGGGTAGCAACGACCATAATTTTTGGAAAAATAAACTAACAATATTTGGGTCAATATCCACCGAGGGGCGGTGATGGTAGGGGCCAACAGGCCAAATTGCTTCCATCTTCCCACGGTTCGGCAAATTTTTCGGTGGGCTATTGATATTTTTTGAAGGCTAAAGTGACGTTATGGCCCCCAAAACCGAAGGAGTTGGAAAGGGCAACGTCCACCTTTAGGGCCCGGCTTTGATCGGGAACATAATCCAAATCACAATCCGGATCAGGGTTCTGCAGATTAATGGTGGGGGGAACCCGATCTTCGGCGATTGCCATTACCGTAGCTACCGCTTCAATGCCCCCGGAACCGCCCAATAAGTGCCCCGTCATCGATTTAGTGGAACTAACGGCAATTTTATAGGCATGATCCCCCAAGGCCTGTTTAATAGCTCGGGTTTCCGTCACGTCATTGGCGGGGGTACTGGTGCCATGGGCATTGATGTAACTAACAGCTTCCGGCTTTAAATCCCCATCTTTTAGGGCCAAGGCGATCGCCCTGGTAGCTCCCCGACCATCCGGCACCGGGGCCGTAATGTGATAGGCATCACAGGTCATGGCATAGCCTACCATTTCGCCATAAATTCTTGCTCCCCGGGCAGGGCCGATTCCAACTCTTCTAAAATTAAAATTCCTGCCCCTTCCCCCATCACAAACCCATCCCGGTCTTTATCAAAGGGACGACTGGCGTGGAGGGGATCATCGTTGCGGAAAGACAGGGCCCGAGCCGAAGCAAAACCGGCATAACTCAAGGGGGTAATGGCCGCCTCCGTTCCGCCACAAATCATGGCCTTGGCATAGCCATTTTGCACTAAGCGAAAAGCATCCCCAACGGCATTGGAACCCGCCGCACAGGCCGTCACCGTACAATTATTCGGTCCCTTGGCTCCCAAATTAATAGCCGTTAATCCCGAAGCCATATTGGCAATCATCATCGGAATCATAAAAGGACTACACCGGCTAGGGCCCTTATCCAACAAAATTGTCTGCTGATCTTCTAAAACCTTTAAGCCACCAATGCCCGTACCAATTAACACTCCAATTTCGTCGGCGTTGAGTTCATTAATAACCAATTTGGCATCATTTACCGCCTGTTGACTGGCCGCAACGGCAAAATGGCAAAAACGATCCATCCGTTTGGCTTCCTTGCGGTCGAGGAACTGGGTAGGATCAAAATCCTTCACCTCTCCCCCAAAGCGGCAGGCTTGATCACTGGCATCGAAACGGGTTATGGGGCCAATGCCATTCCGGGCTTCCATTAGACCCTGCCAATAGTCAGCAAGGGTATTACCAATGGGGGTGATGGCTCCTAATCCCGTTACAACAACACGCTTTTTTTCCAAATTTGCCATGGTATCTATAAGTAAAATCGGGGAAAGGGATCTTTGGTTTTCCCGTAGTTTCTCCGCAGGGGGGGGTAATGGTGGGGAAATCAGCTAGGAAAAGCGGAAGTTTTACTGGCCAATTTGGGGTTGGGGCTTAGCCAAAAAGCTGGTTAAACTTGTTTGGAATAATCCCCTGAATGCTTCCTCTGGGGCAATAGTTCAGAAACTACTTGCTTTCAATGTGTTCAACGGCTTTACCTACGGTATCGATGGTTTCCGCCACTTCATCGGGAATTTCAATATCAAACTCTTCTTCCAGGGCCATGACCAATTCCACGGTGTCGAGGGAATCGGCGCCGAGGTCTTCGGCAAAGGTGGCATCGGGGGTCACTTTATCGGGGTCTACTTCCAATTGTTCGACGACGATTTTCTTGACTTTTTCAAAAATTTCTTGATTCATTACAATACCTTTGACTATAAAAAGAATTTTCCTGGGACTGGGTTACTAACTGCCTAACCAGAAAGAAACTCAACTGTTCAGCGTTAACCATCTTATCGGAAAGGTATCCGTTGCACTAGATGCCCAGGCTTTTTGCTTTTATCTATAACCTTAAAACCAACCTTAAAAACTCCAAAGTGCCCGCTGTCATTCATGGCATTATTTCAATGGTGGCCCATAGACCCATGGCGATCGCCGCCCCGAGGAAAGTATTAATGCCATTGACCACTTCGTTGGTGAGCCAGACCCATTTATTTTGTAAAGTTGCCCCGATAACGCTCTCCAAGTTGGTGGCAATGAAGGCGGCAATGGTGGAGATGATTATGCCCTCCACGGTGATTAACCCCACTCCGTAACCAAGAATTGCCAGGGCCAACCCCGCCATAAATCCTGCCCCGGTTCCTTCCAAACTTACGGCCCCTTCCGTTCCCCTGGGTACGGGTTGGAGAGTGGTAATTAAGAAAGTACTTTTGCCATAGGCTTTACCGACTTCGCTGGCGGTGGTGTCGGATAACTTAGTGCTAAAGCTAGCAACATAGCCCAGGGCCCACAAGCTATGCCAGGCTTCCGGAGTAAAGGCGATCGCCAGGGCACAGACGGCGGCGGTGAGGGCAGACCCCCACACATTTTCGGGGCCCCGTTGCCCGGATCTTTTTTCCGCAATGCCGGCGGCTTCCTTTTCCCCTTGCCCAAGGCGAGTGACGGCGGAACCCACAAAAAAATAGGCTAAAACTATCAAATAACCTCGCCATCCCATGGCCCCCCAAATGATTACCCCTAAAACCCAGGCGTGGCCATAGCCCCAGGCCGTCAGTAATTTTTTCGGGGCGATCGCCGCCAGGGCCAACAGAAAACTATTGAGTATTACCGCCGTAATCCAAGGGAAAGCAAAACTCTGATGCCATACCTCGGAAATAAAAGAGCTAATCATGACAGAAGCCTCAGGTAATGGGGAAAATTGGGGGACAATGGGGTTTATCGGATTTTAGCCAAATCACCATGAGTGCATTGAATCATCAAATTATCGTTGTGGGGGGCGGAGCCGCCGGCATTACCGTTGCCGCCCAGTTGTTAAAACAAGATCCCAAACTCGATGTGGCGATCGTTGAACCCTGCGACAAACACTACTACCAACCAGCTTGGACCTTAGTAGGGGGGGGAGCCTTCGCCATGGAAGACACCATTAAACCAGAACAGGATTGCATTCCCTCCGGGGCAAAATGGATTAAAGCTAGCGTTGGTAGTTTCGACCCAGGCAATAATAGCCTTAGCCTCCAAGACGGCCGCACCCTAACCTACGAATATTTAATAGTCTGCCCCGGCATTCAGATCAATTGGCACCTCATTCCCGGCTTACAGGAATCCCTAGGAAAAAACGGCGTTACCAGCAACTACGATCGCCGTTATGCTCCCTACACCTGGGAACTCTTACAGAATTTCAAAGGGGGCAATGCCCTGTTTACTTTTCCGGCCACACCGATCAAATGTGCCGGCGCACCCCAAAAAATCATGTATTTGGCGGACGAAACCTTCCGTAAAAATGGAGTGCGGGAAAAAACCAACATTACCTATGGGGTAGCGGTGGGCAAAATTTTTGGCATTCCTGGTTATTGCGAATCCCTGGAAAAAGTAGCGGCAGATAAAAACATTGACGTGCGCTATCACCATAACCTCAAGGCTATTAACCCCGACGCAAAAGAAGCCACCTTCACGGTCAATGGGGAAACGGAGATCACCCTGCCCTACGATATTATTCACGTTGCTCCCCCGATGTCGGCCCCGGATTTCATCAAAAACAGTCCCTTAGCCTCAGAAGCCGGTGGTTGGGTAGATGTGGACAAATTCACCCTGCAACACCAACCGCTACGACAATGTATTTAGCCTGGGGGATGCTTCTTCCCTACCCACATCCCGCACAGCGGCGGCGGTGCGTAAACAAGCCCCCGTGGTGGCGGCTAATCTCTTAGCCCTGTTGAACAGTAAAAAACCGGCGGAACAATATGGCGGTTATACTTGCTGTCCCTTGGTCACCGGCTATGGCAAAACCATCATGGCGGAATTTGACTATGACGGCCAGCCAAAATCGAGTTTTCCCTTTGACCCCACCCAGGAACGCTGGAGCATGTGGCTAGTCAAACGCTATGTTTTACCCTGGTTGTACTGGAATCGGATGCTCAAGGGAGAAGCCTTTGAGCCGGACAAGTGGAAACCTTTGTTGGGCAAATCTTAAACCTGGCTGTGGGCTGGGGCAAACGCATCCCCGTGGAAAGCAACGTCGAGAACCCAATGTATATCGATAAAGATTTTAAGCCCGATTATGCCCAGAAGTTTATGCTCCGGCAATTTTTCCGGTCTTGGGTTCTCCCTCACCCCCTAATTCAACTTTCCCTTCTTCATTATCCTGGGTATGGGTTTGCCCTGGAGTCATCCCCAATCCCCACGGGGAAAATGTCAAAATGGGTTAGTATTATCCAGATCAATCATTGATCAGCCAAGAAAATAGCAAACTGCCATGACTTCCTACTCTTCTGCAACGGCCCGCGCTGAAATGAGTGAACTGCGGCGCTTGAAAAGTTTACTGCCGCCGGAACTCCAAAGTTGGGTAATGGTGGAGGGTAGCACCGAAGTTAACCCCCCCCTGATTCGTTCTGAGGAGTTGGGACGGGATGAAATTGAAATCCAGATCGATTTGCCCAAATGGGAAAACCTAGCCATCGATCAACGGAACCTATTGTTTTGGCATGAGGTGGCCCGTATCCAGAGTGACACCATTCCCCGGGAAGGTTGGGAAATGGCCGCTTTGGCGATCGGACTGGGGGGTGCTGTGGGGGAACTGTGGGTGCAGGATGGCCTGCTGTTACTCTTAGCCCTGGGACTCTGTGGCATTTCTGGCTATCGACTCTGGCAAAAAAATAATGGGGAAAAACGCATTAAAGAGGCGATCGAAGCAGACGAAAAGGCGATTACCCTGGCTACCCGTTTTGGTTACACTTTGCCCAATGCCTACAAAAGTCTCGGCAGTGCCTTTAAGTCTTTGATTGAACAGACCCCCAACCGTCGGCAACGGAAACAGTACGAAACCCGGCTTCAGGCTTTGCGCCAGAGTGCGGCTAAAATGAAGGCCAAAACCCAAAAGGCTAAAGCTCTCTAAAAAATTGCCACCTTGCCCAAGAATTCTGTGGTCTTTTCCAAGCTGTAATGGCGTTTCACCTGCTAGAGGTTTGCTCAGAAGTTGCTGCCCTCAAGCAGGTTTTGCAGTGGCTAGAGGAAACCTGTGGTGATTGTCTTCCATCTTTGTTGTTGCGACAATTATCTATTATTGTGGCGGAGGCGTTCACCAATACAGTCAAGTATGCCCACCGGGATTTGCCCCCAGATACCCCTATTTTGTTGGAACTTCATTTACATCGCGACCAAGTTGAGGTGCGGATTTGGGATCGGGGACAACCCTTCAATTTACAGGGCTATTTAGAAAATGAATTGCAAACTTTGACCGGGGAAGATTCCCTTCAGCAGGAAGGGCAACGGGGCCTACTGTTAATGGATTGTTTGACGGATGATTTATATTACGAAACAACCCCCGATCGCCATCGCCAACCCCGCCAAGGTTATCAAAATTGCTTGGTGATGCGGAAAAAAATCTCCACGCCCAATCCCCCCTGAGCCTCCACTCCATGGTCCAACTTTCTCCTTCCCCCATTAGCAGTGCTTCCCCCAGTAATGAGCCCACAGTAAAAATATCTAGTCTGACTTTAGATGTGGCTGGCATGAAATGTGCCGGTTGTGTGTCAGCGGTGGAACGACAGTTAGGGCAATTGCCAGGGGTAACCCAGAGTTGTGTGAACTTAGTAACGGCGGTGGCGGTGGTGCGTTACGAACCGGAAAAAGTGGCTCCAGAGGCGATCGCCAGCCATTTAAGCCAGAGGGGATTTCCCGCCCAAATTCGCCAGGGCCATGGTTCCATCACCGCTTCTTTAGATAACCCTACCGAGAAAAAGGAAAACGTTAAAGGAGAACTAGCCATTGCCCTAGTGCTGATTGTCATGTCTGGGCTTGGCCATCTCAGCCATTTCGGTGGCCCCATGATTCCCTTTCTCCACAATCCCCTTTTCCATTGGGGTTTGGCTACCTTGGCGATCGCCATTCCGGGACGGGCAATTTTCCTAGATGGGTGGAGGGGTCTGAGATTTGGCCATGCCAATATGAATACCTTGGTGGCTTTGGGTACGGGCAGTGCTTACCTAACTAGTTGTGTTGCCTGGCTCTGGCCCGGCTTGGGGTGGGAATGTTTCTTTGATGAGCCGGTAATGTTGTTGGGGGTATTACTCCTGGGTCGAACCTTGGAAAGCAAAGCTAGGGAAAAGGCCAAATCATCTTTGCAGGAACTGTTAGCTCTGCAACCCGCAGTGGCCCGGTTAGTGGGCCGGGAAAAAGTTAGTGCTGGAGGAACCGAGAAAGGCATTGAAATCCCCGTAGAGCAGGTAAGGGTAGGGGAATGGGTGCAGGTTTTACCCGGGGAAAAAATCCCTGTGGACGGTATTCTCGTGGCGGGAAAAACCCTGGTGGACGAGGCCCTCTTGACGGGGGAATCCCTACCTGTGGACAAAAACATTGACGATGCAGTCATTGCCGGTTCTTGGAATCAATCGGGGGCCATAACCATTGCCGCTACCCAAATTGGTGGGGACACCACCTTAGCCCGCATTATTCAACTGGTGGAAATGGCCCAAACCCAAAAGGCCCCTATGCAGAGGCTGGCGGATCAGGTGGCGGGGTGGTTTGCCTACGGGGTAATGGCTTTAGCTTTACTAACTTTAACTTTCTGGGCCACGGCGGGGGAATCACTATTTCCCCAAACGATGGCAGAAGCTGGGCTTTCCCCCCTGTTAATGGCCCTTAAGTTAAGCGTTTCTGTCCTCGTTGTAGCCTGTCCCTGTGCCCTCGGTTTAGCCACCCCCACCGCCATTTTGGTCGGCACAAGTTTGGGGGCAGAACAGGGAATTCTCATCAAAGGGGGCGATATATTAGAAATTCTCCAGCGCACCACCGTGATGGCCTTCGATAAAACGGGAACCCTCACCCAGGGAAATTTACAGTTAACCGATACCATAGCCGTCGCTGATATTACTGAGCAGGAACTCTTGATCCTAGCGGCATCCCTGGAACAAGGAACTCGCCATCCCCTCGCCCAGGGGTTGACCATTGCCGCCCAGGGTTTAGAACTTTTGCCGGTGGAAAATATTGAAACGGAAGCAGGACAGGGAGTACTTGGTTGGTATGACGGAGATCGCCTGTTAGTGGGTAATCAAACCTGGCTAGAAGCCCAGGGAGTGACCTGGGAAGAACAATGGCAAGAACCCATTGATCAACTGCGCCAGCAGGGAAAAACAGTGATTTTTGTGGCCCGCAATCGACAGTTACAGGGATTTTTCGCTCTCCAGGATACCCTCCGCCCGGAGGCCAAAACCACCATTACTGCCTTGAAAAAACTCGGTGTTACCCCCATTTTGCTCACCGGGGATCACTTCACCATTGCCCAGGCGATCGCCAAGGAGGTGGGCATCGACGAGTTCCATTACCAAATGACTCCCCAGGCTAAAGTAGAAAAAATCAGGGAACTCCAATCCCCAGGTTCTGCGTCCATTGTGGCCATGGTAGGGGATGGCATTAACGATGCTCCAGCCCTGGCCCAGGCTGATGTGGGCATTTCCCTCTCGGGGGCGACGGCGGTAGCCATGGAAACGGCGGATGTGGTACTGATGAAGTCCCAATTGTCCGATGTACTTAAAGCCCTCCGCCTCAGTCGATGCACCGTTGATAAAATCTATCAAAATTTGTTTTGGGCCTTGGGCTACAATTTATTTGCTATTCCCCTAGCGGCCGGAGCCTTTCTACCTACCTTTGGCACTGTCCTCACCCCGGCGATCGCCGCCGCCATGATGGCTAGTAGCTCAATCATTGTGGTGCTTAATGCTTTGGCATTACGACGAAAAGTTAGTTCCTTTTCTCTTTGAAAAATTGGCAATGCTATCAATTCCCCTTGTCTTTTCTGAACCATTTGAGCCACGGCTTTTTTCCCTTTGACCATGTCTGATCCCTCGGCAAAACCTTTACAAGAACACGTCCTGATCGTTACGGATGACGGCGGCCGTCGGGAAATTCTCTTAACTGAAACGTTTTACACCATCGGGCGATCCTCCCGGGCTGACATTCGTTTACGCTCCCAATTTGTTTCCCGCATCCATGCTGTTTTAGTGCGGAAATCCTCCGAAGATATTCATGCCCCTTATCGCATCATTGATGGAGATGAAGATGGTCAAAGCAGTGTCAATGGACTGTTAGTTAACGGCCAAAAGAAACAGGAATACACCATCCAAACAGGGGATGAAATTATTATGGGGCCCCAGGTTTCAGTACAGTATGAATACCGCCGTCGGGATCAGTTTGGTACCATGCCCAGTAACGAAGAGTTTGATATTACCCTCATTGACCCTAGTATGATTGACGATGAGGAAGAGACAACTACCTCCAGACCCTTGTCATCGGGGGAATTAACCTAACAGTCATTAAAGTAAACTAAACATAGTAAATATGCGATATTCCTTGTTCACTGCTAGCACCGTTGGTATATTTATTGGCGCTCAATTCCTGTTCCCCGCCCAAGCAAAATCCAACGCCAGCGGGTTGATTACAACGCCAACTTTAATTGCCCAATCGAATAACCAAAATCTAAGAAGTTTTTTTGAAACCGGCCGCCCCGCTCAGAAGATACCCTGCGCTTTCAAAGTCCCCCCCGTGGGGTTCCAGCCCCCCGCTCCAACTCCAGAAGTTGGCAATTTATCGTTTTCAGCCAAGGTAATGTTTCTTTTTGGATGCCCCCTGGCATTTTGGCCCAGGATCAAGTGGCTATTAACACGACCGAAGGGGATTTAAATTTCCAAACCCTCGTTTCCACTGATGGTGATTATCGGTATTTGGCCGCCTATGCCAGTGGTTTAACAGAGGAACAAATTAATAACCCCACTGCCCTATTTGAAGCCATGCGGAAACGGGTAGCTCCCCCGGAAACCTTTTCTTTGATGAATGAGCGGCCCATGACCCTGGGGGATTACCAAGGGTCAGAATTTAGTTTTGCCAATGATACAGAAAGTGTGGTGTTTCGTACCTACATTGTCGGCAACCAAGTTTATGCAATGGGGGTAATACAACCTTTGAACAGTCCCCGGGACAACGCCAGTCGGGCTTTTTTAAATGCTCTGCAGTTCATTGATAATTAATTTACAACCCAACTAATAGCGAGCTTAATTGATCCAAAATAGACCGATCGCCAGCTAGCTATCTCAAATTTGCCCCATGAACTACGCCCACACTGCCCCTCTATTTTCTTTATTGAAGTTACGCCATGGCTGAGATTTCAGAAAACCTACCCCCTTTAACTAAAGCTACTTTCTGGGGCATTATTAACCAGGAAATTAGTGACGAAGTAGTCAACGACTTACTTGCTTACTATCTCGGTTATCGGTTCGATGGCGATCGCCAAGTGTGGGACTTGGGAGGGGTAGAAGCAACTTGGGCAGAGGATTATCCCACACCCCCCAATTTCATCGAAAACCGACCCCCAACCGTAAAACTAACCCGATCTATTCCCCCAGAAAATAAACAATTGTTGAAGGAACAATTGGGTTTCCAGGGGTATAAAGTTGGGGAGTTTACCCCCCGTCATACCCGGAGGGCCACAGCGGTTAATTGGTTACTTAGCTATTTAGCCATTCACCACCTGCCGTTGGAGTGAGTTTGGGAAACTTCGGAAATTGGCAAACTACCAACCCTTTTCCGCTTGATCTAAAACGTAGGAAGCCACATCTTCCATGTCGCTGTCACTGAGGCGACCTTTAAATCCGGGCATAGCTCCATTGCCGTTGGTGATTTGGGCAACGATCGCCGCTACGGAATTTTTGCCATTAGCTTCCAGATCGGCCATTTTTAGGGTTTTGCTGGGGTTGATGGAATTCATACCTCCGTTGTGGCAAGCGGCACAGTTACCGGTAAAGATGGTTTTGCCATGGGCTAGGTCAGCGGCCAAGGCGTTGCCATTAAAGGTAAACAGGCTTCCGACTACGACTAGACAGGCTAGGGCTATGCCCCACAGGGTTTGGGCAGATTTGGCAAACAATTTAGGCATTAGTTCTCCTCTAAGAAAATATGGTCATTAAGACGCGAAGGTATTATGAGGGGGGGAGGAGGTAAAGTCAAAAGACAATCCGTCAAAGTTGCGTCCAGGTTAAGATTGACAGGATTCACTGGTTTGATTTTTTCTGAACTTCGATTCTTTTCCTTATTCCCAAAGCTTTTACGATGGTTTCATGGTGGCAATGGCGATCGCCAAGACGCTGGTTTCTTTTTGGTTGTCTCGGACTTATCCTCAGTTGGTTAGTCAGTTGCCAGGGCGGTCAACCCCAGGGCGGTGAGGGAAGGGTTAGTTTTTGGACAATGCAATTGCAACCAAAATTTAACCAGTATTTTGACGACTTAATTACCAATTTTGAACAGGCAAATCCCCCGGAAGAAGTGAATTGGGTCGATATTCCCTGGAACGCCATGGAGAGTAAAATCCTCACCGCCGTTTCCGCCAACACCGCCCCCGACGTGGTTAATTTGAATCCTACCTTTGCTTCTTTGCTAGCTAGTAAAAATGCCTGGGTGAATTTGGCAGAGGAGGTGAGCCCAGAGGTTGAAAACCGTTATTTGCCGAGTATTTGGCAGGCCAATCGCTTAAAAGACCAAATTTTTGGTTTTCCCTGGTATCTCACCACCCGCATTACCATCTATAACCAAGATTTATTGCAAAAAGCTGGTCTTTCCAATGCCCCCAAAACCTTTGCCGAATTGGCGATCGCCGCTAAGGTAATTAAGGAAAAAACAGGCAAGTATGGCTTTTTTGTCACCTTTTCCCCCTCCGATTCCGCTGAGGCCCTGGAAAGTATGGTGCAAATGGGGGTCACATTGGTGGATGACAATGGCCAGGCCGCCTTTAATAGCCCTGCCGGCAAGGCCGCTTTCCAATATTGGGTAGACTTATATCAACAAGGATTATTGCCCCCAGAAGTGTTAACCCAAGGCCACCGCCGGGCTTCAGAACTTTATCAAGCGGGGGATCTAGCCTTTTTATCATCGGGGGCAGAACTCTTAGCCAGTCTGGAGAAAAATGCCCCCAGCATCGCCAAAGTATCCGCTACTTCCCCCCAAATCACAGGGGAAACCGGCAAAATTAATGTGGCAGTGATGAACCTAGTGGTACCCCGTGGTAGTAAGAATCGACAAGGAGCGCTGAAATTCGCAGAATTTGTTACCAATGACGAGAATCAGTTAGCTTTTGCCCAGGCTTCTAATGCTTTACCCTCCACTCGCCTATCCATAGAAAAATACACCCAAGAATTAGCTAAAACCGCTGATAATAGTTCTCTGGAGCGGGCCCGTTGGGTGGCGGCGGAACAATTGCCCAATGCCGAAGTGTTGATTCCCCCCATGGCAAATCTCAACCAACTAAAACGGATTATCTACGAAAATTTAGGGGAAGCAATGGTGGGAAATAAATCTGTGGATCAGGCCCTTCAGCAAGCAGAACAACTCTGGAATGACAACTTAAAGGGTTAATTACCAAGGCTTTCACTAAGCTCAAGAGGAAGTACTAGGGAAGTATGACAAACCGGAAATTTTTAATTAGTGACTGAGGAAGTCGGTTAACTGATATTAACTAAAACTCATTCCTTAAATCATTCCTTAAATCCAAGCTCATAGAGAATTGGTCAATGACTAGCAACAGTTGAACGAGAATGGACTATACCGGAATTTAGTCGGTGGTGCTGGCTTTCCGGAATGTTGAAGCTGTGACATAAGCACCAGATAGCGATTTTATTGCGATGAGTATTTTTAAAATTGCCATCTGCGGGGTATTTAGGGGCAAATTCATACCTGCCAGACATGCTCCTAGCTTTTTGGTGCAAATTTGTTGCCTTATCAAAAAAGTTGAGCTAGCTTAGTTATTGTTAACCGTTTAAGTCTAAACCCTATAGGAATCCAGGAGGTGATGCCCATGGTAGAAAGTAGTATGTGCATGGGTCGTTTGGTTGAAGTTAGCCGGCTGTGCGCCGGGGCCGTTCTTTAAGTTGACTGTTCCCAAAAATCTGAATAGCTAACTCGAAGTTCCTTCCGGCAGTCAGGTTTCAACCGAACTGACCCACCTAGACCGCTCCTCTGAAATCATTGAACTAATCAACTTTCAGGGGAGCGGATAGTTTTTGGAGGTAGACCTAGCCTAGGGGCCAACTAAAAAACTGACCCAGGCCCTCGCCATCCCTTAGATAAAGAGCATATTCTGCAATTAGTCATCAACATATTTCCGTGGACAGGGGCTGTGATCAGTTTCTCTTTGTGGTTATTCGTGGATCTAGGTCTAGGATTGGCTATTGGCCTTACCAAACCTGACATCCACCGTAAATATAAAGAAAATTGTCAACTTCTCCCACTCTTTCTGAAAAAACGTGTACAATGAGTCATTGAGTATAGGATCTGATTCCCGTAGTCATTATTAGGTGTGAGGAAAAGCTAAAAATGCTTAAACTATCTTGGAAGTCCCTGTTAGTGAGCCCTGCTGTTATCGGTACTGCCCTCGTGGCTGGTGCTGCCCAAGCCGCTCCCGACAACGTTACGAACGCTCAAGTTTTAGATCAATTAGATAAATACACCACCGAAGGTCAGCTTTCCAGCATCGACCAGGTGACCAGTGTAAGTGAACTCCGTGATGTACAACCCACCGCCTGGGCCTATGAAGCGCTCAAGAGCTTGGTAGAACGTTACGGCTGTATTGTTGGTTACCCTGACCGTACCTTCCGTGGCGATCGTGCCCTCAGTCGTTGGGAATTCGCCGCCGGTCTTAATGCCTGTATGAACGTCATGGAACGTTTGATCCAGGAAAACGTAGCCGTGCTCCGGGAAGATATCGACAAACTAAAACGCCTCATGCAGGAATTCGAAGCAGAACTAGCTGCTTTGGGTGCCCGTGTCGATAACCTCGAAGCCCGTACCTCCTTCCTGGAAGACCACCAGTTTTCCACCACCACCAAGTTGACAGGGGAAGTAATCTTCGCTCCCACCGCCATCTTTGGTACCAAAAATACTCTCAACAACCAAACCAATAACAACCAAGCGGTATTCCAAGACCGGGTTCGTTTACAGTTCAACACCAGTTTTTCTGGTGAAGACCTTTTGGTTACTCGTCTTGCCGCCGGTAACGGTAATCGCTTCAAGAGCTTCTACCCAACCCAAAATGTTATCGATCCCGAAACCGGTAACCCCTTGGGCATCGTCGGTGACTACTACGAGAGTCCTACCTTTACCCAGGTTCACCAACTTTCCCCCGGTGATAACAACAACGTAGCTGTTGACTGGTTAGCCTACTATGTCCCCATTGACTTAGGTACCGATTTCCGTCTCAACAACTACATCGCCGCTTGGGGTGGTATCTGGGATGACTTTGTTCCCACCCTCAACCCCTACTTCGACGACTACACCGGTGGTAAAGGTTCTCTGAGTCAATTCACTGCCCAAAACCCCATCTACTCCATCGGTGGTGGTACTGGTATTGGTACTAGCCTCGAGGTTGGTTTCCTCAGCAATCTTCTCGGTCCCACTTCCTTGAGCTTGGGTTACTTAGCCAGCACTGGTAACAACCCCAACAGTGGTGTCTCTGAAGTAAACCCTGCCACTGGTAACAACTACGACTTCAGTAGTGGTGGTAACGGTCTATTCAACGGTGGCTATGGTGCTTTAGCTCAGCTTACCACCAACATTTTTGACAAAGTGAGCCTTGGCTTCACCTACGTTAATGCTTACACCACTCCTGACGCGGCTATCTTCGGCAAAGGCGGTACCCAAGGTATCGTTGGTACCACTGCTGCCAACTTGAACCGTGCAGAGTTGAATAGTGCTTTCGTTAACGGATTAGGTGTTGGTGCTCCCCCTGTGGATGCCGCTACTTATAACAGTGGTGTCTCCGGTGGTTCCACCTCTGGTAACGTAATCAACCCCTACGACTTTGGTGGTAAACAAACCAACAGCTACGGTGTGCAAATGGCTTGGAACATCGCCGAATGGCTGAGCTTCAGTGCCTATGGTAGCTACACCAACGTTACCTTGTTGGGTAAAGATAACGGTGATATCTGGACCTACGGTGGTGGTTTTGCCTTCCCCGATCTTGGTAAAGAAGGTAATGTCCTGGGTATCTTTGCCGGTGTTCAACCCTATGTTTCTGGCTTCACCAACAGCACCTTGGGTACCACCTTTGTTAGTACTTCTAACCCTGTGCAAGTTGAACTTTTCTACAAGTATCAACTCACCGACAACCTTTCTTTGACCCCTGGTGTAATCTGGATTTCCAATCCTGAACAGACCACCAACGCCACTGACGCCCTCATCGGAACCCTCCGTGGTACCTTCACCTTCTAAGAAAGGACTTTAGTGGAAAAAAATTAGCACCTAATTAGGATGCTCTAACAACTTTTTAGCCCCGCCAATGGTGGGGTTTTTCATTGTAAGATGCAGGCATACTCTCCATCTCAGTCGGCTTTCATTCATGAAAATTGCAAATAATGTTACAGAATTAATTGGTCGTACTCCTTTGGTTCAATTAAATCGAATTCCCACAGCGGAGGGATGTGGAGCAAGGATTTTGGTGAAGTTAGAAGGAATGAATCCAGCGGCATCGGTAAAGGATCGTATTGGCGTTAACATGATCAGCCAAGCAGAACAGGAAGGTTTAATTAAACCGGGAAAGACCCTATTAATTGAGCCCACCTCCGGTAACACCGGCATCGCCCTGGCAATGGTGGCGGCGGCTAAGGGGTATCAGTTGATTTTGACCATGCCAGAAACCATGAGTCAGGAACGGCGGGCCATGTTGAAAGCCTACGGAGCCAAGTTGGAGCTAACACCTGGGAGTGAGGGAATGGCAGGGTGCATTCGGCGGGCCCAGGAGTTGGTGGATAGTTTACCCAATACCTACATGTTGCAACAGTTTGATAACCCTGCTAATCCGGAAATACACCAACGAACTACAGCCCTAGAAATTTGGGAAGACACCGATGGCCAAGTTGATTTTTTGGTAGCTGGAGTAGGAACTGGAGGGACAATTACAGGGGTTGCTTCCGTATTAAAGAGTAAAAAACCTGAGTTTCAGGCGATCGCCGTTGAGCCCCAGAACAGCCCGGTGTTGTCCGGGGGAAAACCGGGACCCCACAAAATCCAAGGTATCGGAGCAGGATTTATACCGGAAGTGCTGGATGTGGATTTAATTGACGAAGTAATTACGGTTACCGACGAAGAGGCGATCGCCTACGGGAGACGTTTAGCCAGGGAAGAAGGTCTTTTGTCGGGGATTTCCACCGGGGCGGCCTTAGCGGCGGCCATTAAGGTGGGACAACGACCGGAAAATAAAGACAAATTAATTGTGATGATCCAACCCAGCTTTGGGGAACGTTACCTAAGCACTCCCCTTTTCCAGGATTTAGAATAACCCCGTTGGCGATCGCCAAACTCTGTCAGCAAATACCCATCTTTAAAGCTTAAAACTTTGCTAGGAAGTCAAACCTTTTTAGCATTGTGGGTTATTTTTAAGCTTAAGTGGCCACACAATACGAGCATCCCCAATGGTAACGCTACTCGAAAACCCCTTCCGCACCGGACTCCGGCAAGAACGTACTCCAGAACCCCTCATTTTGACCATTTTTGGAGCATCGGGGGATTTAACCCAACGAAAACTGGTGCCGGCCATTTACCAAATGAAGCGGGAACGCCGTCTACCACCGGAACTAACCATTGTCGGTTTTGCCAGAAGAGACTGGAGCCACGAGCATTTCCGAGAACAGATGCGCCAAGGCATCGAAGAATTTTCCACCGGCATTGGTAGTGAAGACCTCTGGAATGAATTTTCCCAGGGCTTATTCTATTGCTCCGGCAACATGGATGACCCAGAAAGCTACCTCAAACTGAAAAATTTTCTGGCGGAATTAGATGAGAAACGTAACACCCGAGGGAATCGGGTTTTTTACTTAGCCGTTTCCCCTAACTTTTTTCCCCCTGGCATTAAACAATTAGGGGCGGCGGGGATGCTCAGCGATCCAACCAAAAGCCGTATTGTCATTGAAAAGCCCTTTGGTCGGGATTTAAGTTCTGCCCAAACCTTGAACCGGGTAGTGCAGAGTGTTTGCAAGGAAAACCAGGTTTACCGCATTGACCATTACCTGGGTAAAGAAACTGTTCAAAACTTAATGGTATTTCGGTTTGCCAATGCTATTTTTGAACCCCTTTGGAACCGCCAATTTGTGGATCATGTGCAAATTACCGTAGCGGAAACGGTGGGGGTTGAGGAAAGGGCTGGTTATTACGAATCCGCCGGGGCCCTGCGGGACATGGTGCAAAACCACTTACTACAACTGTTTTGTCTCACCGCCATGGATCCCCCCAACGCCATCGATGCGGACAGTATTCGTAATGAAAAAGTAAAAGTACTCCAAGCCACCCGACTAGCGGACATTAACAATCTGGAAAATGCCGGCATCCGGGGGCAATATAAGGCTGGCTGGATGGGCGGTAAACCAGTACCAGGCTACCGGGAAGAACCGGGGGTTAACCCCAACTCCACCACCCCGACTTTTGCCGCCCTGAAGCTAATGGTGGATAACTGGCGTTGGCAGGGGGTACCCTTCTATCTCCGCACGGGTAAACGGATGCCCAAAAAAGTAAGCGAGATTGCCATTCAGTTCCGGGAAGTGCCCCTGTTGATTTTCCAATCCGTGGCCCACCAAGCGAACCCCAACGTGTTGAGTTTACGAATTCAACCCAATGAAGGAATTTCTTTGCGCTTTGAAGCTAAAATGCCCGGTTCAGAACTGCGTACCCGCACGGTGGATATGGATTTTAGCTATGGCTCATCCTTTGGGGTAGCCACCGCCGACGCGTATCATCGCCTATTGCTGGATTGTATGTTGGGGGATCAAACCCTCTTTACCCGGGCCGACGAAGTGGAGGAAGCTTGGCGGGTAGTAACCCCCGTATTATCAGCGTGGGATGCCCCTAACGATCCTCTGTCTATGCCCCTTTACGAAGCGGGAACCTGGGAGCCAGAAGAAGCAGAATGGCTAATTAATAAAGATGGCCGGCGGTGGCGCAGACTTTAGGAATAATGGCTCAAAGATTTAATTACGGCATTGCTGGGGCGAATTAGGTAACTCATCGATTATTTAACCAACGCTGAAATGACTTTTGACTTTCCCCTGATGGTTCGCCAAGAATTAAATTTTTGATGCTAACATCTTCGTCTAATTGGTTCCAATGGATTCCACTACCGGCAGCAATAAGCCGATAATCATTGCGTTCTTCAATAGAACCATGCAGAAGCCGAGGGTACCATGCCAAAGGCACAGATATGGTGCGACCATCAGACAAATCTACACTTAGGGTGTCGTCTGTGATGGATAATTGTTGAACAATCAAGGTTTCAAATAGTTCAGTCGTTAAAGAAGTCATTCCAGCCTGCTAGTAATTGTCCTTGGTTTTCTTCAACAAGTTTTTGAATACGGTTAATTTCAGTCCGGCTAAATCCGCGATTACTCTGAAGACGAACCGGCTTAAGCTAAAATTTAGCTCCATCTTTGTCTCGTTCAGTATGAATATGAGGTGGTTCATCACGATCGCCCGCATAACAAAAAAATCGGTAAGGGCCAACGGTCAAAAGGGTGGCATTGAATCATTTAATTTTACTGCTAACAGACAAGGGCGACTGTCGTATCAATGATTGTCTAAAAAGTTATTGTGAATTTATTCTGCTTGATTTTAAGGTTGTTCTGTCCCGCAATTCCTATTGTGAAATAAAAGTCAAAGATTTAATTACGGCATTGCTAGGGCGATCGCCATTATTGTGAGTTGTAATTTTTAGGCGATCATATTAATTTTTATTTTTAGGTTTAGATTTTAAGTTTAAATTCACCTTGCCGCAACCACACTTTAGACTATCTAAATCAATTCCAACTGTTGTTACATAAAAAATGCTATGGCAATTACTACAAATAAAAGCGCTGTGTAAATCTTGAAAGGCTTCCAAAACTGGGCAGAAATCTTTGACGCCTAAGCTTGTCCAGTTATTGTAATGCACACTTGCATTGACAGCCCAATTTTCTGAATTCGTTCGAGCATTTATTTGACCTAATATACTTTCCGTTTCACCCAAAGACTTAACATCATCTTGATTACCCCATGATTCAGCCGCTTTTTTCGCGGATTTTAAATGAGTCTTGTATTTGCTAATAGCGGCAGGCATCAAATCACCTAACTCCCAACGTCCATTAAGTTTATATCTAACAGGAGCATGAAGAGCGTCACAAACTTCACTAAAAAACTGTTCAGAACCTCTACGTAATTTTGCTGCTGCGCCTGGTATATCGTTGTTCGCCAAGTCTTCTTCTATTCTTTCCCATAGTCCAGATTCATTACCAATTTGTGGAAGCTGTCATCAACACTCCAATTAGAAAATTCTATAGAACCTTTGGAATTTACCACTTGTTCGGTTTTTAATTGTGTTGCCCAAGTCTTGTCATGCGTAGTAATAAAAAACTGACGATGGGGGAAGTTTTTCGTCAACAGTTTACATAATTCTCGTCGATGCTCTGAATCTACCGACATAACAACATCATCCAAAATGACTAACTCAATGAGTCCTTTGGTTAAATTTTCAGCTAAAGCCAGATATAAACATAATCCCATACTGTCTTGATGTCCCTCACTATGCAGCGCATGGGGAGGATGTTTTCCCCTCCCATAGAAGCTAACTTCAAGGTCTAAAGACGCTCCGCTAGGTTCTAGTCTTGCCTCAAAGTCACTTTCATCGCTTCCATGAATCTCTTTATACAAATCTTCAAACTTGCCGCGTATCTCATTATAGAGATTCTGTAACGTAGAATCTCTGGCTTGCTGAAATTTTTCAAGCAGAATACTAGCTTTTTGATTTAAGCCTGAAACTATTTGCAATTCCGCTTCTGCACTTTCTAAAACTTTTAAATTTTCTTCCAACTTGGTAAGAAGATCCCAAGCATTCTGTTCAGGAGTAGCTTCTGGAAACTTTAAGCGAACTGTATTTAAGATTTTATCAGAAATTTTCAATAGATCTACAGGCGCAAATAAACTGGAAATTGAGTTTGATGTAAAATTAAGTTCTAAATATTTTTCTGTTACGGGAGATAAAGTGCTAGAAAGAGTTGATAAATTAACTTTCCAATCTTTTAAAGCCACTAGTTCAGGATCTAACTCAATAGTTTCGGTTACAGCTATTACTTTAGAAAGGCTTGAAAGAATAAAATCAATTTTGCCCTTTAGCTTATCGGAAAGATTCTGTATTTGACTTTGATAGTTTTCAGCTGTTTTAGATGATTCTAACTTGGTATTTAAATGTTTGCTAAGTTCACCAACAGACCAAGATGTATCACAAAGAGGACAGATGGTATCGTCTTCGACAATAAGATGTTTCCCTAACATTACCAACTGTTGTTGAGAAACTGCCTTCCGAAGATCTGGAGTTAGTTTAAGTTTTTCTAATAACACTTTTAATTTCTCATCGTATGTCGCTATCTCATCTTGATTGTTGTCAAGTAGAACACTTCTTAAATTATCAATATCATTTTTAAATAAAGTAGTATTAACTGAGCGTTCACTGTTGACCGCAGTGGGAAGCTTTATGTCATTTTTAAGCTCTGATGATTTTGAATGAGTAAGAGGAACTGCACCAAATACGGCTCTACTTTGATTGACAGTAATAAGCAATGATTCATCACTAAAAGATGTATTTTGAATAGTTGCGTTTATCGTACTCTTAGCTTTATTTAAATTAATTTGGGCTGATTTGAGTTCTCCAGCAAATTTATTTTGAACTTTTACAAGTGATTTTCTAATATCTTCAACTTCTGAGATATTTAAAAGGCTTTGAATTTCTTGCGCTCGTGATCCTCCTTCAGATGTTACATATCTCAAAATCTCACGCCGCGTAAGCACATGTTGACCCTGCTTAGCAAGCTCCATTATTGGCTCTATATGAGGTAAAACTGATTTATCACATTCAAGCTTAGACGGATTTCCCATACACCGCTTTATTTCTATGGGTTCGCTTAAATTGGGAAGTTTAATTTTAGCCCTAACTATTGCTTCTTCAGGTTTACAATCAATATGTGAACCATGTTTTTTGAGACTTAGTGCTTGACCTCCTTCACCAGTAAGACGTGTAATTTTTCCAGTGAGCAAAAAATCAACTGCATCAACAACTCCACTTTTACCAGAACCATTAGTGTCCCCAGACCACAAGATTTTGTTCTTTAGGAGTTAATAGAATGTCACGGATGCCGCGCATATTATAAATTTCAAGTTCTATTATTTTCATTTTTGTCTCCATTGATTTTTTCAGAATTTCAATTACCTGTTGATGCTTTCTCATCCCTCCTTTTGTAATAACCAGATCTAGAATATCGTCATCAAATTCTTTCGAGTCTTTAAGCAATTGATAAAACTCATCGTATATTTCGTCTGTTAGGGACTTTGATTGCTTGGCCATAAATTTTCTTTAACTATGTACAATACTTAGCACTAAATATCACGATCATGAATTACAGCATTTAATGTAATGCTAGATACTATGTAGGGTGCTTTGATAAAATGTAATACGCCGATTTTTGTTTTAACAAAAGCAATTTAACCTGAATTGACTATTTAATCAAGAGTTTCTGGATCAATGCCTAACTCCCGCAGTTTTGCCGCTAATTTTTCTGCTTTTTCTTCAGCTTGAATCACTTTTTCTTCGGGGTTAGGTAACAGCTTTCCTTGAAGATCCCACCACCGTAACCAAGGTAATTCCATGTTTTGATAGGTTCCCTGCCAAATGCCTAACGCAACTTGTAATTCTGGAATTTCATACTGTCCATAGGCGTTCGGATTCATTAATTCATAGTGGCTACCGATCAAGTAATATAGCTCAACACTTGCCTTTTCCACCTCGTAGATCCCGTAATAAGCCGGACGAATCACCGTTTCGTAGATCCAAAATTTACCAGTCCAAGGGGTGCGATCACCTTCCTCAGAACCATCACCAGAAACGAACTCTAAAACGATCTGCGGCGGGATGATTTCTTGCCATAACACATAGGAGCGTCTGCCCTTGCCATTGAGTAACGGCGGCACATTCGGCACATAAAACCAGTCTGGGGCTTCGGCTCCCCGCTGTGGTGGTTCGGTTAAACGCCAATAAATGCCGCTATCTTGACCGATGGTGTATTGTCCGTCAGCATGAATTTGATCCAAGACTGGACGGATCGCACTGGTCAGCAAAATACTTTGGGGATGTTCCTGAAAATTCTTCACGAAAGTACCGTCTTCACAAGGAAGCTGGGTGTGATCGGGCAGGGGCGTAAATGTTTCCTTGGCAAGCATGGGACTATGCTCCTTGGTGGTTGCCTAATGTCCCCTAATCCTAGCGAATTAATGTCTTTGGCGTAAAAAATTTAAGAGCTTTTCAAATTCGGCAGGAATCAGGGCGATCGCCAACTTCCATGGGACGAATTAAATAACTCATCGATTAGGGCAAAACAAAGAGTTAAGGATTTAATCATAGCGGTGCTAGGGCGATCGCCAAGATTTAACTCAGCCAAAATTAATTGAACAATGACTTCACTAAAGTAGGGTGGAAAACGGTGCATTTCCTGGGCGTGATCTAATAAAAATGTGTGGTAGTAGCGCCCCAGGGATTTTTCTAATTTGATTAGACTGCTGAAAAAAATCTGGTAACTCCTTTAAGCGGTGGGGATAATTGTCTTTGAGGATATTCAAAAAATGGCGAAAATGACTGCCTTCATCCTGAACTAAATGTTGACCAACCCTTGCAAATAATTTGCCAAAGGGCCGGTAATATTCCCGTAAATCCCGACGGTAGGAAAACATGGAGCCCAACTCATCAAAGACGAGGGTACTAACAATGGTGAACTCATCTTCTAAAACCCATTTAATGGCCCCCAACTCCGGCGATCGCCGTTTGAAATGGGCATCCATGGTAGTAAAATCTAGTCCTGATAAACAATGGTAAAGCCGCCGTAAAGCTTGGTAATGTCTTTGTTCATCTCCCAACCAGAGGGGTAATAAGGCGAGTAAATCTAGGAGATAATTCCCGTTGGCGAGACAGTAAATAATTGTATAAAAACTGGGCATCTCCCTCCGAATAAACATCCCGACTCAGTAGAAGATAAAAGTTCCTTGTTAAAACGGGATTTAAATTTTTTAAGACGTGGGGAGACAATTCATAATCTATCGGGATTAACTCATCTAAATCCCAATCATTTAAACATATTTTTTCCTTGCAAATTAAGCGGCTATTCCGTAGAGAAAGAACTTCCATAATCAATAAATTCATCCTGGATTTGAGCCTAACAGCCTAAGCTGCAGATAAAAATTCCGCCGCCACAATATGGGGAATAATTAAACAGTGACGACCCGTAATTCGAGAAGTATCTCCCCGCAAAATAATGCCCGCCGCCGTATCATCAATAACCCAACTACCCACCATATAGTGATAATCAAAGGCCTGGGGAAGCTCGATATATTCCTGGATAATGAAACCTTCTTCTCCATAGCCATGGGTTTGACGTTTTTCCACCGCTCCACTGCCCAACTCAATGGAAATACCAATACCTTCCATGCCCAATAAAGGTTTACGGATGTGCATATCTAATAATAAGCGAGTAGCTTCTAGGGAAATATCGCTTTCAAAGTAGGTGGGTAATAGATATTCAGCATAATCACTATTTTTAAATTGTTGCCAGATTAAGGCCATGGCTCCTTTGTTGGATAAAATTTGCTTCCATAAAGGCTCAATTACTTTGCTATCCCCCACGGTTAAACGTTCCGCCAACGCTTCGGTACAACCGGCATTGGCCATGTCATTTTGTAAATCTGACCAATCGTACATTTTCCATAAAACTGGAATTCTTTCGTTGACATGATCAATGAAATAACCTTCTTCATCTAACCCCAAACCCCTTTGGATGGATTGCCCTCGCCCATTCTCTAAACCCCGTAGATAAACTAATTGGGTATAAATATTTTCATCAACTTCATCGTGGAGAATTTGGATTAACTGCATGGCCATTTCACTGTCTTCTTCCAGTTGTTCATCCACCAGAAAAGAAATGCCGGTGCGGGATAAATCATACTCCTCGTAAATATGTCGCCATTGTCCTGCGGTTCTTTCCCAATACTCATTAAATTGGCTGGCATTCTGGGGTAAGGCATAGACCCCTTGGTTGTGGTTGCGTTGGTAATCCACTAACCAATTCCATTGGTAAACAGTTTCTGCTCCCAATAGAGGGGTTTCCCCATTGATTTCAATGAGTTTGATGCGGCCATCATCGGTCACCACCAGATCAAAGCGGCTGGCCAGGCTCAAATCCTCCACCGGATCGGTGCGGTGCCAACTATTTTTCAGGGCAGGCCAATATTCCGGGCGAATTTTTAACTGGGCCAACCTTTCATTGGTGGCGGGGTCATCATCTTCGTCAAAAAACCAATCCAGAAACTCCACACACATTTCCCAGAGTTTTTCGCTGGCGGTGGCGATCGCCGTTTCTTCCTGGGGGGTGAACTGGATGGCAAAGGGTTGGGGGAGGGCTTCCACCCAATATTTCTGGGCGGGATCACTCAACACATCGGCTTGATAAGCATTTTCCTTAATATGCTCCCGCCAACGGGGACGACGACTAATTTTGATGGGTTGCATTGTTTATTTACCTCCCCGCCCTGTCCCCTTAAAGGTGGAACCAAAACCCTTGTTACGTACTGCGGCCGGAAATAGTGCCCTTGGCGGCGGTACCTGGGGGTCGAGGGGGAGCTGGGGCGGTAACGGAGCTAGGGACGGAAGTTTTTCCGCTGGTGGTACGGGGAACACTAACGCCGTTGGGGGTAATCAGTTGGTTGGGACTTGTCCCCTGATAAACAATGGATGGTTGTAGTACCCGCCGTTGCAGGCCACCGGAGTAGATGTAGGTGTAAGTATTACCGTAGGGGTAGAAATAAGCCCCACCAAAAACAGGACGATAACCGCTGGTATGGTAACCGCTGGGGGTTGCTTCACAGGTTATCCCATCGGCTTGACAATCGGCTCGACTCCCATAAACCGGGGCATTCCGTTGATGTTCTTCCAGGGCCGCTTTCATTTGGGCCTCGCAATCCTCCGGCCTAATGGGGGGCGGAGTGGGGGCATTGGTCAATTTCCCCGCTTTATGGGCTTCCGTAAGAACTTGGTACTCATTAACTTGTTTAGTCGTATCGGTTTTACATTCCGCCACGCTGGCGTAATAAAGGGCTTCAATTTTTTCCTTACTTCCAGTGGCACTACCCTGGCTTGGTTTGGCATTATTACCTTTACAACTGGTGCTGACCATGGCCAACACCGCCACCATTGCTAGATACTGCCTGACTTGTTTGCGATAAATGGGTCGAGAAAGTTTAGAGAGGGAATCATGGGTTTCCATGGCGATCGCCGGAATGGTCAACAACTATGCAGTCATTGTATGGGCGGTTTCCCTGAATAGATTGCTCAGTAAAAATTATTTACAAAGTATTTGGGAATTTAGGGCTTTAATCGATATTTTGCCCAATTTCTCTAATTTAAAAATTAAGGTTGGTGAAGTTGCTAGGCTATGGGAAAAGGAATTTTCCCCATTGGGGAGATTTCCCACCAAGTTACCAATAAATTGAGTAAATTATCGTGCTAGACGAACAAGCTAAGAAAACCCTCCTCCGTAAAATTCCCCATGGTCTCTATGTCTGTGGCGTTAAGTCCGGAGATGAAGCCAATGGTTTCACCGCTAGCTGGGTCATGCAAGGCTCCTTTGCTCCCCCCCTGGTGGTTAATTGCGTGCGCTCCGATTCCAGTTCCCATGCTCTGCTGAAGGAAAGTGGTCAATTTGCCCTCAGTTTTTTGGCCGCAGATCAAAAAGACGTAGCGGCGGAATTCTTTAAACCCCGACGGCGGGTGGGGGACAAATTTGAAAATTTTGATGTGTTAGATGCCCCGGAAACCGGTTGCCCCGTGCTTAAGGACTGTTTGGGCTATGTGGAATGCCGGGTAGTGGGGGAGGTGGCCCACGGCGATCACACCGTTTTTGTGGGGGAAGTCATTGGCGCCCAAGTTTTTAATGAAGGAGATCCTTTGATATTGGAAAGCACCGGTTGGAACTACGGCGGTTAATCCGCTTCCAGCCAAATTTCTTCACTGTCCCTAGCTAGTAAATGCTCGGCCGCTGCAATCAGGTCGGGCAAAAGGGTTTTAATGTCCTCCTTATTTTCCAGATAGGTACGCAAAGCCACTAAAGGGTCAAGGGCGGAACCAACCCCCAATTCCGGTAAACGGGGCGGGCCAACTGACTAACTAATTCCGGCCGAATGGTGTAGTTATGGCTCGGTTTCAGGGCCTCTTGTAAGCTTCGATTATTTACTTGTTCCAATTGTTCAGAGCGAATTTGATAAATTAGCCGCACTACCGCATCATCAATGGCAGTTTTGGCGATCGCCGTTAACAATTCTGCCTGGGGATCTTCCGCCTCCGTTACGTCAACCTTAATGGTTTTAAAAGGTCGAGCCGGTAAGGAACAAAATTCCCAATTAACTTTGCCTTTTTCAATTTCTAACCAAACGTAACCCTTATCTTCCTTTTCTTCCCCAAAGTCCACCCGCTCGATACTGCCGGGGTAAACCACCGGGGGATTGTTGTGGGGATTAAGATTTTGATGTTTATGGACATGGCCCAGGGCCACATAATCAAATTCTGGTCGATTAATCAAAGACATGGGAATGGTAAACCCTTTACCGACGGAGAGGGTTGCTTCTGCCCCAAAGGTGGCCCGATCCGCCATGACATGGGCCAATAAAATTGTCGGTAAGTTAGGGTCTAAACCACGGATTTCCGCTTCTAAAATTGGCTCTAATTTTTTCAGCAATAACATATTTATCCCTTCCAAAGATAGTCCCTCCGTTTCCGGTCTAGTTAATAGGGTGGAACGGGTTAGCCAGGGCAGGGTAATGATTTGAATATCCCCATTCACCGTGGGAATTAAATGGGTTTTGAGGCGATCGCCAACGATGAAACCAGGCACGGCCAGGGTGCGATAAATACACAAGCTAGCCCCTCCACTGCCCTGGGAATGTTGGTCATGGTTACCCACCAATAGAACAGTGGGAATATGGGCATCGGCTAAACGGCGAAATTCGGCGGCAAAGGCTTCCTGCACATAGGGGGGAGGAGTGGCATCGGGGAAAGCATCCCCCCCAAATAAAACTAGGTCGGCGGGTTCGGCGATCGCCCGGTCAATGCAGATCCGTAAACTCTGAACAAAATCTTCCAGGCGAGTATTTAAACCGGTGGCGGGATTAATATGGCCATGGGAAAAGCCACTACCTAGGTGAATATCCGAGAGGTGAAGCACTTTCAACATAGTGAAGATTTTCCAGAATTTTCCTATTTATTCTTGATGCCAACGGGCAAGGCCGTGACCATTTAAACCCTAGCAAAAAACTGAATTTGCTACCCTATGCTTCTCCGGTGTCAAAAGAGGGAAATGGCCATAAGATCAAGATATTCCGGAGGTTAACCATGGGTGCTATTATCTCGGCGATCGCCGCCTTGGCCAGTTGGACAGTATTTATCACCGTCAAAAATCCCGATAACCCTAAAATCCCCAAAGCTCTGCGGCCTCTCCTTTTTTGTATTGCCATGCTGATGTCGGCATTGTTTTTGCAACAAACCCTAGGGCGGGCGGTGGTGGTCATTCCGGCGGGGGAAGTGGGGGTAATCGAAACCATGGGTACCGTTGACCAAAATACTTTAAGCTCCGGGGTTTACGTCCTCAATCCCCTTTCGGAAGTAGTTACCTACTCCACCCGTTTGCAGGATATTAAAGAAACCGTTGATACATCTTCTAAGGAAGGTCTAAATTTCAACCTTGACGTTAGTTTGCAATATCGCCTTGATCCCGCCAAAGCAGGGGAAGTTTTTTCCAGTTTGGGTGATGAAGCCCAACAAAAGGAAATCATCATTTCCCGCTTCCGTTCTTTGATCAGAGAAAACACAGCTAGGTATGATTTAACTTCAATTTACGGGGATAAAAGGGCAGAAATTTCGACGGCATTGGCCCAATCCATGAAAGATCAACTAAAACCCCTTGGTTTTGTGGTGGAAGAGGCTCTGCTCAGAAATGTAATTTTGCCGGAAAATATCCAAAAATCCATCCAGGCTAAGGTGGAAATGGAGCAAAATAATCAGAAAAAAGCCCTAGAGTTAATTAGTGCCCAAAAGGACGCAGAAAGAAAAATCATCGAAGCTAGAGGAGTGGCGGATTCCCAAAAAATTATTTCCCAAAGTTTAACGGATCAAATTATTAAACTCAAAGCCATTGAAGCAACCCAAAAATTAGCAGAATCCCAAAATACTAAGGTTTTAATTATGGGGGGTGGGGAAGGTAAGTTACCTATCATCATGTCTGATCCTGATCCAGGCGAATGTTTGGGGTTAATCTGCCCCCTCAACCCGTTCAATTTTGGAGAGCCTACCACTAAAATACGCCAACCTTACCGGAGCTTTTCTGAGGAAGTTTAGAGAACATCGCTAGAAGTTTTAGACATCATCTAAGGACATCTTTCCTAACTTCAAACCTAGTCCAGGGGAAAATTTAGGTTAGATTTGGTGAAGTCTCGATTTCACTCCGGTTTCTGATTTCTCCATGTCCCTATCCCCCATTGCCAAGGCCCCCGATAACGATTGGCGTTTATTGCTAAGGCTGTTGCCCTATGTGAAGCGTTACCCGAAGGAATTGGCGGCGGCCTTAGTTTTGTTGATTCCTGTCGCCTTTTCCGGGGCGGTGCAACCCCTAATTATTGGACAAGCAGTGTCCCTGTTGCGGGGGGAAGCGGCCTGGGGATTTTTGGATGCCATGCCGTTGGATAAGGCCCTGAATGCCTTGGTGATTATCCTGGCGGTGACCATTGTGATCCGGTTGTTATTTGTGGGACTCCAGGGTTTCATTGTCCAAAAAATGGGCCAGGAAATTACCGCCGATGTGCGGCAGGATTTGTTT
The DNA here is from genome assembly GCA_963704945.1 of uncultured cyanobacterium. GTDB lineage: Bacteria > Cyanobacteriota > Cyanobacteriia > Cyanobacteriales > Microcystaceae > Synechocystis. The sequence continues at coordinate 76,502 of CAVPII010000018.1, read as the reverse complement.
GAGCATGTCACTTCTTTGTCGGTGAATTTTTTCCACCGTACCCCCGTAGGACGTTTAGTCACCCGCATCACCAGCGACGTGGAAGCCCTGGGGGAAGTTTTTGCCAGTGGGGCGATCGGGGTGGTGAGCGACATTGTCTCAATTTTGGCGATTATGGTGACCATGTTCTGGTTGCAATGGCAGTTGGCCTTAGTGCTGGTGGGGATGCTGGTGCCGGTGACTGTGTTGATTATTTATTTCCAACAGCAGTATCGAAAGGCGAATTACCAGGCAAGGGAGGAACTTTCCCGACTTAATTCCCAGTTGCAGGAGAATGTGGCGGGGATTAACGTGGTGCAATTATTCCGGCGGGAGGAATTAAATAGTCGTTCCTTTCGCAAAGTTAATGAAAAATACCGCAAGGCGGTGGATAAAACCATTTTTCATGATTCCGCTGTGTCCGCCACCCTGGAATGGATTAGTTTGGTGGCGATCGCCGGGGTGTTGGGGGTAGGGAGCTGGTTGATTTTAAGGGGAAATATAGAATTTGGAGTGCTAACGGCGTTTATTTTGTATGGACAACGGTTATTTAATCCCCTGCGGCAATTTGCGGATAAATTCACCATGTTCCAATCGGGCTTTACGGCGATCGAGCGCATTGGGGAATTAATGGGAGAAGCCGTGGAAATTAAAGATCAAGCGGTAATTACCCCCATCGAGATTAATGCCGCCCTAAAGGAAAATAAAGGGGAAATTTGCTTTGAAGATGTGTGGTTTGGCTATAAACCCGATGAGTATGTGCTCAAAAATTTGAACTTCACCATTAAGCCCGGAGAAAAAATTGCTTTAGTGGGGCCCACCGGGGCAGGAAAAAGCTCCATTATCCGTTTGCTTTGTCGTCTCCATGACCCTTCTAAAGGTCGTATTTTGGTGGATGGCATTGATATTCGGGAACTGTCTCAGCAACAATTACGGCGGTTTATTGGGGTCATTCTCCAGGATAGTTTTCTCTTTGCCGGGGATGTGAAACGGAACATTACCCTAGGGGAAGACTATAGTTTGGAAGAAGTGCAAAGGGCCGCCCAGCTAACCAGCGTCGATCGCCTAATTGAAGATTTACCCCAGGGCTATCACACCCAACTGCGGGAACGGGGCAGTAATTTATCCGGGGGGCAAAAACAATTATTGGCCTTTGCTCGGGTGGCGATTCGGGAACCCTATGTGTTGGTGATGGATGAAGCCACCGCCAGTTTAGATGTGCGTACCGAAGCGGATATCCAGGAAGCTCTGCTCCATTTGATGGAAGACCGTACTTCTATTATCATTGCCCACCGTTTGTCCACCATTCGTAATGTTGATCGCATCTTCGTCCTCAAGCATGGGGAAATTGTGGAAACTGGAGATCATGATCAACTTTTGGAGCAAAAAGGTCTTTATGCCAGCCTGTACCAGTTGCAAATGTTGGGGGGCTAGGGATTATTTAGGGGGATGGTGTTGTTAAAATTTAGTCTAAATTGCTGACATTTTTTCAAAATACCTCAACCAACTTGATCAAGTCTATGAATTTTGCCCCTATTTTGCGCTGGCCATCTGCCCTGGCCTGTGGCGTCGCCTTAGCCTCCTTTGCTCTGCCCATGGGAGCTCAACCCGCTGGTAATGAAATTGATTGGGAAGCCGGTTTGCCCGATCGCCAGGAATTCCAAGTTTTATCTGTCCCCAGCACCCCCAACCAAAACTTTTGGCAATGGTCTGATGCCGATGCCATCACCAGCCCTAACCAGTTAATTCAGCAGTTTTATGCCCGAACCCTTCTCCCCCAACATTTAGGGGAAGGGGATTTTGGTTGCTTCCAATCCCAAACCGCCACCATCAAAAGAGTTAGTCTCGAATCCGTTGCTGTTTTGTTAACCCAGATGGGCAGTTGCGACGATTCCGTCAGCGGTCACCAAACCCGAGTTGATTTTGTTCCCAGCGGCGATCAGTGGCGGGTGGATTGGGTTGGACAACGGAGCCATTGTCGGGGTCGATTCTGGGGGGAACCGGGTCAACTCTGTCCTTAATCGCAGATCCTAAAGACAGCAATCTGGGGAGTATTTAGAGTTGAAACAGTTTTAGTTATTGAACATATGCTTTCCACTGGCTAACGGAAATCTCGGGTAGTTAGCTTTGTTAACAGTTCCCATAAAATGGTAGAGTTTCCCTTCCTTGTCTCCGTTGGTATATGAAACTTATCTGTCGTCAAAGTGACCTAAGCAGTAGTCTTTCCCTGGTTAGTCGGGCTGTGTCCTCCCGCCCCACCCATCCCGTTTTGGCCAACGTACTTCTAGATGCCGACGCGGACAAAAATTGCCTACGGCTGACGGCCTTTGACCTGAGTTTAGGCATTCAGAGTAGTTTTACCGCCGACGTGCAACAGGGGGGGCGCATTACCCTGCCGGCCAAGTTACTTAACGATATTATTTCCCGCTTACCCGACGGTGACATTACCCTGGCGATCGCCCCTGACGACAGCGAAGGGGACAGTCACCTCACCACCATCACTTCCGAATCGGGACGTTTCCAAATCCGGGGCCTAAACGCCGATGATTTCCCAGCCTTACCCACGGTGGAAGGGGTAAAACCGTTAATGTTACCGGTGGGTACCCTCAATGAAGGTTTACGGGGAGCCCTGTTTGCCTCCAGTACCGACGAAACTAAACAGGTTTTAACAGGGGTACATATCAAAGGTAGTAGCGATAGTTTAGAATTTGCCGCCACCGATGGCCACCGTTTGGCCGTAGTGGAAGCACCGACCCAAATTGAAAATGAAGCAGGGGAAGCGGTGGTTACCGGCAGTGATTTGGCGGATTTTGCCGTCACCATCCCAGCCCGAGCTTTACGGGAATTGGAAAGAATGGTAGCTAGCCAGGGCAATGGAGACTTAATTTCCTTGGTGGTTAATGATACCCAGGTGATTTTTGAATTGGGGGATCAACGGTTAACCAGTCGTAAATTAGAGGGGGCCTATCCCGCCTATCAGCAGTTAATCCCCCAGCAATTCAGTCGTACTGTCAGCCTGGATCGCAAACGTTTGATCAGTGCTTTGGAAAGGGTTTCGGTGCTGGCGGATCAAAAAAACAACTTAGTAAAATTCACCTTGCAAACCGCCACCAATCAATTGCAACTCTCTGTAGAAGCTCAGGATCTGGGCAATGGGGAAGAGTCCATGGCGGCGGAAATCCTGGGGGAAGGGGGAGAAATTGCCTTCAATATTAAGTATTTGATGGACGGCTTGAAGGCCCTGCCCAGCAACGACATTCAAATGCAACTCAACGAGGGCAATCAGCCGGTAATCTTTACTCCCCTGGGGGGCCTGAAAATGACCTACTTGGTGATGCCGGTGCAGTTGGTGCGCTAGGTTGATCAAAATTGCCTAGGGATTGGCCATGGGACTGTGGCAAAATATGTGAGGCTCAGACCGCAAATCCACTGCCAATTCTATATTTTTGCCCGCCCATGAATGCTGTTTCCGCCTGTTTTACTGCCCTTCGTCAACGGGGGGAATGTGCCTTGATACCTTTTCTAACGGCGGGGGATCCAGATTTAGGCACTACGGCCCAGGCATTGCGAATTTTGGATCGGGCCGGGGCGGATTTGATTGAGTTGGGGGTACCCTATTCCGATCCTTTGGCCGATGGCCCAGTAATTCAAGCGGCGGCCACCAGGGCTTTGCAGAAGGGAGTGAAGTTAGATGACGTGCTTAAAGTTGTCCAGCAAGTGCACAGCGAAATTAAAGCACCAATCATTTTATTTACCTACTACAATCCTATTTTTTACCAGGGCGTAGAGGTTTTCCTGGATAAAATTAAGGCCGCTGGGGTCAAGGGTTTGGTGGTGCCGGATTTACCCTTGGAGGAATCCGATACCCTCCTGCAAGCAACCGCAGAAAGGGGTTTGGAATTAATTCTCCTGGTGGCCCCCACCAGTTCCCCCGATAGACAAACGGCGATCGCCAAAAAATCCCAGGGTTTTGTTTATTTGGTGAGTGTAACCGGGGTAACCGGGGTGAGAACGGCAGTGGGTGACCGGGTGGAAGAATTATTGTCAGCCCTGCGTAAGGTAACCGATAAACCCATTGGGGTAGGTTTTGGTATTTCCCAACCGGAACAGGCCCGGCAGGTGAAGAACTGGGGAGCCGATGCAGTAATTGTCGGTAGTGCGATGGTCAAACGTTTAGCGGAACAGGAACCGGCCCAGGCATTACAATCCTTGGAAACTTTTTGTCGAGAACTAAAGGCGGCAATTAGTTAGATTGTTCCTGCAATGCACCGACAAAACCACAAAATAGCTGGGCAAGATTAGCCGCGGTGGAATTCCTTCCTTCCGTTAAAATTAAAGCCTAGTTATCCGTTAATTCATTCTCACCTGAAGCTATGCCCCCCCGTTGGCCCCGTAAACCCGACCGTCAAGATCCCGCCTTTCGCCGCCTAGATGACCGGATGAATTTTGCTGTTCATGTAGCGGTATTTTTAGCGACTAATTCTGGTCTGTGGTTTGTGCACAATTTAAACAAAGCAGATTGGTCTTGGCTAACGCCTTTTTCCTGTATCTGGCTAGCAGTTTTGTTAATTCATTTGCTGTACATTGCGGTAATTGCTGATTATTCCCCTTCCACCAGCAAAAGCTAGTTGATTTTGTTAAATGAAGATGCCCTAGGCTATGGGCAGGAAAAAACCGGCCATGGCGTAGATTTTCCCCTAACCTGTCCCTATAGCCTGACTGAATTACTAGAATCCCCTCCCCTTGATTAACAAAGGAAAAAATTGCCATGAGTTATCGGATGGACCGCCACAGTTACGCCCATACCTTCGGCCCTACGGTGGGGGATAAAGTGCGGTTAGCTGATACGGAATTATTCATTGAAGTGGAGCAGGATTACACTACCTACGGCGATGAAGTTAAATTTGGTGGCGGTAAGGTAATTCGGGATGGCATGGGGCAATCACCCCTCAGTCGAGCGGAAGGGGCGGTGGATCTGGTCATTACCAATGCTCTAATTCTGGATTGGTGGGGCATTGTCAAAGCCGATGTAGGTATTAAGGACGGCCGCATTTGCGCCATTGGTAAAGCCGGTAATCCCCACATTCAGGACAATGTGACTATTATTATTGGCCCCAGCACAGAGGCGATCGCCGGGGAAGGAATGATTTTAACGGCGGGGGGCATTGATGCCCATATTCATTTTATTTGTCCCCAACAAATTGAAACGGCGATCGCCTCCGGCATTACCACCATGTTAGGGGGAGGCACCGGGCCAGCAGCGGGGACTAAGGCCACCACTTGCACACCAGGGCCCTGGAACATCCACCGTATGCTACAAGCGGCCGATGCTTTCCCGGTTAACCTCGGCTTTTTGGGTAAGGGCAATGGCAGTCAACCGGCGGCCCTCATTGAACAGGTCAAAGCAGGGGCGATCGGGTTAAAACTCCACGAAGATTGGGGCACTACCCCAGCGACCATCGACAACTGTTTAAGCGTGGCGGAAGACTACGACATCCAGGTCGCCATCCACACCGATACCCTCAACGAGGCCGGTTTTGTGGAAAGCACCATTGCCGCCTTGAAAAATCGGGTAATTCACACTTACCACACGGAGGGGGCGGGGGGAGGCTCATGCGCCGGACATTATTAAAATTTGCGGGGAGTTAAATGTACTGCCTTCCTCCACCAACCCTACCCGGCCCTACACCGTTAATACTTTGGAAGAACACCTGGACATGTTAATGGTTTGCCACCATTTGCACCCCGACATTCCTGAAGATGTGGCTTTTGCCGAGTCCCGTATCCGTCGGGAAACCATTGCGGCGGAGGATATTCTCCACGACCTGGGGGCATTCAGTATGATTTCCTCCGATTCCCAAGCCATGGGTAGGGTCGGGGAAGTGATTAGTCGCACCTGGCAAACGGCCCACAAAATGAAAGTGCAACGGGGTCAGCTACCGGGGGACACAGGCAATAACGATAACCTCCGGGCCAAGCGTTACGTGGCCAAGTACACCATCAATCCGGCGATCGCCCATGGCATGGCAACGGAAATTGGTTCCGTGGAAGTGGGGAAACTAGCGGATCTCTGTCTCTGGAGTCCGGCCTTCTTTGGGGTAAAACCGGAATTAATTATCAAGGGGGGCATGGTCGCCTACGGTCAGATGGGGGATGCCAATGCCAGTATTCCCACCCCTCAACCAGTACATATGCAACCTATGTTCGGGAGCTATGGAGGGGCGATCGCCGCTACGTCGGTAACTTTTGTTTCCCAAAAAGCGGCTAAAAAAGGTATCCAAGAAAAATTAGGATTGCACAAACCCGTGGTGGGGGTTAAGGATATTCGTCAGTTAACCAAACGGGATTTGAAACTAAACGATTATTTGCCCCACATCGAGGTGGATCCCGAAACCTATGAAGTACGGGCCGACGGGGAACTGCTCACCTGTGAGCCAGCGGATGTTTTACCCATGGCCCAGCGTTATTTCCTGTTTTAAGCCAGCATCATAATTCTTGTTGCCAGTCTGTAAATTGCTGGTTTCAATCTATGGCGTTAACTTAGCGAATAATTTTCGTTATTGCTCAGTGCTAAACGGCTTTTGTTTGATCAACATTAGGGAGAAATAGGACAGGGATAACTGGGGACAATTATTCAAGGGATGATAAATTTTCTCTTCGCCGGTACTGATTTTCTCCAGGATCCAAGCCTTGTCTAATAATTGGCGTTCAGCCAAAATTTTCCACACCTGTTCATAGACCAGCCGCATTTTCATCAGTACCACCACCTCTGCCCAATCTAAAACCTTTTCCAATTCCTCTGGATGATATAAAGCAGGTAAAACCGCCAATTTTTCCCCTTGACAAGTTAAGGGCAAACCGAGGGCAGAGGCTCCAGCAAAGGGGGAACTGACCCCAGCAATATGTTTGATTTCTACTTCTGGATGATGAAATTTTAATGTTTGGGCCAGATAGGTGAAAGTACTATAAAAACTAATGTCCCCTTCACAGGCAAAAGCCACATCTAAGCCTTTTTGGAGGTAAAACCAGACCTGCTCCGCCGCTTCCTGCCAAGCTTTTTCCAGGGTTTCCACTGTTTGCACATAGGGAAACTTCAATGGTAAATGAATCTGATCCGGGGTTACGTGGGGGGCAATAATGGCTTCGGCAACGCCCGATCGCCCTGGTTGGCCAGAGGGAAAAGCCACCACTGGACAGGCTTGTAACGCTCTTAAACCCTTAAGGGTAATTAAATCCGGGTCACCGGGGCCGACACTGATGCCGTGGAGAGTGCCGAAGGTCATAATTGAACATTTGTAATAGTTCTTTACTTTACCGGACTAAAGCCCAGACTATATTAGACTGTACGCAAATCTTTTGGGTAATTTCATGTTCAAGCAATTGTCGGCCACCTTAATTGGACTCTTGCTCATTACGGTTGGGGCAAGGGCGGCGATCGCCGAAACGGTCTTGGAAAAAATCACGCGCACGGGAACGTTAACCATCGGGGCTAATTTAGACAATGTGCCCTTTTCCTATGTCAATGACAAGAATGAAGTTGTTGGTTATTCCATAGACCTGGCTGACCGCATCCGCGCGGAAGTGGCCAGTGCGTTGGGCAAAGACATCAATCTGCAAATTGTGGAAGTGCAGGATATTAGTGATGCCCTACCGAAAGTAAGAAGCGGGGAAGTAGATCTGGTGTGTGATACCGCCTTCACCTGGGAACGGGATCGGTATGTGGATTTCACCGTCAGCTATGCCGTGGCTGGTATGCAACTTATAGTACCCAAGGATACCCCCATTACCTCTCGGGAAGCATTGGCGAATCGCAAAATTGCCCTGGTGACCAACACCATCGTTGAAGATTCCTTGAAACTTGTGCAACCGAATGTTCAAGTAGTTCCCGTTACCAGTGTTCGCCTCGGTATGGAAGCCCTAAGGGAAGGAAAAGTAGATGGCGTAGCTGGAGATGGAATCCAACTGGCAGGACTCCGGCAAGTGCTGGATATGCCCGATACCAAAATTGTGCCGGAATCCCCAGAGATTAGATACGGTGTTGGTTGTATGGTGCGGGAGGACAATGCCGGCTTTTTGCGGTTAGCCAACTACGGATTAGTCAGGTTAGCGGAGGGTTATATCCAGGGTGATCCCGAAGATGTGGAGATCGTTGATAAATGGATTGGCCCCCAGGGCATTGTTCCGGTTGATAACGAAAACCTCCGGCAATTTTTTAACTATCTTGTCATTACCCACGAACAAGTTCCCGAAAAATCTAAATAAGTCATGGGTTTAGCTATTGCCATTCTCTATTTTTTGTTGTTAATTTAGCCCATTAATTTGCCATGCAACCTACCCAACTTGGCTGGACAGCCTTCATTGTGGCGATCGCCAGTGTCACTGCTACTCCAACCCAGGCCTTTAATGCTGATGCTGTTCAAACCCAAGGTGAAACCAGCAACACCATCGAAAGTCGCCTAGCCCGCATCCAATCCACCATCAAAAGCACCAATGCCGGCCTCGTTGATGGTCAATTACCCGAAGGCCCCTTTAAAAATGGCGATCGGCTGGGGCAATCGGGGCGGCGGTGGTGGTACTTTCGTCAACACTGGCCGGGGAGGCTGGGGCAATGGCCGGGGAGGCGGCGGCTTTGGCAATATCAACCCCTGGCGAAATGGATGGGGCGATCGAGGCGGCTTTTACAACCGTCGCTGGCCCAATGGCGGAGGCTTTGTTAATCGTTGGTAAAGACTATCATTGAAGTCTGGCCGTTCATTGAAACTACTTTGAGATCCATCCACCGTTCTATCACCGCATTAAAAACAGGAGAAAAAACCCATGCCCATTAATAACCGCTCTAGTTGGATGGGATTTATTCTAGCCCTAGCGGCGATCGGTACGGTCACTGAGGTCAGTCAAGCCTTGGAATCCCCCGGCCAGTCTTCCCTGTCTATCCGTTTACAAAATCTCAATACTGCATTGCAACAACGGGCTAGCGAGTTACCCCAGCAAGGGAAAACCGCCACTCCTAACATTCCATCGGATTTGCAAGCAGGATTTGCCAATCGAGGGGGTGGGGGCGGAGGATTTGGGAATGCCCGGCGGGGAGGATTTGCCAACGGTGGTGGTGGCGGCGGCTTTGCTAATGTGGGTCGGGGCGGCTGGGCAGACGGTGGTGGTGGTGGCACTTTCGCTAATCTCAATCGAGGCGGTGGCTGGGGCGACGGAGGCGGCTTTGCTAACCGTAGTGGTGGTGGCGGTGGTTTTGTCAATCGCTGGTAATTTCTCGGATCGTCAAAACAAACCCTGAGACCAGGGCCCCAGGGAAAATCGAGTTGCTTTTTTCTTTCTCTCCCATTGTTGAGCGTTCGGCGGCTGTTATAGCTCCGGTCATCGTTTTCTGCCAATTACTTCAGATTCAGCCCAGTTTTGCTAATCCATCGAACGCCACCGACAATGCTTTTAAAGACATGATGCAGGGCTTTCCTGAATGTCGGCTTGAGGGAATTTACATTGCTCCTTGGGAAGATATTGATAGGCCTAACCACCAATTTTTTGATGATCTTTTTCCCTACAAAATTGAAGACGACTTTGCCTACTACAAAATTGAGACTGATTATTATGACTTGCCTGTTTCGGAAATAATGATCCCCGCCGGTACCTGGGGGGTTTATGCTGTCACCTTTGATGTCCCCATAGAAATTTCCCGGCCTCGTCTTCAAGTAATATTCGGTTCTAGTTTTGAAATAACTGAAGCCTCCGAATTAGGGTTAGCGCCGGAATTGATTATCGATCCCATGAATAAACAAAGATCTATCTGGATATGTACTTCGCCCTTTTGATTTTGATAAAAAATATTTACCCTAATTGGTAATCGCTTATGCAAAGCCTAATAAAGCAAACTAAAACTATCGATTCTGCTGTTGACATAACCAAGTTTGGTCCCACCAATTTAATCATTCTTCAGCCTACTTCCTACTGTAATTTAGATTGTGATTACTGTTATCTACCCGATCGCCATTTAAAGAATCACATGGCGTTGGATCTACTGGATCCAATTATGAAAGCTATCTTTGATAGTCCCTTTACCACCATTGATTTCAGCCTTTGTTGGCACGCGGGGGAACCATTAGCGGCGGGGCTAGAATTTTATCGTCAAGCCTTTGCCCAGATCGAAGCCTGCGGGGAAAAATACAACCACCGTCAACTCTGGTTTGACCATTCTTTCCAAAGTAACGGTATTTTAATTAACCAAGCCTGGTGTGATTTATTTAAACAGTATCCTGTCCATGTGGGAATAAGTTTAGATGGCCCTGCATTTCTCCACGATAAACATCGTAAAACCAGAACGGGACTGGGAAGCCACGCCGCCACCATGCGGGGAATTGAATGGTTACAAAAAAATGATATTTGTCACAGTGTTATTGCTGTTTTAACAGAAGAATCCTTGGATTATCCCGACGAAATTTTCCACTTTTTCCGAGATCATAACCTCTTGGACGTGGGATTCAACATGGAAGAAACCGAAGGTATTAATACGGAATCTTCCCTCAATAAGCAGGGTACATTACAACGCTATCGGCAATTTCTAAAGCGCTTTTGGCAATTGAGCAGTGGGAGCAAGCCAGAATTTCGGGTGCGGGAATTTGAATGTTTATGTAGTCTCATTTACACCGAAGATCGCCTTGATCATACGGATATGAATCTTCCTTTTGCCATTGTTAGCATTGACCACCGGGGTAACTTTTCCACCTTTGACCCAGAATTACTAGCCATTAAAACACCCCAATACGGTGACTTTATTTTAGGGAATGTGCTAAAAGACTCCTTCGAGGCTGTCTGTCAAACAGAAAAATTTCAGAGTATTTATAGCGATATGAATCAAGGGGTAGAAAAATGTCGCCAAACCTGTGATTATTTTGGTCTGTGTGGTGGGGGAGCTGGCAGTAATAAGTTTTGGGAAAATGGCAGTTTCAATTCCACGGAAACCCTTGCCTGCCGCTTTCGTATTCAAGAAGTGGCGGAGGTGGTTATTGCTTCCTTGGAAGAGTCTTTGGGTTTAGCTTAGACAGTTCACACCGCAGTTTCCAAAAATTGTCCCAGATGACGGAATTTTTCGTACCGTAGTTGTTTCCGTTCCTGGGGTGTTAATTGGGACAAGGTATTGAGGTGGAACAATAATGCTTCTTTAAGTTTGGCGGCGGCCCCTAGGGGATTGGCGTGGGCGGCCCCTTTTGGTTCGGGGATAATACCGTCGATAATTTGTAATTTTTCTAAGTCTTCCGCGGTAATTTTGAGGGCGATCGCCGCCTTATCGGATTTTTTGGCATCTTTCCAAAGGATAGCGGCACAGGCTTCCGGGGTAGCAACGGTATAAACGGCATTTTCTAGCATTAATACCCGATCGCCAACCCCTATACCCAGGGCTCCACCGGATCCCCCTTCCCCAATGACCGTACAAAGAATGGGTACGTCCAAACTAAACATTTCCCTTAAATTAACGGCGATCGCCTCCCCTTGCCCCAACTTTTCCGCGTCAATGCCAGCCCAGGCCCCAGGGGTGTCAATAAAAGTAATAATGGGCATCCCGAAACGGTTAGCGTGTTCCATCAACCGCAGGGCTTTGCGATAACCATTGGGGGCCGCCATGCCAAAGTTGCGGGCCACATTGTCCTTGGTATCTCTACCCTTTTGATGGCCCATAATCACCACCGGCCGGGTTCCCAGCCGGGCTACTCCCCCCACCAGAGCAGGATCATCATAGCCCCCCCGATCGCCATGCATTTCTAACCAATCATCGGCAATGGCTTGGATATAGTCCAGGGTGCTGGGCCTGCGGGGATGCCGGGCTAACTGTAATCTTTGGGAGGGGTTGAGGTTGCTAAAAATTTCCTGCCGTAACTGCTCAGCCCGATTTTCCAGTTGGGTAAGCTGTTCGGAAACATCTACATTTTTTTCCTGGCCAGTTCCCGAATTTGATTGATTTTTTCCTCTAGCTCATAGAGGGGCTTCTCAAAATCCAACAGAAAAACACGACGTTCATTTTTAGTCATAACTTCAACTATGGCAGTTTGCATTGGGGTGAGGTCTATTCAAGGAGTTTGTCCTTTTTATGGTGGGCTGAGCATAGTCGAAGTCCGCACCTTACTTCCGTGAAAACTGCTATATAGGGACCATTACTGTGGCGATCAGCTTTTCCAGCTTATCAAAAAAAGGAGAGGTGGATCCCACCAGGGTGGCGCTAAATGAGACCCTCACCATTCTGGCTCCGGTGGATACATCGGCGATCGCCAGGACGGACAACTCCTCTACAAACTGTTCCCTTGCCATGGTTTTGGGTGAATTTTGAGTAAATAATTGTCAGAAATTGGCCCTAAATTTTAGTGATCGTCTTACTATGCAGATTAAGACCCCGGTGTTTATCCTGATTTTTTTCCATGACCATTGCCGCTCCTGAAACTGCTGTCGCCTCCGATGTTAAGCCCACTCCCCCCCCAAAGATTGGGGTACCCAAGGAATCCTTTGACCAGGAATGCCGGGTGGCCATGACCCCGGATACCGCTAAGAAATTAAAAAAATTAGGTTTTGACCTGTTGTTGGAAACGGGGGCCGGCAGTCGGGCTGATTTTGCCGATCGCCTTTATGAATCCGTTGACTGTGAAATTGTTACAGATCGCCAGACGTTATTTAACCAGGCGGATATTATTCTCAAGGTACGCCCCCCTTCTCCGGAGGAAGTGGAAGAGTTACCGGAAGGGAAAACTTTAATTAGTTTCATCTGGCCCGCCCAGAGTCCAGAACTGCTGGAGCAATTGGCCGCCAAAAATATCACCGTGCTAGCCATGGATGCGGTACCCCGCATTAGCCGGGCCCAGAAGCTAGATGCCCTTAGTTCCATGGCTAACATTGCCGGTTATCGGGCTGTGATTGAGGCCGCCAATCGGTTTGGACGGTTTTTCACCGGGCAAATTACCGCGGCGGGAAAAGTTCCCCCGGCCAAAGTTCTGGTGATTGGGGCTGGGGTGGCCGGTCTAGCGGCGATCGGGGCCGCCAAAAGTTTAGGGGCGATCGTACGGGCCTTTGATACCCGCCCAGTGGTCAAAGAACAGGTGGAAAGTTTGGGGGGGGAATTTCTCCTGCTGGACTTTAAGGAAGATGGCACGGGGCAGGGGGGTTACGCCAAAACCATGAGTGAGGAATTCATTGCAGCGGAAATGGCCCTGTTTGCGGCCCAGGCGAAGGAAGTCGATATTATCATTACCACAGCGTTAATTCCCGGCCGTCCAGCCCCAAAATTGATTACCGAACCCATGGTCAAATCCATGCGGGCCGGTTCCGTGGTGGTGGATTTAGCGGCGGAGCAGGGGGGAAATTGTGAAGTTACTAAGCCCGGAGAAGTTTACGAATATGAAGGGGTGACCATCATTGGCTACACCGATTTACCCAGTCGCATGGCCAGCCAATCTAGCCAACTGTACGGCACCAACCTCTGGCATTTGCTCAAGGACATGGGCGGTGCAGAGGACTTCAAAGTGGATCTCGAAGATGAGGTGATCCGGGGCGCTTTAGTTTCCCATGAGGGCAAAATTACCTGGCCGCCACCGAAAATTAATCCCCCCAGTCCTCCCCAACCGACTAAACCCGCTGTAACCATTGTGGAAAGCGAGGGCAAGTCTGCAAAAAAATCCGGCTCCGGCAATTTTCTTTGGTTGGCCCTGGCGGCGATCGCCTTGGTGGGCATTGGGGTGGGGGCACCAACTTCTTTCCTTTCCCACTTCACTGTTTTTGTGTTGGCCTGTGTGGTGGGCTGGCAATTAATTTGGAATGTGGCCCCAGCTTTGCATACCCCCTTAATGAGTGTTACCAACGCCATTAGCGGCATCATCATCATCGGCGGCATGCTCCAAATTTCTGGCCCATTGAATAGTCCCACCACCATCCTGGGGGCGATCGCCATTTTAGTGGGAACGATCAACATTGCTGGGGGATTTTTAGTTACCCAACGGATGCTGAAAATGTTTAGAAAGTAATTTTGCCTTTTGAAATAGGAATTAAATTATGGCTAGAAAATCAAAAGAATTTCAAAAATTATTTTACGAAGAAACCCATGCTGAGAAATTGCCAAGAAGGGAGCCTACTCCTCAATCTATCAGAAAAAAGGAATTAGCGGCTTACGATCAATTTAAAAAAAAGCTTGAAAATGATGAGAATAATAAAGGGATTACCTTTGTTAACAAACCTAAGGGCATGAGAAAAATGTCTGAGGTTTTAAAGCAATTTGTCGACCCCTTTATTGATGATGAGGACTCCTATGAAGAAAGGGAATTTTTCTTTGAGTTAGCAATACTAGCCTGGAATTGTGCCGTATTTCCTGAAAGTGGACGAGAAAAGCTTATGGAAAGTTTTTTTGCGGGTTTGGTCAATCCCCTCGAGCCAGAAAGTATAGAAGCGACGCAGGATTTAAGAGATTTTGTTGAGGAGTTAATTGGGCGCAAATTAGATGTATTCCCTGAGGACAACAGAATTATCAAAGATTTCCAATTAACTCAACATGAGGCTGGTTTCCATATTTCTGTTTCCTACGTTATAGCTCGATAATTCCCATGCAAATTTCCCCAGCATTTAAATATAAAATTTCCATTGATCCAGGCAAAGTTACTGCATTTTGTCAGCAATGGCAAATAACTGAGCTTGCCCTATTTGGTTCAGTTCTTCGAGATGATTTTGATCTAGATAACAGTGACATTGACGTTTTGGTCTCTTTTGCGCCCAACGTCCCCTGGACAATTCTAGATCTAGTGGATATGGAAGATCAACTTGAAGAGATCTTTAACCGGAAAGTTGACTTAGTAGAGCGAATCAGCATCGAAAAAAGTCAAAATCCCTTTAGAAAAAAGGCGATTTTAGAATCCTGCCAGGTTATTTATGCAAACCCGCGAGTTGAGTTACCTGAAAGATATGCTTAATGCGGCAAAATTGGTTCAAAGTTTTACAATGGGCATTAGTTTAGAATCTTTTCAAGATGATTTAATGTGCCAATCAGCTGTCACTCGCCAACTTGAAATTATCGGTGAGGCGGCCCGTAGAATATCAGTTAAGTCTCAAGAAGCAATTACAGATATTCCTTGGCGACAAATCATTGGTATGAGAAATCGTATTGTTCATGAATATGATCGTCTTAATGTTGATCGTATTTGGCAAACCGTTTGGTTTTCCTTGCCTCCTTTGATAATTATCCTGGAGAGCATTATTGAATCAGAAAATGATTGACCATTTTTTTCACCATTAACATTAATTAAAATCAAACATTTCTATGTCTAACAGTTTGCAGACCGTGGCCTACGTTGCCGCCAGTATTTTATTTATTTTTAGCCTGGGGGGACTGGCTAACCAAGAAAGTGCCCGTAGGGGAAACCTCTACGGCATTGCCGGCATGGCGATCGCCTTTTTAGCCACTGCTTTGGGGGGCAGTTTTACCGGTTACACCACTTTGTTGGGGGCTATTATTCCCGCTGTCGTGATTGGTTTCCTATTGGCATCCAGGGTGGCCATGACTTCCATGCCGGAATTGGTGGCCATTTTGCACAGTTTTGTCGGTTTAGCCGCTGTTCTAGTGGGCATTGCCAATTACCTTGCTCCGGAAAATGGCTTAACGGGTTCCGAAGCCTTCATCCATCAAATAGAAATTTACATTGGCGTATTCATCGGGGCTATCACCTTCACTGGCTCCATTGTGGCCTTCGGTAAATTGCGGGCCATCATCGGCAGTAAACCCCTGATGCTCCCGGCCCGGCACTTTTTGAACATTTCCCTGCTGGTGGCCACGGTTATTTTTGGCGTGCAATTTATGCAGTTAGACAATCCCGCTGGTTTAATTCCCCTGTTGATCATGACTGCCATTGCCGGGGTGTTAGGACTCCATCTCGTAGCGGCGATCGGGGGAGCAGATATGCCCGTGGTAATTTCCATGCTCAACAGCTATTCCGGTTGGGCGGCGGCGGCGGCGGGCTTTATGCTCTCCAACGATTTACTGATTATTACCGGGGCTTTAGTGGGAAGCAGTGGCGCAATTCTGAGCTACATCATGTGTAAAGCCATGAACCGTTCCTTCATCAGCGTTATCCTTGGTGGCTTTGGGGAGGGTTCTAGTAAGGCTTCTACAGGGCCAGCCCAAGAGGTGACCGGGACAGTAACTAAAACCAGTGTGGAAGAAGTGGCCGAGGAATTACTCGATGCCCAGAGTGTGATCATCACCCCTGGTTACGGCATGGCGGTGGCCCAAGCCCAACATCCCGTGGCAGAAATCACCAAATTGCTCAAAGAAAAAGGCATTGCCGTACGATTTGGTATTCACCCCGTCGCCGGTCGTCTTCCCGGTCACATGAATGTGTTGCTGGCGGAAGCCAATGTGCCCTACGACATCGTGCTGGAAATGGATGAAATCAATGAAGATTTCCCTGAAACCGATGTGGTGTTGGTAATCGGCGCCAATGACACCGTTAACCCCAGTGCGCTTGATGATCCCACCAGTGCGATCGCCGGAATGCCGGTGTTGGAAGTGTGGAAAGCCAAACAGGTGGTGGTGATGAAACGGAGCATGGCTTCGGGCTATGCCGGGGTGGAAAATCCTTTGTTTTATAAGGAAAATACCCAAATGCTGTTCGGGGATGCCAAGAAAAACGTTGATGCCATCCTGACCCAACTACGGGCTAAGGATGAGGCGGCCAGTGACCAAAAAGTTTTGGTTTCCGCCTAGTTAACCAACCCCAATTGCTTCTAGCAACCCTACGGGAGAACTGAATACTTGATAATGGGGAGGGTAATATTTGCCTCCCTTTTGTTTTTTGTCCGCTCAACATTTAGTTTTTGCCATGACCACCGATCTATCGGTTTACCTTGACCAAGCCCAGCGAGCCGGAGCGGAGACAGCGGAAGTTTACTATTCCCGTTCCTTTTCCCGTCCGGTTTTTTTTGAGGCAAACCGTCTTAAACAACTGGAAAGTTCAGAATCGGAAGGGGTGGCCCTGCGATTATGGAAAAATGGTCAATCCGGTTTAGCGGTGGCCTATGGCCCGGTGGAGCCTGAAATTCTAGTCGAAAAAGCCCTCGCCCTCGCCGCATTGAATCCCCCCAAACCTCCCCTCTTTACTGCCCCCCGTCACGAATATCGGGAAAGTTTAGGTCAAGATTTCTCCGTGGAGCAGTTAATCGACTGGGGAAAAACGGCGAATCGCCAGTTTACGATCAGAGTTTCCAGAAGTGCTTTGTAGTGGGGAATTAGCCTGTAGCACCGACAGCACTCGCCTACTTAACAGTGAAGGCTTGGACTGCACCTGGACGGAGAGAAGTTTGAGTTACTACTTCGGAGTGGAATGGATTCGGGGGGAAGACTTCCTCGCTATTTACGATGGGGAACAATGCCGAGACCAAGCTAATGTCAAACAAATAGTACAAAATCTGCGGCAACGGCTACTCTGGGCCCAAGACAATCAACAAATACAGGGAGGCAAGTTACCCATTGTACTTACTAGTGGGGCCGCCAGTTTACTGTGGGAAACGGTGGGGGAAGCCCTGAGTGGTCAAAGGGTAGCAGAAGGTTCATCCCCCTGGACAGATAAATTAGGACGAAGAATAGCCCATTCCCAGCTTGATATTTGGCAGGATCCCACCGCTAGCCCCTTTGATTGTCCCTTTGATGATGAAGGTAGTCCCACCCAAAAACTATCCTTGATCCAAGGTGGGCAAATTTGTCAGTTTTACACCGACCATGAAACAGCAAAAAAATTAGGTACAAATAGCACCGGTAATGGCTTTCGTCCTAGCCTTGGCAGTGCGCCGCAACCAGGTTTAGTTAATCTTATTATCCAACCCGGTACTGCTAGTTTTGAACAGTTATTGACAGAATTGAACAATGGTTTAGTAGTTGACCAAATTCTCGGTGGCGGAGCTGACATTTCCGGGGACTTTTCCGTCAATGTGGACTTGGGCTATCGAGTAGAAAACGGAAAAATTACTGGCAGAGTCAAAGACACCATGGTTTCCGGCAATATTTATGAGCTATTAAATCGGCTTGTCACTTTAGGTTCAGACCGGCGTTGGCAAGGTTCCTGTGCCACTCCATCAGTTATTTTAGATGGGGTATCTATAACGGCTTAGGGCTACATTTGGAGATTTAAATTTTGGATTTATTTCCATTTCATAAATCTGGTGAAGAATTTAAACGCCAGCTATTTTAATGGTAATGTATTCAAATGGATAATGTTACTCGCTATCAAAACGCCGCGCTTCAATACTATCGAGATTTGACGGGCTCTTCCCATCTTCACTATGGTTATTGGCAACCAGTTCCGGAAACGGAAGATGGTTTAACTATGGCAAAACTTCGCCATGCCCAGGAGCAATATACTGACCATTTACTTTCGTTTTTACCGAAGGATATCCAATCCGTATTAGATGTGGGCTGTGGTAATGGAGACAATGCGAGTCAACTAATTAGAAAAGGTTTGCAGGTGGAAGGTATCGCCCCAGATCCTCTCCAGGAATCAAAATTTTTAGAAAAGACCGAAGGCAAGGCTCGCTTTAACAGTAATACTTTAGAAGGATTTATAGAAGATTCTAAGCGGAGTAAATCCCCCCAGAGCTATGACTTAATGTTATTCAGTGAAAGTACCCAATATATGTCCTTGGAAACCATCACGAACGGCGCAAAGTTATTAGTTAAGCCAGGGGGTTATGTTTTATTGGCTGATATGTTCCGCAACGATGGGCAATATCAGGAAGGAATGTTTTCTAATTGTTTGGTCAATGGTGAGTTGAAA
Source organism: uncultured cyanobacterium (assembly GCA_963704945.1). Taxonomy (GTDB): domain Bacteria; phylum Cyanobacteriota; class Cyanobacteriia; order Cyanobacteriales; family Microcystaceae; genus Synechocystis. Next base: position 57,687 of record CAVPII010000018.1, on the reverse strand, counting down.
ATAGCTATGGAAAAAGCAGGTTTTACTCTGCTTAAAAGTGATGATATTTCCTTGCAAATTGTCCCCACCCTAGACCTTTGTGTGCAAAGTTTTAAAACCTTTGGGGTATCAACTTTAACTTATCTGGCTAATTTGGTTAAAATTGCAGTCCCTCCCCTTTATAAAATTCTGGATTATTTTTTGGGTAAACGGGCAAAAATATTAGTGGCAGAAGGTTTACAGGCCGGTAATATTTTTCGTAATCATTTATGCTACGAAATTCAACTTTGGCAAAAGCAGGCTTAATGGGGAATCTTGTAACTAAGGCGGAACATTTTGGAAATTTTCATTGAATCCAAACCACGGCAATGTTTGAAAATTTGCCTAAAAAAGATTAATAGACCAACTCCTGCGCTGGTGAAAATCCGCTTCCGTGCCTGGGTGATGCAACGCCCAGTAACTTAATTCCCCTGTTTCTGTTTCGATTACCGTAGAAATCCCCAATTGTAACGGTTGGCGCTGGGATATTAAAGGTTGTAAATTTATCCCAAAACCAATGCCATCAAGGTTTTCATCCGACTGTTGAATCTGAAAAGGGGAATCATGCCAGGCGGTTTCCGTCACCATACCTTGGCGATAGTCGGTGAAATGGTAACAGTTCCAATCATTGCTGGGGGCAAGGTTAAATTCCCAATAATTGGGTTTCCCTAAAGGGGCAAGGAAAAATTCAAAGCAAGTATGTTGCCACAGTCCGTCCCGTCGTTGGGGAAATTCTTGTTGACTAGCCAATCTAACGCTCTGAAGTTTGTCGATAATTTTATACGTCAAAAACAAGCTCGGAAATTTATAATCCACCGTCACTGTTAGTTCAATATCGGGAGATAAATGAACGGTAAAAGGTATTAAAGTATAACAATTCATGGCATAGACATAAGTATATTTTGACTAATTAACTCCATTCGAGGGCTGTCGCCACCGTCGGAAAATGCTCAATGAAAATGGCCTGGGCGGCTAGGGCAATCTCCCGATGTTCTTTTTGGGTTGCCTGATCACAGCGCACAGAAAAGTAGTGAATCCAACTGCGGACAGAGCCTTTCATATACAGTCGAGTGACCGTATTCAGAGGCAAAATTGAGCGGGCGCATTCTTTCGCAATCCCTTTGGCCAAGGCTTCTTCATAAATTTTGTGGCTATGTTCCCACACATCGGCCTGGGCTTGGTCGAACCATTGTTTGGTGTCGTCATCAAAATCATCGAGGGAGTTTTGGCGATTTTTCACGTCTTGGCGGCGGGCTTCATAGGATTCATAGGTTGTAGCACATGAGTACCTTAAGCTAAATTCCTGAAAACAGAACGAACGATGTCGGAGAATTTGGGGGGCGATCGCCCTGGTGGTGATAATTTCCAGGGTCATGTCCACCATTTCAAAAATGCTCCAATGGCCCTCCCGGATGCAAAATTGCAGAAGTTTGGCGTAGTTAGGGTTTTCTTGGTTAGGACTAGAAACCCTGGCACAATAGGCGATTAATCCTTCTGGGGAAAGGGTTTCTCCATCAATAACAATGTCGGGTTTGGTGAGGGAAATAAAGCGAACTTCCATGGGCTGTGGTGAGGAATTATGGAGACAATTTAACTAAGTTATTTTCTGAACCAACGCAAAAAAATTCCCTAGCTAGAACCAATGGGGCACAACCAGGGGATATTAGCTTGATTTTTGCCAAGTTAGTCGTACTTAAAGGCATTGAAAGCCAACCGCCAGCTTATTTAAAGCCGACCGCCGCCTGCCATACAAATGCTAAAGCCAAAAAGAATAGGGGAATGACCGGCAAAACATCCACTAGGGGATCAAAGATTTGGTAAGCTTCTGGCAATTTAGCGAGTAAATAAATGGTTTCCATTATCTGAGTTTCCTGACTGACAAAGAGTAAAATTCTAATTTACGGTAAATCTTATCATGGCGGCTCCCGCTGAAATTGATAGCTTTTAGTCAGGGATTCACGAAACGGCGATCGCCCCACAAAGTGAAGGTTCTGGGTCGTACAGTCCCTGCATTTTCTTAGCTAAGCACCGGGTGAGTTGTTGGGAGCTTAATTTGATGGTGCTGGGATCGTAGTCCTTGGCGGCAATGCCCTGACCAAAGGTGATTTCCACCGCTGTGCCCTTGCGGGGATAGGGATCGTCATAGGCGATCGCCACTGGAATAATCTGTGTGGCCGTAGCAGGATCCTGTTTACAAACTTCCAACGCAATGCGCCCAATGCCCCGCTTGAGGGGATGCACTGTTTGTTGATCTCGAAAAATTCCCCCCTCAGGAAAAATCACCAGCATTTCCCCGGCCTGGAGCAATTGCACGCTGTAATAAAGACTGCTAATTTCCGGTCGCTTCACATCCACCGGGAATCCCCCCAGATGACGGATAAACCATCCCTGTAAACCCCGTACTTCCGTGGTGGCCACCATAAAACGTAGATCTCTACCCGTTACCCCCCGTCCCGCCGCCAACGAAAGCAGGATGGCATCCCAACGGGAACGATGGGTGGGGCCAAAATGACCGGGCCACTCCGGGGGAGATGGGCTTGACCCTGAATGGTGATAGGGCCAAAATACCAATGCAAAAATGTTGACCCGAGGGGATAAATGGATTTAATTAGCCAGGGGGAAACTCGGGATGGCCCGATAACATCGGGATCGAATCGCCAGGGAAGAATGGGTCATGGTTCTGGAAAAATATATTACGGCCCTAGCCCTACTCACCCAAATGGGGGATTCGGGAGGGAACATGTTTGGTCTCTGTTACTAAACTAAATCAATGAATCATGTTCAGGACGGCACCATAGGACAGTTAAGCAATGGTTCCCCTGGCACTAGATTTTGGAGAAAATTTCCCTGGTTTGATCCAACCCTAGCAAAGGCAGTCTATGGTGGTGGATGGTCTTTTGGGCTTCCTTCTTCCCCACGAAAATCGAAAAATTAGTCAAAATTGTTTAAAAATTTCCACCCCCTAACGACGATCGCCGTCACGCCCCAAGCCGTTAAAGTCCTTTTGCCTCTGACGGAAGCCTTAGCGGGAAAATTATTACTGTCGGAGTCCTTGGCGGAGCAACTAGAACTTGTCCAGAATCCCCTGGTGGAAATCTACAGGGAATCTCTGTCATCGGCATTGGCCCAAAGGTGGACTATCCAAAGGGCTTTTATTTTTGGTTTAGCCACCGGAGCAGTGGTACGTTTAATTGCTCCGTTACTGGAAAGTAAACAGACCGACCCGGCGGTGCTGGTGGTAGATGGGCCAGGTAATGCGGTGATTAGTTTACTGAGTGGCCATCAGGGCGGTGGCGATCGCCTTAGTCAGGTGGTGGCGGAACAGTTGGGGGCAACAGCCATACTTACTGGGGGAGCTAATGGGCTAGGACAGATGGCAGTGGACTGCTTGGGGCTTCCTTTTGGCTGGCAAAGGGGTTCTGGGGATTGGACAGGGGTTAGTGCGGCTCTAGCTTGCCAAAAATCAGTTCTGGTTCAGCAAACCGCAGGAAGTACCCTCTGGCAGGAGCATCTACCAAAGGGACACAGTTTTAGTTTTGAAGAAATCGGAGCAACGGCCGCCACCATCCAAATTACCGTTAACGCCAACACCAGTGAAATTGATAGTCAACATCCCACCGTGCAATGGCATCCCCGGCAGTTGTGGGTAGGTATGGGTTGTGTGCGGGGTACGGATTTAGACCTGTTAGAAAAAGCCTTACTCCAGGTATTAGAAAAAGCTAACCTCAGCCCCCTGGCGATCGCCGGCATTGCCAGTGTGGATTTAAAAGCCGATGAAATTGGTCTGCAACAATTGGCCAGTAAATACAATTTGCCCTTTTTCACCTTTCCACCGGAGCAATTAGCTTCCCAGCAGGTACCGAATCCTTCCGATGTGGTGAACCAAGAAGTGGGAACCCCCAGTGTGGCGGAGGCGGCGGCATTAACAGCGGCCCAGGTTTATGGCCAGGGAGGAAGTCTAATTACGGAAAAAGTAATTATTAAACAGGATGCCCAAGCCGTAACGGTGGCGATCGCCCGGGCTGAACGGGAATATATCGTCACACCAGGGCAGTTGTGGTTAGTGGGCACAGGGCCAGGGGAGTTGGCCCAAATTTCCCCAGCGGCCCGCACCGCCATTCGGGATGCCGATGTATTGATTGGTTACGGACTTTATTTGGAATTGATCGATCCCCTACGACGGCCGGGGCAAATCTGTGAAACCTTTCCCCTTACCCAGGAAAGACAACGGTGCCAACGGGCCATTGAGTTGGCCCAGTGGGGTTTAACGGTAGCCATGCTTTCCTCTGGGGATTGTGGTATCTACGGCATGGCGGGGTTAGTGTTGGAGGAATTGGCCGCCCTAGGTTGGGATGGTCAAGTTCCCACAGTGGAAGTATTTCCCGGTATTAGTGCTTTCCAGGCGGCGGCGGCCCGGGTGGGGGCTCCCTTGATGCACGATTTTTGCGCCATTAGTCTGAGCGACCTGCTCACCCCCAGGGAAAAAATTCTGCAACGCTTAACAGCGGCGGCCCAGGCGGATTTTGTTACCGCTTTGTACAATCCCAAATCCCAAAAGCGGACGGTGTTAATTGAACAGGCTCAGGCAATTTTTCTACAATGGCGATCGCCCACTACTCCGGTGGCCATTGTGCGGGCCGTTTACCGACAGGAGGAAACCATTGTCCGCACCACCCTCGGAGAAATGCTAACCTTTCCCATTGATATGCTGACGGTGGTTATTATCGGTAATAGTAATACCTACAATTACCAAGATTATTTAATTACCCCCCGGGGTTATTACGCTAATGCTTAGAGGAGCCATAGCCGATTATGGTAGCGACTCTGGGAAGCCCTAGCCCAACAATTTTCGATGTAACCTTGATGGGAGTAAGTGTGTTGACCGGGAGTATTTTCGATGAAGCTGGTTAAGGATGTTCAACTAAGGCGCTATACTCCCCCCACCTGTACTTTGGAGCTGTGGCAAAGTCGGCGTTTATGGCAAGGAACGCCAAAAACTTTGCCGCCGGATTATCGTTTTGTGCTTAATTTTGACGATCCCCGGTTACCGGAAGTGGAACAGTTAACCCTGTCCGGCACTCCCCAGGAATTGGAAGCCCTAGCCACAGCGGTGGAAACCTATCTCCAGCAGAGACTTAGCCCCTTTCCATCGGATCCCAATTCCTACCCAGAGCCAAAATTTCATCCCGATGAAACATCCTTTAGCCTCCGTCCCCAGGGCAATTTAAGCCATGAATTATTGGGCCTAGGGGCTCCCATCAGCCTCAGCACTTCCCAGCTATACGACTTGATGCTGGCCCTAGAAAGTTTTCGGCTCCAGGACTTGGAACCCAGTCATAGACTAATTGCCGCCCCGATGGCCGATCAACCCATCGGATTTTGGCTTGGCAGTGCCATTGCCGCCGGGGGCATTGTGGCGATCGCCATTACGGGAATTTTAGTGCGCCAATTCCTTCCCCAGGAGGAGGTAACAGTAAAGGAAAATTTGCCTCTGCCGGTGCAAAATTCGTTCCAGTTCAACGAAGTTAGCTCCATGGTGCCACCGCCCCCCCGGGCAAACACCCCTTCTCCCCAGTTAACGGAAACTTTAGCCCTGCGGGATCCTCTCCCCGCCCCCAGTGCGGTTCTTGCGGCCAATTCCCCCTCCCGTAATCCCAATCTACCCTTGGTCGTGCCGCCGGAAAGGGTTCGCCCCCCCGACTTAGCCGCTCCTCCCCCCCCAGGGCAAACGGCGATCGCCATTCCTGACCCTGCTAGTTTGCAACCCCTTGTCCCCCCGGAGGAACCCCCTTCCCCAGAAGCCTTGGCAATTCTGCCCCGACCCGGCGGCCAGCCATTACCCTACGGAGGACAAGTTCTTCCCCCCGTGCCCAATTTTCCTGCCCTACCTCCTTCCACTAATCCTGTGGGATTTCTGCCTCCCCGTAACCGCCCTGTGCCCCCCCGTTCTGCTAATTTGCTCGATACCATCCCCCAGGTAAAGGAAGTACGTCAGTTTTACCAACAGCAATGGCAACCATCGGAGGATCAAACCCAAACCCTAGAATATCGTTTGCAAATTAACCCCGACGGTGTGGTACAAAAAACCGTACCCCTAGGCCGGGCCGCCAGTATTTTCCTAGCCCAATTACCCCAACCAGCGCCCGGGGAGCCCCTGGTTTCCCCCCTGGCCAATAACAAAGGGGAAACCATCCGCTTAGTGTTGACCCCATTGGGGGATGTGAAGGCATTTTTGGAGGATTAGAGGGGGATTAGACACCGATATAACCCATTTACGCCATTGCCTTAGAGGCCTTTGCTATTAGTTCCGACCCCTGACCCCTTAAACTGGGGGTTGGAAAATTTGTTATGACCTTCATCGTTAAGATTGGAATCGTGGGAAAAATTATCATTGCAGGCAATTGGAAAATGCATAAAACCCAGGCCGAGGCCCAGGGCTTTTTGCAGGAGTTTAAGCCTTTAATCGAGGAGGCGGAAGAGAGCCGTGAGGTGGTGCTTTGTGCTCCGTTCACCGATTTAAGTGCCATGTCCCAACAGCTCCATGGTGGGCGGATCCGCTTAGGGGCCCAGAATGTCCATTGGGAAGCAACGGGGGCTTACACCGGGGAGATTTCGGCGGCCATGTTGGTGGAAATTGGCATCCATTATGTGGTCATTGGCCACAGTGAACGGCGACAGTATTTTGGGGAAACGGACGAAACGGTTAATTTACGGGTGTTGGCGGCCCAAAAAGCCGGGTTAATTCCCATTCTCTGTGTGGGGGAAAGCAAGGCTCAGCGGGATGCCGGGGAAACGGAAAAGGTGATTATTAACCAAATAGAAAAGGCCTTGATCAATGTAGATCAATCCCGCCTAGTCATTGCCTATGAACCGATTTGGGCGATCGGTACGGGGGATACCTGTGCGGCGACGGAAGCCAATCGAGTAATTGGGGTCATTCGGGAACAGTTAACCAATCCCCAGGTCACCATCCAGTATGGCGGTTCCGTCAATGTCACTAATGTGGACGAGATTATGGCCCAACCACAAATTGATGGCGCCTTAGTGGGGGGAGCCAGCCTCGATGCCCAGGGATTTGCCCGCATTGTTAACTTCCAAGCTTAACTGCTTGATTCCACAGTCCGATGAAACTTAATCAATGGCTAGGTTTAGCTTGTTTGGGAATGGCAGTGTATGTGGCGTGGGAAATTCGCCAACTGCTCCTGTTGCTTTTCCTGGCTATTGTGCTTACTACGGCCCTGAATCGGGCGGTTAAACAACTCCAGGCTTGGGGTTTAAAAAGATCCCTTGCTTTAGCCCTGACCCTAAGCACCGTTAGTGTGGCGGTGGCCCTGTTTTTTTTGTTGGTAATTCCCCCTTTTTGGGAGCAGTTCCAAGTCTTACTTAGTTCTCTGCCGGAGGTGGGCGATCGCCTCCAGGAATTTTTTGAGGGTTGGCAGGATCGGGCAGAACTAGAATTTTTGAGCCAGGCTTTTCCCATAGAAGGTTTAACGGAATCCATCTCTGCGGTGGGAGCCAATGCCCTTAGTTCCCTAATTAGTTTTTTTTCTGGTTCCTTTACCGTCGCCCTCCAGATTATTTTCATTGTGGCGATCGCCGTCATGATGCTCTTTTCCCCCCAGGCATACCGCCAAGGAGCATTAAAACTATTTCCATCCTTTTATCGCCGCCGGGCCGACGAAATTCTCACCCAATCGGAACTGTCCCTGGGTAACTGGCTCACCGGTATTTGCATCAATTCCCTTTTCATCGCCAGCCTCAGCGGTGTTGGGCTATGGATATTGCAAATCAAACTGGTATTAGTCCATGCCCTAATGGCAGGGATTTTGAACTTTATACCCAACATCGGCCCCGCCGCCAGTGTCATTTTTCCTTTGATGATTGCGGTGTTGGATGCCCCCTGGAAAATTATTGCGGTACTCATTCTCTACTTCATTATCCAAAATGTGGAAAGTTACTGGCTGACCCCCATTGTCATGGCCAAACAGGTTTCCCTTTTGCCTGCGGTCACCCTCATGGCCCAACTATTTTTTGCCAGTATGTTCGGATTGTTGGGATTAATCCTGGCCTTGCCTTTAACGGTGGTATTTAAAACTTGGATTGAAGAAGCTCTGTTTAAGGATCTTTTGGACAATTGGCAATGAGTAAAGCTAGCAATTATCGGCAACGCAGTAAAGCCTGGGCCATGGTCACGTTCCTTTTAACCGGGGCCTAAATTCATTATTTGCCCCCATGGTTCAAGCAGAAACTGTGTTGGAATCCATCCGCAAAACAGGGTTGCTGAAAGTAGCTATTCGGGAAGATGCCGTACCCTTTGGCTTTCGGGACGGCCCCACCAATCAATGGACTGGTATCTGTGTCGATTTTATCGAAGCAATTCGGAGGAATGTGTCCGCTGAATTAGGGGGCCAGCCCCTATTCGTCAAAATGTATCAATCCAGTATTTTTAATCGCTATGATCTGGTGGCGGAAAAGGTGGTGATGTTGGAATGTGGCCCCAACACTATCCGCAGTGATGAAAAGCTAGCCATTGCCTTTTCCCGGCCTTTTTTTATCACAGGTACTCAATTTTTAATTGCCACGGATCGGCAAAATGATTTTGAGAGAAATAGTGATTTACAGGGGAAAAGAATTGGGGTGTTGTCGGGAACCGCCAATAGTGACTTTTTGGCCAGTAAATATCCCAAGGCAGAATTAATCAACTTCCAGGGGTTTAGGGCCCGTCAGTTGGGAGTACAGGCCCTTCTTCAGGGCAGAATTGATGCCTTTGCCAGCGATGGCATTTTGCTGTTTGGGGAAGCTCTATTGCTAAATATTGACCTGGGCCAAGATTATCGGTTTTATCCCCGTAACCCCCTTGATTGCCAAGCCTATGGAATAATTTTGCCGCCGGATCAACCGGAATGGGCTGATTTAGTGAATAAAACAATCACATCATCGGCCTCAAGGGATATTTATCGCAAATGGTTGGGGCCCCTACTCCCGGCCCTGGAGAGGGTGGAAAAATACTGTGAAGTTGAGATGGGTAACAAGGTTAGAACCGATAACATGGCCATTCCCTAGCCCCAAATTAACTGGAGTGATTTTTCGCAAAAATCCAATTATCAAGGGGCCCAGAGGGGACGAAATCCCATCAAAGATAGGGCTTTAAGTTCTGCCTGTTGCCCTTCTTCCGGCTTCAGGGGCGGTATGAGTAACCATAATTGACTATCGGCGATCGCCTCTCCCGCATCGGTGTTAAGACGACTATCGGCGGGGGTATTGGGGTTAATCATTACCTGATCGAACAGGAGAGCTAAACCGTCGGGGGAAAGGCTGACTTTGGTGTCTCGGTAATCCTGGAGTTTAAGCAGGGGAAAAACTTCACCGCTATCAATGTTAATTTGCACAAAATAGGGCTGTTCAATGTATTCGTCCCCGGGCAAAAGCTTAGTGAGCAAACAGTAAAGCTTTTGATTATTGCGGCCGAATTCACAACTGATAATCGAGCCATCGGTGTCCACCAATTCCTTTTGTACTCCCAAGTTATTCACGAAAACCAGGGTGCGCTGGAAGCGTTTTTCCGCATCTTCGGTATTGAAATTAACTAGGGCGGCGGCACTGCCATCGGCGGAAAAAGTAAGTAATTGACCAAATTTTGGTAAAAAGTCCAAGGGTTTGCCCTCCGGCTGGAGGGGTAAAATACCAATGCCTTCCCCCCGGGCCACCGCCAAGGATTGATCATCCGGGGCAATCTGAAAATCCCCCCCCTGCACCTTGAGGCGATCGGGCTTTTCTTGATTTTTGAGCATCCACAGATCAAAGTCGGCGGGATTTTGACGGTTTACCCTCTGCACCACAATGGTTTTACCGTCTTCGGTGACATCGAACTGATTATTTTGAAACTCCTGATTGTCCAACACCAAAGTTGGTTTGGGTAATTCCTGGGGATTGTCACTTTCCACCACGGGCACTTGATACAGTTGTAACTGCCTTAACCCTTCAAAGCCCAACTGACTGTCTGCCCCAGCAAAGAGAATAGATTTGCCCTGGTCATAAAATTTGAAATCCACCACCGTTAACCCCGGCGGAGTCAAAATGGTTTTTCTTTGTTTTGTCAAGTTGTAGAAAATAATCCTTCCCTGCTCTATGCCCTGGGTACCAATGTAGGCAAAGGCCCGATCCCGACTGCGGAAATTAGTGTTGAAGGGGGTCATCATTTGCCCCTGGTTATTGCCGGCATATTGTTCCCGCACGTTGGCAATTTGCAGATCGTAATCTGTACCGTAGGGAATGGGGTTATCCAGGGTGTAGGCCATGCGCCGACCCGCCCAACTAAATTTTCCTGGCAGAGCCGGGGTGATAACTAGGTTTTTTTCCACTTCCCCATGGTTCATGGGGCGATCGAAGGTCATGATAAAGGCCCGATCCTTTGCCCCCACTTTCTTCCCTTCCCAACTGAAATCTTGTACCTTCGGCCGGTTGGCAAACTTACATTCACTGTTATTTTGACAGGTAAGGTGTCCCCCTACCACCACGGCGATCGTCGCAGTCAGGCCCCAATCAAAACTAGGGCCGCACGATCAACGGGTTCGGAAAAATGTTTGGTGAGCATGGATAAATAGGTCAAATTACAGCAAATTCGCCGCCGGAGTTCCCTTCCCTCCAGACTTCAAGCTGTGTTACATTTTCTGATGAGTGGTTCTCATTTTCACTAAGTCTCGGAACCTTTCTGTCCTTGGTGAAACCGTCATATTACGATGATTATATGCGATTTTACGGCTCCCTCCGAGTCTCCCCCCTCCATACCTGATCCTTAAGAAGAAGTCTAGCTTCAATGTTTTCAAAAGAAGTCACCGAATCAAAAGTTTTTCAATGGTTCAATGATCGGCTGGAAGTGCAAGCCATTTCCGATGACATTGCCAGCAAGTATGTTCCTCCCCATGTCAACATTTTCTATTGTCTGGGGGGCCTGACCCTAACTTGCTTCCTGATCCAGTTCGCCACTGGGTTCGCCATGACCTTTTACTATAAGCCCACGGTCGCGGAAGCCTTTTCCTCTGTTCAGTACATCATGAATGAAGTCAACTTCGGTTGGCTAATCCGCTCCATCCACCGTTGGTCCGCCAGCATGATGGTGTTGATGATGATTCTCCATGTTTTCCGGGTTTACCTCACCGGTGGTTTCAAAAAACCCCGGGAACTGACCTGGGTCGTTGGGGTAATGCTTGCCGTCACCACCGTTACCTTTGGTGTAACCGGTTACTCCTTACCTTGGGACCAAGTGGGCTACTGGGCGGTGAAAATCGTTTCCGGTGTACCCGCTGCCATTCCCGTTGTGGGTGATCAGTTGGTAACCCTAATGCGGGGTAGTGAAAGTGTTGGTCAAGCTACTTTGACCCGTTTTTACAGTCTCCACACCTTTGTGTTGCCCTGGGTAATCGCTGTATTACTGCTTTTGCATTTCTTGATGATTCGCAAACAAGGCATTTCTGGTCCTTTGTAGTCTCAATATCCTGGATATGTTGATGGGTATGGACAACAAACTACCCAATATCGTTCAGGTTTCAAAATCCTTAAAATTTTAACCTCGGAGCCTCATCCCCATGAGCATTATTAAAAAACCGGATCTCAGCGATCCTGAATTGCGGGCCAAACTAGCCAAAGGTATGGGTCACAACTATTACGGTGAACCCGCCTGGCCCAACGACATTCTCTATATGTTTCCCATCTGTATTTTGGGAGCTTTGGGTTTGATTGCTGGTTTAGCCATCCTTGACCCCGCCATGATTGGGGAACCCGCTGACCCCTTTGCCACCCCCCTAGAAATCCTACCTGAGTGGTATATTTACCCTGCTTTCCAGATGTTGCGTATTCTACCCAACAAGCTTCTAGGGATTGCTTCCATGGCCGCCATTCCCCTGGGCTTAATGTTGGTTCCCTTCATTGAAAGTGTGAACAAATTCCAAAATCCCTTCCGTCGTCCCATTGCTATGACCGTATTCTTATTTGGTACGGCGGCGGCTTTGTGGTTAGGCGCTGGGGCAACTTTCCCCATTGACAAGTCCCTAACTTTGGGACTGTTTTAGTCGGTATTCTCCCTAATTGCTTAGGGACTATTGACTTTAACTTTAAATAAGTTTTTTTTGAACAATTCCTTTGTTAACCTAGTCCGGTTACAGAGGAATTTTTTTGATGGTTTACTAGCCTTCGTTGGTTCGTTTAGGGTACATCCCATTTGACGCAATTCATTTGAGTTATTGTGTTTATGAAAGATTAGAGCCTGGGACTTCCCGCGACATGTTCCCGTTAAATAAAAGCTGACGCTTTTGCGCCGCCTGTTGAAACACCTCAATATATTGGCGGTAACCCCCAGGAAAAGCCACATTAATCATGAGGGGTTCTTCTTGATCACGGCGATCGCCAGGGCCTTCCACTACTTGGGTTTGACCATCCACGGTTTTTAGTTTCAGCGGCTTACGGTTTTTGACTTCCCCTTGGGAACTATCCACATACACCACTAAGTTGCCGTGATCTCCGTGCTGACCCAAATCTTGAATTAATTGTAAAAAGGCACGATCACTCCCTCCCCGCCGAATTTCCCCACTATCAGGATCGATTGAACTGTTAACCGTATCCCCCACTCCGACAATTAAGGGCATCAATTCGGCATCAAATTTTGTTATGGCTAAAGCCAGTAATTCTTCGTGGGATGACGGTGCTTGGCGGGCATTAAACTCTTCCCCTAAGGGATAATTCCCTGTGCGTTGGTAATAGTAGCGATTTAGCAAGGCTAATACCCCAGCTTCCTTAACCCCACCCCGCAACATTAACTGAAAATCCGTTGTCCCCGAATCCCCGGACCTAGCCCAGCGGACGATTTCTTTGCCATTTTTATCCCGCCCTAAGTTAGGGGCATAGTGGACAAAAAAGCTATGGGTTAACCCCTGCTTTTCCCCTTCGGCAATTAACTCGTCTAGTAAGGTGGCGATCGCCTTTTGTAGATCTTGGTAAACATCGGGATGATCCCGGAGGTAATTAGCCAAAGTATTGAGATTAGCGGTGGGGGAAACCTTGTTATCTAACACCGACGCTTGAATGCCCTGCTCCAACTGACGGGGAGAAAGGATATGTGGATACTGTTCAAAAAATTGTCTTAAACGGGTTTCAATGCGCTGGGGCACCGTCGCTAAAAACTTTAGTTCTCCATCACTCACCCCTGGATGGGTCACCTGTCCCCAGGGATCTTGCCATTGCACTCCGCCCCCGGCTAATCCTGGTAAGTACAGCCCGTCCCGTTTGACCTGCTCAATATCACCAAAAGTCCGTTCCACAATGCCCTGGACACCCCGTTTCCCCACATGTTCGCCGTTGGTCAAAACATAGAAATGCCCAGCAAAGGCAGTGGTGGCTTTGATGTAATTGGGATCAAGACTACGGGTTAGGGGATCTTGGACTAATTCCATACAGACTCCGTCCAAGTCTTGAATAATCAGTAAATTCTCAGTTTGGGCCAGGGTTTGGCAAAAAGTGCCATGGTCAAGGGAGAATTTATGTTTGTGTAGGTTCATAAGTTCGTATCCGTTAACGACAGGCGACAGTCCTAGCATGGGGGATGGTGGGGATTTTATCAAACGGCGGTCAGAATCCCCGGCTACTCAACCAGTAAAAAACGTGAAAAAAGATGAACAAACGTGAACAAAAATCTATAATTTGCGCCGATCCTGTAAAGATCCGTCTCAATTGTCACCCTAGTTCTGAATAGCCTGGTGATAATGAAAACATCAGCAATTATCCTTTTCGGCAATTTCTGCCATTATTATTAGCTCTCAGCATAGAGTGAGGTGAAATATGAATCGTACTGCTAAATTTAAATTAACCATTGCCACGGTCAATTGGCCCCTTTTGGTACTGGGGAGTCTGGCCCTGTGGCTTGCCGGTAGCCTAGTCATGGATTTACTGGTAGTGCCCAGTTTATCAGCCACGGGGATGATGGCGGAGCCGGGCTTTATCAATGCGGGACATTTATTGTTTTCCGTCTTCAACCACCTGGAAATGCTCTTCGCCGGCCTAGTGTTATCCGGTTGTTTCTTCCTCCATCAAGAAGGCTTTTTCTCCCGCCATGGTCAGCGTTTTAGTTCTATTTTTGCCTTCATTCTGTTGGCGATCGCCATCGTCTATACCTATGTCTTGACCCCAGCCATCACCGATTTGGGCTTTGACATGACCAGTTTTAATGGCACCGGGGAAATGCCAGGGGCGATGATGCCTCTTCATTGGCTCTATTGGAGCTTGGAATTGGTGAAATTAACCCTAGGGTTTACCCTTTTACGTTGGTGTTACCAAGGTGCTCTCGAAGAGTAGAGACATTCTCATCAGTGGGGCAAGATATGGGTGTTTTAAGGTTATCTGAGCATTAGTAAACATGATTAAAATGGTGAAAATTAAACGTTTTTCACCATTTTTTCTACGACAAGCTACCTTTCAAATACGTTTTTAGGGAGCTTGCCAGATTTTTTCGTGGTAAGCCGCTGGCTCAATGTAGGTATCTACCCATTCCCCGTGGCTGTGGCCATGCCCGTCGTGTCCATGGTCATGACTATGGCCGTGGTGGTGATGCCCGTGGCTATGATCATGGCCTTGACTTTTAAAAGCTAAACGGAACTTGCAGGCTTCGCAGTTCATTGCCACTTGCCCCAGTTGGGTTTCAATTTCCCGTTCCCGCACCAACGCCAATAACTCCGGTTGAATACCCATTTCCGGTAGGGACTGAATGGCAATATCGGGGAAAGCGGCCCGTTGCTCTTCCGTAATGGTGAAAATTTTCTTGACTAAAGCCCCCATGAATAAAAAGTAGGGCAGAACAATAATCCGTTTCGGTTGGTACAACCTAGCCCGCCGGAATCCTTCCTCTAAACGGGGGTGACTAATGCCGATGAAACAGGTTTCTACGGTGTGATAGCCACTGCCTTCCCACAGCATCCTCGCCATTTTGTACACATCACCGTTGGCGTCGGGATCACTGGAACCTCGTCCCACAAATAACAAGACTGTTTCTTCCCTAGAAATGCCCTGGGGATTAGCTTCGGGGCCGTCCAACTCCGCTAATCTAGCCTTCCAGAGGTCAAGAATGGATGGGGTAATGCCAAAATGGCGGCCATAGGAAAAGTTCACCTGGGGATGGTCTTCCCGACTGCGGTCTAGCTCGTTGGTGACGTCAAATTTATTGTGGCGGGCGGCGAATAGTAAAACCGGTAGGGCAGAAATTTCCGTAAAACCCTGGGCCACGCATTGCTCCACCCCAGCTTGAATATTAGGTTCCGTCAATTCCAAAAAGCAGGGAATAACCGGGCGGGAGTTGTCCAACGCTTGGTACTGTTCCACAAAGTCGAGGAAGGTTTGACGGCCGTCTTCGTCCCTGGTGCCGTGGCCAATCATTAACAGGGGCCGTTGGTAGGGCAGGGGGGGAAGGTGCAATTCAGGGAAAAGGGAAGGGGACTTAGGGGAACTGATTACGGTCATTAGGATTGATGGCTGATGAATAACGAAAAAGCTGGGCTAAGTGGGATATTGGATAATCTAAGGAGTTGACCCGGCCATGGTTAATTATGCCAGGGGTAGTTCGTACTGGACTATGCCCTGGGAGAGCATAAGCCGATGGGACAAGGGGAAACCGCTAAGGTTGTGAAGAGTTGTCAAAGGTAAAAAGGCGATGGTAAAAAAACGATTGCTATTGGTGGGGGGAGGTCACACCCATGCTCTGGTATTGAACCATTGGGCCCGCCAGCCTTTATCCACTGTAGCCTTAACCCTGGTGAGTGATGTTAGGGAAACTCCTTATTCTGGAATGTTGCCGGGCCATGTGGCAGGGTTTTATTCCTACGGCGATAGTCACATTAACTTGCCATCCCTGGCGGCCTCTGCAGAAGCGGAGTTTGTTCATGATCCGGCGATCGCCGTAGATCCAGAAAAGAATTTATTATTTTGCCAAAAAACGGGGGCCATACCCTTTGATTACCTATCTTTAGACATTGGCAGTACCCCTTATTTGGGGGATATCCAAGGGGCGGAGCATGGCATTGCCGCTAAGCCGGTGCCTCAATTTTTACAAGCTTGGCAAGCTTTGTTGGCAAAAATCCAGCAGTTTAAACCAGAAAAATTAACAGTGGCGATCGCCGGGGGAGGGGCCGGGGGCGTGGAATTAGCGTTCAATGTGCAGACCCGGTTAAGGAAACTTTTTCCTGCTATGGCGTTGGATTTACAAATTTGGCAGAGGGGAGGGCAATTATTACCTAGCCATAATGCCTGGGCCCAGCAACGGATCAAAATTCTTCTAGAGCAACGGCAGATTAGGGTTTTGTTCCACCACACTGTCACCGCCATTAAGCCAGAATCAGCAAATTCCTCCTGATCTATTGCCCCGCTATCAATTACTAACCGCAGAGGGGCATGGTGCTCTTTGCCATAGTGTTTTCTTGTTAACCCAGGCCAGTCCGGCCCCCTGGTTAGCGGATTCTGGCTTGGCGATCGACGACCGGGGTTTTGTTCTAGTTAAACCCACATTGCAAAGCTGTTCCCATCCCCACATTTTTGCGGCGGGGGACGTTGCCACCGTCAAGGAATATCCACGGCCAAAGGCGGGGGTTTTTGCGGTGCGTCAGGGCAAACCTTTATTTAATAATCTGCAACGGATTCTCACTGATCAAACGCCCCAACCCTTCATTCCCCAATCCCGTTACCTAAGTCTTCTTGGCACCGGGGATAAAAAGGCGATCGCCCTTTGGGATAATTGGGGCAGTTACGGCAGACCTTGGTGGTGGCTGAAGGACTGCATTGACCGTCGGTTCATGGCCCAGTTTTCCGACCATGGCGATCGACTACCCTAGGGAAAACTAATTAACCCAAACTATCTAAAAAAAATGCTATGAATTCTTTCACTTCTTTGGTTTTGAGTGCCACTACCCTACCGTTTTTATCTGCCCTGGGCATGATTCATTGTTTTACCCACCGGACTACGGAATGGGGCCAACTTTCGGAAGAAATATTCCGGGGCGATCGCCTGCCGGTGTTACCCTTTCCCAAGGAATAAAAAACGGTATTGGAGTTAGCTTGACTATTTCCCTTGATATTTCCCCCCAAACGTTACTTGCTAAGCTGGATCGCCGGCCGGCTAGTTATTGGTGGCTGTCGGCGGCTTGGTTGATATTACTGTGTGGTTTAGCCTTTGGGTTGGGGCTGGGTAATCTAGGGCTGATGGATAAAACCGAAGCCCTCTTTGTGGAGGTGGCCCACCAGATGGTGTTGACGGGGGACTGGATTACGCCCCGCTGGAATGGGGAGTTATTTTTCGACTATCCCGTGGGGGGCTACTGGATGGTGGCCCTTAGCTTTAAAATTTTTGGTTTCCATGAATGGGCGGCCCGGTTACCGTCTGCCTTGGCGGCGATCGCCGTGGTGGTGGCTACCTTTTTTCTAATCCGCTTTGGGGGACTAAATTTTGGTGAAGACAAAGTAACGGTGCACCAAGCCTGGTTCCGCAGTTGGCTAGGGACGGGCATCATGGCCCTCAATCCCGGTTGGCTGGGCTGGGGAAGAACGGCAGTGACGGATATGTATCTTTCCAGCGCGATCGCCCTTAGTTTAATCAGCTTTTTTTGGGGTTACCGTCAACAAGAACGGCCAAAACAACAAAAAATTGCCTTTATCCTAACCGCCGCCTTTGCCGCCCTGGCCTTCCTTGCCAAGGGCCCTGTGGGAGTGTTACTACCGGGGCTAATAATCTTTTGTTTTTTGTTTTACGTTGGTCAGTGGCGCTCTGTAGTTTTTAAGGAAACGCCTTGGCTGATTATGTTGCTGGTATTTCTGGCGATCGCCGCCCCTTGGTATGGCCTGGCCACCATGGTCAATGGTGGGGAATTTCTTGGTACATTTTTCGGCTTTAGTAATTTCCAGCGTTTTACCACCGTGCTCTACCGCCATGCGGGGCCCTGGTACTTTTACTTTCCTTGGATTGTAATTTTGGTCTTACCCTGGTCATTCTTTTTACCCATGGCCATGGCCCGGTTACAGTTTTGGCGCAGAAAGGCCTGGGCCACTAGCCCCCGCAATCAGCAGTTGGGATTATTTTGTCTTTTTTGGCTAGGAATTATTTTTGTCTTTTTCTCCGCCGCCGCCACCAAATTAGCCGGTTATATTTTGCCCCTAGTGCCCGGGGTTGCCATCTTAATTACCCTTTTTGCGGGGGAGTTGTGGACTAAATCGGGAAAATCCCATCCCCTGCGTAGGTGGCCATTTTTGGTGAGCTTTGGGCTAAATAGCTTATTACTGGTGTTAATGGCGATCGCCGCCTATATCAGCCCCGGATTAGTGGATGGAGATCCCGCCACGCCGGAATTTACCAACCTATTAAAAGCTTCCGGTTTACCCCTGCTCTTTAGCGGCATCCTCGGGGCTATGGCCGTGGTGGCTTGGGCAATATTTTTCAAAGCTAATTGGCGTAAAACTTGGTGGCTACCGAATATTTTGGCCTATCTTCTCACCCTGTTATTGGTCATTCCCCCCCTGAGTCTGATTTTGGACAGCCAAATCCAAGAACCGAGCCGCATTGTGGCCCAGGCGATCGGGGAAGTTATCCAGCCAGGGGAAACTATTTTTGTAATGGGTTATCCCCGCTATAGCGTGGTTTATTACAGTCAAAATTCTGCCATCTATGTGGACAATGGGGACTATGGCAGGGAATTGGTGGCCAAGGATCAATCCATTGGTGAAACCATTTTGCTGGTGGGGGAAGACCGTATTTTAGAGCAGTTTAATTTGCAAGAAGGAGAATACAAAAGTTTAGCCACAGCCCACCCTTACCATTTGTGGCGGGTTTCCAAAGAAAAATTATTGCCCTAAAATCACCACAATTATTATTAAGAATAATTACCAACAAAAATCATTCTGTTGAAGTGGCTGTATTGATGGAAATTGCCTAAAAACAATGTAGGTAGAACCGTTTTTCCTCCAGCTTTGCCCGGTCAAAACTAGGAAATCATCTCCCCACCCAAGGAAAGCTATCAATTCCTAGCAAAGGAAAATTTGGGTGATTTATTCGTTAAAATGGAGTTTTGAACCCTTCATAAAGTGAGTCCTTGACCCGTAAAGGTTAGGGGCTTTTTTCTGCGCCATCAATAATTTGAACCTGTAAATCCTGGTAAAATTCTTCCTGGGCCAAGGATACCTTCGACTGGGAACTTAATAATAATAAAGCCCAAAACACACCTACCTTATCCTTCTTGTCCGGTAATTTGTCCGGGTCTAGGTGGTGGTGCCAACAGCGGAGTAACGTCTCTAAATCTACCCAGGAACGATGGGGTAAATCCGGCAAAATCTCCGGCAGGCGGGTTTGCAGAAACTGTTCCAATTGACTGGCCAATTCCGTTAGGTTTTCCTGGTGGGCTAACTCCGTAATAATTTGCAGAGCTTCCCGCCGGGATTGGGGTCGGGCCCGTTTTACCCGCTTGGGCTTTTTGTCATTTTTTTCGATCTCGACGGCGATCGCCTCAATTTGGTCGATCAATTCCGCCAGGGTGACTCGACGACGTTGTAATGGGGGGACGGCGGTGCGGCGACGTAAACGATTTTCCAAATCCTTGGGTAAACGACGACTTTGGCCATCCACTAATAATTCTTCTGCGTCTTCTTCGGGAAACACTTCTTCCGGTTCCTGTTCCAAGGCTTGGAGGGTATCGGCTTTGTAGCGCACCAACATGGAAGCCCACAAAAAAGCTTGCCCAGACCGGGGTAAATTCTGCTGTTGAAAACTTAGATCTAGGCTGTTGAGAATGCCTAAATCCTGCAAAAAACGATCAATCACCTCAATGACGGACACATCCCAGGGATTAATTTCCCCTTGGTGGGCCATTTCGATCAGGGTATCAATGGCATGAGTCGCCGCAGATGGTGTCATAATTCCCTATGCTGGTTACCCATTGTTAACATCACCTCTGGGAGGACGCAACTTTTATGGACGGGGTTTCTCTGGCAGATTTGCGCTTGAACTATACCCAAGGGGGTTTGACCGAAGCGGATGTGGCGGATCATCCCTTCACCCAGTTTCACACCTGGCTCCACCAGGCGATCGCCGCTGAATTGCCGGAACCCAATGCCATGGCGTTGAGTACCCTGTCCCCGGAAGGGCATCCGGTGGGGCGCATGGTGTTGCTGAAGGGATTAGATGAAAGGGGTTTTGTTTTTTACACCAACTACGACAGTGCTAAGGGTCAGCAGGTAGCCCATCACCCCTGGGGGGCCCTGGTATTTTGGTGGGCCCAACTGGAAAGACAGGTGCGGGTGGAAGGCCGGATGGAAAAAGTTGCCGGGGCAGAATCCGATGCCTATTTTCAGTGCCGACCCCGATCCTCCCAGTTAGGGGCCTGGGCCTCCCCCCAAAGTCAAATCATTGGCGATCGCCAGGAGTTGGAAGAACGTTTGGCCGAGTTGGAAAAGCAATATGAAAACCAACCCATTCCCCGGCCTCCCCATTGGGGCGGATTGAGGGTAATTCCCCACCGCATCGAATTTTGGCAAGGACGGCCCAGTCGGCTCCATGATCGTCTGCAATTTAATTTGGTAGATGGTCAATGGCAGAGGGTACGCCTAGCTCCGTAATTAGGAATTGAACTAGGGATTTACTCTGAAAAAGAGCTGTGTATCCCCATCAGTTGGCTGGGGATGGATAGCTTTATCTGAGCTTCAACTGTATTTCAACTGTTCACCAACACCATGGATTAAAACCCAAAGCGGGGGATGGACACGGGAACACTGGGAATACTAGGGATTGAAGGGGAATAACTAGCTCCGCTGGTGGAACAACTCAAACCCGGTAAAAGATTGGAGCACATACTTTGTAGAGCACCGTCGGGGGTGATGGGTACCCGAAAACCGTTAAAAAGACTGCCGTTTAAAACTGCCAATAATTCTTCCGGGGTCATGGGGATGACGGAGCCAATAATGCCTTCCAATACGTTTACTTTTTCCCCGGCTTTTACTTCGGTTGTTTGGTCTGTATTTTCCCCGTCACTCACCAGTACCGACCCTTCTAAAACCTTAATTTGGCCAGATTTTCCTTCGTTTCTTTCCATGACATAGAGGGTTCCCGTCACCGCCACACTGACCCCCCCCATACAACCATTCACCGGGCCACTCACCAGCAATTCCCCCTGCTCCAGCTCTACGCATTGCCCGACCGTAACACTGGCATTTTTACCTAATCTTCCCGATGCTCCATTGTTGAAAAGTAACCCAGCCCGGGATTTTTTGGTAAGGATTACCTGCCCAAATTCCGCCTGGTCATCCACTTCGGCTTGAATTTCTTCGATGTAAACCTGTTTGCCGTCGATAATTTCTTGTACGGTGGCCTGACTGATCTGGGCTTGGCTGGGGGCCACGTCTAACCCAAGGGCCATCAGCGGGGCCAGGGAAACAATGCCGCTAATTTTTAAGCCAGTTGGCAAGGTCTTGTTGAAGGGAGGGAAAGAGATAATCATAACCGTGGGAGTAGGGAGAATATGGGGGAATGAAAATCGGTTAGGGTAGCAGAGAGGGTTATTTTTCCGGACTTTCCAAGACGAAGGATAGAATTTAGTTTCTATCTTACCCGTTTCCTGGAGCAAAACTAGCCATGGCAGTCCATCGGCCCCTGGGCATAAATTTTGGCAAAATCCTCGGCGGTTTCCTTGCCGGGGCTATGGTTTTCGGATATCCATGGCCAGGTTCAAGCCCAATCTAATAATGGGCAAATTAAGCCGGTAGCGACCACAGCCCAGGACTATTTTAGGCAGGGCTTAACCCATTATCAAAAGTCCACCGTTACGGATTTCCAAGCGGCCCAGGCCTCTTGGCAAAAAGCATTGGAATTATGGCGGCGGGAAAATAATTTGCCCCAGGTGGCTATTACGTTAAATTTTCTTTGTTTGGTTAATCGTCATTTAGGTTTACAAACGGCGGCTTTAGATTGTTATGAAGATTTATTAGCCACCGCCCAGCAATTGGAAGATTTACAAACGGAAGCCAATAGTCGGGTGGCGATCGCCCAATTGCAACTCCACCAGGGAAATTACCAACAGGCATTTGAAAGCTTAGAAAAATCCCTTCCCCTCTGGCGCCAAGCAAACTTTAAAACGGGGGAAGTAGTTAGCCACAATGAGTTGGGACAACTTTACGCCACCCTGGGGGCAACGGAACAGGCAACCCATTTCTATGAACAGGCCTTAACCCAGGCTCAATCCTTGGGAAACTGGGCTAATGTTGCCGGCATTGAACATAATTTGGCCCAGGTAAAATTCACCAATGGGGATGTTGATAATGCCCTGGCTTTGGAGGAGAGTGCATTTCAGCATTGGCAAACCTTAATTGATGACCTTGGCGATCGGGTTACGCCGGACATTCTGCGGGGAAAAGGGGCGGGGTTAAACAACCTAGCATTTATGCAGGTACAAAATAAAAAACTAAGTCTAGCCCGGCAAAATTATCAGCAAGCATTAGCAATTTGGCAACAGTTGGGGGACAAAAATGGAGAAGCTAGCAGTTTAAATAATTTAGGCTATTTAGCTTTTTTAGAAGCTGATCTGGCCACCGCCCTGGACTACTACAACCAAGCTTTAAGTATTCGGCAAACCACCGGCGATCGCCTCAAGGAAAGTCTAACCCGATATTGGTTGGCAATGGCATTAAATAAACAGGGTAAAAGTATGGAAGCCATAGCCCAGATGGAAAAGGCTATTTACCTGTTGGAAAATCTTCGACAAAACATTAGCAGTGATGACCTCCGCACCAGTTTTTTAGCCTCTAAACAGGATTATTACCAGTTTTATATTGATTTGCTGATGGAGCAACATCGCCAATATCCCGGTCAAGGTTGGGATGGCAAAGCTTTAAGCGTGAGTGAATCGGCCAAAGCCCGTTCTTTGTTAGATATTTTGTCCCAAACCCCAGGAAAATTAACCAAGGATATTTCCCAAGAACTATTAACCGAAAAAGAAACCATTGAACAACAATTAAATAATCTCGAAGAAGAAAAAATCAAGTTATATAGCGTTAACTATAATCCTGATAAACAGACCGCATTGGATACGGCCATCGAGGAACTTTTACAGCAATATGACCAAGTTTTAGCGCAAATAGAACGGGAAAGTCCTAATTACAGCGCCCTGACCCAGCCCCGGCCATTGGCTTTAAAAGAAATTCAAGAGCTATTAGATGAAGATACGGTACTGCTGGAATATGCCCTGGGCAAAGAGCGGAGCTATCTCTGGGTGGTGGGGCGATCATTCCTGGAAAGTTATACCCTGCCGGCCTCTTCCCTCATAGCAGACCAGGTGAAAGAATTTCGCCAATCATTTTTAGTCCCTACCCAACGTTTACGTCGCCCCCTAGCCATCAATCAAGGGGCAGAATTGTATAAAAACTTAGTGCCGAACCCAAGGAGTATCGCCGGTAAAAGATTACTAATTGTGCCCGATGGCGTTCTGCAATATCTCCCCTTCGGCGCTTTGGTGGAAGACACTACGGGGGAATTGCCCATTTACCTCATTGATCGCCATGAATTGGTGACTATGCCGTCCGCTTCCACCCTGGGCGTTTTGCGTCAAACCACCGGCAAAAGGAACCCCGCCCCCAATTTACTGGCGGTTTTTGCCGATCCAGTTTTTACCACCAATGATGAAAGGTTAGGGACGGCGATCGCCAGTCGCCCCGAAAATTTACCTGTGGATTTAGAAATATCCGCCAGGGATGCGGGCATCTACTTTGACCGTTTGCCCTACACCGAAAGGGAAGCAGAACAGGTGGCGGCCCTATTTCCCCCGGAAGCAAGCCTAAACGAACTGGGCTTTGAAGCTAACCGGGCCCGCATTTTCGAGGGGGGCATAGATCAATACCGTTTTATCCACTTCGCTACCCATGGCATTCTTAACAGCAAAAATCCCCAATTATCGGGGTTGGTGCTCTCCCTCATCAATCCAGAAGGCCAGCCCATTAACGGTTTTATGCGACTGTATGACATTTTTAACCTCGACCTGCCGGCGGATTTGGTAGTGCTAAGTGCCTGCCAAACGGGATTGGGTAAGGAGGTACGGGGAGAAGGGTTAATTGGCCTAACCAGGGGCTTTATGTACGCCGGAGCGGCCCGGGTAGTGGTCAGCCTCTGGAGTGTGGACGACGAAGCTACGGCCCTGTTGATTACAGAGTTCTATCGGGGTTTATTTGAACGGGATATGGCCCCCGCCATGGCCCTGCAATGGGCCCAACAAAAGCTAAAACAGGAGCCTAAATTTGCGTCCCCCTACTATTGGGCAAGTTTTACCCTCCAGGGGGAATGGCAGCCCCTTAACGATTCAGATCAGTTGGCCGCCGCTGGGCTATCATCTTCTGCTTCCGGAACCTCCACAAAAATAATAGGCACATCATTTAGGTCCTCTAGGCCAACGGAATTTAATAATTCCACCAATTCTGCTTTTTGATCCGGTAAGCTTGCCATAATCATCAAAGTATCTTGCCAAATGCCCTGGTTGGCGTAAATACTGGCTTTTTCTAGGGGCTGGCTTACTTCATTGATTTGTTTGGTTGCTTCCGGGGTTAGCTCTTGTCGGGTTAGCCCTGCTTCCACCGCACTCCCCACAACTTGATCCTGCATAGTACAGCTAATGGCAAAGGCCCAGGCATATTCCCCGCCGGATTCCAGAGAAACTTCCTCCGGTATGGAGATGGCCAAAATACTTTCCTCTGTCGGTATGGTTACGGATTGTTCATAAATTAACTGCCCTTCTCCATCTACCAGGACAAATTCTCCGGTGGCTTCCTTGGTAGCTGGTACATAAACAAAGACACTAGGGTTGGCCGTAACGGTAAAGGTGTCCTGGGAAGGAGCCACAAGTCTAAGGTTAGTATTAGCTTCAGCAAAACAATTGTTTCCCCTAGTTCCCCCCCCGCCGGAGGTTTGGGTGATACCCCGATCGCCAGCCTGGGGAAATTTGAGGCTGATTAAAGTTTCTTCTTCCGATGAATCTGGGGAAATACCATCAAGGCCAGAGGCCATGGCCTGGGTGGCGGGCAATGTAAAAGTTAGGGCTGTGGCCAACAGCAAATTAAAAGGATTGCTCATCATAACAACACAGGGAATTTTATGTTCCAGCTTAGCCCAGGCTAACCCAAGGTTACAGTCTGTGAGTCAGTGGTGGGATTGACCATTAAGGGAGGCAATAATTGGGGCAGTAAAACCCCTTAAAAAACCTAGTTTTTAATCAACTACAGGGCGATCGCCAAATAGGTTTATTCCTGCCATTCCTGGGGGGATAGGGAAAATTTTTCCTTCTCCTCCTTCTTGGGGCTCAATAACGGATGCGAGGATCCACCAATTGATAAATTAAATCCGCTAGGCTACTGAAAATAACAATTAACACCGCATAAAGGAAAGTAACAGCCATCACCACGGGGGTATCACTGCGGTAGATGGATTCTATTAGTAAGGCGCCAATGCCCGGCACCCGGAAAACCTGTTCTGTCACCAAGGCCCCGGTGAAAATGGTGGGCACATCTAATGCAATCAGGGTAATTAAAGGCAAGGACGCATTTTTGAAAAGGTGATTTTTCAATACTCCCCAGGGCCCTAAACCTTTGGCGTAGGCAGTGCGAATATAATTTTGGGGTAGTTCTTCCAAGACGGCGGAGCGCACAAAACGGAGAATTACGGCGGATTGGTAAAACACTAAAACCGCCACCGGCATTAACAGTTGGCGGATCTGCAGGCCCAGACTAGCCATGCTGTTAACGGTGAGGGTGCTGTCGTAAATGAAGGGTAACCAACCTAGTTGCACACTAAAAATCAGGATGAACAATAGCCCGGTCAGAAAAGTAGGCAAGGAAAATCCCATTAAGCTAATGCCGGTAATAAAGGGTTCCCACCATCGTCTTTGATAAACCGCCACAATCACCCCCAGGGGAATGGCGATCGCCAAGCTGAGCAGGTAGGCTGTGCCCATTAACCAGAGAGTGGTGGGTAATCGTTGGCCAATTAGCTCCGCCACAGGACTACGGCTAGTGAAGGAATACCCCAAATCCCCCTGCAGTAAACTGAATAACCATTTGCAGTAACGGATTGGTAACGGTTGATCTAGCCCTAAACTACGGCGTAAATTTTCCCTGACTTCCTCGGAAATGGAAGGATTGGTGGCCAATTCCCCCAAAGGATTGCCCGGAGCCAGGGCCAGCAAGCTAAAAATCACTAAACTGATGCTCAACAGGGTAATGACGGCGATCGCCAGGCGTTTGCAAATCAGCACAACAACAGGGGGCAGGGAAAAAATAGGCATCGGGGCAAACAATAATCACCGTCAAAATTGGGTAGAAACATTCAATTAATATCAGTTAATGACAGCTTAAACTTTTGTGATAGGCTATGCGGGATAAACCAATCTAAGTTTAATTTTCAGGGGACTGCCATGCGTGTGGGGTTGTTATTTGGGGGATGTTCCGGAGAACATGAAGTCTCGATTAATTCCGCCCGGGCGATCGCCAAAGCCTTAGCCAGCCAAAAAAACCAAGAAAAATACCAAGTAAGTCCCTTTTACATTCAGAAAAGCGGTGTTTGGGTTAACCCAGAAAGATCCCAGGCGGTTTTAGAAACAGGGCTTCCCCTAACGGACGAACCCGTTACCCCAGAGCAACGGTGGCAGTTTCCCCCGGAAGCCCCCCAAATGGATGTATGGTTCCCCATTTTGCATGGCCCCAATGGTGAGGATGGCACCATCCAAGGCCTATTTAGTTTAATGCAAGTGCCCTACGTGGGTAGTGGAGTGCTGGGTTCCTGTGTTGGTATGGATAAATTAGCCATGAAAATGGTCTTTGAACAGGCCGGTTTACCCCAGGTCAACTACATCGGCGTGGAACGGGGGGAAATTTGGTCAAATCCCTGTGTATTTCCAGCCCTCTGCGAAAAAATTGAAACCCAAGTGGGCTATCCCTGTTTTGTTAAACCGGCCAATTTAGGTTCCTCCGTCGGCATCGCCAAAGTTCGTAACCGTTCCGAGCTAGAAATTGCCTTGGACAATGCCGCCAGCTACGATCGCCGCATTATTGTAGAAGCGGGTTTAGCCAATATTCGGGAAGTGGAATGTGCCGTGGTGGGCAATGACAACCCCAAAGCTTCAGTTATTGGGGAAATCACCTACGACAGCGACTTTTACGACTACGAAACCAAATACACCGACGGCCGCTCCCAAATGCATATTCCTGCGGATCTTCCCCAGGACGTAGCTGAAAAAA
The DNA here is from genome assembly GCA_963704945.1 of uncultured cyanobacterium. Taxonomy (GTDB): domain Bacteria; phylum Cyanobacteriota; class Cyanobacteriia; order Cyanobacteriales; family Microcystaceae; genus Synechocystis. The sequence continues at coordinate 30,387 of CAVPII010000018.1, read as the reverse complement.
TTCAAACCATGGCTATCCAAGCCTTCAAAGCCATTGATGCGGCCGGTTTAGGACGATTAGACTTTTTCTATCAACCCACCACCGGTCAGATTGTTATTAACGAGATCAATACCCTACCTGGTTTTACTGCCTTTAGCATGTATCCCCAACTATGGCAGGTTTCTGGGCTGGAATTTGCCGATTTAGTTGATCAATTACTGCAATTGGCGATCGCCTACCATGGCCACAAAAAAAATTAATGGTATGGGAATAGTTTCTGCAAATACTTTATTAACTGGAGCAAATTTTTTATTCTGATCTAGATTTCTAAAAGGTGGGCCATCCCTTTTATCTGGGGAAAAGGAAGGTTTCAAAAGCAATACCGAGGGAAACCAACATCGATCAATGAGTCTAATTTATTGTGAAACCAACGGAAAAAGATCTAATTAGTGCTGGATTTCAGGCCCTATCCGACCCGATTCGACTACAGGTGTTGGCGTTACTCCAGTATCAAGAACAATGTGTTTGTGATCTCTGTGAGCAGTTGGCCATTAACCAATCAAAACTGTCTTTTCATCTCAAAAGGCTCCGGGATGCGGATTTAGTACATACCCGTCAAGATGGGCGATGGATCTATTACCGATTAAATCCAGAACAATTTAAAAGTTTGCAAATTTACCTGGAATCCTACGGCCAAGCAGTTCAAAGCGACGTGTTCCGCCGTTGCAACGACTAAAAAACCTACACCAAAAAAGAGGGACAGGTTTCGAGCCGATCCCCCTTTTTATTAGTTCCTATTATTTAAGAGACCATGCCCCTAGCTGGAGCTAGCCAATTTATTTAGCCTGATGGGGTTGAATAACTCCATAGCCGCCATGGTTGCGGATGTAGATGACGTTAATTTCATCGGTGTCTTTGTTGCGGAACATATAAAAATCATGGTCCACTAACTGCAACTGCTCCAGGGCGTCTTCAATGGCCATAGGGGGCATGGCAAAATATTTCATTCGCAACACCTCCGATGGTAATTCCGGAGCCCGATCGCCAATGAGGTCTGCTTCAACAGGTTTGTCTTCAACAGTTTCACTGGTTTTGACATTGCCATGTTGCTTGTCTTGGATGCGTTCTTTATATTTACGCAACTGACGGGCGATTTTGTCGGACACCAAGTCAATGCTGGCGTAGAGGTTTTCACTGCCTTCCTGGGCCCGAATCACCGTACCGTTGGCATAGACCGTCACTTCCGCTTTGTGCTTATCGGTAATTCTGGCATTGCGGGCAACGGACAGGTGAACATCCACCTTTGTAGTGATATTTTGAAAGTGCTTAACTGCTTTTTCAACCTTTTCTTCAACGTAGTCGTGAATCGCTTCAGTAACTGTGATATTATTGCCCTGAATTAACAGTTTCATACTGAATTCTCCCTTCGTAAAATTAATAAAAAATGAGCAATGGTTTTGATTTTGTAAATCTATCTTCAGCCATAAAATCCTGAACTAGATTTTACAAAAGATTAAGGAAAGGGGTGCGGTGGAATCATTTCTTGAAACGCTTCTCTGGCAAGGATTTTTCCGGTGTTGATCATGAACAAAAGTACCGTTAATTGATATTTGGTCACTAACAAAAATGTCATTGCTAAAACTATCTAGTTAATCTTTGGCCGCAGATAAATCAACGACAAGATCTTCTGGAACGTTGTAGCGACAAATGGGTAACCTCTAAGACTTATCTTCAGAGTAGCACTATGTATTGAACAAGACGTAATCTGTTAGGTGATTTTGACTTTCCTTTGCATCTCTTTACGTTTCTTAAATTTCCTCTCATTTTGTCCCTATTATGCTTTTTGACTATGGCGACTTCCCCCTGCTATTTACTGGAATTAGGGCTTGTCTGCTATCCCCAAGCTTGGAATTATCAACGGCAATGGGTGAGGGCTAAGCTAGGCGATCGCCGGTTGACGGATGGACTAATACTGCTAGAACATCCTGCGGTCTATACCTTGGGCACCGGTTCCCAGGAAAAATACCTCAAGTTTGACCCCCATAATCCCCCGGTGGACTTGTTCCACACGGAACGGGGTGGAGAAGTGACCTACCATTGTCCGGGGCAGTTGGTGGGCTATCCCATTTTGGATCTGAACCATTTCCAGCGGGACTTGCACTGGTATCTACGGCAATTGGAAGAAGTGCTCATCCTCACCCTAGACAATTTGGGCTTAAAAGGGGAAAGAATCCCTGGTTTAACGGGGGTTTGGCTAGCAGGAACCAAGGTGGCGGCGATCGCCATTAAGGTCAGCGGTTGGGTTACCTTCCACGGCTTTGCTTTGAATATTTGTCCCGATTTGAGGGGGTTTTCCCAGATTGTGCCCTGCGGCATCAGCGACAAACCCGTGGGTAGCTTAGAACAATTTATCCCCGGTATCACGGTGGAGGAAGTGCAAACCTTAGTAATCCAATCCTTTGCCCAGGTTTTCGGCATTACCTGGCTTGGGGATCAGGGCCTACCCCCTTGGCTCAACGACGATGTTGCTTAGTTAACATTGGTAACGGTTGGCGTTGGGCTGCCCCACTGGGGGGTAAATAACGACGGGGGGCCTGTCTAACGGCGATCGGTTCAGTCTTTTGGGATTGCCACCACCGGATCCCTCCCCCTAGTATTGCCACCACTACCCCCAGGGAAAATAAACTCCATTTACCATCCACTCCCCCCAACACCATATCCACCGCCGCCACAATCAAAATGAAACTGGAAATCGGTTCACGGCGATAAAAAACTTTGACGAAACGAGGCCAGTAAAAATTCATTGAAAAAATACTTCCAAAACCCTAAATTCAGGGATAGCTCAAATACAATATAGCCGTTATTTAGCCTTACTGTTCCCCCAAGGGGGTCGATCCGGTAAGTAACTATGAAAAATATGGGTCGCCTGGGATTCGAACCCAGGACCAATCGGTTAAAAGCCGAGTGCTCTACCGCTGAGCTAGCGACCCGTTGTGCTTCATTGGCACGATTTATAACGTTAACACAGGTTACGTTCCGCCACAAGCACCCACCACAAAAAAGAAGAAATTTCGCCCTCTCCCAATGGCAGTCCGCAGGATTTATTGGAAGAGTGTGGTTAATTCCGTAATTTTCTGCGCTTCCGCCTCAGTTAATTCTGGAGCCTCTCCCAATACCCCTTTATAAACCTTGATATATTCCCCAGCGGAACGGTACCAACTGAAATTCGCCTTCATGGCCCGTTGTTGTAGCTTCAGCCAATCCCCTTTGAAGCGGAAACCCTCCCAGGCCCTCACCATGGCCGTAAAGCAGTCCAGGGGCTCATAGCGGTCAAAACAATAGCCAGTCCCCGCTTCATTAACAGGATCATAGAAAGACACCGTATCCACCAATCCCCCTGTCCGCCGCACGATGGGAATGCAACCATAACGCATGGCCATGAGTTGACTGAGACCACAGGGCTCAAAGCGGGAGGGCATTAGGAAGACATCAGCCCCGGCATAGACCCGACGGGAAAGGGCATCATTGTGGAGTAACTGCACCGCCATCCGTCCGGGGAAACGGGAAGCCATTTGCCACAGTTGGGTTTCATAATAGCGATCGCCAGTGCCGAGAATAATTAACTGGGAATCGGTGTAGGACATGAAACGGTCGAGGATCTGAATTACCAAATCAATCCCCTTTTGTTCCACCAAGCGGGCCACCATACCCACCACCATGGCATTGCGGTTAATCTCTAAACCCGTTTCTTCCTGGATCGCAATTTTATTTTTTACTCTTTTTTCCAAATTTTGGGCATCGAAATTACTGGCGATAAAGCGGTCTTCCGCGGGGTTATAAACTTCCGTGTCAATGCCATTGAGAATACCGACCAAATTCTGACTAATGTAAGACAACAGCCCTTCTAACTTTTCTCCGTAGGTGGGGGTTTGAATCTGTTGGGCATAGGTGGGGGAAACGGTGGTTACCCGGTTAGCAAACTGAATAGCCGCCGCCATTACATTGTCCCCCTCCATGTACCAAGGACACCAAGTCATGGTCTCCAATAGGCCCCGCCATGGGCCCTGGTAGGCCAAGTTATGGATGGTGAACACGGTGGCAATGTCCGGGGATTGGTGCATCCAAACGGGAATCATGCCAGTGTGCCAATCGTGGCAATGGATGATCTCCGGTTTCCAATGGTTCCAAGCAAATTCCGCCGCCCCGTTGGAGAAAAATGTAAACCGCCAAGCCTCATCTTCCCCACCATAAATTCGGCGGGATCCAAAGGTGGGGTGGCCAAATAAATAGAGGGGAATTTTCGTATCCGGTAGGCAGGATTGGTAAACGGAAAACTTCTGAAACATAGCTTCCCCTTCCCACACCGGTTCTGCGGGCACATCAATTTTGTCGCCAATGAAACCGTAATAGGGCATGAAGATCCGGACATCATGGCCCAACTGATGCAGAACCTTGGGCAGGGAACCCACCACATCCCCCATACCACCTACCTTTGCTAGGGGGGATACTTCCGCCGCCACAAATAAAATTTTCATACCGTCGTTAATTCCGTTAATTGAGTCCGGAGCACATTACTTTGCTTTCCGCTCAATTATATGACGGGGGTGGTTCCCCATCGGGGCGACATTTTAGGCCACCAAAGATTGGGGAGACACATCTAGATGCTCAGATTCAAAACCCTGGTCCCCTCCGTCCCCTTCCTCACTAATGCTGAGTTGTTCACAGGCAATGGTGTCGGAAATGATCGAACTGGCCATCATGCCGGTGTGGATTTCTAGCTGGGCACCGGCCATTGCTTCAAACACCAATCTTTGACCTGGAAAGACGACCCGTTCAAAATACCAATTGGGAATATTGGTAATCCGGGCTACCTGAATTTGGCTGGTGGCATTGACGTAGCAACAGAGCAGAGGAGCTTGTTGATCATTGGGAACGGGATCAATTATTTGAGACATAACATGCATAGAATTTTATTTAAAAAAGGTTTTTTAACACTTCTGGCCAAAGCTAACACCGACTGATCCCGATGCGCTGTAAAGATAATTACATTGGAGAAAATGGTTCAGGTTCCCCTCCTCCTCACCTCCAACATTAAGATACATTACAATTATGAGGATGGAAGGTTAGTTTAGCTTTGGCCCATCCCTCCACCCTTGTTGCTGAATTTCCCCATAACCATGACCGATCGCCTCCTTTACGTTCGTCTTCCCTGCAATCCCATTTTTCCCATCGGGGTGGTGTATCTGGCTGACCATGTCCATAAATGTTTTCCGGCGATCGCCCAGCGAATTTTTGACCTAGGCACCATTCCCCCCTTGGACTTTAATCGGGCCCTGGATGACTGTATTGACGAATTTCAGCCGACCATACTGGTTTTTTCCTGGCGGGATATTCAAATTTACGCTCCGGTGGGGGGGCGGGGGGGCAATCCCCTACAAAATGCTTTTGAGTTTTACTACGCTAAAAATCCCCTGGTGAAGTTGAGGGGGGCCCTGGGAGGTCTTAAGGTTACCAGCGCCTATTATGGGGAATTATGGCGCAATACAGGCTTAATTAAGCGGGGACTCCAACGGGCAAAAAGGTACTGTGACAATCCCCAAATCATCGTTGGCGGTGGGGCGGTGAGTGTTTTTTATGAGCAGTTAAAAAATAAGTTACCCCAGGGAACCATCGTCTCAGTGGGAGAAGGGGAAACTTTACTGGAAAAATATCTCCGGGGGCAATCCATTGAGGATGAACGCTGTTACGTTGTCGGAGGCAGTCAGCCCCGGCCTCGGTTGATCCATGAACAGCCTACCCCCATGGTCAAGACCGCCTGTGATTATGACTACATTGGACAAATTTGGCCTGCCTTTGACTATTATCTCCAGGAAGACGATTTTTATTTAGGGGTACAAACCAAGCGGGGCTGTCCCCACAATTGTTGCTACTGTGTCTATACGGTGGTGGAAGGCAAGCAGGTGAGAATTAACCCCGCCGCCGAAGTCGTTAAGGAAATGCGGCAACTGTACGACCGGGGTATCCGCAATTTTTGGTTCACCGATGCCCAATTTATTCCCGCCAAAGTTTTCATTGATGACGTGGTGGAACTCCTAGAGGCGATCGCCGCTTCAGGCATGACCGACATCCATTGGGCCGCCTATATCCGGGCCGATAATTTAACTCCCCGGTTGTGTGAATTGATGGTGCAAACGGGCATGAATTACTTTGAAATTGGCATTACCAGTGGCTCCCAGGAGTTAGTCAGAAAAATGCGGATGGGCTACAACCTCCGCACCGTTTTACAGAATTGCCGGGATCTAAAAACAGCGGGCTTCAACGATTTGGTTTCCGTTAACTATTCCTTTAATGTCATTGATGAAACCCTAGACACCATCCGTCAAACCATTGCCTACCACCGGGAATTGGAAGCTATTTTTGGAGCCGAAAAAGTAGAGCCAGCCATCTTTTTTATTGGTCTACAACCCCACACCCATTTAGAAACCTACGCCCTGGATCAAGCCATTATCAAGCCGGACTACGATCCCATGAGCATGATGCCCTGGACGGCGAAAAAATTACTGTGGAATCCCGAACCCCTTGGCTCATTTTTTGGAGAAGTTTGTTTACAGGCCTGGCGACAAAACCCCAATGATTTCGGTCGGGAGGTGATGGATATCCTAGAGCAACGCCTGGGTAAAGCAGATTTGGAAGAAGCGTTAACATCTCCCTTACCTTCCAAAAATAATTCCCCCAAAGCCATGCTTGAGGGAAAACAACTTACTGTTATTTAAAGCCTGTTTAGAAAGTTTTAGGTTGCCCCCAAGTTTGGGGGTCAGGGAGGCTTTTAAAACACATTCTTAGGTTTGATGCCTAAGTTTCAAAGCGAAGCCATCCCCTTGGTTAACCACTAACTGGCGATGATGTATTCTTCCATATTAGTCCGACGGCGTTTTAGCTGGCTTAGGGCCTGGGTTTCCAACTGACGTACCCTTTCCCGACTAATGTTGAGGTGTTGGCCAATTTTGGCTAGGGATAATTCCTGACCGTCATTTAAACCAAACCGCATGGTCAGCACCGCCTGTTGTTGGGGAGTTAATTCCGCCAAGAGGTTTTGCAGATCCTGGCGCATGGACTCCTGGGTGATGTAGGCATCGGGGGAAACACCGTTATCCTCCAACAATTCCGATAGTTCCGTGTCTTGGTTATCCCCCACCCGCACATCCAGGGAGATGGGTTGGCGGGAAAGACTGAGATATTCCCGAATTTGGCTCGGATCAATTTCCAGGGCCCGGGCAATTTCTGCGGGGGTGGCACTGCGTCCCAACTGTTGGGATAGTTCCCGCTGGGTTTTCTTGATTTTGTTCAGCTTTTCAGTGATATGGATGGGTAAACGGATGGTGCGACCCTGTTGGGCGATCGCCCGGGTAATGGCCTGACGAATCCACCAGTAGGCGTAGGTGGAAAACTTGTAGCCCTTAGTGGGATCAAATTTTTCTACCCCCCTTTCTAAACCGAGACTACCTTCTTGGATTAAATCCAAAAATTCCATATTCCGTTTTTGATACTTCTTGGCGATCGCCACCACCAGTCGGAGGTTGGCCTCGATCATTTTGTGTTTGGCCCGCTTACCCTGGTTGATAAAACGGCGTAATTTAGCGAGGGAAAGACTGGTGGATTCTGCCCATTCTTGGTCGGAAGGTTCACGGCCAAGTTTTTCTACTAAGGCAGTTCTTTGCTCCAGCAGGGGCATCATTTGTTGGACTTGCTTACCCAGGATAATTTCCTGTTCGTGGGTCAACAGGGGGACTCTGCCAATTTCATGGAGATAGGACCGCACCATATCTGCGGTGAAATTGGGGGTGGAAGTAGAGGAGGAGAGATTAGCGGTGGGCATTCGGAATGACTCCTTAATAAGAGCAACAGAATGACTGTCACTGTTCCTATCCTTCCCAAAAATGCCTTACACTAGGCCATTGATGGTGGAAAATTGGATAATGCAGTCGGTAAGTGGTTACACCGTGTCCTAGCGAGTGGGCCTTTAGACGGAGTAGAAGAGGATAAGGTTCAATAGTGTTTGATAATTTTTGTGATCTTGGTTATGGTTTATCAAGGCCACGCTCCTGTAACCGCATAGCTAAAGCGGTTAACATTCCCATAATCCATAATGACGAATTGTGAAGACATTCCACAAGGGCTAGGAGGAAGGATTCCCGAATGGCACAGGGGGGTTTACCGGCCATGCTTTTTGTCAAGACTGAAAACCGATCTTTAATCTGGGTTGTTTACCCTATAATTGCCTTAATTGCGGGTGCTTCACCCCAGTCCTCTGTAACTTTTAATTATTGCCATGTTGCCATTGCCATTAATTGCCAACGGAAAAGGTTTTATCCGCGCCTTAGAGAATGCAGGGGCTTTGGCGGTGTATGCCCCCCTTGAAGGTGGTTATGAAGGTCGCTATCAAAGGCGGTTGCGGGCCCATGGCTACAGCAGTTTATCTCTATCCGCCAGGGGCTTGGGGGATTTAGGGGCCTATTTAATGGAAGTCCACGGGGTGCGCCCTGCCCACCTAGGTAAGAAAAATATTGGCCAGGAAGGGGCGGTGGGGCCGATTTATTTTGCCCAACCCACGGCCGGCTATCAGTTAGAAAATTTACCCCCGAATAGTAAGGGTTTGGTGCTGTGGATTTTGGAAGGTTATATCCTTTCCCAAACTGAAATTCAGTATTTGATTACGTTGGCTAAACAAGAGCCGAAGCTGAAAGTAATTTTGGAAATGGGGGGCGATCGGGTTTTCCGCTGGCAGTCTTTGTCGGATTGTGTGCAGGCGGCTTAAAAACTAACTAAAAGTCCATGGCAACCAGCCTCTAGTCCCCAAAGGTTTACTCTATGACCGCCCGTATTGCCCGTCCCTATACGGTTTTATCCATTGGGGCGGCGATCGCCACCATGGGACTGAAACTTGCGGCCTATAAAGTAACGGGGTCTGTGGGGTTGTTGTCCGACGCCCTGGAGTCAACGGTTAACTTATTAGCGGCGGTCATCGCTTTTTGGTCCCTGTCCGTGGCGGCCCAGCCCCCGGATTCAGAACATCCATTCGGCCACGGCAAAGCAGAATATTTCTCCAGTGGTTTAGAAAGTGCCTTTATTTTAATTGCGGCGATCGGCATTATCTACACTGCCGTGGGGCGTTTTCTTGAACCCCAGTCCCTAGAGAAAATAGATCTGGGAGTTTTGTTGGCAATCATAGCCACCGCCATCAATGGAGGGGTCGCTTGGATTCTTCTACGGGCGAGCAAAAGATTAAATTCCATCACCCTCCGGGCCGATGCCTACCACCTCTTAACGGATGTTTGGACTTCTGTGGGGGTGGTGACGGCGGTGGGTTTAATTTTGATCACCGGCTGGGAATGGTTAGATCCGGTGGTGGCCATTGGGGTTGGTATCAATATTATTTGGACAGGGATTCATTTGCTCAAGGAAAGTCTTTCTAGCCTGATGGATCAATCTTTACCAGCTAAAAAACTCCAACAAATTACTGCTTTATTTACTCCCTACGAAGAGCAGGGTATCCGTTTTCATTTGTTAAAAACCAGGGTGGCCGGTTCCGAATCCTTTATCTCTTTCCACGTTCTTGTCCCCGGTCATTGGACTGTTCAGCGGGGCCATGACCTCTGTGAATCCATCGAAATGGCGATCGCCGGGGAAATTTCTGGATCCCACGTTACAAGCCATTTAGAACCCATCGAAGACCCCAAATCTTGGCAACACCCCGATGATTTTCTCCCACTTCCCTCCTTGGGCCAGGACAAGCCTGATTAGATTTTGGGGTATCATGCAAAAATTCGGCCCCGGTATTTGGGGGCTGTGCCATAAAAAACTTTTTTGTCATTTTCGGCCCTAGGAGAACTTTTAAAACTATGAACTACACCAAAGACGATGATGGACGTCTGAATAATTTTGCCGTTGAACCCCCGGTCTATGCCGCCGATGCCCCCAGTAAAGCCGATAAACGTAACTATATGGTTATGGCGGCGATCGCCTTGGTACTGGTGGCCGGTTTGATTGCGGTGGCGGTGATGGCTTCTGGAGTTAGTACCTAGATAGTTTGTCGTTAAATCGAGGAACCATGGCCATCGTTATGTCGCGGTGGCTTTTAAGCTTTTTAAGTCGGGCGACACCATGGAGAGAAAAGACAATGGCAACCCTGTACGACACAGATTTTAATCTTTGGATTGAGCAAACCGTTCATCAGCTTAAAAAAGGAGATCTCCAATCCCTCGATTTAGAAAATTTAATCGAAGAAATAGAATCCATGGGTCGAAGCGATAAACGGGAAGTCTATAGTCGTCTTAAGGTTTTATTAATACACTTGCTGAAATGGAAGTATCAGCCGGAAAAACGTGGTTCTAGTTGGCAAAATACCATCGACGAGCAAAGGGATCAGCTTGGTTTAATTCTCCAGGATAGTCCCAGCCTCAATCCCCACTTAAAAAACATATTTGACGATTGTTACAGTAAGGCCAGAAGGGGAGCGGCCCAGGAAACTAATTTGCCCCCATCAATTTTTTCGACGGATTGCCCATTTGCGTTGGAGGAAATCCTCAATGCAGAATTTTTTCCCGACTAACTTTTTTGCCGATGAATGTCCCTGCCCTTGATCCTGTTCTCTCAACGGCGATCGCCAGCATCCAACAATCATTGAATTGGTACGCTAGCCAACGTCGTCATTGGAATTATCCCCCCAACGTGGAATTACAGGGGGCAGTCCGCCAAGATATTCAGGCCATCAAACAGGCCTTGGAAAAGTTAGAACAACGGGTTTTCAAAATTGCCGCCTTTGGCTTGGTCAGTCGGGGTAAATCGACGGTAATCAATGCCCTGCTGGGGGAAAAACGCTTAGAAACTGGGCCCTTGCATGGGGTTACCCAGTGGCCCCAGTCCGTAAGATGGTGCAGTAATGACAAAATTCAGATTGATCTAATTGATACGCCGGGGCTAGATGAAATTGCCGGGGGGGCTAGGGCTGATATGGCCCAAACTGTGGCCCAACAGGCGGATTTAATTCTATTCGTTATTGCTGGGGATATCACCCGTACTGAGTTCACCGCCCTCCAAGCACTGCGCCAAGCCCATAAACCTTTGTTGCTGGTTTTCAATAAAATTGATCTTTATCCAGACCAGGATCAATGCCAAATTTTTGCCCAATTGCAGAGCCTTACCCCTGCCGGGGAAACTGTGCCGATTTTTTCTCCCCAGGATATTGTCCTTGTTTCCGCCGATCCCCCCCCTATTCCGGTGCGGGTGGAGTATGGAGATCAAACGGTGGAGGAAAAATGGGAAAAACCAGAACCCCAATTGGATCCACTGCGACAAAAAATTTTTACCATTCTCAATCGGGACGGTAATCAGTTGTTGGCCCTAAATGCCCTCCGCCAAGTGGAACGGGCAGAAAAGAAGATTGCAGCTAAAACCATTGAGATTCGCACCGCCGAAGCGGATCAGTTAATTGCTAAATATATGCGCTACAAAGCTTTAGCCATCGCCGTTAACCCCATTGCCGTGGTGGATTTGGGGGCTAGTTTAATCAGTGACCTATTTTTAATTCGAGGTTTGGCCCGGCTTTACGGTTTACCCATCACTAGCCATGAAGCGGGACGAATTTGGAAAAAAGTAATCATTGGCTCCGGCGGAATTTTAATTTCCCAATGGGTATCGGCTCTCTTTTTAGGCTTCCAGAAAACCGTTAATATTTGGGAAAATCCCGGCAACTTAACAGCCTATGCCGGTGGGGCCTACTCCAGGGGAGCGTGGCCGCCTACAGTACCTACATTGTTGGGGAAGGGGCAAAAATTTACCTCGCCCAGGGATCAAGTTGGGGCAATTCCGGTACCAGTACGGCGATCGCCAAAATCCAAAATTCCATCTTCCCCGACAGTATTCTTCATCAGTTGCAGGAATCGAATCCTTAGAATGAGCAGAATCTGGTTTAAAAATATTGGAAAAGTTAACTAGCTTCCTCCTCCTGGGAGAGTCTTTGGGCATGGCTTTCCATCACCAAGGAGAGAAGAATCGGTAATTCCCAGGGGGACTCCGCCACGGGGATATTAGCTTCTTCAAAGGCTTGTACCGTTTGCTCCACACTGGTTAACACCGGCCGTTTTTGGGAAAGTTGATTGGCCACAATGGTGAGGGAATCCCCGAAATGACGATTAATTTTTGCCACCCGCCCCGCTAGATAGGCCACCACTGGTTTTTCGATGGCCGAGGCCACATAATTTGCCGCTCGCATTTCCCCATTACTGGTGGGTTGCCCCAACAGGAGAATGGCTTGGGTTTGTTCATCCTCTTCTAATTCCTGTAACCATTGTTCAAAATTGGAACCATTTAAGCCATCGGTGCCTAAGCTAATGACCATGGACTGCCCTAGCCCTGCTTCCGTTAGGGTTTGGGCGATGTCGTCCGTAAGGCGATCGCAGTGGCTAATAATGCCTATGGGGCCGGGTAGATAGCAATTGGGGTCAAAAGTGCCAACGGAGAATTGCTGGGGAACCATAATGCCCTGACTGCCGGAGCCCAGTACTAGGGTGTGGGTGGCTTGGGCCTCCCGCAAAATGGTAATCATATCCAGGGGGGGAACTCCGGTGGAGACAATAACCAACTGGCGAATGCCGGCGGCGATCGCCTCTAGGGCCGCATCTAAAACCCGATAGGGGGGATTTAAAATTAGGCTAATATCCATGGGACCTAAAGCTTTAACCGCCAAATCCACTAGGTCAAATACAGGCAAACCATTCAGGGATTCCCCCCCATGGCCCGCACTCACCCCCGCAACTAATTGGGTACCGCAGGTTTGCATCTGCTCCAGATAAACCAAACCCAGGGGATGGTGTACCCCTTGCAATAGTACCGTACTATCTTTATGCCATTTCATGGTGGGAAAAAACTGAGCGTTAAAGTTTGTTCGAGTGGTGGTGGAAAATTACAGTTTAGAGGTAGATTCTGGCTCTACTTCTTCCCCCTCATCATTCTTGGGAATCAGGGACAGCATTGTGGCGATCGCCGTTTCCAAATCGTTATGCCAATGGACTAAACTGTCCCGGTATAGGTTTTGCAAATTTTCTAAATCCCCCTGACTAAAACGGAGTACCACCGGCAATACTTCCCCCGTGTGGGACTGTCTCTGGGGCGATCGTTGGCGATGGGGAAAACTGGCGCCGGTGCCCCGTAAACTGCGGTCTTCACTGGGGGGATCCAGGGGCAGGGGCAAAAAAGCCCGTATATTTTCCGCCAGGGCCTGGGCCGCTTCGGTGCGGGTAGTCAGATTAATAAAAACCCCCTTCAAATTAGGGGCTTGGCTGAGGTGATTAAAAGCCTGTTCTAACTGTTGGCTCAGGGTTACACTACTACGCCCCTCATCCAATAGGTAGGCACCGGTGATCCCCAACGAATCCAGTAAATCCCAGGTTCCTAAAGCTAATCCTTCACTATTACAAATTAAACCAATTTGCCCCTGGACTAAGTCCCCCGGTAACCAGCGTAGGGAACCCACTGTTAGTTTTTCCGATTGCCAATCGGTTAAATCGGGATGTCGGTTGATGGCCGTGTCGTTAACGGTAATTTTGCCGTCTAAGGCCATTATTTCCCCGTCCCCATTCACCCCCAAGGGATTAATTTCGATGACGTCCAAATCGTAGGCGACAAATAAGTCATACATTTTTTCGATGATTTTGCTCACCGTAGTTATCAAAGACCCCGTTAGCCCCATTTTCACCGCCAACCGCCGAGCCAGATAGGGGGAAAAGTTTGTCCGCAAAGAAACACTCTGCATCTGTTCTAAGAGGGTTTCCACATCAATGCCCCCTTGACTAGACCCCATTAATACCGGACATTGCCGTTGGTAGTCTAAAACAATGGCCAGGAAAATTTCCGCCTGGGCATCATAGCGGGCCTCAGCTAAAATTACCTCTGGATATTCATCGGCAATGGGCAGATGGAAAATGGCCGATGCGGCGGCGATGGCATCGATGGTGTTTTCTACAAATCTAACCCCCCCGGCTTTGCCCCTACCTCCGGCCCGAACCTGGGATTTGAGCACCATGGGATAGGGAATATGGATGCGTTTGAGGGCGCTGGTGTTTTGAATGGTTTGGGACGGCAAAATGGGAATACCCACCTGCTGGAATAGTTCTTTTGCTTGATACTCTAACAAATCCATAGATGGCTCTATTCTTCTAAAACTTTGGTAATTTCATTGGTTACCGTTGCTATTTCCGGGCGACGTTCGGAAAAGCCCCAGGCGAACAACAGGCCAATAATGGTAATCATGAACAATTCTGGAGGTACTAGGTCTGGGTTAATCACCCGCACCAACAGACGAATACCCACTAGTCCGACGGTAATAAACCCCGCATCTTTGAGATGGGTAAATATATCCAACCAACTAATGAATAATCCCGCTAAAAACCTCAGGGTAATTACCCCAATTGTTCCCCCCGCTATAATCAGCCACAGATCATCCGCCACGGCGATCGCCGTAGTCACACTGTCGAGGGAAAAAGCGAGGTCGGTGAAAGCAATGAAGGGAATAGCCTGCCAAAAAGAGCTAAATTCAAAGTTTTTATGGTGATGGGCTTCATCCTCCGGGGACAGAAAATAACTGCCCACTAACCAAAGTAAGTATAGTGCCCCCGCCAACTCAAACTGCCAATACCGCAAAACGAAGGATGCAGTGACAATAAGTAAGATTCGCAAAATATAGGCAATAATTAGACCTGCATTCAAAGCTCGTCTTTGCTGTTCTGGGTTAGGTAATCCCTGGGCAATGGTGGCCAGGGCAATGGCGTTATCCGCCGACAATACCGCCTCCAGGGCAATTAACACCAACAACATTAATGGAGTTTTTACGGTGGCTGCAAAGGGGGAGTTGATGAGTTGGTCTAACATTGGCAGAGTGTGAGAACTAGCAAATGGGGCCGCAAAAACAGCGATCCCGGCCATTATCCTTCCATTATCATGGAGTTTGGACATTCACCGCTAGTAAAGCTGTTAGTAAAAACGAGCCAAAATTCCTTGGAAAGAAGGGCAAACAAGCCATGCAGATTATTAAAACTAATTTTCAAAACGTTCTCCCTAAATTTAACCGGGGATTTGATCCCCAAGAACTGGTGAACGAAGTTGAACATCATTTCAAGGGACTGAAAACTGAAAATAAATTTGGCCATGGTCAAGGTCGACATCGGGGGGACTTTAAGGACAAGGCTAAAAATAGCTAAAAAATTCCCATGCAAATCTGTGTCACTTGCAATCAGTACCGAGAGGATGTCAGTTTGGATGAGATCACTATCAATGGATTAAGCAGTAAAAAAACAATAAGCCCCGACAATTTCCGTTGATTAACCTGTTAACATCCGGGCAAAAACAATTTCCCTGAGCCTATGGAAGGATCGTTTTCCCTTACCCTCCAGATTGTCCTCACTGTTCTTTTTGGCATTGGGGCTCAAGTTCTAGCCGCTTTTCTGAAGTTACCCAGCATTGTCTTTTTGCTTATTTTTGGGGTGGCCCTGGGCAATAGCGGTTTGCACTGGATCCAGCCGGCTAACTTTGGGGACGGCTTGGAAGTAATTGTTTCCCTGTCCGTGGCAATTATTTTGTTTGAAGGGGGTTTAAATTTAGGATTACGGGAATTGGGCCAGGTTTCCGGCAGTTTGAGAAATTTGGTCACCATCGGGACTTTGATTACCCTAGCGGGGGGAGGCTTAGCGGCCCATTGGTTAGCGGAATTTCCCTGGTATTTGGCATTTTTATACGGATCCCTGGTGGTGGTGACTGGGCCAACGGTGGTGGGGCCCTTAATTAAGCAGGTGCAGGCCCAAAGATCTGTGGCCACATTATTAGAAGGGGAAGGGGTATTAATTGACCCGGTGGGGGCAATTCTGGCGGTGGTGGTACTGGAGACCATTTTTAACACCAATGTCAATGTAGAAACGGATATTATCGAAATTGCCATGGGCTTAATCCTCCGCCTCGGCATTGGTTTGGCGATCGGGGTGGGGGGCGGTTGGCTCCTGAGCAATTTTTTAAGAAGGGCGGATTTTTTATCCGAAGAAGTCAGTAATTTAGTGGTATTGGCGGGAGTTTGGGGCGTATTTGGGGCGGCCCAGGCCTCCCTGAGCGAATCGGGATTAATGGCTACCGTGGCCATGGGCATTTACCTTAATTCCTCAGCCCTACCGGATAACCGACTCCTACGAAGATTTAAGGGAAAGTTAACCCTGCTATGTGTATCGGTGCTGTTTATTCTGTTGGCGGCGGAATTATCCCTAAGCAGTTTTGGCGCCCTAGGTTGGGGCAGTGTATTGACGGTGTTGGTGTTGATGTTGATCATTCGTCCCCTCAGCGTTGCCATTTGTACTTGGAATAGCACCTTTAACTGGCGACAAAAGATGTTTGTAGCTTGGATTGCCCCCAGGGGAATTGTTTCCGCCTCCGTTGCCTCCCTATTTTCTCTGTTGTTAACGGAACGGGGTATTAACGGAGGGGATGCCATCAAGGCCATTGTTTTCCTCACCATTATGATGACGGTGTTCATCCAAGGTTTAACGGCTAAACCCTTGGCTAGGCTGTTGCAAATTACCGATACCCACACCACCGGGGCGGTGATTATTGGTTGTACCCCTTTGGGGAGATTGGTTGCCCGGTTGTTTGAGGCCCAAGGAGAATCGGTGGTGCTCATTGACACTGACCAAGGAGCCTGTGAAATGGCGATCGCCGAAGGGTTAACGGCTATTCAAACCAGTGCATTGGATTCCCATGCCTTGGAAAAAGCAGGCATTGAAGAAATGGGGGCCTTTATGGCCTTGACCAATAACGGGGAAGTCAATTTGGTTCTAGCCCAAAACACCATTGATGAGTTTAATCCCCCCAGGGTTTGCGTCATTGCCCCGGATAATTTGCCGGAAAATAATTCCCTCCTCAAAAATAAAGGGGTGCAGATTTTTATGGAACAAAAAACCTTTAAAACCTGGAACCAATACGTCAAGGATGGACAAATTAAGCTTGGCAAAACCCTTTTTAAGGAAGCTGGTTTGGCTTTGCAACAGGCCCATACCCAAGCCCTAATCCGTTCCGGAGAATTGTTGCCTTTAATTATTAAACGGGGCAGTAATTTAAAACTAGCCAAAACTACGGAAAATAGCCAAACTGGAGATGAAGTTTTTTATCTCCTCCACGATCCTCGCTCCCAATTATTAAAGCAACTTTCCGGTAGCCGTGTCCCCAACGTATTAACCCCAGAACCCCTGGCGGAAGTGGAAGAGGTTCCGCTCTATTAGGGGCATCCGGGGTATAGCTGGACTATTTAGGCATTTGGCACTATCAAGAAAGACATCCAGAGACCTCTGTAAAACTTAGGAGCCAGGGGTGATTTTATCAATAACAGCTAGAGTCCCATCCGGTTTCACTGTCCAGACGTCGTAACTCCCCACCACGTCGCCGTTTTCGTCGATGTCCACGTTGCCGCTGGCCCCTTGGTAATTCACCTCCTTACCTTCTCGGATCATGGCGATCGCCTCACAGGCATCGGTCACTTCCTCCCCAGGGCCATTGGACACCTCCCGAATTTTGCTTTGAATACCTTCTCCGGTGTTAGATTTAGCAGCTTCCGCCGCCAGCATCATCAATATGGTGGCATCGTAGGTATGGGGCACAAAAGCCGTGACATCTTTGCCGTTGGTGGCATCCTTCCATTGGGCTGTAAAAGCATCCAGGGATTTTCCATCGGCTCCGGGCACCGTACCTAAAGCTCCAGATAACAAGGAATTACCATCCGCATCCTTACCTACTTTTTCCACAAAATCTGCAGAATAGACCCCATCGGTAAGTAGCAAAGTGACTCCATTGGTGAGGCCTTGACGGTAAGCGGACTGCACCAAAACACTGCCCGTATCGGCATAGAGCACCGCCGCCACGGCATTGGGTTTATTGGCAAAGGCTTGCCCCGCTTCTGTGTCCAGGGTGGCCGCTTTGGGATCGTAGCGGACAGGGTTGTCTTTATTTACTATATTTCCCCCGTTGGCGGAGAAGGATTGCACAAATACCTTTTCAAAACCCACCCCGTAATCATTGTTAATAACAACGGTGGCAACGGTGGAAAAATCTTGTTTTTTGGCTAGGGCCGCCAAGGCCTCGGCCTGGTAAGTATCCGGGGGAGCAGTACGGGCCCAAAATCCATTAAATTCCCCTTTTTTAGCCTGTTCGGTAAAAACTGGACTTGTACTTCCAGGGGAGATCATCATTATTTTATTTTTTACCGCAATGGGTACCGCCGCACTGGAAACACTGCTGGCAAAGGAACCCACCACCCCCGCTACCCGATCAGCTTCCGCTAATTTGGTCATGGCGGAAACCCCTGCGGTGGGATCAGTTTGGTCATCCTCAATAAATACGGTTACTGGCTCACCGTTGACACCACCACATCCATTGATGGTATCCACCGCTAGTTGCACCGCCAGGGGCATATTTTGTCCAATGGAAGAAAGATCCCCGGTGGCGGGAAGCAGAGCCCCTAATTTGAGTGCTCCCCCTTCACCACCAGTATTACTTTGTTCTTGTCCTTCCCCTGGGGTCGGCTCCGGCTCAGCGCAGGATGTCATTAATCCAGCAGTGGTGACCGCTAATACTAGGTTCAAGGCGATCGCCGTTAAGCGATGGGGTGATTGGAACCAAAAAAGACGCATCCTGAAGAATTCTCCCACAAGGTTATTAATGGGTTAAATATAGTCAGCCATGGTCGGTTCGGCAAGCTAAAACCTCCGTTAACGGCAAAATCCCCGACAAACTAAGGTGTGGGCTGTTGGGCGGATAGGGAACGAATAAACTGGATAGCTTCCTGGGTAGGCACAATACGGATCTGCTTGAGCATGGCATCGTCGCTGGTTTTCAGGGTAGAAATGACGTTTTCCATGGCGATCACATCAATCACAATGGTGTTAGCCATGGACGGCTGTTCCTTTTTGAACCGCTCTACCATTTCGTTGATCTGACTAGCTTCCAGGAAAAAAGGAATAATCTGTTGATCATCCTGTTGAATGGTCAGATAGCCCTGATCCTCTCCGCCTCGTGCCACGAACAGTGGTACCCCGCCCTTATATTCGGTTTGGGGCATTTTCTGGGCGGCCTGCACCTCCGTCGGGATGGGCACATAGGCAAAACCTAATGGTTCCGCTTGATTAGCATTGGCCTGGGCGATCTTTACCACCTCCCCCAGGGAAACCGGTTGCACCGTAACTTGGGAACCCACATCGGGCTTTTGTTTCTTCAATTCCTGCAGGAAGCCGTTGGCTTCTTTTTGGCTAATGAAAACTCCGGTTACTTTTTCGTTGTCATCACCGACCGCCACGAGGGGAGCCCCCTGGGCATCGACAATGGTAAATACCGGTACACCCTGGAGAATTTTGACAATTTCCTCGGTGGGTAGGGCTAAGGCCTGTAGGGTAGTCCCCAACCAAGTACCGATGGCGGCAGTACCGATGAGACCAAGGGTTGCACCGAGTCGGAGTAAGGATTTCATTGTTGCTGTCGCCTCAAAAAGATATTGACAATAAAAAATATGGATTTAATCTTCACGAAAATCTTGTTTTTCAATGTCCGCTAACCCAGGGGAATGGCTGTTGCCCATGGGAAGGGTATGAGTAATGGCTGGAGAGATTGATGCTCTCAAACCAGAAGCTATGACACTGGGCTGGTGGGTAAGTTCCCATCAACCTTACGGTAGCATAGCGATTTTTTGAGACGGGCAGGGTAGGAACAGTGCTATTTGTTGACTGTCCCCGGAACGAACCTTTACTTAGAATAAGGCTTTCACTGGCCTGGGCAACGGGCTGATGCCACCTAATTACTGCCGCTAAAGACAACGTCGGGAAACTTACTCTGGGCTTCGGCCATGGAAATCTGTTTGCTTTGATTTTTCAAATCCTGCCAGAAGTTAATTACTTCAGTAGCTTGGTTAAGCACATTAATGCGATCGCCTTCGGCAATCCAATGTTTAGCTTCGAGTTCGTCCTTGAGTTGTTGCCAGGCGTCGGCCCGGGCCAGAAGAAATAGGCGGTGAGGGGGCTGGTGCCTTTGCCCACAATTTGATCCACGGCGATCGCCACATTTTGATCGAGCCAGAGGACTTTGAGGATGAAACTGGTTTGTATGGTAGATACTGCTTCGGCTGTAGTCACAAGCGAAATTCCCAAGAAATATAATAATTTGCCAATTTATCATTCTATCCTACTCGGCGGCGTTGCGATTGTTAAACAAGCTCATGGTTTTGGCAATGCCATGGTGAAGACTATAGGCGATCGCCTCCGTGGCCAGGTCTAAGCTTTTATCCACAGTAGGGACTTCACTGGGGGAAAACTTGCCCAGCACATGGGAAATGGTGTCCTTACCGCCGTCGGTTTTGCCGATGCCCAACCGTAGGCGGGGAAAGTCCTGGGTTCCCAAATGGCTAATTAATGATTTCATGCCGTTGTGCCCCCCCGCCGATCCAGTTTGTCGTAGTCGCAACTTTCCTAGAGGTAAATCCATATCATCATAGACAATGAGAACGGATGCCGGCTCCAGCTTGTACCAATCCACCACCGCCCGCACTGCTTGGCCAGAACGGTTCATGTAGGTGCGGGGTTTAAGTAAACAGGTCTTTTTTCCTGCAATTAAACCCTCCCCAAACCAGCCATGGAAACGCTTATGGTCACTCCAAGAGCATTGCCAGGCGATCGCCAGAGCATCCACCACCGCAAAACCAATATTGTGGCGGGTTTGATTATATTTCGGTTCAGGATTACCCAAACCCACAATTAACTTCGGGATCATTCCGCCGCTTGGAGTAAGGTTTCCAGATAGACCCGGGCACAGGCCTTGTAGTTGGGAGACATTTGCTTGGTGCCATAGCCCCCCTCGTTTTGGAGCAAAAATAGAGATAAAGCGGCGGAAAATACCCGATCCAAGTCCCAATGGGGATGTTTATCTAAATAACTGATCAAGGATTCGTGGAGGTCTTCGGGAATTTCAGCAAAAACGCTAACGGAGGTATCCATAGTTCTTCTCTCAATCAAAGGGGAGGGGAATTGCTCTGGGGTTGAACCGGGGGAACCGGGACAACGGTGGCAATGGCAAAGTGATTCCCGCTGTGTGCCCAATAGTTTTACCGGGGAATTCCCCTGGCTGTCAATGGCAAGAAAAAATGTCCCAACAACTGTTTCTTATTTTTGTTGACGACACCATAGGCCTTTGAGAGATTTTCGCTTAACTTAACTTTACGTAATTAGGCTTTCAGATATCATTTTCTAATTTTCTTTCAGATTCCCCAGTTCCAAACCCAAGAAAAATTCTCCCTACCATCCCTAGCGTTAAGGCTCTGAAAAATTCCCCTATCCCTGGAGTGCCAACGGCCCAGTTAGGGTTAAGAAAGACCCTCAAAATTTTAACCTCCTGGGGATAAATCCTGGCAGACCGGGGAATGTTTGGGGAAAAGTTGGGGAATAAGCTGGGGAAAAACCAACAAAAAATAAGAATTACAAAATTTTTAGGTTATGTGAGAATCTATAGTTGATTCCCAGTTTCCCGACGAGGGCAAAACCATGGCCGCTAAAATGAAAAAGGGCAGTTTAGTGCGGGTCATCCGCGAAAAATTGGAAAACAGCCTCGAAGCCCAAGCCAGCGATCGCCGTTTACCGGATTACCTCTTCCACAGCAAAGGGGAGGTGCTGGATTTAAACGAAGAGTATGCCCTGGTGCGTTTTTACGTTCCCACTCCCAATGTCTGGCTACGCTTGGATCAACTCGAACCATTGGGCTAGGACGGTTTTCCCTCACCACAACCCCCGGAGGGTGCAATGGATAGTTTCAATAATGCCTCGATCGCCTGTCAGTCTCAGCAGGTGGCGGTTATTGGTGCCGGAAATGTGGGGCGAACCCTAGCCCAAAGATTAGTACAAAAAAATATTGCCCATGTAGTTTTACTAGACATTGTGGAAGGACTCCCCCAAGGCATTGCTTTGGATCTGATGTCCGCCCAGAATGTGGAAGAATACGACAGTAAAATCATTGGCACTAATGAATACGAAGCCACCGCTGGTTCCGATATTGTGGTAATCACCGCAGGCCTGGCCCGCAAACCCGGCATGAGTCGAGATGATCTACTAGGGAAAAATGCCAACATTGTGGCCCAGGCGGCCCAGCAAGCGCTGAAATATTCTCCCAACGCCATTTTCATTGTGGTCACCAATCCCCTCGATGTGATGACCTATCTCACCTGGAAAGTGACGGGACTCCCCCCCCAACGGGTAATAGGCATGGCAGGGGTCTTGGATTCGGCCCGTTTGAAAACCTTTATCTCCATGAAATTGGGGGCCTGCCCCTCTGATATCACCACCCTAGTGCTGGGGGGGCATGGAGATTTGATGTTGCCCCTACCCCGCTATTGCACTGTCAGTGGTGTGCCCATTACCGAATTGATGGCCCCGGAAATTATTGACGAATTGGTGAAACGTACCCGCCATGGTGGGGCGGAAATTGCCACCCTTCTGCAAACTGGCACCGCCTACTATGCCCCCGCTTCCTCCGCTGGGGTAATGGTGGAGTCGATCCTCCGCAATCAATGCCGCATTTTACCCGCCGCCACCTATCTGAATGGGTTGTATGGATTGGAAGATATTTTTCTAGGGGTCCCCTGTCGTTTGGGTTGCCGGGGGGTAGAGAATATTTTGGAAGTGCAATTAACGCCGGAGGAAAAGGATGCTCTCCATCTGTCCGCCGCCGCTGTCCGCCATAATATTGACTTGGCTTTGGCCATGGTGAATGGCTAATGCTGGTGTTGTTCTACTGAGGTTAGGGGTTAATGGGGAGTATTCGCTTAATGCACGCTAAGTTACATCGGGTCTGTGTTACGGAGGCCAATGTGAATTATGTGGGCAGTATTACCATTGACCCGGAACTTTTGGCGCAAGTGGGGCTTTTGCCCTTGGAAGAAGTGGATATTATTAATCTCAATAATGGCCACCGTTTTTCCACCTACGTACTGCCCGGGCAGGCTAACTCCCGGGAAATTTGTCCTAACGGTGGAGCCGCCCTTCTTTGTCAACCCGGCGATCGCCTGATTATTTTTGCCTACGAATTGTGCGATCGCCAAACAATATTCCAAGAAGGTCACCAGGCCAAAGTCTTGGTGGCCAATGAACGCAATGAAAAAGTGGATTTTTATCTACAAACCCTAATTCCCCAGGGTGATGGGGTTAAATTTGACTGGGTATGAATTTATATAAAAAACACTACCAATTTAGTAATGAGGTGGACTAGAATGTTAGGCCACGTTCAGAGCCTTAGAATGTCCAGCACAAAACAAGACCAAGGTACTAAAGGCAGGATAAACAAATTAAGTAAAATTGTATTACTATGGGCGGAAAGTACAGTGCTTGGTTAGATACCCCCGTTGGCCGATTCTTGCATGGATTCAGGAGATTCGGCTTCGGAATAAATTGGGCTATCTTCAATCACCCATTAGCCCAAAACACATTTTTAACTATTCTGGTTGCTCTTTTCTATGTTGCCGGCATCAAAGCTAGTGACCAACTGGTTAGCACCTTAGTTCAGGGAAGAATTACCCCTATTTGGTTTCCTTCCGCATTAACTTTTGGCTTGTTTTTTCATTTTAGCCATAGGGTAATTCCAGGAATTATTCTTGGTTCAGTTTTTGGATTAATTAGTATTTTATCTACTTTTGATCCACGTTTAGACATCCCCCAGTTTTTGTTATTGGAGATTTCCTTTGCTTTTGCCAATACTGCCCAACCATTTTTAGGTAACTTCTGGCTAAAAGAACAGCTCAAGGTAATAGCAAATAAATTATCATTTCCCCTATCTTCAAATCCACAGCAGATTAATGATCCGTTAGCGGCTATCAACCCCTTTAAACAGCTAGAAACCACCATTACTTTTATTAAGGCAGCCATTTTTGCCCCCATGGTATCCGCCACTGTTGGCATTACGGCACTGGTGGTTTTAAAAATTGTTCCCTTAGATAATGCCTTGTACTGCTGGATAACTTGGTGGCTCGGCAGTGCTTTAGCCATCATTGTTTTTTCACCAATTTTAATTGCTGTCAGATTTCATCGTTTTTCCTATTCCAGTTCCAGTTCCAAAAACATCAAGGCTATCACTTTTACCTTAGCGACTATTCTCATTGGATATCTCACTTTTTATCAGAGCTATCCCGTTGGCTATTTATTTTTGCCCCTGGTTTTGATGATTGTTTTTTATTTTGGCGGTTTTATCGGTAGTCTTACCGTCGCCTTAATTGCAATGGCATCAATTTTTGTCACAGCTAAAGGATATGGTGCTTTTGTCAATACTTCTCCCAACAATGCGTTGATATTTTTACAGGCATTTACGGCGGTTTTGTCAATGACTGCCCTACTATTTGCTGCGGTAATACAGGAGAAGAAGAATGCCCAAAGGTCTTTGCAAGAAGTAATTCAAGGCTTGGAAAATAAAGTGCAAGATCGGACTCAAGAACTATCTAATGCAAAAACGACCCTTGAGATTACCAACGATGAACTAGAAAAGCTAGTCAACGTTGACTGTTTAACCAATATTCCCAATCGCCGCTGTTTTGAACAACGTTTTGAACAGGAGTGGCAGAAGTTTCGCCAAGGGGAGGGAAACCTGAGTTTAATGATGATCGATGTGGATTACTTTAAGTTTTACAATGACCATTATGGTCACTCCCAGGGGGACAGTTGTTTAATTCAGGTAGCCCAATTATTGGTTAGTTGTCTCCATCGACCTAATACTGATTTGGTGGCTCGGTATGGGGGAGAAGAATTTGTGATGCTGGTGCCGGATGTGGACTCCTCCGGGGCAACAATCATTGCGGAAAGAATTCTTGATGGTTTCCGGCGGCGGGCAATTCCCCATCAAGCAATAGGCACAAAAGGCATTGTCACCGTTAGTATTGGCCTTGCAGTGGCCAATGCCACCTTTGTGGGTAATAAGGAAAGTTTATTAGACCAGGCTGATCTGGCCCTTTATCAAGCCAAGAGATTTGGAAGAAATCAATATAAGGTTTTTGTCAGCTGCGATGGAAATAAAAGTTCCACTGACTTTGCGAGTTAGAATGGGAGACTAAGCATTTTGACCCAAGCGAGATCATGGCAGAAACCTACCTCTTAGACAAATTAGCTTCTGTGGAGCAGACGTATCAAGAGTTAACCAGGATGTTGGCGGATCCCGACATTGCCACTAATCCCGATGAGTTGCAACGGGTAGCCAAGGCCCGTTCATCCTTAGAAGAAACGGTAGATACCTACGATACTTGGAAAAGAAACCAGGGCGATTTAAAGGGGGCCCGGCAAATTCTCAAAGAATCGAATAACGATCCAGAGATGAGGGAAATGGCCAACCTGGAAGTGGAGGAATTGGAGAATACTATCATCGAGCTGGAAAAGCGGTTAACAATTTTGCTGTTACCCAAGGATCCCAACGACGAGAAAAATATCATGTTGGAAATTCGGGCCGGTACTGGAGGGGACGAAGCCAGTATTTGGGCAGGGGATTTGGTGCGAATGTATACCCGTTATGCGGAAAGTCAAGGTTGGAAAGTAAGCCTGTTGAGTGAATCCTTGGCGGATATGGGGGGCTTTAAGGAAGCAATTTTGGAAGTGACGGGGGAAAGGGTTTATAGCCAATTGAAGTTTGAGGCGGGGGTGCATCGGGTACAGCGGGTGCCGGTAACGGAAGCGGGGGGCCGAGTCCATACTTCCACCGCAACGGTGGCAATTATGCCGGAAGTGGATGATGTGGAGGTGAAGATTGATCCTAAGGATATTGAAATGAGTACGGCACGTTCCGGGGGAGCGGGGGGACAAAACGTCAACAAGGTGGAAACGGCGGTGGATCTGTTCCATAAACCTACCGGGATCCGCATTTTTTGCACAGAAGAGCGTTCCCAATTGCAAAACCGAGAACGGGCGATGCAAATTCTCCGGGCGAAGCTCTATGACATGATGCTCCAGGAACAAAATGATGCCATTAGTTCCAATCGGCGATCGCAGGTAGGTACGGGTTCCCGGTCAGAAAAGATTCGTACCTATAACTACAAGGATAATCGGGTCACCGATCATCGTCTGGGGCGCAACTTTGATTTAAATACAGCACTGGAAGGGGAAATCCACACCATTATTGAATCCTGTATTTCCCAAGATCAACAGGAGCGGCTGGCAGAATTGGCCGATGCCACCAACAATTAGTGGCACTATCTGCTGGATTTTCCATGTTCTTTCAATTTCCCAGGGCATAACGCACAGGGATGCTGGTTTGGGCTTGCACCCGTTCCGCTAACCGTTGCAAAATCTGACGATCAACGCATTTGATCTGGGTGACTGGGCGATCGCCATAGACTTCCCTGGTCTGATTACCCCGGCCTTCTAATTCCCGTTGGAGGGGCTTAGGTCGAGTGGGGCTATTGAAGTGTATTTCCTGGGGTCTAATTTTTTCCAGTAGCTGGACATAGCGTTTTTCCCCAGAACTTTCCCAGGGTTGGATAACCATGGTTTGCACCGATAGTTCTCCGGTAAATTGCTGTTGAAAAATTTCGATACCGGCCAGAATATTGTCTAAATTGATGCCGGCAATGGGTCGATTAATTTTTTGTAACTGTTGCTCGCAAAACCCGTCTAGTTTCACAGAAACTTTATCCGCCAAGGCCAATTCCTGTCTCACCTCTGGGTCATTTAACAAGGTGGCGTTAGTTAATACAAGGGTCGGCTTCCCTGTTAAGGTTTTAATGCCCTGGAGGATTTCCCCTAAATTTTTTGCCAAAGTCGGTTCCCCACTGCCGCTGAGGGTGATCACATCCACGTCCCAGGGGGCGAAGTTGGCTAATTCTGCCAAGATTTTTGCTGTGGAGATAAATATTTGGCGATCGCCGCTGAGTCGTTCAATCTCCCCTAGTTGGCAATAAATACAGTTAAAGGAACAGGTGGAAGTGGAGCCAATGGGATCAATGCCCAGGGAACGGCCGTAACGCCAGGAAGTAACAGGGCCATACACCGTTGAAAAAGTTCCATTCATATTTTTGCCTCTCCTTGTCGGAATTCTGCCCTACAACTCCATTGTGATTGACTATGATGAACATTGACCATTAACTTTTAAGCCTTTCCTAACCATGATTCCCGGCGAAATTATCACCCCCGACGGCGACCTTGAACTCAATGCGGGCCGCCCCACCTGCACCATCAACGTAGCCAACACTGGCGATCGCCCGATCCAAGTGGGTTCCCATTACCACTTTTATGAAGTCAACACAGCCCTAGAATTTGATCGGGATTTAGCCAGGGGGATGCGCCTGGATATTCCCGCTGGCACCGCTGTGCGTTTTGAGCCGGGGGACGAGAAAGCCGTTAATTTGGTGGCCTATGCCGGTAGTCGCACCGTTTACGGCTTTAACAGTCTGATTAACGGCCCCTTGGATACGGGGAAATCTTCCTCTAAAAAGAATTGATACAGTCAAAAAGAAGTAGAATTAAGCGGTTGTTTTAGAGAATGGCCTTGTGATCGAACGCTACACCCTGCCCGAAATGGGCAAAATTTGGACGGATACCTATAAATTACAGACCTGGCTAGATGTAGAAATTGCCGTCTGCGAAGCCCAGGCCGAGTTAGGTTACATCCCCCAGTCAGCGGTGGAAGAAATCAAAGCCAAGGCCCAATTTGATCCACAGCGGGTGTTGGAAATTGAAGCGGAAGTGCGCCACGATGTCATCGCTTTTTTGACCAACGTTAATGAATATGTGGGGGATTCGGGACGTTACATTCACCTGGGTTTAACTAGCTCCGATGTATTGGACACCGCCCTTGCCCTGCAATTGGTGGCCAGTTTAGAGCTTATTTTGGGGCAACTGGAAAACCTCATCCAAGCCATCCGCTACCAAGCCCAGCAACATCGCTATACCGTAATGGTGGGTCGTTCCCACGGTATCCACGCCGAACCCATCACCTTTGGTTTCAAGCTGGCCGGTTGGTTAGCTGAAGTATTACGCAATCGCGATCGCCTAGTGCGGGTCAGCCAGTCCATTGCGGTGGGGAAAATCTCCGGGGCCGTAGGAACCTATGCCAATATTGATCCCAGAGTGGAGGCGATCGCCTGTCAGAAATTAGGTTTGGAACCGGACACCGCCTCTACCCAGGTTATTTCCAGGGATCGCCATGCTGAATATATCCAACAGTTAGCGTTACTAGCCGCCTCCTTGGAACGCTTTGCAGTGGAAATTCGCAACCTGCAACGCACTGATGTTCTGGAAGTGGAAGAATATTTTTCCAAAGGGCAAAAAGGATCCTCCGCCATGCCCCATAAAAGGAATCCCATCCGCTCAGAAAGGTTAACAGGGATGGCCCGCCTAGTCCGGGGCCGATGCAGTGGCGGCCTTAGAAAACGTTGCCCTCTGGCATGAACGGGACATTTCCCACAGTTCCGTGGAGAGGGTTGCCTTTCCTGACTGTTGTATTCTCACCCATTTCATGTTGAAGGAAACTACAGATTTAGTGAAAAATCTGTTGGTTTACCCCGAAAATATGAAACGGAATATGAATGTTTACGGCGGAGTTATTTTTAGTCAAAAGGTACTTCTAGCCCTAGTAGAAAAAGGCATGAATCGAGAAGAAGCCTACCGAGTAGTTCAGGGTTCAGCCCACCAAGCCTGGAATGTGGAAGGGGGAGATTTTGAAAAATTAGTCAGAGCCGATGCCCAAGTACAAGCTTTGCTTTCCCCAGAAGAAATTGACAAGTGTTTTGATCCCCAACAACATCTCACCAATTTGGCGGAAATTTATAATCGTTTGGATATTTAATTTATCCCTCTTCCATTAGTCGGTAGTGTTATTCATGTAGTGAAGTCAAAATAAAGCCAATCCTAATTCCTCATTATAGTGGTTAATAAAATACAAAATAGCAGATTCATGATTGAAGAAGTTTTTAGAAAATGAGAGGCACTTTCTAACCAATCTTGAGCATCTTTGTTTTAGGGTATTGTTAAATCTTTCTATATGGCTAGTTTCTCCAGTTTCTTTGCCACTTGGATGGTGTTTCTCTGCCGGCAAGACCTTTTCATAAGCCTGCCAAAAATCCGTATAAACCTCTGCACTTTCTCGATATTGGGAGGGGATTGACTCCCAATATTGCTGAGCATCTTCTCTTGTCCTATCACCCAAATGAAAGCCTAAAATTTGCTTCGTATTTCTATCTAATGCTAGCCAAAGATAAACAGGATTTGCTTTTGAGCAAACGAATGACCATAACTCATCACATTCGAGAATTAAACCACTAAGACAAGAAGCTAGACTACTTGTCTCAAAAGAGATTGAGCGATAAAACTTATTGACATAATTCTGCAACCACTTAATCGATATTCCCAGCATTCTCGACAGACCTCTGAGAGAGATTCGTTCTAGAAGACCTCGTTTAACGTATTCAATTTCTTGCTTGCTTATGTAACGCTTGGTAAGATTTCCCACAAACTGCCTGCCGCATTCTTTGCATAAATACTTTCTTTTTTTATTATGGATGCTGCCATTCTTCAAAATATGCAATGAACCGCACGATGGACAGGGGGGACGTTTATCTTTATCGTGATTACTCATAGCTCAATCAGTCAATTCAATTGTGCAAGTTGATATAATTTCTACTATAGTTAAACTTTAGAGGAAAGCAACACAAACAGTCTAAATGCACTATCCTGTCCATGATTACCATCTATTTTAGACTTTCACTATCCCTCTTCCGTCAGTCTAGGCAGATGAGTAGTGAAATTCATTCGCATAAATTTACTAAATATTTTAATCTATCAAGGTCATTGACCTTGTTAAAGAGCTTAGCTAATTCTACTAAAAGATGGGCAACTGGAAACACTTTGACCCATTTTTTGATAAGACTTATTACGTTAAGTACAGACATCACAAGCCTAAGATTATTCAACCAGGTCTTCCAACCTTTTTCTCCCTTCCATTGCTCATGCTTTTGATGAGATTTTGATATGGAATTCACGGTCGGATTAAAATCCTCATCATAAAGGCAAATCATGCAATATGCACACATCACCAATTCCCACCATTTTTGGATTTGTTCATAATGAGTTACCCTAAAATCCGCCCATCCTAATTCACTTTTGCATTGCTTAAATCCATATTCTATCCATGCCCTTACTCCATATATTCTGCCGACTTCTTTATATTTAATATCTGGTATTCGAGTCATTACAAACCACCCGTCTTTTTCTTCCTCTTTTTCTTTTTCTGTTTTAATTTCCCAATACCTTATTGCTCCTTTTTTACCATAAACTATATTCTCTTATATCTATCTTCCTGTTTTCCATCCCATCTTAAGAGGGG
>CAVPII010000017.1:0-143347 GCA_963704945.1 uncultured cyanobacterium | reverse complement strand
GCGAGCACCAGCTGCGCTCGCAGGAAGCCGCCGAACGCACGCGCCACGCTGCTCTCGAGGATCTGCAGCTCGTCGGAGTACTGGCGCGGAATGACGCGGTTCAGCTTGGCCAGCAGCCGATCCTTGTCGACCAGCATGTACAGCGACAGGATCAGGATCAGGAAGAGCGCGGCGAGGGTGGCAAGCGTTGCGCCCGCGATCTCCTGCGCCTGGTCGAAGATCGCCCCCGCCAGGTTGCCGACCTGGCCTTGGGCGCTGCGGAAGAGGCCAACCAGGTCGATGTCGAGGCGGTCCAGGCCCAGCGTGGACTGGTAGCCGGCCAGCGTCGCCTCGATCTTCGTCGCCGTCTCCGGGAACTGGGTGGTCGCCTGCGCCAGCTGCTGGGTGATGGCCGCACCGGTGGTGAACAGCACGAAGCCCAGGGCAAGCAGGGCAAACAGGTACGCCACCCCGACCGCGAAGCCGCGCGAGAGGTGCAGCTGGGTCTCGAAGAATCGGGCGACCGGGGACATCACGAAGGCGAGCAGCCATGCCAGGAACAGGATCAGCAGGATCTGGCTGAAGCCGCCCAGGAAGCCGAACAGCAGCTCGGCCAGCAGGACTCCGAAGTAGGCCGATCCCAGGACCAGGAATGCGAGCAGCCAACGCCGCTCGCGCGGTCCAAGCCCGAGGGTCTCACGCGGCCCGGCCATCAGGCCGTCACCTTCGGGCGCCCGACCCCGGTGGCTGCGCGAACCTCGGCCATGGTTGCCTCCAGGATCGGTCGCACCTTCTCCGCGCCGGCGGCCAGCACGCCCTCGACGTGCCCGGGGTCCGCGGCCAACGACTGGCGCAGCTCCCGCATCGGTCGGAATCGCTCGATGATCCGCTCGGCGAGCAGCCCCTTCGTCTCCACGCAGCCGGTGCGCGCCGTCCTCTCGCCGTCCTGGATCTGGAGGTAGTCCTCGCCGAAGAAGCGATGCAGCTGACAGACATTGCAGACCTCGGGCCGGCCGAAATCGGTGCGCTTGATTCGCTGCGGGTCGGTGACCATGCTCGTCACCAGGCGTCGGATCTCGTCGGGTTCCGCGAAGATCGGGATGCTGTTGCCCGCCGACTTGCTCATCTTGCGCGCTCCGTCGATGCCGAGCACGACCGGAGCATCGGTGAAGACCGCCTGCGGCTCGGGGAAGATCGGTCCGTAGCGTCGGTTGAAGGCGCGCACGATCTCGCGCGACAGTTCCAGGTGCGCCGCCTGGTCCTTGCCGATCGGCACCCGGCTGGCCTTGTAGATCACGATGTCGGCCGCCTGCAGGACGGGGTAGTCGAGCAGCCCCATGCTGTTCTCGACGCCGTCCTCGCGCTTCTCCTTGTAGGTTGGCGTGCGTTCCACCCAGCTGACCGGCACGACCGTGTTGAAGATCCACGCCAGCTCGGCGTGCTCGGGAAAGTCCGACTGACGGATCAGCGCGCAGCGGTCGGGGTCGAGGCCGACGGCGAGCAGATCAAGCACCATCTCGTGCGTCAGCCGCCGCATCTCCGCACCGTCGTGGACGGTGGTCATGGCGTGGTAGTCGACAATGCCGTAGATCGCCTCGTACCCGTCCTGGAGCGCGACGTAGTTGAGCTGCGCGCCGAGGTAGTTGCCCAGGTGCGAGGCGCCGGAGGGCTGGATCCCGCTGAAGACGCGCTCACGGACGGTCGACTCGCTCATCGGAGGGCGAGTGTAGCGCGCGCGCTCGTCGGCGGGCCCCCCAGGCGGGACGCTCGACCGCAGGCGGCATAATGCCGCGCATGACCGACGCCGACGACTGGACCCGCGCCGCCGATCCCGCCCGCCGGGTGGGGCGCATCGTCGAGTTCCACGCCGAGATCGGGTCGACCAACGACCGTGCCCGCGCTGCGCTGGGGCAGCCCGGGGGCGACGGCCTGGCAGTGGTGACCGACCTGCAGACCGCCGGGCGCGGCCGCCGCGGGCGGACGTGGATATCGCCGCCGGGTGCGAACCTGCTCTTCAGCGTCGGGCTGCGACCCGCCACCGCGTCGCCGCTGGCGGGGCTGCTCGGGATCGCCGCCGCGCTCAGCGTACGCGACGCATGCGCGTCGTTCGTGCCCGATGCCGGCCTCGCCATTCGCTGGCCGAACGACGTGGTCGACCGCGACGGGGGAAAGGTGGCCGGTCTCCTGGTCGAGACCGCGCTCGAGGGCGGAGAGCTGGTCGAGGCGGTGGTGGGGATCGGGATCAACGTCAACTGGCTACCCTCCGAGATGCCGGCCGAGATCGAAGGACGAGCCACCTCGCTGCTGGCGCTCTCCGGGACACCGATCGACCGTGTCGAGCTTCTGCGTCGCGCGCTCGACGCCCTGGGAGCCGAGGTGGAGGCGCTGGAGCGTGGCGAGGCGCCGCTGGCTCGACTGCGCGCCAGCTCCTGGCTCGACGGGCGGCGGATCGAGGTCGATACCGGCGCGGAGATGATCAGCGGGCGCGCCGCGGGGATCGCCGACGACGGCTCGCTGCTGCTCGACACCGAGCTGGGCCGCATCGCGCTCAGCGTCGGGGAGGTGGCGCGGGTGCATGAGCAGGCGCGCGCCCACGAAATGGCAGCCGCAACGGTGCCCGAATGACCGACCTCCGCCCGGTTCGACAGCTCGATCCCCGTTGTTGTCGCCGAAACCTACCAAGATACCCTCAATCAAAAAATGGCCATCCTCAAAAAATCTGGGGAACGGTGGATTGAAGTTAATCTCTCGACACAACGTCTAATTGCTTGGGAAGGAAGCAAGCCCGTCTATGCCGTTATTATTTCTACGGGCAAGAAGGGTACCCCGACAATTCCAGGCATATTTGCTATTCAAAGTAAACGAAGGATTGATCGTATGAGAGGGGAAGATTACGATATTGATGATGTTCCCTATACTCAATATTACAGTGGCGGCTACGCAATTCATGGAGCTTACTGGCATAGGAATTTTGGTACGCCCGTTAGCCATGGTTGCATTAATCTAGCGGT
Organism: uncultured cyanobacterium; assembly: GCA_963704945.1. GTDB lineage: Bacteria > Cyanobacteriota > Cyanobacteriia > Cyanobacteriales > Microcystaceae > Synechocystis. The sequence continues at coordinate 140,357 of CAVPII010000017.1, read as the reverse complement.
TGATCATGCCAAGTGGTTGTTTAACTGGTCGGAGGTGGAAACCCCTGTGGTTATTCATCCCTAACAAATATCAAAAGCTACTTTGAAAATATGATTTTAAAATTACTTTCTTGTCTCTTTGACTCCCCCGAAATCTGATGCCCGACTACTGGCGATCGCCTTTGGATTGGAAAGGTTACTTTTTTTGAAAATTCTTTTAATTGCGAGTCTGCTATTTTACATTTTCTCAATTGTCACAATGGGCAGTTAGGGTTTAACCTACCTTAAATTTACTGCGTACATAATATTACTTCTTGTTCGTCAAATAGTATCTAATAAATCTTGATCTGATCAGGATTGATCTCGATAATAAGGTCATTGCCATAACGTAAGTTTGGAACAAAACTGCTAATAATTTCTAAAATGTCAGGTGATTGAAAATGTTCAGGCTTTGTTTCGGGATGGGGGTAGTAGACATAACCAGAAATGAATCCGTCACGCCCAACAAGGCGACAATCAAAAAAAGAAAAATCCTCCGCAGGTTCACTCGCTGACCATTTAACCTTTCTGAAAGTATATTTTGCCTGTTTCATCTCATATTGAAGGGGAGCAATACTCAGGTTAATTGTTCCCAGATAATAGCCGTCCAAGTTCAATCCCCGCTGTTGAAAGGATGGTTTTTGCATAGCAAGCGTACCGCTGGGGAATCGTGGATCCCCCGATTGACCAGAGGCAACCCCATGACCGGCTTTGACTAATCCTTTGAGGCGAATCCAATTAACCACTTAGTCATCAATTTCTATAACTCTCTAAAACCTACACCGATTTCGATGTTCACCGCTTACTTATGGTGGTTTGTATTGAGATTAGATCTACTTAAAGAGTTTGCCCTTTTGACAGTGGGCTGGGCATAGTCATCTAATGACAAGATGTTCAAGGATTTTCATCGGACGATCCGGATTCTTCTTCGGATGTCGTTGCCGTTGGCTTGAATTGGGGGGGCTCGGAATCTTTCCCTGTGTTAATTTTGGGAATAAAACTCGGTCTTTTTGACCTTTCCCAGCCCACTGGTCGCTTGGAATTGTACCAAGCCAGTAAACCAATGGACACCGCCGCCACCAATCCCACCACATACACCGCCACAAAGTAAGTGGGGAAGGTACCAGCAATGGCCAGGATAGGTAGAGCAAACATATTTTTTGCGAAAAAGAACTGTAGGGGAAAGAATTTTGATCTTAACAAAAATTGTCATTGGGGCAACAGCTCACCCCAGAGTAATTTCAGAAATTTGAAACTGGATTATTCCTAGTTTGTAACAAATTTAGCAATACACTACCCTACTCTTACGCCTATGATTAAGTGCCATATCTGGAGTAAGATTTACATTGGGCACACCATATCTATGGTTTAGATTCCCTGGTGCCATTTACTCCGCAACCCTTGACTACTAGGGAAATATCCATTAGTCTAGCCAATTCCACCCGTTAGTCGTTCCATGCACCCAACCCTAACCAGCGCTCCCCAGCTTATCTCCACCGCCGAAGCGAATAGTCTTGCTAACCATAGTTCTCCCCCGGGTCATCGCATACAAGTGATCCGAAGAGATGGCTCCTCTGCCCATCTCAACATCGGTAAAATACGGGTGGTGGTGGACTGGGCCTGCATCGGCTTGGAGGTAAATTCAATCGCGTTGGAGGCGGGGTTGACCACCAGGCTCCGGGAGGGAATTAGTACAAGAGAAATTCAGGATAATCTGATTAGCTGTGCTTTGGAAATGTGTAGTCCAAATGAACCCGACTGGCGTTACGTGGCGGGGCGCTTGCATATTTGGAGTCTCTGGAAAGACACCCTGGTGAGCCGGGGTTACCAATATGGACAATATCTCCGGACGGTGGAAACCAAGGTTGCAGCAGGGGAATACGACTCCCGGATACTGACCTATAGCGAAGCGGAGTTGAAAGAAGCCGGCTGTTGGATTAATTCTGATTGGGATACGGATTACGATTATGCCGGGGCGGTTTTGCTGACTAGCCGTTACCTATTGCCGGATGAATTGCCCCAGGAAGCGTTGTTGACCTGTGCCCTACTGTTGGCCTCAGTGGAAACTCCCGATCGCCGTTTACAGTGGGCCCGGAGATTCTATGAGGCGATCGCCGCCCGACGGGTTTCTCTAGCTACCCCCATCTTGGCCAATTTGCGGGTACCCGGTGGCTCCCTAACTTCCTGCTTCATTGTGGCCATGGAAGATAACTTAGAAAGTATTTTTGGGGAAATTACCAATGCCGCTCGGATTTCTAAAAATGGTGGGGGCGTGGGGGTTAACGTTTCCCGCATTCGGGCCACGGGCAGTTGGGTCATGCAAAAGTCCAACGCTTCGGGGGGGGTTATCCCTTGGATTAAATTACTCAACGACACGGCGATCGCCGTTAACCAGGGAGGTCGTCGGGCCGGAGCTGTGACAGTGGGCCTAGATATTTGGCATTTGGATGTGCCGGAATTTCTGGAAATGCAAGCGGAAAATGGTGATCAGCGGCGTAAAGCCTACGATATTTTCCCCCAACTAATTTTGCCCGATGAGTTTATGCGGCGGGTGGTGAATAAAGAAGAATGGACTTTAGTCGATCCCTATGAAGTCCAAAAGAATTTGGGCATTCCCTTAGCGGAATTATGGGGTGAAAAATTTGAAGAAGCTTATCAACAAATCGAAGCAGAACTAGACAAAAAAATCACCCTTTATAAACGCATTAATGCTCGGGAATTATTCAAACAAGTAATGCGTACCCAGGTGGAAACGGGCATGCCCTATTTGTCCTTTAAAGACACCATTAATAACGCTAATCCCAACAAACATGCTGGTTATATCCCCGGTGTAAATTTATGCACAGAATCCTTTAGCAATGTCACCCCGGGCCAAGATGCCCACTGCTGTAATTTAGTCAGTTTAAACTTGGCTAATTTGGACTTGCAGGACATTCCCGCCGTTAGTCAAATTGCCGTACGGATGCTGGATAACACCATCGAGCTCACCTATCCCCCCTTTGCCGATGCCCAAAGTCACAACAATAAGTACCGCACCATTGGGGTGGGAACCATGGGATTGGCGGATTGGTTAGCTAAACGTCGTTTGAATTACGATCAACTGCCCGACATCAGTCGTTTGTTTGAGGAAATTGGTTATTGGTGTACCCAATCCTCTATGGAACTAGCCAAGGAACGGGGAGCTTACCCCGCTTTTCCCGGTAGCGATTGGCAAAGGGGTTTACTGATCGGCTCCAAACCCGTTTCCTGGTTCCAGCAAAATGCGGCCAAGCCAGAACGCTGGGAAAAGTTAGCCGATGATATTCAAACCTACGGCATTCGTAACTCCCACATTACGGCGATCGCCCCCAATACTTCTTCCTCTTTGGTGCAGGGTTGTACCGCTAGTATTCTGCCGGTTTATAGTCGTTTCTTCTACGACAAATGGGCTAAAGGCACCGTTCCCATCGCTCCCCCCTTTATTGGTAATTGCTTCTGGTTCTACCCCGAAAATAAAACCATGGATCAACGCAAAGTTGTTAAAACCGTAGCTACCATCCAACAATGGATAGATACCGGGATTTCCATGGAATTGTTGTTTAACCTCAATGCCGGGGTTTACTTCCCCGAAGAACCGGAAAGAAGCCTTAATGCTAAGGATATTTTTGACACTTTAGTCATGGCCTGGGAAGAGGGTTGCAAAGCTATCTACTACATCCGCACTGTCCAAAAAGATGACTTTAAGGATTCTAGTGAGGGTTGTGTAGCCTGCGCTAATTAGGCGATCACCAAGCTAGATAATTATCTTTTTGGTCCTCGATGGAAATGGCGGTTAAATTTTTTTTGACCGTTTAATACCAATTTAGGCTTGGAGCATTAGCCAGTCAATTATTAACAGTTTTAAATAATCTAATTTTTGTAAATATTGATAAATTAGAGGAAATTGTTTATGTTTGACGAAATAAAGCTCAGCAAGGGATGGATTTGCAAAAATGTAAAAACTGCGTAATTTTGTCAAAGTTTGATCGGGGTTTTCGATTTGTTGATTAATTTTTATTTGATTTGCATAGCCAAAAAGATCGGTAGTCAATAAATCAATTTCTTCTAGGATAGAAAATTCGTGATTATTTGGAGGAAAGCTTTCTAGTAGTGAGCTTTTATCTTGTTGTAAAATGGATTGATAATCTTGAGTTAGTTGTGTTGATAAATCAACAATTTTTTTTGTGCTTTGTTCTAGGGGATTGACAAGCATAGTATTGGGCATTTTAGTTAACTCCATAGGTGACTATTTTTTCGATCCCAGAAGGATCAATGCGTACAATTAGATATTCATTGTTTTTACGATAAACGGCTGATTGATCTTCCCGATAATCCTTTGGTGGAATGCGAGTTGCTCTTTTTTTGTTGAAGTTATGGGCTTTACGGAGAAGTTTGAGGGGATCAATTTGTTTGCGATCAGCATGGTCAAGAATATTATGGGCAATACTGAGATAGGTTGCGGCTGACCAATGGGGGATATAGGTTTTAATTTCGGCGATCTCTTCTTTTGTGTAGTTTTGACAAAGCTTTTCTAAGAAAGGATCGTTCATTAATTCTCCAATTTTTACCTTCAAAACAATAGTAATCGCCGACGACAGTTTGGACTTTATTTTTGCCAAAAATCCGCCAAGGAATAGCCCAACCTCTGCAACAAAGACCGGAGGATGGGCAGGCTCAAACCAATGACATTGCTGGAACAACCATCCAGTTTATTAATCAACATCCCTCCTTTTCCTTCCAGGGCAAAGGCCCCAGCACAATGGAGGGGTTCCCCACTCTGGATGTAGGCCTGGATGGTTTCGTCATCCACATCGGCAAAATAAACCTTAGTTAACCCCGTTTGACAAAGACAACGGTTTTGGGTGCGGTCAATTAAGGCATGGCCCGTGTAAAGTTCCCCCACTTGCCCCCGCATGGTTTGCCACCGGGCGATCGCCACCTGGGGGGATTCTGGCTTTCCCTGGGTCTGGCCATTGACCAATAGTAGGGAATCACAACCGAGAATGAGGGCATCGGCGAATTTTGCGGCTACGGTTTCAGCCTTTGCTTTGGCCAGGGCTTCCACCAACTCCGGCATACTGTCAGCGGTTAATGAGGATTCATCAAAATGACTAACGGCCACGATGGGGGCAATGCCGGCCATTTCCAGTAAACGTTTACGGGCAGGGGAAGCGGAAGCAAGGACAAAGGTTGGTGCCATGGATTTTAAAAAACGATCGCCTTTCCATTTTCCGTCAGATCAAGAAATTCTTCTAAATTTTGACAGCGACCTTCCTCCATATAACGGCGAAAAACTTGATTGAGGGCTAAATTTTCCTTAAATTCTTTGCTAGCGGCCTGGCGGATGGAGGGGGTTAAATCCAAGGCTCCTTGATCCAACAGTTGCAAAATGGCCAGGTAAGCGTTTTCTGCTGTTTTAAAGGCTTGGGCGGATTGGGTGATGGAATTTTCCCTTTTGTAATAACGGTAGAGGGGTTGGGGATGGATGGCCACTTGTTGAACCCGACTTAATAGTTCCAGGTTAAAGAGGACATCCGCCGCAAAGGGTACTTTTGTCCAACCATTACCGAGAAATTGCCGCTGAAAAACTGGAAAAAAGGGAATACGGGGGCCAAGAATATCTTCTGGGGTAGCAAAGCTGACTTCTTTTCTTTCGGGAAAAGGCTGTTTGTAGAGCACTAAATCCGTATTAAAAACCCCGGTGTTATCGATCGCCACTCCATATTTTTGGGCCAGGGGTACAAGTTTTTCTAGGCGATCGGGGGCAAAGGCATCATCCGCATCTAGGTTAGCCACAATATCCCCTTCACAAATAGTTACCGCCGCATTTCTGGCGATCGCCTCCCCACTACCGATTCCCCCGGTAAAAACCTGTTTTAGTCTGGGATCTTTTATGCCCTGATGGGCCAATAACTCTAGGTAATCAACTTGATCGTCCACGCCCATTACCACCTGCCAATGGCCATAGGTCTGGGCCAGCACACTGCGGAGGGTAAAGGCAATGGTACTTTCAGCCCGGTAGGTGGGAATAATGATGCTTACAAGGGGCGGGCTGGCCATGGTGGAATAGGATGCAAAATTGATCACTGATCACTGTAGCAAAATCCTTACTCCCCTTGGTTCAGAGTAATTTTCAAACCCCGACGTTTAGCTAAACAATTATCACAGGTGCCACAGGGTTGCTGGGCTGTCTTGGAATTATCCCCAAAGGACTGGAGTATGGTTTGCCAACGGCAATTACGACTGGTTAAATAACGCCCCATTATCCGGTACTGGTGTTTTAAATCCCCCAGGGGACTGGGCACTGTTGCCCCGGGGTTAATTTGATAGTTGAAAGGATCTAGCCATTGCAGACAGCCTTGACGATGCAACCAAGCTAAGGCCATTTCTAAATCGGGAAAATGGGGTTTTAATTCCACTAAATTGCCCTGGGGGGGAAGTTCACCGCTTAAGGCTTGGGAGCGTTGCAGGTACTTTTCCGCCTGGGTTAAAAAATATTGCCGCAATTGGCGATCGCCATGGTCGAACCAGCCTGTGGGCTCACTAACCAGGGTTAAACATTCCGCCGGCTGTAAATCCCTCCCCGCCCGGCCAATCTCCTGGAGGTAATCCATCAACACCAGAGGAGCTTGGTAATGCAACACCCAGCGAGTATCGGGTTTATTAATGCCCAAACCGAAGGCATTGGTACAGACCACAGAAGTTAATTTCCCCGTTAACCACCGTTGTTCCAGTTGTCGCCGCTGTTGGGCCCCTAGTCCCCGTGGTAGGCCGCTGTTTCAAAGCCCCGATCCACTAACCATTGGGCTAAGGCGATCGCCATGGTGCGGGTACGGACGTAGATTAAACCAGTTTGGTGGAGATGGTTGGTCAAAAAACGCCGCAGTTCTTGCCGACGACAGTATTCACTCAATACAGTTTTCACTTTTAGTTGCAGTTGGGGCCGGTAGGGACTGACCTGGAAATGGGCTGGCGATCGCAGTTTTAAACCCTCCACAATCAAAGCCTGTTGCTCCGGATCAGCGGTGGCGGTAAAAGCGGCTAGGGGAATGGAAGCATTAACCGGCGGTAACCCCTGACGAAAAGCCCCCAAACGTCGATAGGCTGGGCGGAAACTATCTCCCCATTGCACCAAACAATGGGCCTCATCCAGCATCAAACCCTGCAGTTTAAGGTGGGGTTGCCGCAGTAAATCCCACACCCGTTCACTCAATAACGTTTCTGGGGAAAGGTAGAGCAGTCTTAATTTTTGATTAGCCAGCAATTGCAAAACCTGTTTCCGCTCCGGGCGGCTCAACTGGCTGTGGAGACAAGCGGCGGGAAGGTTTTGACGTCGTAAACTTTGCACCTGGTCTTCCATTAAAGCCACCAACGGTGATACCACCAGGGTTAGTCCCTCCGACAGCAGGGCCGGCAGTTGAAAGCAAAGGGATTTTCCGCCCCCCGTGGGCAATACGACTAAGCAATCCTGCCCCGCTAATAGACAATCAATGACCTCCCTTTGGGGATAGCGAAATTGGTCATAACCCCAAATTTGCCGGAGAGATTCTTCTAGGGGTTGGCAATCGGCCATGGTTGCAAGGATTGCTCAAGTAATTTACTAATACTGAGGGGCAATGCTCTTTTCCGGTGTGTTAACCAAGACAAAAGTGAATAATGAACATTCTTTTTATCCATCAAAATTTTCCTGGGCAATTCAAACACCTAGCCCCCGCCCTCGTTAAGCAAGGGCACCGAGTTTTGGCTTTCATTATGCAACAAAAAGCCCCCAGTGAGTGGCAAGGTGTTCAGCTAATTTCCTATTTTCCCAGCCGGGGCAGTGCCCCCAATATCCACCCTTGGTTAATTGATTTTGAAACTAAAACTATCCGGGCAGAAGCAATATTTCACCAAGCTCAAAAATTAAAACAATCGGGCTTTAATCCCGACGTTATAGTTTCTAACCCCGGTTGGGGAGAAAGTTTATTCATTAAAGACGTCTGGCCCCAGGCAAAACTCGCCATCTACTGCGAATTTTTTTACCATGCCTCCGGCTATGACACGACTTTTGATCCAGAATTTAGCACCATTGATGAAACGGAAGTTTGTCGTATTCGTTGGAAAAATTTAAATCACCGACTCCACTTTGACATTGCCGATGGAGGCTTAGCTCCCACCCAATGGCAAGCAGATTCTTTTCCCGAACCATTTCGTTCCAAATTAACAATCATCCATGACGGTATTGACACTAATATTCTTCGTCCTAATCCCAAGGCTAGCCTTACCTTTAATAACAAAATTACCCTGACCCCTAAAGATGAAATTATTACTTTTGTTAATCGTAATTTGGAACCCTACCGGGGCTACCATAGCTTCATGAGATCGCTACCAGAAATTTTGCTCAAACGTCCCCAAGCAAAGGTGTTGATTGTGGGGGGGAATGGCGTAAGTTATGGGGCAAAACCTCCGGGAGATCGTTCTTGGCGGGATATTTTTTGGGAAGAAATTAAACCCAAGCTAACTATAGATCAGCTAAATCGAATCTATTTCCTTGGTAATGTTCCCTACAATTATTTTATTAACCTCCTCCAAATTTCCACTGTCCACGTTTATTTAAGTTACCCGTTTGTCCTTTCCTGGAGTTTACTAGAATCTATGAGTTGTGGTTGTGCGATCGCCGCCAGTGCAACGGATCCGGTGCGGGAAGTGATTACCGATGGGGAAACGGGGAAATTGGTTGACTTTTTTGATTACCCCGCCATTGCAGAAACTATTTGCCAATTGCTGGAAAACCCAGAAGAGAGAGAACGCCTAGGTAAAAATGCCCGGGAGTTAGTTAAGCAAAAATATGACCTGCAAAAGATTTGTTTACCCCTTCAGTTGCAATGGATAGGGGAACTCGGAGCTTGAAAAAGTGGTAGAAATTGCCAATGATTAGTACTGAAACTAAATTATTGGTTTAGTGTGCCTAAGCCTTGAATGGCGATCGCCGGTTTATAATGATTTTCCCTTTTTTCCCTAGTCCCCGCCCATGATCAAAAACGATATTTGGATTCGTACCCAGGCCGCCCAGGGGATGATTGAACCCTTTGAACCCCAATTGATGCGCCAGGTGGAGGCGAGGCCAGTAATTTCCTTCGGCCTGAGCAGTTTCGGCTACGATATTCGCCTTTCTTCTGCGGATTTTCGTATTTTTCGCCATATTCCCGGCACCGTTGTTGACCCCAAAAACTTCAATCCCCATAACTTGGAGCAAACGGAATTGCATAGGGATGCCAGCGGTAGTTATTTTATTTTGCCAGCCCATTCCTACGGTTTGGGGGTCGCTGTGGAACGCTTAGCTATTCCAGATAATGTAACGGTGCTGTGTATTGGTAAAAGTACTTATGCCAGGGCGGGTATCATTGCTAATTTAACTCCAGGGGAAGCGGGCTGGTGCGGCCATTTGACCCTAGAATTTTCCAACTCATCCAGTGCGGACTGTCGTATTTACGCCAACGAAGGCATTGTGCAATTGCTATTTTTTGAAGGGGAAGACTGCGATGTCAGCTATCAAACCCGGAAGGGAAAATACCAAAACCAACCCCAGGCGGTGACTTTACCCAGGGTTTAGCTTCAGTGTTCCTAAAGCAAGCCCATGGGAAGGGTGGGATGGAAGTAAAAAGCCAGGGCCACAATGGCATAGGTGGCTAGGAGTAAAACCCCTTCTAACCAGTTAGAACTGCCGTCACTGCTGATGGAGTTGACAATCAGCACCGCCACTAAAACGGCCACCAACTCAAAGGGATTGAAGTTCAAATCCATGGGTTGCCCGATCACCCAGCCGAGGATAACTAGCATGGGAGCCACAAAAAAGGCAATTTGGAGGCTAGACCCCATCACTACGGACATAGAAAGATCCATTTTGTCCTTCATGGCAACGGTAACTGCCGTGGCGTGTTCTGCGGCGTTACCAATGATGGGTAGCAATATTACCCCGGTAAACAGGGCCGTTAATCCCAGGGAATCGGTGGCCACTTCCAGTGAACCCACCAATAATTCCGATTCCACTGCGACCCCCAAGGTTACCAGTAGTAAAACCCCAGTCCAGAGCCATATATTGGGTTTTTCTTCTTCCGTCGGTTCTGTCATAGTCGGTAAGCTCTCCCCAACTTCTGGCATTTCCATATTTTCCGTTATTCCCACGTCATAGAGGTAGGCATGGGTGCCCATGGAGAAAACTAGGGAGAGGATATAAACCCCAATTAAAATGACCGCCACGGCCACGGACAATTGCTGGATTATCGTTTCCGAAACGCCGGTGGACGTATATTGCAGGGCGGTGGGTAATAAAATTGCCACTACCCCCAGGTTCATGGTGGAAGCATTTAAGCGGGCGGCGATCGGTTTAAAATTTTGCTCCTTATATCGCAATCCCCCCAGGAACACGGCAAAACCCATCACTAATAGTAAGTTGCCAATGATGGACCCCGTTAGGGTGGCTTTGACCACGTCAATTAGGCCTTCCTTGAGGGCGATGTAGGCCAAAATTAATTCCGTTGCATTGCCAAAGGTGGCATTGAGTAAACCGCCGGCATTGGGGCCAATAACCACGGCAATTTCTTCGGTGGCGGTTCCCATAAAAGCGGCCAGGGGCACAATGGCTAAACCCGCCAGAATGAATACGGTAGTCTCTCCCCATCCCCACCAGTGGGCGGCAAAGGAAAGGGGGCAAAAAATCAGCAGAATCAGGAAAATTTTACTTTTGGTGGACATGACCTGGCGATCGCCGTTGAAAGGGGTTGAAATGACGAATTGATAATTTTGATTATTCCGTTAATTATCATTCAGGAGTTGTCTTTGGGGGGATTAATTAATGACGGTATCTTCAGAATCCCCTGAATGGCGATGACTGGAATCATCTCCTTCGGAATCTGGTTCCTGCCCTTGCTTGCTGGAAATTAACCCTGAACCGAGATTAATTTGAATTTTCGGGCCAGAACTGGCAAGGCATAACACAACTCCATCTTTCAGGGGTAAATCTTCGATGGGATTACCTTCAATATAGGTACCATTAGCCCCAAGATTAACTGCTTTCCAAACTCCATTTTCCAAGACCAAATCTAGATGGTGGCGGGACACCACCGCGCTGTAAAGTACCACATTGTTATCCGCCGCCCGACCGATGCGAATGGTCGGCTCAGAATCGAAGGTCCAACTTTGGACAGCAGTACTTTTGCCCGGGAGGAGGAGAGTTAGGGTGATGGCGGACATTCGGGTTATTCGCGTCAATAATTACTTGCTTTCCATTGTACGGTCTGCCTTGAAATTACACTGAGGCAATCTTTTAGAGATGCCCATTTTCGGTGTGCCATTTTTGTGGCAATCCCTTGGGAAATCAATCAAGAACCCAGGTAAATTTTGCCAGGCCATGTTTTGGTAATATGGGAAGCCTAACTATCATGCCCCCAAACTTAGGCATTGATAGCAATTGACTGTAAATTAACCCTAGAAAATTACCTGACTGCGTTTAGCGAAGGGGAGGATTGACCGCGATGGATAATAAGCAAATGTTGATGATTCCGGGCCGACTCCCGTACCGGAAAAGGTTTTGTTGGCCATGGCCAAACACCCTATGGGCCACCGCAGTGGGGAATTTAGCAAAATCATCGCTGAACTGACGGAAAACCTCAAATGGTTACATCAGACCCAAAATGATGTGCTGATGGTGACCGCCAGCGGTACCGGGGCCATGGAGGCGGGCATTATCAATTTCCTCAGCCCTGGCGATCGGGTATTGGTGGGCAACAACGGTAAATTTGGCGATCGTTGGGTAAAAGTAGCAAAAACCTTTGGCTTGGCAGTGGAAGAAGTCAAAGCAGAATGGGGTAAACCCCTCGATCCCAATGAGTTCAAAACCCTCCTAGAAGCGGATACTGCCAAAACCATTAAAGCTCTGATTATTACCCACTCGGAGACTTCCACCGGGGTGCTGAATGATCTCGCCGCCATTAATGCCGCCGCCAAGGCCCATGGGCAAGCGTTGATGATTGTGGATGCAGTCACCAGTTTGGGGGCAACCCCCGTGGCGATCGATGAACTGGGTCTGGACGTGGTAGCTTCCGGTTCCCAAAAGGGTTACATGATTCCCCCGGGCTTAGGTTTTGTATCTGTGGGGGCCAAGGCCTGGAAAGCCTACGAAACCGCCACCATTCCCCGTTTTTACTTGGATTTGAAAAAATACAAAAAATCCACCGACGAGGATAGTTCTCCCTTCACTCCCCCCATCAATTTGATGTATGGGTTGCAGGCATCTTTGCAAATGATGAAAGCAGAAGGTCTGGAGGGCATTTTTGCCCGTCACCAAAGGCACACCAATGCCACCCGGGCGGCCATGAAAGCCTTGAATTTGCCTTTATTTGCCCCTGATGATGCGGCCAGTAATGCCATCACCGCCGTTGCTCCCCTCGGAGTAGACGCGGAAAAAATTCGCTCCACCATGCGGAAAAAATTCGACATTGCCATGGCCGGTGGTCAAGATCACCTCAAGGGAAAAATCTTTCGCATTGGCCACCTCGGTTTTGTGTGTGATCGAGATATTCTCAGTTGCATTGGGGCCTTGGAAGCAACCTTAATTGAATTAGGTTACGAAGGAGTAACCCCCGGTGCTGGGGTGGCCGCCGCCGCTGGAATTCTTGCCCAAGGTTAAGAGCCCAAGCCCTACACGAGACTATAGAAAATGGCGAGGTAGTCCACCCAAAGCAGTTATTTCTGCCTTTGGAGTGGATTGTCCTTGGCCAATTTGTTTGACGTAAACCTTATTTCAACGCCAACTGCCATAGCTCTAATTTTGATTTGCAAAAAAACAGTATAGGTCGTCAATCAACGCTAGACCTTACTTGATTTTCAGGAGAACTGATAGGGTGAATGTAGTCAGATGCTCCAAGGCCTAGATGATTATGCGGTTATCTATTTGTCTTCCCGAAACGCCCCTAACTGTGACTCCGGAACAATTCATGGAGATCGCCGCGGCCAATCGAGATCTCCGCTTAGAACGAACTGCCACCGGAGAATTAATTGTGAATCCCCCAACTGGTGGCGAGTCTAGCCGACGCAATATTAGCATTACCGCACAACTCTGGAATTGGGCTGAAGACCATCCCGAGCTAGGGGTCGTGTTTGAGTCTTCTGGAGGTTTTAGCTTGCCCGATGGTTCTACCCGTTCCCCCGATGCCGCTTGGGTTAGCCATGATCGCTGGGATGCCTTGAGTTCATCCGAGAAAGAGGGATTTGTACCGCTTTGTCCTGATTTTGTTGTTGAATTAAGATCAAAGACGGACGGCCTTTCTACCCTGCAAGAGAAAATGCGGGAATACATTGGGAATGGCGCGCGCTTGGGATGGTTGATTGATCCCCAAAATCACCGAGTGGAAATTTACCGTTTAAGGGACAAGACCGTTGAGATTCTTGAACATCCAGAAATGTTATCCGGGGAAGGGGTGCTACCAGGTTTTATTCTCTCCCTAACCCGTATTTGGTCTTAGCTGAATCACAAACAACAATCTCCAATCTATAACCATTGCTTAATCAGGGGAATTATGCTAGGCTTCCAAACCTATGCACTACGCCATCCCCAAAAACTACGCTGAATTAGATGCTCTCCGTCGGTTCCCCGCCAATGAGGAACTAGTGGCGGTGGCGATCGCCGGGGTCATTAACTGGGCCGGCCAATAATCAGTCCTTGGAAGACGTAGTCAAGGAAATCCTGGCGGAGGATGGCATATTAGACTACGTCCAGCGGGACAACCTCAGTCAGATGATTATGCAGGCCTGGAAGGCGTTACCGAATTTGCCCATTGCTCCGCCCAATGCAACACCTGTTGTACCCTCAAATTTGTCGGGGCCTCACAATAAAGTCTCAGTAGGGGTTCCGTTCCACTAAAACGAATTAGTAGCCAGCCCCCCCCGGCCATGCGGAATTTGTAGCCGTCGGTGGTGAGTAAATTAGTTATGGCTTCCCCGGCAATTTCTGTGGGGGGAGTTTTTTCTAGGGTTTCTACCAAAGCCGTGCGAATTGCCATGCTGGCTAGGGGTAGATCAATGCGATCGTATTCGCTAACAAAGTCAACTTTTCCCTGAAGCCGTCGGTATTGCTCACTAATGTCCTGGTGGGACTGCACCACCGTTTCCAACACGTATAAAGCGGACAAAAGTGCATCCCGCTCGGGAATATGGCCACCGTAGCCAATGCCCCCGGATTCTTCTCCGCCGATCAAGACAGGATTGGTTAACATCCGGTCGGCAATGTATTTATAGCCGATCGCCGTTTCGGTGAGGGGAATGCTGTAGAGTTCGGCCAATTTGGGGATTAAATCGGAGCCACTGACGGTTTTAACAATCTCCCCCGTTAAACCTTTTTGGGTAGCCAGATGGTAAATCAAAATCGGGATTAAGCCCTGGGAACTGAGGAAATTACCCTGGCCATCAACGGCGGCAATGCGGTCAGCATCCCCATCAAAAATTAATCCTACCCGTAATTCTGACCCCCCGGCCTGGGCGGCGGTTTTGAGGGCATCTAACAATTTAGGAACGTACTTGGGTAAAGGTTCCGGGGAAGCACCGCCAAACAAGGGATCCCGATCGCCGTTAATTTCATCAATGGGGCAACCTAGCAGGCGTTGTAAACCACTGGCCGCCGCTCCGTGCATTACATCGGCAAAAACCCGTAATTTTCCCTGCTCAATGGCTGATTTAATGGGGGCCACATCCACCTTTGCCTGGAGGCCTTGGCAGTAACTGGGCCAGGGATCAAAATATTTTAAACTGCCTCCTTCCTGTGGCGGGGGTAAGGGATTTTTCAATTGAGTTTCGATTTTTTCGGTGATGTCACCGCCGACGGAACCACCGAAAGCTCCTTTCACCTTCAATCCCAGGTAATTAGCGGGGTTATGGCTGGCGGTTAATACCAAAGCCCCCAAAGCATTTTCCTGATGGGCGGCCCAACTAAACGCAGGGGTGGGGGCATAACTTTCGCTGAGCCAAACTTCAAAGCCCAACTCTTGCACTGTCTTGGCCACTAATAAAGCAAACTGATCCGCCATAAAACGGCGATCGTAACCGACAATAATTCGATTTTCCCGACCATTGCCCCCAAATTCTTCCGCCAGTACCTGGGCCGAGATTGCCGCCACCTGGGAAGCCCTTTCAAAGGTAAATTCCGCTGCAATTACCCCCCGCCAACCATCAGTACCAAATTTAATCGGAGCAGGAGTGTAAACCATGGCAGACCTATTGTTGTTGGAGCAGTTATCCATGGTTGATTTTACCCCAGGCCCCGTCCTGTACAGGGGTTAATTGTCATGGTGAGGAGTTTAACTTTTTTCGATAGGAATTAATCCCGTAAACTGCGGGGATCGAGGGCATCCCGTAAGCCATCCCCCAGTAAATTAAAGGCTAGGACTGTCAAAATAATTAACAATGCCGGGGGCCAGACAAGCCAGGGTTGCAGAACCAAAATAGATGCATTGGTGGCAATGGAAAGTAAATTTCCCCAACTGGGATCAGGCTGTTGAATGCCCAAGCCGATCAAGCTCAGCACCGACTCCGCCACGATAAAACCAGGCACCGCTAGGGTGGCGGAAATGATGATGTAGCTGGCCGTTTGGGGAAGGATATGCCGCACAATGATACGCCCAGGGCCGCCCCATGGCCTTGGCCGCCTGTACATATTCCTGTTGTTTGAGGGATAGAACTTGCCCTCGAATTACCCTAGCTAATCCCGACCAACTGATAAACGATGTTATGACGACGATGAGAAAGAACCTTTGGGCACTGCTTAAACCGGGGGGGAGTACCGCCGCTAAGGCCACCAATAGGTAAATACCTGGAATGGTCATTAGCACTTCCACCAAGCGCATTAACAAGCACATCCAACCAGCCACCAAAATAACCAGCAATGCCCCCCACCAACATTCCCAGGGGAAAGGAGATGGTGATGCCAATTAAGCCAATAAATAAACTAATTCTGCCGCCGAATAATAAACGGCTAAATTGATCCCGCCCCTGTTCGTCGGTGCCTAGCAAGTTGAGTTTTCCGGGCCGAGGGTTCCGATTAAATGGCGATCGCCTTTGATGCCAGGGAAAATTTCCACCGGTTTAAAACTGGGGGGGAGGGGCAGGGTGATATTGCCCCAAACATAGCCATCTCCCTTGACCCAAAGGCGCACCGGGGAGGGTTGGCTAAAATCCATTTCCAAAGGTCGTAAACCCGTTTCTAAGTCCGTGGGTAATTGCCTGGTGGGGTAAACGGTGGGGCCAATCCATGCCCCCTCTGGCGATCGCCAATGGATCTGGGTGGGGGGTAACAGGGAACCATCTACCTGGGAACCGTAGGGATTATAGGGGGCAAAAATGTCCGCTCCAATGACCGCAACGTAAAATATCAACAGTAAAATTACGCCCCAGCGGGCCAAGGAATTATCCTGTAATTTTTTCCACCAATCCATAAAACTTACTCCCCTGGCCCCTAGGAATGGCCACCATCTAAGTAGCGCTCGATCAATAAAATAGCAACAATATCATCCACCGGGCGGGGGGGAGTCCTTAAACCCAGGGGCACTAAACTACCCAAACCTTTGGGGGGGTACATCTGCCAATACCGTTCCCTGGCTTCAGCGGTGCTGTTGCGCTCATTAACCAGGGCTAGGGCCAAATTGGGGGGGAGATATTTGTTTAACTTTGCTTGCCATTCCTTAGCAGTGGTCTGATTGCCCATTACCACCTGTTTAACTTGGTATTGGTCACAGAGTTGGGGTAATTGTTTTTCCACTTCCTCCGATGGCACTGTGGCATGGTACAAAATTTGGCGATCGCCGGTCATCACAGCCAACCCACATTTATCTCGGCCAGGATCAAACCCTAGATAGGCCATCGTTAAATTTCCCATTGAATGACTCCCTCACCGTCCCATAATACTGGTTGGATCATCAAAACCTGAAACGTGGTTGCGGATAGGGGCTAATGCCTAGGGACGGATCAACAATTTACCTAAACAGGAAAGCTCCCCATTGTTAAGGTGCAGGGCTTCCAAATCCACATCTTCCCCCAGGTCAACGATTAATCGTTCCAAGTTATGGTCGGCAATCGCCGGTAGCCCCACCAATTCAATTTCTTCCAAGTGTAGGGTTTTGGGACTTGCTAACTCCAAACGCGCTTTAACTAAAAGATCGTGGACTGTCCCCGTTTTTTCCGTTACCTGGCCCTTTAGTTGAAAAGATTGATGCTCCAAGGCGATCGACTGCCAAGTGAAATGGTATTGCGCCAACTGTTCCTTGGGGGAGGCAATACCCTGTTCCGCCAAAAGGGCAATCAATAATTCCAAGAAAGCATTGCTGAGGAGTTCGGAAGCAAGGGAAGCCTGGAGGTGGGCTTGGGAAATTTGTAGTTCACCACTAACCCGAATCGGTTCCAAAAGTTTTAGGGGTTTGCCCTTGATTACTTGTCCGATATTGACCCGAATATTTTCCCCCCGCAACAAAACCCTGCCTAGCCGTAATCCTTGGTAAATAGCTTCTTCGCTGGTCAAGGCCACCTTCGGCACGTAACCCCTCAAAATTTGACTGTCCTTACCGTCAATGGCCAACTCCAGAGTTTCCACGGTCTCCACCTGGGAACGGAGCCAGAGGCCTAAAGCAGGGCTGAGAATTTTACCAATTAGGTTACTGTCAACGGCGAAGGCCATAGGTTTTAATGCAGGGATATAAAAAGGATGGATTTATCAAGCACTTCACTTTAGCAAATGATTCTGTAACCATTGCCGAAACTCCCGCAGGAGGGCATTTTCTCCCATTTGCCGTCGTCGTTTCAAAAAATCCAAAATAATGATCTTCGATAGGATTGGTAAAACTTGGGATTGTTCCTGCTCTTGGTATTCCCCATTCTTCAGGCAATAAATCAGCAAATCTTGCCCATCAAATCGCCAAACTTCAGCGACTCCCAATGCTCCATAAATTTTTAATCGATTCAAGGAACTGCTTGTAATATCAACTTCAATGGCAAGATCAGGAACTGGATCAACGGTAAAATCAAAGGTTGTATTCTGCCTAACTAAAATTTCATTTTGAATATAAAAACACTCATCCGGCTCAATGCCCTTCTGCAAATCCTGGCGGTTTAAAGTAGTAGAGCCTAAACTAAGAACTTCTAAGCCCAAAACCTCCGTTGTTGTCCACACTAAACGCCCCAAAAAGCTCTTATTAATTTCATGCTCTGGTAATGGAGTCATAATTTCTAAAACACCCCGATCAAAGGTTAACTTTTTACCAGGAGATTCTGCTAAATCTAGTAACAAAGCCTGGTATGTTTCCCATCGAACCCCATTTAAGCGGGTAACTTCTTCTGATTTTCTTAATACTGGAGTTGCCATAACGTTTCAACCATGTCCTAAGAATTTTTAGAAATGATTTTTCAACATCTTACCGGAAAGTTAACACAGGGATAGCTGTTTTCCGTAGAACCTGGGCAGTGGTGCTACCAATAACTAAACTGCGGATGCGGCTGTGGCCATGGGTTCCCATCAGGAGTAAGTCAATGTTATTTTTTTCTTGGTACTGGATAATGGCTTCCTCCGCATGGCCCACCAGCAATTCAGCAATGGGATTAAATCCAGCTTGTTTTGTCCCTTTTTCAGCCTCCGCTAATCTGGCGATCGCCTGGGTATCCCCACTGGTTTTACCGACGGTGATAATGTGCAAAGGTAAATTGGCAAAGAGTGGAGAACTTGCCAAAAACTGTAGTATTTTTCTGCAACTGGCACTGCCATCGTAGGCTAGGAGGATTTTTTGAATAGGTTTAAATTGCTTTGGTGTGACTAAACAAGGCTTATGGATACTGCGGATAATTCTTTCCATATTTGCCCCCAAATGACCCTGGGCAAATTTGGCAGTTTCCCCCCGTTTTCCCAAAATAATTAAATCGGCACTAGCATTAAAGTCGTCTAAACAATCTAGCAAAAATCCCGTTTTATGGATAGCTTGTACGGACTCCACTCCAGCTTGTTTTAAGTTATCTTTGGCAGTTGCTAAAATCAGCTTTGCTTTTTGGTTGTTGAGCTTAGCTTTAGTATGTTCTAAATCCACTAATTGTTTTAAAAGTTCTTCGGAAGTACCTAAACCAATACTGCCGCTGAGATTAACCGATTCCACTGCCTTTTGAGCCCGGACATCAGTGACGTAGAGAATCTGAATATTTCCCCGTAATTTTTGAGCAACCCAAGCGGCGTAGGGATAGCTCTGCTGGGCAAAATCCGATCCATCGGTGCAGAGTAAAATATTTTTCACAATGATTTTATTTATAAAAAACTATTTAACAAATAGATAATCATAAGAATATTAAATTTGATTAACTTTCCCCGGAAGAAGTAATAAGTTCAGGCTGTTGATAATTCGTTAACTTTTGCCAAAGGGTGGCACTAGCTTCGTTTAAGCCTACTAATTCCACATCAATGCCATTGCGCCGGAATTTAGTCATAATCTGCTCAACAGTAGCAACGGCTCCTTGATCCCAGAGGTGGGCATGGGTTAAATCAATGGTGATCCGATCCACCAATTCATCGAAATCAAATGCCTCTAAAAATTCTTCTTTTGAGACAAAGAAAATTTGACCAGCAACATTATAAATACGATGGTTGCCATCCTCTGTTAAAACCTTATCGACAAAAACAAGTTGGGCAATTTTACGGGTAAAAAATACCGTACTCATAATAATGCCCGCCGCTACCCCCAGGGCAAAGTTGCTGGTGACTATAATCAGCCCCATCGTGGTGAACATGACTATATTTTCACTTTGGGGAACCTTACGAAAATCCCGCAAGGAAGACCAGCGGAATGTACCAATGGAAACCATAATCATAATCGCCACCAGAGTTGCCATGGGCATTTGTCGTACCCAATCTTTTAGCCCCAAAATGGCAATTAGCAGAAAAATTCCAGCACAAAAAGTGGAAAGTCTACCCCTACCACCGGATTGCACGTTAATAACCGATTGCCCAATCATGCCACAGCCTGCCATGCCCCCAAAAAAGCCAGTGACGATATTGGCAATACCTTGACCTTTGGCTTCCCGGTTTTTATCGCTAGGGGTATCGGTTAATTCATCCACTAAAGATGCGGTTAAAAATGAGGCTAATAGACCCACGATCGCCAGGGTGAGGGAATAGGGCAAAATAATCTGAAAAGTTTCTAGATTAAGGGGGATTTGCGGTAATAAAAAGATTGGTAAACTGGCGGGTAATTCCCCCATATCCCCCACAGTGGGCACATCTAATTTCAGAAAAATAGTGGCGTTGGTCATGACAAATAGGGCCACTAAAGGAGAGGGAAAAATCTTAATAAATCTGGGTAGAATATAAATAATGGCCAGGGAACAAGCAAGAATTAAATAAACTAACCAATATTGACTAATTTTTGTTGGATCAAGCTGGGGTAATTGAGCCAAGAAAATCAACACGGCCAGGGCATTAATGTAGCCTAAAACCACCGCCCGGGGTACATAACGCATCTGTTTGGCAATTTTGAAAACCCCAAAGGCAATTTGAAAAATTCCTGTCAGAATTGTGGCGGCCAAAAGATATTGCAAACCATGATCTTTGACCAAATCCACCATTAACAGAGCCATGGCCCCCGTCGCCGCCGAGATGGATCCCGATCGCCCGCCGAAAAAGGCTGTTAACACCGCAATAATGAAGGATGCGTAGAGTCCCACCTTGGGATCAACCCCGGCAATGATGGAAAAGGCGATGGCTTCGGGAATAAGGGCTAACCCCACCACTGCTCCGGCTAACACATCTTCCTTAACATTGGAAAACCACTCCCGTTTTAATACTTTTAAACTAATCATTATTCTGCAAAAGTTACTTTGTTACCCCAACATTCAAAGGGAAGGGGGAATGGCGATCGCACTTAATTTTAAATCTGGACAATCCCCTTTAACCTGCTCTAAATTCCACTGATTTTTAAAGAGCAAAACGGGGGCATCCCAGCGGTCTTTGACCACCACAGTGTTAAATAACCGTCCGGCTTTTTCCAATGCGTCCCAACCTTCCACCACCCAACGGGCTAGGGAAAATCCCAATGGCTCCAGCCTAGTTTCCACCCCATATTCTTCCTGCAGACGGTACTGTACCACCTCGAATTGCAGTTGCCCCACGGCGGCTAGAATGGGATCCCGCTTACTTTCATCCAGGGATTGGAGAATTTGCACCGCCCCTTCTTCCTGTAGCTCCGCCACCCCCTTTTTGAAGTTTTTATACTGACTGGGATCGGTGGATTTGAGGTAAGCAAATAACTCCGGCGAAAAGGAAGGAATGGGGGGATAAATTAATTTTTCACCGGTATAGACGGTATCCCCGATAGTGAAAGCCCCTGGATTATTTAAACCAATTACATCCCCTGCATAGGCAATATCCACCGATTCCCGTTCCTGGGCAAACAGTTTTTGGGGTCGGGAGAGACGGACTGTTTTTCCTGTGCGGGGATGTTTCACCACCATATCTTTTTCAAATTTGCCGGAACAAACCCGTAAAAAAGCAATGCGATCCCGGTGCTTGGGATCCATATTGGCCTGGAGTTTGAACACAAAGCCGGAAAATTCTGGGTAAGTAGGTTCGATGACGCCCCGGTTACTCTCATGGGCTTCCGGTTTGGCGGCATAGTCCAAAAAAGCTTGCAAAAAGAGCTCCACCCCGAAGTTATTCATGGCACTACCGAAAAATACGGGGGTCATTTCGCCGGCATGGACAGCGGCTAAATCAAATTCTGCCCCGGCTCCGTCGATTAATTCCAACTCATCCTGAAACTCTGTATATAAATCTGCCCCTAGCAAGGATTCCAATTGCGGATCGTCGATGGCAATGGTTTGGTCAGAGGCTTTTTTACTGCCGTGGGCCCCTGTCCGTTCAAAGAGATGGATAACTTGGCTGAGGCGGTCATAGACCCCCCGGAATCGATCGCCGGTGCCCATGGGGTAGTTGACGGCATAGGTGGTCATGCCCAATTCCTGTTCAATTTCATCCATTAACTCCAGGGGGGACAAACTCGGGCGATCGAGCTTGTTAATAAAAGTGAAAATGGGTAGATGGCGCAGGCGGCAAACTTCAAATAACTTGCGGGTCTGGGTTTCTAAGCCCTTAGCCGCATCAATTAACATCACCGCATTGTCGGCGGCGGCCAGGGTTCGGTAGGTATCTTCACTAAAATCTTGGTGGCCGGGGGTATCCAGCAAATTAAGAATCTTACCCCGGTAGTCGAACTGCAAAACGGTGGAAGTGATGGAAATACCCCGTTGTTGTTCCATGGCCATCCAATCGGAAGTGGCACTGCGTTGGGTACGACGGGCTTTGACGGCCCCCGCTTCCTGAATGGCCCCCCCGTAAAGAAGTAATTTTTCCGTAAGGGTGGTTTTCCCCGCATCGGGGTGGGAAATGATCGCAAAATTACGACGGCGATCGACTTCTGCTAAAAGATCATCAAGGGACTGGCCCGGGGATTCCGCCGCAGACAGGGAGGTTTGCATGGATTAATTTAATTAGTAATTAGGTTGTTAAGTTTATTAAATATCTAAAACTCTGACATCAGCCAGATTACAAGGCTTGCCAAACTTTGCCCAGGGAGTTGACTGGAGAGAACGTATTCTTGCAACATTTTGTGTCCCCTCGTGAACAAGTCGCTTTTATGGCGGACAATGCTTGGCCATGGACAAACTAGATGGATTAATCACCAAAATCCAATTAAAAGTATAAGCAAACATTATTGATGGGCGCAATTCGCTCGGGCTTAACTACAATCTCAAGTTATCGACGCAATGTAAAGCGCATCTTTACATGAGCCCCAAGGCTGAGCCATTTCCCCGGTAAATTCCACCAATCATTTCTCCCCGCAGTAAATTCCATGGCCACCAAAATAGCCCTCATCGCCCACGACAACAAGAAAGATGATCTGGTTAATTTTGTCCAGCAACACCGGACTTTTTTCGCCCGCTACGACCTAATTGCCACTGGCCAAACAGGGGAATTGATTGAACAAAGAACGGGATTGACCGTTGAAAAAATGGCCCCAGGGCCCTTGGGGGGTGATGCCCAAATTGCCACCAAAATTATTGACGGGGAAATTACCGCGGTTATTTTCCTGATCGATCCCCTCTACGCCCAGCCCCACGAGCCTGATATCCGCGCTTTATTGAGGCTTTGTGAAGTTTACAATGTCCCCTTGGCGATTAATTTGGCTACCGCTAAAGCCGTGG
Source organism: uncultured cyanobacterium (assembly GCA_963704945.1). Taxonomy (GTDB): domain Bacteria; phylum Cyanobacteriota; class Cyanobacteriia; order Cyanobacteriales; family Microcystaceae; genus Synechocystis. Next base: position 117,068 of record CAVPII010000017.1, on the reverse strand, counting down.
TGAAATTACTAGTAAAAACTAAGATTGGTTATTTGATTTTTAACCCCGTGGCAGGACAGGGCAATGCGGAGCAGGAATTGGATTTAATCAAACAACATTTGCAATCAGAAATTGATTTAAATATTATTTTTACCAGTGCTGATATTGACGTCACTAACCAAGCTAAAGAAATTGTTAATAAAATTAAGCGTTCCCAGGAATCGGAGGATAGCTTTGTACTTGCTTCCGGTGGTGACGGCACGGTTTCCGGGGTGGCGGCGGCCCTGATTAACAGCGGTATTCCTTTGGGCATTATTCCCCGGGGCACTGCCAACGCCTTTTCCGTTGCCCTTGGTATTCCTACCCAAATTCCTGGGGCCTGCCAAACCATTAGTCGGGGTATTACCAAAGTGGTGGACACGGCGGTGTGCAATGAAATACCAATGTTGTTATTGGCGGGGGTAGGTTTTGAAGCGGAAATGGTGGAAAAAGCAGACCGGGAACTAAAAAATAACCTAGGGATAATGGCTTACATTTTTGCGGGTATTCAACAAGCGAGGGAACAGGCATTGTTTGAGGTGGAAATTGAAATTGATGGGGAAATTACCACCATGGAAGCCAGTGCTATTACCATCGCCAATGCGGCGCCCCCCACTTCGGTGTTTGCCCAGGGAGCCGGAGAGGTTTCCTGTACCGATGGGTTATTGGATATTACCGTTGTCAGCAGTCATAATGCTTTACAGGGCTTACGGGTTGTTACTAATTTATTTGCCTCTGCCCTATCCAAAAATCCCAGTGATAACGAAAATATCTCACATATCAACGGGGAAAGCGTTAAGGTCAAAACCAACCCACCCCAAAAGATCGTAGTGGATGGGGAAATTATTGGCACTACCCCCGTTGAGGTGAAATGTCTGCCCAAAAGTTTGAATATTTTTGCCCCTTTGGAAAAGTCCTGATAACTTTTTAAACCTCGTTAAATTTCCGCCACCGCCCGTTCAATTAAGCGGTGGGCCAGGGTTTGGGTTCCCGTATGTTCGTAGTAATTGGTGGACATATCAATGAAGGCGGCCAAATAATCCATTTTATCCTCCGTCACTTCCATAAAACCCCGTAGTTTACTCACTAAACTTTCCCTCGTAATCTGGCGATCGCCAACGAAACTAGTCATCCAACCCTGAACGGAACCGAAACTTTCACCGATGAAATCCAACTGACTGCTGGTGCTGTTGCCGGGGATGAGGGGCTTAATTTTACTGAAAGTCTGATTTTGCTCTAGCTCCTTGGGGGTTAACTTTTCCAGGAAGTCTAGGGTCGTCAACACAAAACTGGGACCAAAGGGAATAATGCCGTCAAAACTAATCAAAGCGGCCATGCGGATCAAGGACTCACCACTGTAATCCGTCAGGGAACGGACAAAATCCCCAATGCTGTTGCCGGGAATGCCGTTGATTTGGCAAAAAGCCACCAGTTCCGCCACTAATTTAATCGATAGATCGATCGCCTGGGCCTTTTGGGGATTGGGGGTAATTTTATTCAAAAAGCCTAAAAAGTTGATATTTTCCCCCACCTTATTAGCCAGGGCCGCCGCCCCCAAAGCCTTATCGGTGGAATCAACGGTTTGATATAACCACAGGGCATTTTGGTAGCCCTGGGACTTGTCGTTGAATAGCCACACTGCCCGATCGCCAATTTGTTTAACTAAAGCGGGATCCGTTTCCCCAGTTACTTTTTTGATGGTATTTTCAAAACCCACCAAATTTTCCCATTGCCCCGGCGCCACAAAGTCCAGGGAATTGAGCAACATCACCGTCAAACCCCCTTTGGGCAGGTCATCCACTAACTGATAGATAGATTTACTCACGGGAAATACTCCTTAAAAATTGGCTAATAAGCTAAAACTTTTCTGGTGGGCTAACCTTCAACCATCTTGCAAAGATAGTTGATTCACAATCTTCAGAGATCCGGTCAATTCCGCTTGCTTAAATTGTCTAACCCGCTGAGGTCAAACTTGGCCAGCCATTCTTCCCGATCCTCCGGGGTAAAGGAATCTGCCCGGGACATCACTTTGACCTGATAGCGATCGCCAACTAAAATTGCCGTTCCCTTAGAACCCTGGAGGACGAGGGGAAAACCGTCTAAATCCTGGGTACTTTCTTTGAACTTGTCGGCGGCGGTGGGATTATTGGTGACATCACTGATGGCCATCATGGCCACATCTCCGCCATTTTGCTTGAGCTTAATTTCCGCAAAGCCTTGTTTTTCCTGGGTAAAAATCCGTTCATATTCCCCAGATGCCTCAGGAAAAAAGGCATTTAATTCTTGGCCTTTGGTGGATTCCTTCACCACCGCCGAGGCTCCCCGCTCGGTACTTTCCTGTTGGGCTTGGTCAAACTGGGAAGGGGGTTGACTAGTGCAGGCGACGGCCCCAAACCAAAGCAAACCCAGGGTCATGGTTAGGGCGAGAAAACGGGCAACTCTTTTTTTCATGGTGAAAATTAGGTTTAAGACCGGGGGCAATGGGATTTTAAAATGGAATTTAAAAAAGCGAGGTTGGCCGGAGTCGAACCGGCGGCCCAGCGCTTAGGAGGCGCTTGCTCTATCCGTCTGAGCTACAACCTCAGGGCAAAAGTTATTTTTTAGATCATACCTTGACCGGTGGAACTGGCCTCCAGTCAATTTCCGCCTTAGGGTACAATTCTTAATTGGCTTACCTTTGTTTAATTTATCACCCGCCCATCTTGGACAATGAGGGCCCGACCGGCACCCAGGGGCGTTTAGGATCGAGTGCAGTGGATTTATTTCAAACTTTTCAGACCCATAATCCTGTCATCGGCGTTGTACACCTCCTCCCATTGCCAACTTCGGCCCGTTGGGGAGGCAATCTTACCAACGTCATTGAAAGGGCGGAACAGGAGGCCACAGCCCTAGCCGCCGGGGGAGTGGATGGCATCATTGTGGAAAACTTTTTTGATGCTCCTTTCCCTAAGCAGAAGGTGGATCCGGCGGTGGTCAGTGCCATGACCCTCATCGTCGATCGCCTCCAAAGTTTGGTGGTGGCCCCGGTGGGAATTAATGTCCTCCGTAACGATGCCCACAGTGCCTTGGCGATCGCCAGTTGTGTGGGGGCCAAATTTATCCGAGTCAATGTGCTGACGGGGGTAATGGCCACGGATCAGGGGTTGATCGAAGGCAACGCCCACGAACTATTGCGCTATCGGCGGGAACTGGGCAGTGACGTGGCCATTCTGGCGGATGTGCTGGTGAAACACGCCCGACCCTTGGGAACCCCGAATTTAACCACCGCTGTGACCGATACCATTGAGCGGGGCTTGGCCGATGGCATTATTCTTTCTGGCTGGGCCACGGGCAGTCCCCCTAACCTGGAGGATTTGGAATTGGCCACCAATGCCGCCAAAGGTACGCCGGTCTTCATTGGTAGTGGTGCCGACGAAGACAATATCGGTCAATTAATCCAAGCCGCCAACGGAGTAATTGTGGCCAGCTCCCTCAAACGCCATGGCAAAATCAGTGAAACCATTGATCCCATCCGGGTGGCGGCCTTCATTGAGGCCATGGGGGAAGGATTAACTGCCAAGGCCAAATCCGTAGTGTTGGAAAATCCCACGGGCACAACATCCGTGGTCCAGGGTACAAAGTCGAGCTAGGTAGGGATCCTAGGAATTTTCCCCGTCCCCGTCATCGGGGGCCTGAAAATCCACCAAATAACTGCTCCACTGTTCTCGGTCAGTGCGGGGGTCGATGTCCCTCCTCAATAGTCGCCAACTTTTGCCTTCACTTTGTCGCTGGAGATAAATATCAAAGGGATTACGCTTTTGGGTGACGGTTTGCCGGGGCAGAATTAACTTTAGGTTGTAAACCCCCCGCAGATGGTAGGCCGGTAGATTATTAACGGCGATCGCCTCAATGTTTTCGACGTTTATGTTACTGACTTCAAAACCAGGGGTGGGGGCATTTAATTGTTGACTGAGGGCGGTTTGGGTTCGCTCTAGCTGGAAGACAATGGCCTCTTGCACCACAGCTCCGGCGGGGGCAAATTCAATGGGGGGCTTTTCCGCCTGACAGGCAATTAGGGTAAGACAGCAGAAACAGAGAATTAGGCAACGCCGTAGGTAACTTGCTATCAAAGTATTTTTCCAATTCATTGCCACCATCTCTCTGAACCGTTGGTCAAAATGCTAAAAATCAATCAAGATTAGCAACCCATCCTACCATTTTCAAATCCCCATAAAATCTTCATTTAGTAATTGATCCACCGTGAAGGGACAAGTTAATGGATAATCTGTTTCCGTGGGCATTGCCACCCCAAATTTCGCCAATTTTCCTTCCTTAATCGCTACTTTTCTCCCATCGGAATAAGCGGATTCTCGAGATGATTTTTTAAAGAAGGGGTATCCCGCAAACTTTTATGAATTCTTTGGCGATGCTCCACCACGGAATCATACCAACTGCCTTTCATTGACTCTGGAACATTTTTTTGTACAGTCAGTTTTAACAGATGAGCTATCAAAATCATCAGATTACTTTCCAATGCTTTTCTCTCTGACCGTCCCAAATCAGCCAACTCCTCAAGCAAATTTTCAATATCAAGACTTTCAAATTGCCCATTCTTTACATGAAGAATGGTCTGTTCAATCCAAGCTTGGAAGTCATTTTCATATAATTTTATCAATGCGTTATTTTCCATTGTCTTGGGAAGAAAAATTGAAATTTAGGGGAGGCAAAATGTCGGCGGTTTTGGCTAAATTATTCAGTTCTATTTGCATTGTTTTCTGCACCAATTGATAACATTCTTCCACATAATCCCGATCCTTGGCCGCTTCGTTGCCGTAACGTTCAAAGTAAATTGGCGGGCAAACACGGGTATGCATAGTTAAGGGCAAAGGCACATGGGGTAAGGGGCCCAGGGCTAATCCCCAGGGAAGTCCTAAATAAAGGGGAAAAACCACTGGATCCACGTCCAGTAACCAGGGCATTCCCAAGGTATGTAAATACTTTACCTGGTCGTAACAATCGGTCATCACAAACAGGGTTTCGTGGGAACCAACGGCGATCGCCGGCAGAATAGGCACCCGTTGCCGTAGGGCCAATTTAATAAAGCCTTTTCGCCCCGCAAAGTAAATTTTATGCCGGTCATTAAAGGGGCGAAACACGTCCTGGGCCCCACCGGGGTATACCAATACGCTAGCTCCGGACTGCAAAGCGGCGATCGCCATTTTGGGGTGGGCTTGGAGGGCTCCCACCTTCACCGCAAGTTCTGCCATGGGGCGGCTCATTTTCCAGACAGTGGGGTGCATTAAACCATGAATAGGACGCTCTAAACCCTGGTGTTGAAACCAGTCGTAGATCATCATCACCATGTCCGGGGAAGATAAACCGCCGTTGTGGGAACCAACGATGAGGCATTGCTCCGCCGGCACATTTTCCCAGCCGCTGGTCTGAACCCGGAAATAGTATTTGTAAAACCATTCCCAAAAGGGCATTAGTTTTTTAATCGTGTCTGGATCCCTTCCATTTAAAGACCAACCGTCAAGGTCAGGGTTAGGGGCAAAAAACGGCGATGGATTGTTTAACTCAAGCACAGGCATCAACCGTTTAAGAGGGCTTCTACAAATTCGTAGCTGGAGAAAGGACGTAAATCTTCAATGCCTTCCCCAGCACCGATGAAACGGATGGGTAGATTTAACTGTTGGGCCACCGCCAGGGCGACTCCCCCCTTAGCACTGCCGTCTAGTTTGGTTAACACGACCCCACTTAACTTAGCGGCTTCCGCAAATACTTCCGCTTGCCGTAAACCGTTCTGACCCAGGGTTGCATCCAGCACCAGCAGGGATTCCACGGTGGCGTCGGGGGCTTTTTTGTCGATAATGCGACGAATTTTGGCCAACTCATCCATCAGATTTTTCTTATTTTGTAGTCGTCCCGCCGTATCAACTAAAAGTAAATTGACATTGCGGGATTGGGCCGCACTAATGCCGTCATAGACCACCGCCGCCGGATCGGTGTTTTGTCCAGGGTTGGCAATAACGGGAACGCCGCTCCTTTCTCCCCAAACTTTTACCTGTTCCACCGCCGCCGCCCGAAAAGTATCCGCCGCCGCAATTACACATTCGTACCCCGATTGTTTGGCCATGTATGCCAACTTGCCGATGGTGGTGGTTTTTCCGGCCCCATTGACCCCCGTTAGTAACCAGACATTGAGACAATCCGCTTCCGGCACAAAATCGGGACTGGTCAGAGATAGTAAGGGGCGATCGAGGATAGAACGCAAAATTTCCTTGAGAAATTCGATGGCCTGTTCCGGTGGTAGAGCTTCCTCCCGTAATTTTTCCTGGAGGGTGGAAATAATATAATCCGTGGCTTCTACCCCCACATCCGCTTGCAGTAACAGGGCTTCAATTTCCTCCACCGCCTCTTCATTGAGGGGCCCTTGGCCAACAATGGATTTGAGTTGATTGACCAGATTTACCCTGGTTTTGCTCAGCCCCTGCCGTAATTTTCTTAACCAATCTATTTCCTCCGCCGACACATCCTCCGCCGATCGCCCTTGGGCCGCTAATACTTTGGCTGACCAGATAAAATCATCGTCCAGGGCCATGGCCTCAGCGGTCAAAGTGCCTTCCACTGTGGCCTCTTCCACCGCTGTTTCCTTGAGGGCTTCCAGGCGATCGGATTTTTGTAGCCAGGCTGGGCCTGTCACCTCTGGTGAAGATTCAGGGAATTTAACTGGGGGAGTTTCCGCAATCACCGGGTCAGCAATGGAGACAGCTTGAATCTCCTCTGTAGCTTCCTTGGTTACGGTGGATTCTGCCCCATCTTCCGCCGCCGTAATTTCCGCCTCAGGTTCAGCTTGGGGAGATTCTTGTGGTTCAACAACCGCAGTAGTTTCTGCTTTCCTGGCTTGGATATTTTGGTACGCTGTTTTAGCCCAATTGAGGTAATCGTCGGGGTTGGCGGTGGTTTGATCCTGCCCCAATTCCGAAGTTGATTCCGGTTCTTCCGGTTGATCTTCTGTAGGGGCTTCTGGTTCTTCGACTTGGGCCTCTACCTCCGGATCGGACTCCGTAGCCACCTCGGCCACTTCCGGGGGAGCCGATTCAGGGGAAGAAGTATCTTTACCAAACTGACGACGGAACCAATTAAACATAAACTTGCCAAAATGCGGAGCTGATCACGATCTTAGGCGATCGCCATTTTCTTTTAAAGGCAAAGGGTTGAAATCCCTGCCCCTTGGGGCGCAATGTCTTTTATAATCACATTGTTGACATGGCAAAGTACCACTGCTTGCGGTGGGGTAGTTCACACTAGTTAATCGGTTTTGTCACTAATTCACAGAAATTGAGAGGTTTGTTTTGCTGACATTGGGGGTCAATATCGATCACGTTGCAACCATTCGCCAAGCCCGACAAACCGTGGAGCCAGACCCGATCGCCGCCGCTGTGTTGGCGGAACTGGCCGGAGCCGATGGCATCACCGTCCATTTGCGGGAGGATCGGCGCCATATCCAAGAGCGGGACGTGAACATATTGCGACAAACCGTGCGAACCCATCTGAATTTGGAAATGGCCGCCACCAGGGAAATGGTGGAAATAGCCCTTAAAATTAAGCCGGATTACGTCACCCTAGTGCCAGAACGACGGGAAGAAGTCACCACCGAAGGGGGTTTGGCCGTAGCAGAAAACCTCAATAATGTTCTGGGAGTAGTCCATGAGCTACAAGCTAGGGATATTCCCGTTAGCCTCTTCATTGACCCTGATCGCCCCCAATTGGAAGCCGCGGCCGAAACCGGAGCTAAATTTATCGAATTGCACACAGGCAAATATGCCAACGCTACCAATGGCATATCCCAAAAGGTAGAATTAAATGCCCTTCGCCGGGGCTGTGAAATGGCTTTAGAACTGGATCTAAGAATCAATGCCGGCCACGGTTTGACCTACTGGAATGTGCGACCCGTGGCGGAACTACCGGGTATGGAAGAGTTGAACATTGGCCACAGCATCATGAGTCGGGCCATTCTGGTGGGACTAGAACGGGCGGTACGGGAAATGAAACTAGCCATGCTGGGCTTGCCTTTTTAGCCCCAGGCTCGTGGTAAGTTAGAAAGTTGGGCGTTCCCAGGACTTGTCTGCCAGTAACGCAGTTAATTCGTATTTTTATCGACAACAACAAACAAATTTTATGGCTACTTATTATTACGTTTTAGCAAGTCAAAAATTCCTTTTGGAAGAAGAACCGTTTGAGGAAGTGCTCAAGGAAAGAAAACGTAATTATGCAGAAAAAAACAAGGAAATTGACTTTTGGCAAATAGTTCAACCCGCATTTATCAACGCACCGGAGTTGGCTGAAGTTAAAGCTAAAACCCCAGACAAAAATGTGGCAATTATTACCACGGATAAAACCTTTGCTGTTTGGTTAAAATTGCGACTGGAATATGTGCTTACGGGGGAATTTGAAGCCCCTTCCGAGACCATTCCCGATCCCTTAGCTTCCCTGGCTTAATAGCATTACAAACCGGCCAAAGTCTTGGTTAGGAAAATCTGGGGAGAAGTTAGTTTCTTCTTTTCTTCTCAACGGACTCCTAACCAGTTTTGGGAATTTGACCCCCTATGCCCCCAGGCATACCTCTCGATTAACGGTGGCAAGGGTAAGTAAATCTAGTTGTCGACTAAAAATTTCTTCGATGGGGAGTAACTGGTAATCGGTGGTCAGAAAGCGATGATCAGCCGTGGCCCGAATTACGGAGCCATCCTCTAATTCGTACTCAAACACTTCCTGAATTCCCCGGTCATGCCATTGGGCGATCGCCTGGGTATAAACCCGTCCCTGGGGGTCAAGGCTGTACACAGAGCAATTAATTTCTTCGCTGACAATTTTGCCAATGGCTAAGGGGCCATATTCCACCGTGAGGACTGGAGTATCGTAGCTGAGACAATATTCCGCAAACTTGACCATCTGATCAAATAAATTTTCCGCCGTGCGGGAAGGCACCCCATTTTTTGCAGAGCCATCAATGAATTTTGCCCGATGTTTTTGCATTTCTTCTGCTTTCTTTTTCCCCATGGCCCGGCGCAATAAATCCGCTTCCCCCAGGGAGTAACCAGCTAAATCCTGGGCCATTTTCATGATCTGCTCTTGGTACACGAGAACTCCGTAGGTTTCGTTAAGAATTGGCTCCAAAAGTTTATGTTGATAAGAAATTTCTTCTCGGCCGTGTTTGCGATTAATAAAAATGGGAATTAACCCCGCATCCAATGGCCCTGGACGGTACAGGGCTAGAATGGAAGAAATATCCTCAATACCTGAAGGTTTTAAATCCCTTACAATTTGTTTCATGCCTTGGGATTCCAATTGGAAAATTCCTTCTAAATCTCCAGCTTCTAACAGTTTGTGGGTCTTTTTTACATCATCAGGTAACTTTTTAGAACCAGTGCGGGCCCGAATTTGTAAGGCTTTGCGTTCATCTAAAGGGAGTTCATCCAGATCCAATTTAATTCCCTTAGTTTCCTCTACTAAATCCACTGCCCGTTGTAATGTAGTTAAATTTTTCAACCCTAAAAAGTCCATTTTCAACAGACCCATGGCTTCCACATCTTCCATGTAGTATTGGGTAATTACCGCCCCATCATTATTTTTTTGTAAAGGCACGATTTGATCCAATGGTTCCGAAGAAATGACCACCCCCGCCGCATGGACGCCAAAGGTTTTGTTAGTACCTTCAATACGAATGGCCATGTCAATCCATTTTTTCACCCAGCCTTCATTGTCATAGCGGGCTTTAAATTGGGGCTCTGGAGTTTTGTCGGAAATCATTACCTTTAATTTGGCTGGTTTCCCCCTAGAAACGGGAATCATTTTGGCCATTTTGTCCGATTCTGCATAGGGAATGTCCAGCACCCTGGCCACATCCTTGAGCACAGCTTTGGACGTCATCCGGTTAAAGGTAATAATTTGGGCTACCTTATCTTCCCCATACTTTTGGGTTACATATTCGATCATTTCATCCCGGCGATCGATGCAAAAATCCGTATCAACATCGGGCATGGATTTTCGTTCTGGATTTAAAAACCGCTCGAACAAAAGACCATGGTGTACCGGATCAATGTTGGTGATTTTCATGCAATAAGCCACCAAAGAACCCGCCGCTGAGCCCCGCCCTGGCCCCACGGGAATGCCGTTATCCCTGGCATATTTAACGTAATCCCAGACCACTAAAAAATAGGTACAAAAGCCCATTTTTTCTAGCATTCTTAACTCATATTCCAACCTTTCCTTATAAACTTCAGGAACATCTGCCCGCTGTTTCAATTTCAATCTTTCTAATAAGCCATCCCAGGCAATGTCCTCCACATAGGTTTCTGGGGTGTGATTAGGGGGAATGGGGTAATGGGGAATGCGGGGTTCCCCCAAAATACTGTAGGGTTCAATTTTATCGGCCACTTCCAACGTATTGGCGATCGCCGTTGCAATAATTTCTTCGGGCAGATGATCCCGAAATAGTAACCGCATTTCATCTGCAGATTTTAGATATTCTGTGCCACTGTAGCGGAGTCTTTTTTCGTCAGTAATTAACTTAGCTGTTTGGATACAAAGCAAAGCATCGTGGGCTTCTACGTCGTTACAAGAAATGAAGTGGGAATCGTTGGTGGCAATGATTTTTATGTCTAATTCTTGGGCAATTTTGACTAAATTAACATTGACTAATCTGTCTTCCACTGAGCCATGATCTTGGATTTCTAAATAATAATCTTCTCCAAATAAATCCTTATACCATTGGGCTACTTTTCTGGCATGGTCTAAGTCCCCTTTCAGAATAGCTTGGGGTACTTCTCCTCCTAGGCAAGCACTGGTGACAATTAATCCTTCTTTATACTGCTCTAATAATTCTTTGTTAATGCAGGGTCTGGCGAAAATGCCACTACCCTGGATACCTTTAAGGTTGGAAATGGTGGTGAGTTTAACTAAATTTCTGTAACCTTGATTATTTTTTGCTAGCACCACCTGATGGAAACGACGATGGCGTTTATTCACCTCAATGTCGCCGTTGATGACATACATTTCGTTGCCGATGATGGGCTTAATGGGTTTGCCCCGGCAGACTTTCAGTAGCTCCACCGCCCCGTACATCACCCCATGATCCGTCAAGGCGATCGCCGGCATACCCAACTCAACGGCCCGGTCAATCAAAGACGGCAATTGGGAAGCCCCATCGAGGAGGCTATAGTCACTGTGGATATGAAGACCAACGAAGGACATGGCGAGCAGTTCAACAACAAACCCCCATCATAGACCGTTGACCCTGGTTCGGGGATAGGGAGCCTAACGAGACGGGGGCATAATTTGTTCTAACTGACGGAAAAGCTCAGGATTATTCTGCAAATACTCGAAAATACCTCCACCCTGTTGGGCCATTTGATTCATTAGCCCCGGCATGGCTTGAATTTCCTGGATAAGGTTGGGGTTATTCCGTAATATTTGCTCCATGGTTCTAATTACTAAGTCTGGGTTGTCCCGCAAAAGTTGTTCTGCCTGTTGAACCAACTGGGGATTTTGCTCCAATTGCCGCTGAACTTCATTGAGATCAATGGCCTGGGCATAGTGGGTAGGGGCAAAATTCTGAGTAATTGGAACAGTTTCCCCTACCCCTGAAGGAACTGGAGCCAGGGAAAGAGCCAGGGTTAAACCGCCGGAAACTAGGGAGGAAATCATTTAAGGTTGGGCAAAAATTGCAAAGAGGTTAATCCAATTCTAGCCCTATGCTCCCGAAGGATGGTGAACCAAACAGGTAAAACCGCCGATGGATGATGACAAAGAAAATTACCCAAAATTCTAATTCTTTAACAAATGCAACGCCTGTTGATGTAGATCCCCATTGGGACTAGCTAAAATTTCCGTGGTATTGGCTGTTAACGGTTCCCCTTGCCAATCGCTAAGGCAATAATCAGCCCCAGCCAAAATGGGAATCAGGGCACAGAAATCGTAAAAGCTCATGTCCGCCTCCAGAATCACCAGGGCCATGGCAGTCCACCCCGCCGCCCCGGCTAGGTAGTTGAGACAATCTCCCCCAAAGGCGGTGCGCTGACATTGTTGGTAGAACTTCTCTACTTTTTCCTTTTGTTCAGCGGTGGTAAACATCAAAGGAGTGGTGGAAGCCAGGCAAGCTTGGGCCAAGGGAATAGATTGGTGCTGGTAGGGATTAACAATGGGAACGCCATTAATTTGGGATTTTTCCCCAGTGATGCCCTGCCATCGATCGCCGGTAATGGGTTGATTGGCTAGACCTAAAACCGTTTGCATTTCCCCATTCACTAAACCAATCAGGGTGCCAAAAATCGGTAGCCCCCGCACAAAGGATGAGGTGCCATCGATGGGATCTAAGACCCAGGTGTAACCGGACTGGCTGGGGATACTTTCCCCCTCTTCCCGGATTACCCCATCCCCCGGTAGTAGGGCTTGCAGATGGGCCACCATGGCATCCTCCGCTAACCGATCCGCTAGGGTGACAATGGCAGAGATCTCGCCAGTTTTAGTTTCACTGTGTAAATTTGGCTGACGAAAATATTGCCGTAAAATTTCCCCAGAAAGGTCGGCCAATTGATGGGCAATATTCAATCTTTGTTCTATCTCCAGCAACATCAATTTGGCCCTTATTCCTAGGAATTTTTCAAAGTGGTAATCGCCGACAGTAGTTGATCAATTTCAGCATCGGTACCCACGGTAATGCGAAGAAAATTGACAATGCGGGCATGGTTAAAATAACGCACCAAAATTTTTCGTTCCTTGAGGGCTTGGTACATTTCCGCGGCGGCCATCCAACGGGGGGCGGCAAAAACGAAATTAGAGTCCGATTCACAGACATCAAAATCTAACTTTTGCAATTCCCCAATTAATCTGCTCCGGGTCTGCCGTACCTTTTGCCAGAGGGGAACAAATTCCGAGTGGGCTTCTAGGGCCGCTGTGCCCAACGCCTGGGCTAAACGGTCGAGGTTATAGGAATCCCGCACCTTATCCATTTCTGTGATCAACTCCGCCGGGGCGATCGCCAACCCCACCCGCATACCGGCCAAGCTATAGCTTTTAGATAAAGTACGGGAAATAATTACATTATTAAATTCCTGCAAAAAGTCCCAATGATCTTCATCGGAAAAATCTCCGTAGGCTTCATCGATTACCACTATGCCCTGGGCCTGGGCGCAGGTTTGCCGCAAAAATTCCCGATTCAAATGTTTGCCCTTGGGGGGATTGGGGGAAGCCAGAAAAATTAATTTTGCCTCTGGACAAATGACCGGCCCCGTTAACTCAAAATTTTCATCCGTGGCAATTTTTTGCACCACCGCCCCGTGGACTGAGGCGATCGTCTCATATAAAGAGTAGGTCAAATCCAAAAAAGCAACGGTTTCCCCTGGGTTAACAAAGGTACGCACCGCAATGTTGAGAATGTCATCGGAGCCATTACCCGCCAAAACCTGATTTAACTCCACCCCAAATAAATTGGCCGCCGCCTTCCGTAATTGGGTGGAAACGGGATCGGGATAAAGCCGCACTTTTTCCAGTTCAGGAGTTAACGCCTCAAAAATCCTCGCCGGAGGAGGGTAGGGATTCTCGTTGGTATTAAGCTTAATAAAATCGTTGGTTTGGGGTTGTTCCCCCGGCACGTAGGCAGGGGTTTGGCGAACGGATTGACGAATGGGCAACATAGGAACAAGACGCAAGGACAAAACTTAGCTCATTCCTGGGGCGACTAAGTTTCTTTTGACTATTTTACGGGTTTACAGGGGCCAATGTTGCCCACTGCCAGGACAAAACCTTTTAAGTACCTGATTCTGATTAAATAGAAGATTATTTTTGTGCTCGATCCCCCCAGCCCTCTTCACTGCTGAAATGTTTATGATGTAAAGCTTCTAGAAGAATTTTCGCGACCAACGGGCATTTTTTGTTCCCTACTTAGAGCCTGTTTGCAAAGTTGTAGTTTGCCCGCTAAATCGACCCACTAAAGCTCCGGCATGGGGGACTTGTCTCTAGTTTCCCCTAAACTTGGGGGGTCAGGGGGGCTTTTCAAACATACTCTTAGGGCTCAGCTAAGGCATTAATCTCTTTCAGGGGTTAAGAAATGTCACAATGACTATAATTTAGTCGGCAGGAAAGACCAATGGCACAGCTCGAAAAATTAATTTTGATGGCAGAAAATGAATTAACAGAATATAGTTCTAATGCTCGTAAAATTGAAAAATTACGCCGTAAGTTCGCGTTAGATCTTAATGTCGGTCAAATCGAAAAACTAAAGGCTGAACTGATTGAACAAATGCCTAAAGGTTTCTTTGCAACCCTTGTTGAAGACAATCGCCAGTCTATTGCCCTGCCTTTTTGGGGCATCGCAGGTTTAGGTTTATTATTCGGGATTTCTTTACGACAGCCCTTTGATTTCATTGCACCGGCGATCGCCATTCCAGCCGCCATTCAGGTTCAACGTTGGGGGTGGCAATTGGAAGCAAAACGCCTTGTGCTTAAAACCTTTGAAGAATTAGAAGAGCGCATGAAAAATCCTTCTAAAATCAAGTCATAAAAATTAAATCATTTCATCTATTCATTTATCTCCCTTCCAAAGGGGGATATGGAGTTTTAGAGGCCCATGAATTTGTGATGTCAAATTAAATGTCGAGGTGCTCCTAATGTTACATCGTTAGCTGATATCATTTGGGTGCATCCCACTTAAAATTTTCATAAGTCCGGGATTAGGAAAACTTTGCTTGCGATCCTATGAAACGTATCAAAAGTGTGGCATTCCGATTGGTTCCGGGGATGCCGAGTCTAAAATCAAACAAGAGCGGGGGGTCTTTCCACTCTGTTTAATCATTCAGTTTAGTAGTTTGTAACAACAATTTCGCTGACAGTCCCTCTTTTTCGTGCATTACTATTAATCATCCGATTAGCTGAAACTCGATGAATGGTAAAATCCTGATAAAGAATATCAAAAAAGTTATCATCTAGGTTTTCATTTTTGGGGTCAGAATTGCTTAGCATTATTTTGGCATTAGTTTTGGCATTTATCTCCGCAACAAATCGTCCTAGTCTTTTTTGTTGTTTGTCATCGAAGTTAAAGGTTGAATAAGAAGTAAAACTGGCGGTAGTACTCAAAGGACGGTATGGCGGATCAAAATAAACAAAAGTTTGGTTGTCAATATTTTCTTGACATTGTCGAAAATCCCCTAATTTAATTTCTGCTATTTGCAGAACTTGAGATACAGAAGTTAAGTTTTGCTCGTCAACAATTTTAGGATTTTTATAACGACCATGTGGGACATTGAAACCACCCTTTTTATTCAAACGAAACAGCCCATTAAAACATGTTCGATTCAAAAAAATGAGTAGTGCAGTTCTTGCAATCCATTCTTCAGAATATTGTTCAGGACTGATTTTTCCTCTCTGGAAATTAAACTGATTTCTTACTTGATAAAAATAATCTTTTCTGCGATCTTCATCGAGATTTTTATATTCAATGGAAAGATTGGTCAATATTTCTATGAGTTTTTCTACATCTTTTTTGATAGTTGTATAAGCAATAATTAATTCTGGATTAATATCATAAATAAATGCCGACGATATTTTATATCTCTGAACAATATCAAAAAAAACTGCGCCACCGCCAATAAATGGTTCAATATATTTAGATATCTTATTATTCTTCAAGTCAGGGTGATATAAAGCTTCCAATTGACTTAAAAGTTGTGTTTTGCCACCAGCCCATTTTAAGAAGGGTTTTGCTTCTTGCCTCGAATGTCTAATTTTTTCTTGAGTGATTGGCATTTATCAAAGAAACTCTTTTGGGAACATAGGATATTTAATCGCTATTGTTTTCGATGCCATTGGCGATCGCCAAGGATTGAACAAGAATATTTTTATTGCCTTGAAGTTTCAGGGGTTCGTTTAAACCATAACTGTGATCTTCAAAAATCAGCGATAATTCTAGCAATAACAGAAGCAGAAAATAACCATTATTTGTTTAGATTATTAAAAATCTTTATTAGATCTTAACTCCGATGTGGTTGAAAAATAATTTAGTTTGTCATTTAATTTTTCTAAGGTTTTGTAGCTTTCATGATCAGCAGGAACTTCTTCCGATAGTTGTGTTGCGAGTTGTTTAACCATCGCGACTTGTTGGCGTAATTTTTCAACATTTTCATTGAAATATTCAGGAATATCTTGATTAAAATCCCTTTTCCGGAAATGAAGAGTAACGGTTAAATTTCCTTGCCCAACATGTTTTAATGCACTTTTTAAGGCAACTATTGGCCCTGCAATTTGATGGGATAAAATTATCCCTAAAATCACCAGCCAAGTAACCAAGACAACCTCAAAAGCACCAATAATGATTAGTGCCTCTGGTCTTATCATTTCCCATAATGTTAGAGAAAAAATTTGTACGTTAGCTAATAAAACCAGATTAAAAACAGTAATCACAAGAAAAACTGGAATTAAAATAAATCGGTTCCAGAATTCCTGAGGGACAATTAATTTTACACGTTTGTTTTTCATGATCTTAAAAACGTTTTTGAGACCTTTATCTCTATGATAGTAGCATTGAAAATCAAAGAGTAAACATCACTAAATTGTTGAAATTTCAGGAGATATACTATGCCACAGGGCTTATCCGTAACAAAAACATCGCTCCTCAATTTTTTAGTGATTTTTCAGATTACACCAACATTCGTACTTTAGTCACCCATGCAAACAAGCTTATTGGCCATTGTTGTTCTACTAAAAATACTTTTGAATTACTGTTTTTTCTCAAGTATTTCTAAATGTACGGTGTAAGACTAACATCAAATTAAAGTTGCTGATACTTTGGTTAAGTAATCTATACCCTGCAAAATATCCTACAATGAAACAGATTAGAATAATCAAAATAGCCAATAGTAAGCAATAAATGCCGTATTTTTGCGGAGACTGGAGACTAAGATTTAAACGCTAGAGGCCTTTGTACTTATGTTTGCTTGCGTATTTTAAGCTGATTGGTGATCGGATGGGGGAATTATGAAAGCAAAACCTGTTTTAAAGTTATTGTTACTGGGTATCTTCAGCGTCAAAAGACGGACTGTCGAGCGGGGTTTTGCCGTTCCTCTGGTTTTGATGATAGGAATAGTCACGTTGGTTTCTTCCATAATGATTATCTTCAAGGCAGTTGACGAAAAAGAGGGGCAAAGCACTAAGCAAACGACAAATGAAGCCTTGTCTATCGCAGAATTGGCTGTTACCCGTTATCAAAATTTTTTACTTGAACATCCAGCGTTGGCGGTTTATCCTGATTGCGAAGGAACGAGAAACGGCAATGGTGTGTGTCCAGATTCAGGATCGGTGGCAAGTTGGTCCAATGCGGCGGTGGTTCCTGATGTTACAGTCAATGCGGAAATTACAACGGCGGCTAATTCTACCTGGAGAGATGTTCAACCCGGAGATTTATCAAAAGGACAAATTAGAATAGTTAGCTACTCTTTTGACAATGACGACAATCCAGCTACCCCGGTGGATTTAACTGCCCCGGGCGTTGCCACCCTTGAAGTGGAGGGGCGGGTGAAACAATCATCCAATGGGCAAGAGGTGAACAGCACTGGAACATCCCGTCTACGAGTGAGGTTTGATGTTACCCCTGGTTCCGGGAGTCCCTCAGTTGCAGAGTTGTGGATCGACGACAATGACGTATCAGGGGGGTCTACTTCCGGTACTATTCAGGCCGACATCAAGGACTCTACTCCGCTGGCTGGGAACAATTCTGGTAACGTGACAAAGTTAAAAGCCCTACAGCCAGTCATCACTCCGCCCTACACCTACGAAGAAAATAGCCCAACGCCCTTTCCCCCTCTGCCACCGGAAGGACAACTTGCAAATGTTCCGGCTTCATCCTGCACAATCGCAACAAAGGTCGATACTGCGACCACTTTCCCCCGAGCCTGCACCCCAGGTGGAGTGACCTACAATACTTATCGCTTCACTGATCCCACCTCCTTTGATCTTGGTGGCGGCGATGTGATTACGGCTGATGCACCGGGGCAAAAAGTGTTTTGGTACGTTGAAGGTAAACTAAAGATGACCCATGCTACTGCCAAAATTGAAGTTACACCGGGGACAACGTTGGTGATCTATGCCCATGATGAGGTTTCACTGACAGGGGGATCCGATGTAGGCGGCGCCCTCAGTAATCCAGGGGGCCCTGATAATATTCAGCTTTACAATTACAGCAATCAAGAAATAAAGCTGACTGGGAGTTCTGGCTCTAAGGGCTTTATTTTCTCGCCGAATGCCCGTGTCTCAATGACGGGCTCTGGGGGGATGATTGGGACAATATGGGCAAAGGGGTGGCATGGCACTGGTTCTACAGGCTTCACTAGCGGTACTAATCCACCAAATTGTTCTAATCTCTCTGCTTCTTTCTCTTCGATTTGTGGTACGAGTAATAAAATTGGATCTATTACCTCCTGGGAAAGAGTTGCTCGCTAGGCTAGAAGATAGTTTCAGGATGACTGTTTCCGCCCCTTTCTCCATTGCTGAAGATCATTTTAGTGGGACGTTGGCGATCGCCTAATTATAGAATTTATTGAAACGTTCTCATTATTTTTTCCTGAACGTTAAAATAAAACTAGTGTTTCAATCATTTTTTGCATTCGTGTCCATCATCTTGGCATTTTGGGGTTAAATTTTTTCCTGTCTTAGACGATTTGATCAATAAGTAAACTCATTTAAAATAAAATTTACTCATAAACTTTAATTGCTTCAATAATTTGATCAGTAAACAAATAAATATCTGAAACTTTATCGATAGGGTTTTTAGTTTCGTTCTTATCTTTATCAAAAGTACCGAGATATTTCTGCTTTGTATTGAAATAAAATTTACAAATTGGTTTTCGATTATTGTCATCTAGGAAGATACTCATCCAATTTTTTTTATCTCGATAAAATACCCGTTCTGTGTCAATAATTTTGGCGGCATCGCCCGGACAATCCTGCAATGCTTCCAATTCTTCCTCTGTTGTCACTATGTCACCTTCTAATTCTGCTTGAGTAATCTCTTGAGATTCAGTTTCTTGGTGAATTGCAATTTCATTTCCTTCAGTTGCTAAAGCCGTTCGTAGGCGATCATTGATTTTTTCGCTAATGAATTGATTTAGTGCTTTTTTAACTAATGGTTCAAAGGTTTCTTTAACTGTCCCAACAAATCTAGCCCCTGGATTAACTCTAACAAAGAAAAATTTTACAAACTCCTCGTCTGGGGATTCATATAGTTCTCCAAAAGTTTTTTTGATCGCAGAAGTATATTTTAATTCGCTCGCAGTACTTAAAATTTGATCTAAATTGAAGTCATCCTTTGCAAGTCGTTTTACTTCTTGGAGAGCATTAGGACGAGGATCTTCAAGATCTAATTCTAAAAATGGACGATCATCCATTTTATTAGATTGTTCTAAGTCAGAATAAAACCTATAACAAGTTCCATTGGTTAAAATAGCAATCCTCGCTTTTGTGACAGAAAAATATCGGTAAAGTTGCGACATTTCTTCTTGTTTCAAGTTACAACCAGCTTTTTTACATTCAAACAATAGGGTTACATCACCCCCATTTAAAATTGCATAATCAACTTTTTCTCCTTTTTTTATACCTACATCTGCCGTAAATTCGGGGACAACTTCTAGAGGATTAAAGATATCGTAGCCTAGTGCGGAAATAAAGGGCATGACCAAGGCGTTTTTCGTGGCTTCTTCTGTTTCGAGATGATCAAGCAGTTTTGGTAAACGCTGAATTAAAGCTGCTATTTTCTCATCAAAACTCATGATTCACCTCTGAATGGCGATTATTTTAAGGCTCTAATTATACTCTAAAAAATATTTTACATAGTCTTGTGTTACCTTTCCTCTGTTCTAGGTAAGATTTTGCATTACATTCAGTCAAAACCAAAGCCCGCGCTAGACTGGATAGAATACATTAAGATATGTTTCGCACAACTGAGAAAAAAGAATCACTATGCCCCCCACCCTGCTCCTGTCCAAAGACCTGCCCAGCCTCAACTACACCCTAAATCGCGATCGCCTCGATGAAAAATGGCGTCAATCCCTCTCCACATTGCTAGGGCTAGGACGGGCGGCCGGAGCCGACTTTGTGGAATTCTTCCTCGAAAAAGTTAACTATGTTAGTTGTCTCGCCGAAGACGATGCCATCACCAGCTTGACCCCCCGTTTATCTAGTGGTTGCGGTGTGCGGGTCTATCGAGGGAAAGCTGATTGTTACGTCAGCACCAATGACCTTTCCTTTACGGGATTACGCACCGCCCTCGAAAAAGGCCTATCAATCCTGGGGTTGACCATGCCCTCCCCCCGTTCCTTTATTCCTGAACTAAACCTGGAAATGTTTCGGGATTATGCCAGCGCCAAAAGCAAAGATAGTTGGTTAGATCGCTGTAGTCCCATGCAGGAAATGAGTGATATTTTACTGGGGGCAAACCAAAAATTAGACCACCATGCCAACCATGCCCAATCCCGTCGTGCGGCCTATTTTCGTGATTGGCAGGAAGTGTTAGTGGCCGCCAGTGATGGCACCTTTGCGCGGGACATTCGCCTTACCCAATCCGTCGGGTTTTCCCTCTTTTGTGCCGATGGGGAACACCGAACTTCCATTGGTAAACGCTCCGGTGATACCAGTAATCCCGATTATTTAAGAACCTGGGATGCGGAAACCGCCGCCCAAGACGTGGCCGAATCCGCTGGCAAAATGCTCTATGCCGACTATGTGGAATCGGGCAATTATCCGATTATTATGGCCAACCAATTTGGGGGCGTAATTTTCCATGAAGCCTGTGGTCACCTGTTAGAAACCACGCAAATTGAGCATAAAACCACCCCCTTTCTCGATAAAAAAGGTGAAAAAATTGCCCACGAAAATCTCACCGCTTGGGATGAAGGCATCACCGATCAAGCCTTTGGCACCATTGATATGGACGACGAAGGAATGCCTAGCCAACGGACATTGTTAATTGAAAATGGCATTCTGAAAAACTTCATTGCTGATCGCACCGGCTCCGTTCGCACCGGCCATCCCCGCACCGGCAGTGGTCGTCGTCAAAGCTATGCCTATGCGGCGGCTTCACGGATGCGGAATACCTACATTGCACCGGGGGAATTTAGTGTTGATGACATTTTTAATTCCGTCGAAAAAGGCATTTATTGCAAACAAATGGGCGGCGGTAGTGTGGGGGCAACGGGGGAATTTAACTTTGCCGTTTCCGAAGCCTATTTAGTGGAAAATGGCAAAATCACCAAACCCTTAAAAGGTGCCACTTTGATTGGTACAGCCACCGACATTATGAATAAAATTTCCATGTCATCCCAGGATTTGGGGCTGGCGGCGGGCTTCTGTGGTTCGGTTAGTGGCAGTGTTTATGTCACCGTCGGTCAACCCCATATCAAAGTCGATGCCATCACCGTGGGGGGACGGTAATTTCCGCACCTCACTGTTCACTACTTACTCTTAACTGTTTACTGAAAAACTATGCTCGACATTCAGGCGATCGCCGACCATGCCCACCAAGGAGCCCAGGCGTTAGGCATTAAACAATACGATATTTATGGATCATCCGTTGACGACACCGGGGTGGAAGTGGCCTTTGGGGAACCCAAACAGGTGGAAGCCTCCAACCGCGCCAGTGTGATTGTGCGGGTCTGGAACGAAAAAGGGTTAGTGGGGGTCGCTAGTACCACCGACTTAGACAGTTCAGGGATTCGCTTAGCCTTGGAAACCGCCGCCGAAGCCAGTGCCTTTGGCATCACCGATAATATTCCCGACTTTAGCCCCGAAGCCCAAAAAACCTTAGCGGAGTCCACCGATTCCGTCATTGAACCTACTCCCATTGGGGAATTAATCGAAACGTTGGTTAAGGCGGAGAAAGACCTGCTAGAAAGCCATGAGGCGATCACGGGGGTTCCCTATAACGGCCTATCGGAAGAAACCACTGAACGGTTCTACCTCAACAGTGCCGGGGCAAAACGCTATGAATCCCGCTCCTATGCCTCGGTTTATCTGTACAGTCGGGCGGAACAGGAAGGGAAAAAACCCCGCAGTGTGGGGGAAATGAAAATTAGCCGCGACCTTGCCCATTTGGACATTGACGGCTGTTTACAATTGGTCAAGGCCAAAACCCTCAGCCATTTGGACTACCGACCGATCGCCACGGGGAAATATCGGGTCGTCTTTTCTCCCAAGGCCTTTTTGAGTTTACTGGGGGCATTTTCTAACCTCTATAACGCCCAAAGCATCCTCGATAAACAATCCCTTGCCAGCCCCGAAACCCTCGGCACGGCGATCGCCAATGACTTATTGTGTGTCAGTGATGATGCGTTACATCCCGGTAACATTGCGGCGGAACGGTTTGACGGGGAAGGTACTCCCACCCGGCTAGTGGAACTGATTAAAGACGGCGTTTTAACGGGTTTACTCCACAGTGCTGGCACCGCCAAACGCTTTAATACCCAACCCACCGGCAATGCCAACATTGGGGCCAAAATCACCGTCGGGGCCCATTTTTACCACGTTTATAGCAATAAAACCCCCGAACAAACCTATAGCCTCGACACCGCGGAAAATGTGGTTTACATCGACAAACTACAAGCCCTCCATGCGGGGGTAAACTCCTTGCAAGGTTCATTTTCCTTGCCCTTTGATGGTTGGTTAGTCAACAAAAATGAACGTCAAAGCATTGATGCCGCCACCGTCGCCGGGGATTTCCTCGATGTTTTGAAGTCCATCATTTACCTAGAGCCAGAGGCCGAAATCACACCGGGGGGTGTTTGTCCCGCCGTCTGGGTAGAAGGATTGGCCATTACAGGGGAATAAATAGTTGCCATGGAATCCAGGCGATCGCCGTTTAAACTGCCACAATGGCGATCGTTCTTCTTTCTACTAAATTTACAAAATTTGGTGTTGTCCAGGGCAAAAAATAAGCAGGGAGCCAGGGGAGAGTCGTCATTGACCTCCCTTTTTTCGGGAGTTTAAGATTACCGTAAAATTGTATCTTGAAAGTACTATTGACTGATTGATAACAAAACTTTTTGTGTTAATCCTGCGAGTCTCACCATGATAATAAAATTATGAAAAGGGTTATTCAATTATTCCCTTGGCGACGCAAAGCCATTCAAGGAATGCCCAGCCCAGAACATTTTTCCCGTTCAGCGGATGGAGATATTCTTATTCGTTTACACCTTGATTCGCCGATGGATCTATTGATGCCCTTTGAGCGATTCCCCACAAATTATAATGATGATGACATAAATTCCTTGGTGTTTAATCTTGAAAAAGATCTTGTTGATTATCTTTTTAGCTGTCTAACGGAATTTAAAGACGAAGCATTTATTCTTAAATTTACCATCGCTCCCCAATCCCCCCCGGAGACTAATTTTTCTGAAAAACATTTATGTATTGTCATTCATCGTTATTTCTCCTATTTGGAAATCATCCGCCGCCAAAACTTACAACAATTAGTCCGGGATGCAATTCTATTTGGATTGGTGGGGACAGGGACTTTGGCTTTATCCATTTTATTGGAATCCCAGGTTGTTTCCAAAGATATAGAAATTGCTTTTTCCCTGGTTAATCAAGGGGTAACCGTATTTAGTTGGTTAACCATTTGGGAAGCCTTGGCCAATGCGCTGTGGCACTGGCGTCCCTTGTATCAACAAATGCAGATTTGTAAACGCTTACAAAATGCTCGATGTGAACTAAAAAATGCATAAAATAAAAGAAACCCATGGCAATCTGAGATGAGTTACCAGAAATTTAGATCGGGAACCAGTCCCAGAACTAATTTTAGAAGTATGCCAGAACTGCCTGATAGTAGGGTCTTCAGACCTCAAAGCCCCCAAAACTATCCAATCTATTCAATCCTTGCTATCCAGGAAATTGAGCAGCTGCAAGATTTATTTGTAAACTAGATCTCGGAAAAAGGTTTAAATTTCTCTATTCCCACCACTGATTTCGGATTGCTATCGCCCAAATTTATGACTTAAATGCTCAACTAAAGCAGTTAGTTTTATTTCCCGACAAAAATTTTTTCCCCAATCCTGATTTTTATCAAAATCCCCAAAAATGACTTTATCCTCCGACGCAATGCCCGCTAACGCTGAGTCCCAAACTCTTATTTCTTCTACCAATCTTGACTGGCGCATCAAAGAGTCGATCTTGACCCGTGCTTATCTGATTGGAGAGCGTATTACCATCAAAAATATTGAAATCCAAGACCCCCTAGCCACCAATCCTCTCATTCTTCGGACTGGGGTAGAAGGATGTGCCGTTTTACTACGCTATGGTGTTGTTGTTATTTTTAATTGTAATGAGGCCGAAGAGTTAGAATTTTTGCGCCAAATTAATCCCCACATCCAGGAAACTTTTCCAGAAAAAATTTCAGAAGCTCTACCAATGATTATCCGTTCCAATGCTAAAGAGCGGCTAGAATCGGGCTGTTTATGGCTGCAAGAATGTACCACAGAGCGGTTACAAGTAATTGCGGAGGCATTGGGGAAAAGTATTGTTCTGGATTATTATGAGCGGGAAGTTTCCAAATTGTTCGACAAAATAAAACCTTTTACCATGGCGATTCAGGGGAAAAATCCCCGTCCTCCAAAGGAAAAGGAGCTATTAAGTTATATCAGTGGTTTATTGTTGATTGAACAAAAGGTTTTTGGCATTGTGGAAGTCGGAGAAAAACCCGATCCCATTTGGGATTTTCCTGAGTTAGACCGTCTTTATTTACGTTTGGAAGATGAGTATGAATTACGGGAACGCTGGGTCGCTTTGGAGAAAAAGCTAACTTTAATTAGTAAAACCATGGAGACTGCCCTCGCCATTTTACAGCGGGATAGTAGCCATCGGGTGGAATGGTACATTGTTATCTTGATTGTCATTGAAATAATCCTGGCGGTGTATGGATTAGTTGACTAGTATTGAAAATTATTAAACGGCCTTTAGCGGTCAACATAACCCGTCTCCTGAAGTGACCAAAGTTGGCGATCGCCAATGATTTACATTGTGTCGGGGAGGATGCAAGCTAGAATTCTGGGAAAACTGTCCCCTTTCCAGGCCGAGTGAACGCTCCTTGGAAGACCCATGACTCTCACCAGAAACTAACCTCTCTGCCCTTGGGTCTGATCAGTTTGTGACGTTCAAGCCATTGCTTTGATTTTGCCAAGCACCCATGACCCCCAATCCACCCCCTTCCCCTAATACTGTGGGGGCGATCGCCAGATTTAGGCGTTGGCTGACTAAACCCAGTACCCTAATTACCGCCGGTGGTTTGACCGTCATTGGCACAGGCCTATACCTAGGCGGGCAACATTTAGCCTATCGGGAAGCTTCCCCCTTTTTAGAATCGGAGTTGTCCAAGCGTTTGGGGAGGCCGGTAACAATCGGCCCCGTGGAAGACATAAATTTTTTCTACGTGCGCCTGGGGCCTTCTTCCCTGCCCCCCACCAGCGATGATGCCACGGCGATCGCCATTGAGGCCATCGAAGTGGGGCTGAATCCGTTGCCTTTTTTGGTAGGTAGGCCAGTGGAAATCGAAGCCAAACTGGTTAACCCCAAGGTCAATCTGGAACAACAAAAAACAGGGCAATGGACCACGTTAACCTTGCCGCCGTCGGAGGGGGATGAGAAATTTGAGCTACCCCTGGACATTGATGCCACGGTTAATTTAGAAAATGCCCAACTGAGCGTCCTCCCCTACGGTTTTCCCCAACCCCTATCCATTGAGGTGGAGGGCAGTGGGGGTTATCAATATTTACGGCAGGACGACGCCAATACCCCAAGCCAAACTGTGAGCTACGACCTGGGGGTAGAGCTAGAAGGAAGTAACGTCCAGGCCCAGGGCACAACGGCCATTAACACCGGGGCAAGTGAAGCTAACTTAACCATTAACCGCCTCGATCTGCCCTCCCTAGCGGCCCTACTGCCCCCATCATCGGTACGGGTAGAAAAGGGGGAAATTTCCGGGGACGTACAGGCTAGTTTCCCTGGTTGGCAACAGCTAGAAGCCCTGCAGACGGTGGGGGAAGTCAAACTAAATCAACTCCAGGCCCGCATTGATCAAGTCAAGGCTCCCCTAAAAGTCGGTTTAGCCATGGGGCTGACGGGGCAACAGTTACAAATCAAGCAAGGACAAATTAACCTCGGCCCCTTAAACGCTAACCTCCAGGGAAATATTGATTGGCGATCGGGCTATGACCTGAAATTTGCCACCAATGCCGTCGATAGCAAGGCTTTTTTGGAAACTATTTCTGTTGCTCTGCCGATACCTTTGCAGGGAGAAGTTGAGGTCGAGGGAAGATTCCTCGGGCCTTTAAATAATCCCCGGTTGCAAGGGAAATTAACCAATGGGTCAACGGTCAAAGTAGATCAAGTATCCCTGGAAAACCTGGCCGTGGCATTCCGGGCCGATTTAGACCAAGTTGCTTTAACCAGCGTCACCATTCAACCCGTCAGTGGAGGACAAATCCAAGCCCAGGTGCAATCCCCTTGGAAACTGCGGCAATTACTAACGGCGGAGGCGGATAAATGGCAGTGGCAAACTATTCCCGTCCAGGGAAAATTCAGTGGGGCGATCGCCACCATGGCCCTGTTAACCACCTATAACGTTGATCTTCCCCAGGTGGAAATTGGTAATGCTGGTTTTGCGGGGCAGGTCGGGGGAAATTTAGCCAATCCCCGGGTGAACCTAGAATGGCAAACCACCCCTAGCAATAATCCCAATCGTATTAACGTCCGCAGTCGGGGCCAGGCCCAATTAGTCGGGGCCCAGTTAACTTTGAGCAATGGGGAAGTGACCACGGGGCAAGGCTCCTTCAATGTGCAGGGCCAGGCTAATTTTGCCCAAGACCGTTGGCAAGGGCAATGGAATACCAGTCAATTTCCTCTGCAACCTTTTCTGCAAAGCCTTTGTAACCTAGAACAATCCAACCTTTGCCTAGCCCCGTTGGCCAATAAACCCCTTACCCTCACGGCGGGCCAGGGCAACATGCAGGGGAAAATTTTTGCCTTTGACCCCAACAATTGGCAGGGCAATGCCCAGGTACAACTGGCCAGTAATGGAGAAAGGGCCGCAGTGGATGCCAATTTACAACGGGGCCAAATTGATGCCAGGGTTAATGCCCAAAATATCGAGATCAATCCCTACCTGGCCCAATTAAATACTCCGGTTCAGGTTGAACAGATAACGGCCCAGGGTCAGTTTCCCCTCGCTCCCTTCCTAGAAGGGCAGTTACCCCTAGGATTAATTACCGCCCAAACCCAGTTAACGGCCCTAGTAAATAATCGCCGGGTTACGGCTAATGCTCAATTACAACAGGGTCAAGCCCAAGGTCAGACAACGTTAGGGGCGATCGCCATCAATCCGTTTTTGCCCAATTTACCGGTGACGGCCAGTTTAACCAGTGGGCAACTGCAAGGGACAGCCTTTGTGGGGGATGTAACCACCTGGGATGGCCTGCAAAATTTGGATTTGAATCGTTTACAGGGCCGGGGGCAACTGAGCTTAACCCTAGCCAATGGCCCCGTTGCGGTGGATGGAAGTTTGGTTAACGGTAATCTGACGGCGATCGCCAAAGTGGGGGAAATTCCCTTAAATGCTTCCATTCCCCAACTACCTTTTCCGGCGGCGGTGCAAAGGGGCGATGTTTCCCTAGCGGCCAACTTGGGGGATCTGTTCCAGACCGAACCGGATTTAAGTCGAGTAACGGCCAAAGCCAATTTAGCATCTGAAAGTGGCAGGGGGAACCGTCACCAGCGTTAGCAACTTAAATAATTTAGCCTGGCAAAGTCGCCTAGAAGCCAAGGATTTAAACCTTAATCCCCTGTTAGCCCAACATGACCAAACCAGTCAATTTTCCTTGGAGCCGGTGCAGGGCCAGGTCAATCTAGCGGGCACCTTGGCCGGTTTATTCAACCAAAATCAACAGCCCCTAACCATCCCGGTAACTGTTCAAAAAGCAAATTTAACCAGTGGCGAGCAAACCCTCACCGCCCAGGGCAATGTGACCTTGGGTAATTTAGCCCAACGGCCAGCACTGACTACGGTTAACCTCAACGTTACCAATGGCCTGAACCTGGCCCAACTACCCATTAATGCTCTGTTGACCCAACTACCCCTAGCCCCGGAGTTCCGGCCAGCGGCGATGGATTTAGTCGGTACTAGTCAATTTACGGGGCAATTAACGGGCAAAAATGTCACCGAGGTGGGGCAGTTAAAGTTAGCGGGGAACGTTCAGGTTAATAACCTCGCCGTTAACAGTTACGCCTTTGAACCCCAACTTAAGGGGCCCCTTTCCTTACAACTTAATAAAGACTTATTAGTTAATCTCCAGGGGGAAAGCGATCGCCTAGCGGTGAATCTGCAACCCTGTCGGGGTGATTGTTTATTGCCCTATCTCCCCACCAGTTTTAACCTGCGCCAAGCCTACAACCGGGAGCAACCCATCCTAGTCCAGGGAAAATTAAGCGGCGATCAGTTGGCCATGACGGTGGAACATTTCCCCCTAGCTTTGTTGGCTCTGCGCCCCGGCCGCCGTTACCAAATTCCAGGCCAGCTTGATGGGGATTTCAATGCCAACCTGGTAGTTAACCTCCGTAACGGCCATGGTCAGGGGGATTTGGATATTGCCATGGTCAAACTCGGTAAAACGGCGATCGGTGATGTCTCCGCCCAATTAGCCTACCAAAATCAAATTCTGCAATTAAAACAGGCCCAAGTGGCCACCACTGCCGGTACGTACCAAGCCCAGGGTTCCCTCAACTTTAAAACCGAAGCTATCCAAGCCCGGATCAGCGTTGATGATGCCCAAATTAACCCCCTGCTAGGGGCCCTACAAATTTCCGACATCGGCTCCCTACTACGGTTTGCCAAACTGGAAGGGATTCCCAATGACAAAGCTGAAGAAATCGGGGGCTTAAGCGTCGGTAACCCCGATGTGGCTTTAGAAAACCAACTGAATCTGCTCTACGTCATTGACCAACAAATTATTGCTTTGGCCCAGAAATATGATCAGGGAGGAGCCCCCAGTGAACTGAATATCCGGGGCAATTTTGATGGGGCCATTGAATTGGGGGGAACTTTACGGAAGCCATCCCTGGGGGTAAATTTCGAGGGGAATCAGTTAAGTTGGTATCCCCAGGGACCTTTTCCCAACATTGTGCCGCCGTTGGGGGTGGTGATGAATGAAACTCGTTTTTTACCGATTCAACGGTTCAAACTACAAGCAAAATTTGCAGATGGTCAACTGGCCTTACTACCGTCCTTTGTGGAAATTCGAGAATCCCGCCTAGGAGTGGAAGGGATTTTATCCCCGGAAAAAAGCCGACTGGATTGGTTTGTGCGGGACTTTAATTTGAATAATTTAGACTCATTTTTTAGAACGCCAGACCAGGCCAATGCTCGTTTGAACGGTTCAGGGGCGTTGGAGTTAACCGCCACGGGGCCCCATTTGTGGGGAAAATTTAACCTAGATGAGATTGTCCTTAATGCCCGTCCTATTCCGGAGCAATTGGGAGGGGATTTTAATTACCAGGATAATCTTCTGCAACTGGTAACTTCGGAAAATTCCCCCCTTTATCTCCGGGCCGATGTGCCATTTGCTTGGAATCCCCAGAAAGCTACCATGGCGAAGGAAGCCCGTACTTTTGGGGTAGAACTCAAAATTCCCTCCGATTCCTTTGAGCTTTTAAGTTTAATCAGTCAGGAACAATTGGTCTGGCTGGGGGGTGAAGGGGATGTCAACCTAAATGTGGAAGGAGAAATAGACCAACAGAATGGTGTTGCTATTCGTGACCTCCGGGCTTTGGGGAAAGTTACCCTCACGGGGGCAAATATTAAAAGTGCCGCCCTACCCACCCCGGTATTGGTAGATGGGGAAATTCTTTTTAACAATACGGCGATCGCCATTGAGCAATTGACGGGACAACTGGATCAAAGTCGCATCGAAATAGCAGGGGTGTTACCCCTCTTTGACCCCCAACCAGGGCTGGAAAATCCCCTGCAAATCAGCATTAAACCCACCAATATTTCCATCCCCAACCTCTACCAAGGTGATTTGTCCGGATTATTCACCATAGAAGGAGCTGTGCTGAAACCGGAAATTAGCGGGGATGTGGCCCTAGCTGACGGTCAAGTATTTGTGCCCGTGAGGGATGATGAACAGCAACCCAGTCGCCTGGCGGAAATACGCACCAGTTTGGGTTGGTTTAAGGGGCAAGCATCCACCCCCATTATTGAACCGCAGTTAAAGGATCTACGGATCACCCTCAAAAATCTCTACATTAACCAGGATCCCATCTATACCTTTTCCTTTGGTGGTGGTTTGGTTGTCAATGGCCCCCTGCTGAATTTTAACGACCTCCGGGGTGACGGCACCATCAGCTTAAATCGGGGTCGGGTTAGCTTTTTTGATACCCGTTTTCTCCTCGATCGCCGTTCCCCCAACACCATCACCTTCTATTCCGACCAGGATTTACTTAATCCTGATTTGAACATTGCCATGCGTACCATTGTTTCCGACCTTCCCCAATCGGCCCGGATGCGCTCCCAGGAAACCAACGAATACCCCGACGATAGCCTCAACCAAATCCAACGGATCGATGTGCGTCTAACCATTGAAGGCAGTCTCAGCCAAATTCTGCCCAATCTTAACCCCCGCTATAGTGCCGTTTGTGACCCCACCGTTACCTTCCGTCCCCTAACCGGGGTGGGCAGTTTTGACGAATACCAACTCGATCGCCTTTCCCGTTGCCTACAAATTTTGGCGGCCCAGGGGGTAGAAAATGAACAAATTTTCAGCAATCCAGCCCTCAGCCTTACCAGTAGTCCCCCCCGTACAGAAGGGGAAATTGTTCGTTTATTGGGGGAACAAGTCATTGTGTTGGTGGATGCGCTCCAGGGGAAAAACTCCAGCCAATTGTTACAGGTGGGCATTACCCAGTTGGCTATTCCGATGATTTTCCAAGGCTTGGTCTATGACGTGGAAAATGCCATCGGGGAAAAAATCAAAAGTACCGATTTCCGAGTGGTACCTTTCCTGGAGGCGATCTATGAGGTGGAAAATAAGGGCTATATGCGTTTCACCTACGACTACAATCTTAGTCAGTTCATCATTCGCTACGAAAAACAGTTCTAGATCTGGCCTTTGATGGGAGCGGGTAAAATTTAGACTTGTGTCAACGGGCGATGGCTTTCACCCAACGGAGAAAAAATGGTTAAAATCGCCGTCCCAGAGCTCCAGATCCCCCCACTAAGTAGTAGTACTATTCTAGAGGCTAGGGCACCCAAGCTAGCATCAAAAAACGCCCCATCTTGAGTTAGGAATTCCATGCTGTTGTCCCTGCGGATTGAAAATTTTGCTTTAATTGATTGCCTGGAAATGGACTTTGGTCAAGGCTTAAATGTGCTGACGGGGGAAACTGGGGCAGGGAAGTCCATTCTACTGGATGCCATTGATCTACTGTTAGGGGGCAAAGCGGGGGGACGGGTGTTGCGACAGGGTAGTCAAAAGGGAGCCATTGAAGGAATATTTACCGCTACCGATGCTATTAAAAAGTGGTTGGCAGAGCAGTCTATTGATTTGTTAGAAGATGGCATTGTTACCTGTACAAGGGAATTTACCAAGAAAGGTACGGTGTTAAATTCCCGTTCCCGCATCAATGGTGTATTGGTAAATCGTCAATTTTTGGGAGAATTGCGAACCCAGTTGGTGGAAATGACAGCCCAGGGCCAAACCCAACAATTATTAGAGCCGGGGGAACAACGACAATTATTGGATTTGTTTGGGGGAAGTAGTTTACTCAAAAAACGCCAGGAAGTGGAAAAGGCCTATCGTCAATTTTTCCAAGTGAAACAAACTTTAACCGCTCGTCAACAATCGGAGCAAAATCGTCTGCAAAGGTTAGATTTTTTAACTTATCAATTGCAGGAATTAAATGATGCCCAACTAACCACCGATGACGAATGGGATTTATTGATGCAGGAGCAGGAAAGGCTTTCCCATGTGGTGGAGCTACAACAGTTGAGCTACCAAGCCACCCAATTGTTGTACCAAAGTGAGCGGGATGCCCCGGCGATCGCCGATTTGTTGGGGGATGCGGAGGGGCAATTGCAAACCATGGCGGATTTTGACAGTAGCCTTAGCCCTTTGCTGGAATTAGTGCAAACGGCGTTAACCCAGGTGATTGAAGCGGGGCGGCAGGTGCAACGCTATGGGGATAACTTGGAAGCTGACCCGGAACGACTGGGGGAGGTGGATGAGCGGTTACAAATACTCAAAAGAATTTGCCGGAAATATGGCCCCAGTTTGGCGGAGGCGATCGCCTACCAGGAAAAAATTCAAACGGAATACGATCAATTAACGGATGGGGAACAGTCCATTGGGCAATTAGAAACTGCTTTGGCGGAAGCGGAACAGGAACTTATTAAAAGTTGTGGCCAGTTGACCCTAATCCGGCAAAAGACTGCCCAAAAGTTAGAAAAACGTTTGGTGGAAGAACTGAAACCCCTAGCGATGGAAAAGGTGATTTTTGTCTGTCAATTGGAATCCATTAGTCCCGGTAATTACGGCGCGGAACAGGTGGTGTTCTATTTCAGCCCTAATCCTGGGGAAAAGATTCAACCCCTGGCCAGTACTGCTTCCGGTGGGGAAATGAGTCGTTTTCTCCTGGCCCTGAAAGCCTGCTTTAATGATCTCTCTCCCCCTAGTCAAACCTTAATTTTTGATGAAATTGACGTGGGGGTTTCCGGTAAAGTGGCCCAGGCGATCGCCAACAAATTAGCCCAACTTAGCCAACGGCAACAGGTGCTTTGTGTGACCCATCAACCCCTGGTGGCGGCTCTCGCAGACAGTCATTTCCATGTGGATAAGGTGGTGATTAATGAAAATATCGCTGATCCTGCTAACCCCGATTTGGATGAAGATTTACGCACCGTCATCCGCATTACCCCCCTCCAATCCGACGGCGATCGCCAGCAGGAATTAGCCCAATTGACCGGGGGCCATTCCGCCAAGGAAGCCCTCGCTTTTGCCCAATCTTTACTAGAACAATCCGCCGCCCGTCGCCAGGCCGCCAAGTCTTGATGTCACAATGACAACCATTTGTCTTCGTTGGGCGGGATAACAAAGCTGTAAGCCAGGGATGGAAGGGTTTTGATAGGATGGTATAGACTATCTGTCCCTACTGCCATGGCCTCTCCTTCTCTTCCCCACTGTGACCAGCGATCCCATCTAGCGGTGGTGGGTTTAGGGGGAAACATTGGCCGAGTCATAGACAATCTCAATGGGGCGATCGCCGAATTGGCTATTGTGCCGGGTATTGAAGTCAAGTGTTGTTCAAGCTGGTACCAGAGTCGGGCTTTTGGGCCACCCCAACCGGATTACATCAATGGCTGTGTGACGTTGCAGGTGAGTTTATCCCCCCAGGATTTGTTAAAAACTTTGTTGGACATCGAAAGGAAGTTTGGCCGTATCCGCTTAGAAAAGTGGGCCCCCGTACCCTGGATTTGGATTTAATTTTCTACGGCGATCGCCAATTAAGCCAAGCCAGCCTAGAAATTCCCCATCCCCAAATGCAATTTAGACCCTTTGTGCTGGTACCCCTAGCGGAAATTGCGCCGGAATTGGTGGATCCCCGTTCTGGGAAAACCATCACCCAATTAGTTGAGCAGGTGGATTGCACTACGATTTGGCCCGTTGCTTCAGGGCCGGTTTTTACCCCAGGCGCTGTGGCAGTTTATAAATAACACGATATGTAGATATAGTTACGGGAATAGGCGATCACCTTACAAAAAGTTCAAGGCTGAAACTGGAAGTGTTGAAGTAATCGCACCTGGGCAATCGTCTCAAAATCGCGATCATTGTGAATCAACAGTAAATCATTCTCCAAAGCAGCTTGAGCAATACAGCAATCAATTGGACTGCGAACCGTCAGCCCCTGGCGACGCAAATCATAGAAAATCCGCGCTGCTTTTTGCCACGAATCATCTGTTAGTTTGACGTAGTCCTGAGTTTCAAGATAGGTGGAAAGAAGAGCCCACTCTTTTTCATTCAAACTCCCCTGAAGCAGT
This sequence comes from uncultured cyanobacterium, assembly GCA_963704945.1. Lineage (GTDB taxonomy): Bacteria > Cyanobacteriota > Cyanobacteriia > Cyanobacteriales > Microcystaceae > Synechocystis. The sequence goes on along the minus strand of CAVPII010000017.1, from coordinate 82,954 downwards.
TCAAGCTGAGTGAACCGCGCTAACAAAACATCACGATCATCAATTAGTGTTTCGAGTTTTTGACGGACTTGACCTGTGCGGTCGCGGAAGACACCGATCCACACAGATGTATCAATCAGTAGCATAACGAGTTTGGCGCAGGTCTTTGTGGTCGAAATTCTCAGTAAACTGAATTTGCCCTGCGAGGTCAAGCAGGTTTTTCTTGCGGCGTGATCGCACAAATTCTTCTAGGGCAAGGTTAACTAGTTCTTCCTGAGTCGAAAGATGAGTGAGTTGAAAAGCCTTGTTAAGGAGGGAATCGTCGAGGTTAATAGTGATTTGCATAAGATGATCGTGCAACTCATTTATTTCAAGGGGTTTGGAGTAAATTATAGCCGAGTACTTATAGACCCTGAAATCAGTCCCACAAGGGGCCGTCTTTTTGGAGATCGCCACATCCAAACCATTGATGCTGTAAGGTATTGAGCGGTTGCAATTTAACTTTTGTGCCCCAGGAGACGATCACGCAAATGTCGGATGCGATCTCGGTAAGTGGCCGCCGCCTCGAATTCTTGTTTTTTGGCCGATTCCTTCATTTTTTCTTCCAATTGTTGGATCAAATCAGGAATTTTTTCTAAGGGTAATTCCTCTGAATGTTCATAAACTTCCTCCAATTGTTGGGAATTTAACCGGCGGGAAATATCTAGAAATTGCAGAATTGCATTATTAGCCCGTCTATCAATGGGTTGGGGAGTAATGTTATGTTTTTGATTATATTCCTGTTGAATTTGTCTTCTCCGTTCTGTTTCGGCGATCGCCCTTTGCATACTGTCGGTGAAGTTATCGGCATATAAAATTGCTTGGCCCCGAATGTGGCGAGCCGCCCGGCCCATAGTTTGGATAAGGGAGCGTTCCGTCCGCAAAAAGCCTTCTTTATCGGCATCCATAATAGCCACCAAGGAAACTTCCGGTAAATCCAGACCCTCCCGCAATAAATTCACCCCGATTAAAACGTCAAATTCCCCTTCCCGCAAACCCTGTAAAATTTCAATGCGTTGGATAGATTGGATCTCGGAATGAAGATATTGAACTTTTACCCCCCGTTCGGAAAAATATTCTGTTAAATCCTCCGCCATGCGTTTGGTTAAAGTGGTAATTAAAACCCTTTCTTTGAGCTTTACTCTCTCCTGAATTTCTCCGTATAAATCATCCACTTGCCCCGTGGTGGGGCGCACAGAAATTTGCGGATCTAAAACCCCGGTGGGACGAATTACTTGCTCGATAACCTGTTCATCTGATTGTTCTATTTCCCAATTGCCAGGGGTGGCAGAAACAAACACGCATTGTGTCACTTTTTGCCAAAATTCTTCCGCCTTTAAAGGGCGATTGTCCGCCGCACTAGGTAGACGAAAACCGTGATCAATTAACACCTTCTTCCGGGCTTGATCCCCGTTATACATCCCCCGCAACTGGGGAATGGTCACATGGGACTCATCAATGACCAACAGCCAATCGTCGGGGAAATAGTCAATTAAACATTCCGGTGGTTCCCCCGCCTGGCGATCGGCTAGATAGCGGGAATAATTTTCCACCCCGTTGCAGTAACCCACTTCCCTGAGCATTTCTAAATCGTAGCGGGTACGCTGACTTAGTCTCTGGGCTTCTACCAAAAGGTTATTTTTCTCCAAAAAAGCGACCTGATTTTCCATTTCCGTTTGGATTTGGGCACAGGCTTTTTCCAGGGTTTCTTCTGGAGTAACAAAGTGGCGGGCGGGGTAAATGCTGAGTTTATCCAAGCTTTGTAAAATTTCCCCGGTAATGGGATCAATTAGCCGCAGAGCTTCCACTTCGTCCCCAAAAAATTCGATGCGAATTACCCGGTCTTCATAGGCGGGAACAATTTCTAACACATCCCCCTTGAGGCGAAATCTGCCCCGTTGTAGTTCTATGTCATTGCGGGTGTATTGCACATTGACCAAATCCCTAATTACCAGGCGGGGATCGTATTCCACCCCTATCTGCAAGGGAATGGCCGCCTTCAGATACTGACTGGGAATCCCCAAGCCATAAATACAACTGATGGAAGCCACCACAATGACATCCCGCCGTTCAAATAGGGAACGGGTGGCGGAATGGCGCAACATATCAATTTCATCATTGATAGAAGCGGTTTTTTCGATATAGGTATCGGTGACAGGAATGTAGGCTTCCGGTTGGTAATAATCGTAATAACTAATAAAATATTCCACCGCATTTTCGGGGAAGAATTGCCGCAGTTCATTACATAACTGGGCGGCTAAGGTTTTATTGTGGGCTAACACTAAAGTCGGTCTGCCCAATTCCGCAATCACCGAAGCCATGGTGAAGGTTTTTCCCGTGCCCGTGGCCCCCAATAAGGTTTGGAATTTATGTTGTCCCTGTAAAGATTTGGTCAAAGCGGCGATCGCCGTGGGCTGATCCCCGGTGGGCTGAAAGGGAGCATGGAGAGAGAAGAGGTCAGAGGACATCGGCAAAGGGGCGATAGTCTGGGATAATAGGGCTGATTAAAGATTGCTATCCTGGCGAATCCGGTGGCGGTGTATCTTTAAAATCAAGAAGAGTAATTCTAACAAAACACGGCGGGTGGCCTGGCTGTCTCCCATTGTGTGCGACTCAAAGCTAATCAAATATTTATATTTAAGGAGATAAAGAGCATGAGTGAGGAACAGCAGGGAACCAACGTCACCCCCAACGAGGAAAGCCCCAAAACTACTTCCTCCAATCGTGGCCGTCGCCCCAGGGCAACCACTGGCAAGGAGGAATCTTCCCTAGTTAAACCAAAGCATTCTTCCGGTGGCCTCGACCTGCTGCCCCCCCTGCCCAACAATCGTCCCATTGAGGCCAGTAAGATCCACGTAGTTAGTACCTATGGCTCCATGGGCGCCACCCGTCCGGTGGGGGCTAGTACGATGGAAATGAGCGGTACCATGACCATCTCCGGCAATCGACCCATTGCCCTGAGCCATCTGCACATCACCGAAGTAACACCGGGTAATCGTCCCGTGGCATCCAATGAAATCGATGATCCCAACACCCTCATGGGCTATTTGGACTAGGTTGTAGTGCTTTCGATAGTTCTGGGTTGATCCCCTGATTGGGATTAGCCAGGAGCTATAAAAAATTAGCCTCCAGCTCCGGAAACCATTACCGACTGGAGGTTTTTGCTGTCTAGCTTGCTCAGGGACGACCCCCTAGGAACGGCTGATTTTATCTTTCTGACTGATAAAGACTAACCCGATAGTAGCGGGGATCACAACAATGGCAGTCCCCAAAACCAGGCTCCAGAGAAAGTTTGCTAAAGAAGGGGTCATATCGAGTTAACCTCATTTTATAAAGACGTCGCTCCCCATTTTAACGTCATCGGATGTCAAAAGTAGTCCGTTGATGGCAGGATCGCAATGGCCAAGAATGATGTTTTGATTTTCAACCCATGTCGGATACCCCTAGCCTAATTTCTCCCTCCATCTCTTTGGCTGACATTCCCCAGCCCCATTGTTTACACCTAGGGGTCATGGCCTCCGGCAGTGGCAGTAACTTTGAGGCGATCGCCGAGGCGATTAAGGCGGGGCAATTGAATGCCGAGGTGAAATTGTTGATCTATAACAATCCCAACGCCACAGTGCAGGGGCGGGCGATTAATCATGACGTTCCCCATCTATTGCTTAACCATCGGGACTATGGCAGTCGGGAAGCTTTAGATCACGATATTGTTAAGCACTTCCAGCAGGCGGGGGTGGATTGGGTAATTATGGCCGGCTGGATGAGAATTGTGACCCCGGTGCTGTTAGACGCCTACAGCCGGAGAGTTTTGAATATTCATCCCAGTTTATTGCCTAGTTTTCGGGGAGTGCGGGCGGTGGAACAGGCCCTGGCCGCTGGGGTTAAGGTAAGTGGTTGCACGGTGCATTACGCCGAAGCAACGGTGGATAGTGGCCCCATTGTGGCCCAGTCAGTGGTTCCTATCCTTTCCGACGACAGCCCCGATAGTCTCCACCACCGGATCCAAGTCCAAGAACACCGTCTCTTTCCCCTGGCGATCGCCCTTGCCGCCCACCAAAGTCCATGATCCCCTACTACTCCCTCAGTCAAAGCCATTTACAACTACTAAGTGTCTGCCCGCCCCAATTTCAACGGCGTTATTTGGAACAATTAGGCGGTTTAATGGAACCCCAGCGCCAGACTAAAACCGAGTGGGGAAAAAACTTTCACCAATTAGTACAACAATGGGTTTTGGGTTTACCCCTGGAAATGACCCTGGATCAAAACCTAGATCCGGTGGAAGCTAATTTACTTGCTTCCCTAAAAAAATTAATTGATACTGTTCCGGCCCTCCATCTCCCCCCCAGTCAACGGCAGGCAGAACATCAAAAGACCTTATTGGTGGAAGATGTACTGTTAACGGTGGTTTATGACCTATTGGTACTTACCCCAACCAAGGGAGAAATTTTAGATTGGAAGACCTATGCCCAGCCCCAAAAACCCCAGAAACTTAATCACCATTGGCAAACAAAATTATATCTCTACGTCCTGGCAGAAGTAAGCCAATACCAACCAGAACAACTATCCATGACCTATTGGTTTGTCCAATCTTCAGAAGAAGTTAAGCACTACACCATTCCCTACAGCCAAGCCCAACACCAAGCGACCCAGAGGGAATTGACTGATTTGTTAGCCCAATTTCGGCAAGGGATGGCGGCCTGGCAACAAGGACGAACTCCTTTACCCCATCGAGCCAACTGTGAACGTTGTCCCTACCACGGACAATTTTTTGAGCCGGATTAGTCTGGTTACTCTCCCTCCCGCCAGGGCATCAATGGTCTGATTAGCCTGATCCCTGATGATTTGCCCTGCCGACTTTAATGGAGAATCACGGCGACGATAGCGTAAAATCTGATCACAAATTACCTATTTTTCCCTGGCGCATAAGTTAAAAACCACCCAGAACCCCAAGCTCAATGTCCGATTTTTTATTACAAAGTAGTTGGTTTATTCCTTTTTACGGTTTAATCGGGGCCATTCTGACTCTGCCTTGGTCCCTGCGTTTGATCAAGAGAACAGGGCCACGACCGGCGGCCTACTTTAATGTTTTTATGACCTTGATTTCCGCTATCCACGGAATGGTCGCCCTGTCAGCTATTTGGCAACAACCAAGCGAACAGATTGTTTTCCATTGGCTCCAGGTAGCGGATTTGGACCTCACCCTGGCGATCGAGATTTCCCCAATTAGTTTGGGGGCTTTATCGGTGGTCACCGGCATTAGCTTTTTGGTACAAATTTTCGGACTGGGCTACATGGAGAAGGACTGGTCCTTAGCCAGATTTTATGGAATGCTGGGGGTTTTTGAGGCGGCCCTGGGGGGCATTGCCATGAGTGATTCCCTATTTTTGAGCTATGGCTTGCTGGAGATATTAACCCTATCTACCTACCTATTAGTGGGATTCTGGTACGCCCAACCGTTGGTGGTAACGGCGGCCCGGGATGCGTTTTTGACCAAGCGGGTGGGGGATATTATTTTGCTGATGGGGGTGGTGGCCCTGTCTAGTTATGGGGAAGGATTGAGCTTTTCCCAATTGGACAATTGGGCTGATACAGCCCCTGTGGGGGGAGTTACGGCGGCCCTTTTGGGTTTATCCCTCATTGCTGGCCCTACGGGAAAATGTGCCCAATTTCCCCTTAACCTTTGGTTGGACGAAGCCATGGAAGGGCCAAATCCAGCGGGTATTATGCGGAATTCGGTGGTGGTGTCGGCAGGGGCCTATGTGTTGATTAAACTGCAACCGGTGTTTACCTTATCTCCGATCGCCTCCCGCACCCTGATTGTGCTGGGGACGTTAACGGTGGTGATGACTTCCCTCATTGCCATTGCCCAAATTGATATTAAGAGGACTCTTTCCCATTCCACCAGTGTTTATTTAGGACTAGTCTTTGTGGCGGTGGGCCTAGGGCAAGTGGACATTGCCTTTTTGTTACTTTTTACCCATGCGATCGCCAAAGCCTTGCTATTTATGAGCATTGGTTCAATTATTTTCACCACCAGTGGACAGAATATTACCGAAATGGGAGGGCTATGGAGTCGGATGCCCGTTACCACCACGGCTTTTCTGACGGGGTCTGCGGGACTATTAGCGGTGCTACCCTTGGGGACTTTTTGGACTTGGCAAAAATGGTTTAACGGCGACTGGCAAGTTAATTGGTATCTATTGGCTCTTTTAGCATTTGTCAACCTCTTTTCTGCCTTAAATCTAACTAGGGTATTTCGCCTTGTCTTTTTAGGTAAACCCCAACCCAAAACCCGCAGGGCACCGGAGGTTCCCTGGCCCATGGCCGTACCCATGGTGAGTTTAATTATTTTGACCCTCCTGGCCCCCATTGCTCCCTTGGATTGGTCTTTCTGGCTTTCCCCTGCCCCTCCCCTCGGTTTAGTTTCTTCCCTGACCCAGAGCGCCATGCCCCTGTTGATGGCGGCGGGTATTACGGGAATTTTGCTGGGGAGTTTTCTGCCCCTACGGCGAAATTTATCCCGTTCCAGTCAGTTATCGATACGATTTATCCAGGATTTATTTGCCTATGACGTTTACCTGGACAAAATTTACGGGGCTACAGTGGTGGCGACGGTGGCGGCGATCGCCAAAATTACCGCCTGGTTTGATCGTTACGTTATTGACGGAGTAGTGAATCTAGTTAGTTTGGTGGCCATTTTTAGCGGTAGTACCTTGAAATACAATGCCACTGGTCAATCCCAATTCTATTTACTGACTATTTTGGTGGGGATAGCCTTAATAATTTGGTTTTCCTTAAATGGACAATGGACGACGATCAATCATTTTTGGTCTAGTTGGCTATCCCTGATTTTTCCCTAGGGGAGCAGAACCATTTAGTTATTAATATTGACTGCAATGTTTTTAACTAATCACTAATTTAGAAAATTTTTAATTATCTTCATTTTTTAAAGTTTCAGTTCATTTATTTAATTTATCTAATTTAAAGCCCATGCTCAGTGCTCTCATCTGGGGCCCCATCCTCGGAGCCATCTTGATTGCCCTCATTCCCAATCCTGAACATGATTGCTACTCCCGGAAAATAGCTCTGGGTATCATGGCGGTAATGTTAGGAGTTAGTATTCTACTGGCTTGCCAGTTTGACATTAGCAATCCCCAGATGCAGTTTGTGGAATATGCTCCCTGGCTACCAAGTTTAGGGTTGAATTATCATCTGGGGGTGGATGGGTTGTCCCTCCCCCTATTGCTATTAAATAGCGTCCTGGTATTAGTTTCTATCTTTAGCACCAATTTAAACCTAGAAAGACCTCGTTTTTATTACGCCCTTTTGTTACTCCTCAGTGGCGGGGTGGCAGGGGCATTTTTAGCCCAGGATTTACTGCTATTTTTCCTCTTTTTTGAACTGGAAATTATCCCCCTTTATTTCCTCATCGCCATTTGGGGAGGGCAACGGCGGGGCTATGCGGCCATGAAGTTTTTGCTCTACACTGCCCTTTCGGGATTTTTGGTCTTGGTTTCCTTCCTGGGCTGGTTTTGGCTTACCAAAGCCCCCAGTTTTGACTACAACCCAGGGCTAACGGATGCACTGCCGATTAAAACCCAAATGTTATTGCTACTGCCCCTGTTGTTGGGTTTGGGTATCAAAATTCCTATTTTTCCTTTCCACACTTGGTTGCCCGATGCCCATGTGGAAGCTTCTACCCCGGTTTCTGTACTCTTAGCGGGGGTATTACTCAAATTAGGCACCTACGGATTATTGCGCTTTGGGGTGGGTTTATACCTGGAAGCTTGGGTGGAATTTGCCCCCTATTTGGCGACCCTGGCGGCCATTAGTGCCCTTTATGGTGCGTCCTGTGCGATCGCCCAAAAAGATATGAAGAAAGTCGTGGCCTACTCTTCCATTGCCCACATGGGTTATATCCTACTGGCCGCCGCCGCCACCACCCGCCTGAGCATTACCGCCGCTTCCGCCCAGATGGTGAGCCATGGCATTATTTCTGCCCTACTATTTTTATTGGTAGGTGTGGTTTACAAGAAAACCGGCACTAGGGACGTGGACAAGTTACAGGGACTGTTGGCCCCCGAACGGGGTTTACCGATTACGGGCAGTTTGATGATCCTGGGGGTGATGGCCAGTGCCGGTATTCCGGGAATGGTGGGCTTTATTGCGGAATTTTTGGTATTCCGGGGCAGTTTTCCCATTTTTCCAGTGCAAACCTTACTCTGTTTAGTCGGTAGTGGCTTAACGGCGGTTTATTTTTTGTTGATGGTCAACCGGGTCTTTTTCGGTCGTCTCACCATAGAGTTGTCCCATTTACCTAGGGTACTGTGGCAAGAACATGTCCCGGCGATCGCCTTAGCGGTGATTATTATTGCATTGGGCGTTCAACCCCATTGGTTAACCCAGTGGAGCGAACCCCAAACTGCGGTGTTATTAACAGGACATCCTGACTTAGTCAGTTTACCTTCCCCACCCCTCATCGAAATTAAAGAGCAGACCTTGGAAGCCCTCTGAATTTTAGTTCTACCAGGGACTTCCCACCAGGGTAAAACCACTCCTTTGTCTAATTTGATCAATCATTATTCAGGGGAACATTTTTGAACGAAACAAAAAAGGCAAAAAGTGTTTTAGCTGAGCATTCATTTTCGGGAATCTGGTTAAGATATGTAGGGGAAAAGTTGCTTCGGGTATCGTTCCCCATTGTTCCCGGAATTACCATTTATAGGAATTGCTATGGAAAATACTGTCAATAATGCGGAAGATTACCTTTTATCCAGGGAAGAACGGATTCTTCAGGTGCGTAATTTGGTGGAAACCCTCCGGGCGGCAGAAGAAGTTGCCAAACAGGGTTATCTGATTACCAGTTCGGAATTAGCGGATTTGATGGATATTAATCCCAGCGCCGTCACCAGCAGAGGAGATCATTGGTCTTGGCGCAATTGGGTGGTGTCCCGGGTGAGAAGGGAGGGTAATCAAATACTTTGGCAGTTGGAAAGGATTGACTAGGGTAATGGTGGAACCCCTCATCCAACTCCGGGGCATTAGTAAGGCCTTTGGCGATCGCCAGATTTTGGACAATGTGGACTTGGATCTGTACCCAGGGGAAGCATTGGTGGTGATTGGGCCATCCGGTACAGGGAAATCGACCATTTTACGGATTATTGCTGGATTATTGCCCCCAGATAGTGGAGAGGTGTTGATCAAAGCTGAACCCCGACGGGGGCTAGTGGAAGATGATAACGAGCGCATTCGCATTGCTCTGGTGTTTCAACAATCAGCTTTGTTTGATTCCCTCACCGTGGCGGAAAACGTCGGCTTTTTCTTGCTAGAACATTCTTCCCTGTCTAAGGAAATAATACGGGAGCAGGTGCGACACAAACTTGCCTTGGTGGGTCTAACGGGCATCGAAGACTACTACCCTGCCCAATTATCGGGGGGGATGCGGAAAAGGGTTAGTTTTGCCCGGGCCATCATGTCCAATCCCTATAACGGGGAAGACAATCCCGAAGTGATTCTATACGATGAACCCACGGCGGGTTTAGACCCCATCGCTTCGACCATTATTGAAGATTTGGTGCGGCGGTTACAGAAGTCCCCCGAGGGCTGTCAAACCTATATCATGGTTAGCCACCAACAAAGTACCATTCGACGCACAGCGGATCGGGTCGTGTTGCTCTACGACGGCAAAATCCAGTGGCAAGGTCGGGTAGAGGACATTGACCAGAGCGATAATCCTTTGGTGCAACAATTCTTTGCCGCTAGGGTGGATGGCCCCATTCGTATTTTGGATTGACGGAACAGAGCGGTAAGATAGGGGAACCCTTTGGCTCCTGACCGTTTCCTAGGAAAATAGGCGGTCACAACCTTTTAAGCTTTTAAGTTCTGCCCTGGCGGAGGACTTTGCCACCGCTAAGCCGATCGCCTTTCTTATTTGGCCTATTTAGACATTGCGTATGCTCAGACCCCGCACCATCAAAGAAGGCTCCGTTGGTCTGTTTGCCCTACTGGGGCTATTGGTGATCGGCGGTGTGGCGGTGTGGCTCCGGGGGGGAGGTTTTGGTAATCCTGGCTATCAAATAATGGTGCAATTTACCGATGCCAGTGGCCTACAGGTGGGGGGAGCGGTGAAATATCGGGGGGTACCCGTGGGCAAAGTCACCAAATTAATACCTGGCAGTAACGGAGTATCAGCCCAGTTGGGAATTGGTTCTACACAGTTAAGAATTCCCCTTGATGTTCAGGTGCAAATCAGCCGCTACGGTTTACTGGGGGAAGCGGCCATTGACATAATCCCCGATCGCCAATTGTCCGATGCGGCCCTAGCCATTGATCCCTTGGGGGCAGACTGTAGGGAAATGGGCAAAATTCTTTGTGATGGAGACGAGTTAAAAGGACAATCCGGCGGTCAGCTCACCGACAGCGTTGCCCGTTTAGCCCAGGCCTATAGTGAACCTGAGTTCGTGGACAACATTGAGGCCACCATCAAAAATGCCAATGTGGCCGCCGCCCGCATTGCCACCATGAGCCAGGAAATTACCACCCTCAGCAAAAGTGCCAATCAACAGGTCAAGGGATTTTCCCGTACTTCCCAGGCGATCGCCGCCGCCGCCAACAACGCCGCCCTATTAACCGACCGGGTCAATCAAGTGGTGGTGACCAACCAGGATCACATCAACCGCACCATCACAGAAGCCTCCTTATTAATGCTTAACCTCAACCAATTGGTGGAGGAGAATCGTCAACAAGTTAATGTGACCCTCAAAAGCATCGAAACCACCAGTCAAGATTTGCAACAACTGGGGGGAGAAATAAAGACCACCGTGGCCACCGTCAATGAAGGGTTAGAGGCCATTGACAGTAAAAAGGTCACTAGCGACCTGGCCCTACTCCTGGAAAATGCCGCCGTCACCAGCAACAACATCCGACAAATTTCCGCAGATCTCAACGACCCCACCCTAATGTTAAGTCTGCAAAAAACCCTCGATGCGGCCCGCCTCACCTTTGAAAATGCCCAAAAGATCACCAGTGATGTGGAACAGTTAACCGGAGATCCGTCCTTTCGCAATAATTTGAAAAAATTGGTGGATGGTTTAGGGCAATTGGTTTCCTCCACAGAAAACCTCCAGGAACAGGTTTACACCGCCCACACCCTGGAACGTAGCAGTCAGCAACTCCGTTTTCAGCTTGATCACCAGCAACAATTGGCCCTTTATTACCAGCAGTTAGGGGTCGTAAACCCCCATTTAGCCTCTCCATCGCCCACTAAACTCGCTCCCCCCACCGTCATTGCCCCCCCGAACAAATCAGATTGACGGAGCCTGAAATCAACATCCCCAAAAATATTTACCCCTACCATGGACAACTGTTAGCCCTGAACAGTTTTGACGTTGCCATTGCCACTTAAACTAACAGGCAGTTTTGCTCTCCGGAGCTAGACAACCATACACATCATTTATCCCCGTTATCCCCGCGATCGCCATGAGTAGCACCCAAGATTATATCGGCGCAGAAGCCACCACCCGAGTCAAGATCCTCAGTGAAGCCCTACCCTACATTCAACACTTTGCCGGTCGCACCGTAGTCGTCAAATATGGGGGGGCCGCCATGAAAGATAGCAGTCTCAAGGACAAGGTAATTCGGGACGTTGTTTTCATGGCTTCGGTGGGGATTCGTCCGGTAATAGTCCATGGAGGAGGCCCGGAAATTAACAGTTGGCTCGAAAAAATGGGCATAGAACCGAAATTTAAAGACGGTCTAAGGGTTACAGATGCGGCCACCATGGACATTGTGGAAATGGTACTGGTGGGCAGACTCAATAAAGAATTGGTTACCCTAATTAACCAAGCCGGGGGTAAGGCGGTGGGACTGTGCGGCAAAGATGGCCAATTGATGACCGCCCGCACCATGACCGGTAAAGATGTCGGTTTTGTGGGGGAAGTTAGCTCCGTCGATGCCCGTGTGGTGGAAACCCTGGTGAAAAGCGGCTATATTCCTGTCATTTCCAGTGTGGCGGCGGACGAATTTGGCCAAGCCCATAATATCAATGCCGACACCTGTGCGGGGGAATTGGCCGCGGCTTTGGGAGCGGAAAAACTAATTCTATTGACCGATACCCGGGGCATTCTCCGGGATTACCAAGATCCCTCCACTTTGATTCACAAATTAGATATTCAACAGGCTCGGGAATTGATTGCCGCTGGCATTGTGGCCGGGGGCATGATTCCCAAAGTTAATTGCTGTGTGCGTTCCTTGGCCCAGGGAGTCAGGGCCGCCCATATCCTCGATGGCCGTTTACCCCATGCCTTGTTGCTAGAAGTATTTACCGATTTGGGCATTGGTTCCATGATTGTGGCTTCTGGCTATGATCTTTGAATTGGGGGGAATCACCAGGTTTGATGAATAACTTATCACCGATACTCTGCGGGGCTACCCAGTTAAAACTTTTACAATTGGTCAGCCCCACTTTACCGGTGGGGGCCTACAACTATTCCGAAGGTCTGGAATGGTTAGTGGAACAGGGGGACATTCCCAATGGGCCACAATTGGAGTCTTGGATTGCCCAAGAATTATGCCAAGGGTCGATCGCCGTGGAAACCGCCGTTATGGCCCGGCCCATGGAATAGGTATGGGACAACTCCATGCAGAACTTGATTCACAGGCAACAACAAAAAGCCTTAGTTACTGGAATCAATGGTTAACGGCCACCAGGGAAACCAAGGAGTTGCGGCAACAAAGCTTACAGATGGGCGGTTCCCTCCGAAAACTATTGTGGGATTTGGAACCCGCTGTGCAGACCCTATTTCAAGAAATCCCCCCGGCGGAACCATGCCATTATGCGATCGCCTTTGGACTGGGGGCGGCATTTTGGGGCATTGACATTCACCAAAGCGGGCTGGGCTATCTCCACAGTTGGGTTAATAATTTAATTTCGGCAGGGGTGCGGCTTATTCCCCTCGGTCAAACGGAAGGACAACGCATTTTATTGCATTTAACCCCGACAGTTTTGAGCCAATGGCAGCGAATTTTCGCCCTAGGGGATGACGACTTGTACAGTTGCAGTTGGGGCTTGGCTTTGGCTAGTATGGGCCACGAAGATCAGTACACCAGGCTATTTCGTAGTTAGCTAGCTATGTCCAAGCTTTCACATTTTGTTAAGAAGGAATACAAAAGCTAAGATTCCTAACCAAACTTTAATCCTGGTTGCACACTATAGGGAGAGGTACACCATCAACGGAGCAAAATTCCATGGCTTTGAACACTTCCAATCCCCTCATTCAGGTGGAAGATGATCGCACTGGTCTCAACGTGGAAACCATAAAGCGGGCCTTTGGCCGATAACCTTTTCTATCTCCAGGGTAAATTTCCCGGCATTGCCACCAAACATGACTGTTATATGGCTTTGGCCTATACCATTCGGGATCGCCTGCTCCAACGTTGGCTCAATACCTTCCAAACCTATCTCAACTGTGACAATCGGGTGGTGTGCTATCTGTCAGCGGAATATCTATTGGGGCCCCATTTGGGCAACAACCTAATTAACTTAGGACTCTGGGAGCCGGTGCAACAGGCCGTACAGGAATCGGGGCTAAATTTAGAAGAATTAATTGATATTGAAGAAGAACCGGGTTTGGGCAACGGTGGTTTAGGGCGTTTGGCCGCCTGTTTTATGGATTCCCTTTCAACGTTGGAAATTCCGGCGATCGGCTATGGCATCCGCTACGAGTTCGGCATTTTTGACCAGGAAATAAAAGACGGTTGGCAGGTAGAAATCACCGATAAATGGCTACAACTAGGAAATCCCTGGGAAATTGCCCGCCCCGAAGCTGGGGTGGAAGTAAAACTGGGGGGCCACACAGAAAACTACATTGATGGAAAGGATAATTATCGAGTCCGCTGGGTTCCGGGTAATATAGTCAAAGGTATCCCCTACGATACGCCGATTTTGGGTTATCAAGTCAGTACCGCCAATAATTTAAGGCTTTGGAAGGCAGAAGCGACGGAATCCTTTGATTTTCAGCGTTTTAATAGCGGAGATTACTACGGAGCCGTCCATGACAAGGTTTCTTCAGAAAATTTAACCAAGGTACTCTATCCCAACGACGATCAGATGCAGGGGAAAGAGTTACGCCTGGCCCAGCAATACTTTTTTGTCTCCTGTTCATTGCAGGACATGATTCGTATTCATTTATCTGACAATCCTAGTCTGGATAATTTCCATCAGCATTTTGCGGTGCAACTCAACGATACCCACCCTTCCATTGGGGTGGCGGAATTGATGAGGCTATTGGTGGACGAACATTGTTACCAGTGGGAAAAGGCTTGGGGCATTACCCAGGCTACTTTTGGGTTTACCAACCATACCCTTTTGCCGGAAGCGTTGGAAAAATGGCCCGTGGCCCTGATTGGGAAAATGTTACCTCGGCATTTAGAAATCATCTACGAAATTAATCAACGGTTCCTAGATCAAATCCGCATTAAATTTCCCAACGATGGCGATCGCCTTTCCCGGCTATCCATCATTGACGAGGCCGGGGAAAAATCGGTGCGGATGGCCTATTTAGCCACGGTGGGTTCCCATGCGGTGAATGGGGTGGCAGCTTTACACAGTGAATTGGTCAAGGAAACCATTCTCAAAGATTTTTATGAGATTTGGCCAGAGAAATTTAGCAACAAAACCAACGGAGTTACCCCCCGCCGTTGGATGGTGCTAAGTAATCCCCGCATGAGTCAATTAATTACCGAAAAAATTGGTGATGGCTGGATTAAAAATTTAGACCAATTAAATAAATTAGAACCCTTTGCGGATCTATCCGGTTTTCGTCAAACCTGGCGGGAGACAAAACGATCAGTTAAGCAGGATTTATCCCGCTATATTCAAAAAACAACTGGTTTGATTGTCAATGCGGATTCCCTTTTTGATGTGCAGGTAAAACGAATCCATGAATATAAACGCCAACATCTGAATATTCTCCACGTTATTCACCTTTATTTACAGCTAAAAAATGATCCCAATTTAGATATTCCTCCCCGTACTTTCATCTATGGTGGCAAGGCCGCCCCCGGTTATTACCTCGCTAAATTAATTATTAAATTAATTACCTCCGTAGGGGACGTGGTAAATAATGACCCCGCCATTGGCGATCGCCTCAAGGTGATCTTTTTAGCCGACTACAACGTTAAATTTGGTCAAAGGGTGTACCCCGCCGCCGACCTATCGGAACAAATTTCCACCGCTGGGAAAGAAGCTTCCGGTACGGGCAACATGAAATTTTCCATGAACGGGGCTTTGACCATTGGTACTTTAGATGGGGCTAATATTGAAATTCGGGAAGAAGTGGGGAATGAGAACTTTTTCTTGTTTGGCCTTACTACCCCGGAAGTGGAAAAAACCTTAGCCGATGGCTATCAACCCTGGGAATATTACAACGGCAATCCCAACCTTAAGGCGGTGGTAGATTTAATTAATTCGGGCTTTTTCTCCCATGGGGACACGGAATTATTCCGCCCCTTAATAGATTCCTTGTTTGGCCATGACCCCTATCTAGTTTTCGCTGACTTCCAAGCCTATGTTGATTGCCAAAAACGGGTGGGAGAAGCCTATAAAGATCAGGAAAATTGGTCTCGCATGGCTATTTTAAATGTGGCCCGCATGGGCAAGTTTTCCTCGGATCGCACAATCCGGGAATACGCTGAAGATATCTGGTCTATTAAACCTGTATCCATTGAGCTAGAAGACCTTTGCCCTGACGGCCAATGTTTGTTAATCAACGCCGACAATAACCAGTAGATGTCTTGACCGTTGCCGATATGGGAATGCTTCACTGAATTTCTTGATGCAACGGAGCATCAGTCTTGGTTCAGTTTGTTAGTCTATCGCATCCTATGATTTTCATGATGTTTTCCGATAACAAAGTGTGTGTAATTGCTTCAGATTGTTATTGCTTGTTTAACCTTCTTTGGTTTATTCGAAGCTAGGTCATGGTTGGTCTGCAAATTCATCCAAAATTGTGGTGTGGTATTAAAAGCCTGAGCTAATAATCAGGCTATTTCTGGAGTAATTTGATCTTTCTCTTGAATAATTTCGTTAATTTGTTTTACGGAGATATTCAAATAAGTTGCCAAGGTTTCTTGAGTAATATTCATGGGTTGGAGAAATTCTTCTAGGAGAATAATTCCAGGATGGGTGGGAATACGATTGGTCGGGATCATATTATTTAATCGTGATAATCAATTTGTTTTGAGGTTAGTCTTGATGATTTTATCGCTTTTTTGATTTTACTGAATCAAAGGATTTTGAGGATTTAATTTAATAGTTGCCTACTAATATGTCTTCTCACAAAATTGACCGAGATAAAATAGCGGTAACTGAAAGGCGAAAAAGAAAAAAGAGTAAAGGGAAATTCAGTCCTGCCTCACCCTAGGGCTAATCGAAAACCGTATTGTGAGATATTACCGAGTGTAAGGTATAGTTACTAACGACTAGCAGAACGACAGTCTGGGGAATAGCTAGTCCCAAGAGCCGCCCCTGAAGTACTCTAGACGTTTATATTGTCATGATTGTCTATCCAAGCACTCCCATCTGTCGGTGCTCCTTGATAATTATCATGCCAGCCATCTTCGCACCATTCCCAGACATTGCCGTGCATATCATACAGTCCCCAAGGGTTTGGCTTTTTTTGCCCCACAGGATGAGTTTTTCTACCTGAATTGTCTTCGTACCAAGCATAATCTCCTAATTGTGACGCATTATCCCCAAAGGAATAGCGGGTTTGGGTTCCGGCACGGCAAGCATATTCCCATTCTGCTTCAGCTAGGTAATCGATATTTTTTGCCAGTTAAACTGCTTAGATTTTTGGCAAAAAGCTTGGCAATCATTCCAACTGACTCTTCTCAACTGGATTTTGGTAGAATTATTGCCACTAAAACGAGAAGGATTATTCTCCATTACAGCTTTCCATTGTTCCTGGGTAACAGGATATTTTCCCAGATAAAATTCCTGTAAAGTGACTTGATGGATTGGTTTTTCTCGATCATTATCGTTTGATCCCATCAGAAAACTTCCAGCGGGAATTTTTACCATTTCTAATTTTATTCCCCCAGGTAAAATTTCAGTCAGAGTTTGCGGTTTTGCTGACTGTATTTGAGTCTTGGGAGTAGCTGGCACCGTAATTTTTGGCTGAATGGACACTTTTGGGTTTCAAATCCTAAATCTGTCAAATATTTCCTTAGCACTTTGATAGCGTTTTTTGATTCCCAAAATCACCATCTTTTCCAAAACTGAACCTAACTCATTGCCCACCGAATTATTTACCAAATAATCTCGCCAGCACCATTCATGTTCCCCCTGATCAAACAACTCAAAAGGTGAAATTCCTGTCAATAAATGTAAACAGGTTACGCCCAAACTATACAAATCACTGCCATTAACTGCTTTGCCAGCTCATCTGTTCCGGGGCGACATATTCCGCTGAGCCAATTATGGTTCCCGTAACTGAGCGATTCTGGGGATTTACTGCCTTGGCCGCCCCAAAATCCACCAAAACTAACTTTTGATCCGACTGACGACGAATAATATTTTCTGGCTTAATGTCCCGGTGGATCACCTGATGGCTGTGGATAAAGTCCAACACCGGCAACAGATCCGCCAACAAAGCCCGAATTTTTCCTTCGTTAAAAACTCCCTGATTTTGCAACTCCTGGGCTAAATTTTCCCCCTCCACATATTCCTGCACCAAATATTGACGTTGGTCGTCGGCAATGAAATAGGCTAATAATTCCGGTATTTGGTTATGATTGCCCAAATCATCCAGCCGTTTTGCTTCTTCTTTGAATAACTCCGCCGCTTTGCCCAAAGATCCATTTTCCTGACCCTGGGGGAAAAACTGCTTAATTACACACCGGGGTTGGGACGGCTTATCCAAATCCACCGCCAAAAAAGTTTTGCCAAAGCCCCCCTGGCCAATCAGCTTCAACGCCTGGTAACGATCCTTGAGCCAGAGCTTTTGACCGCACTTTTGACAAAATCGATGGGTTACTGGGTTAACCGCTAGACAATCGGGGTTAAGACACTGACTCATGGCTTTATCGATACAGACCTATAACTTACTATGATGATCTAAATCCTTAGACTCAGCGCACGAAAAGTAAACTCTATAGAGATGCAGGGGATCGCCAGCAATCCCATAAATCATTCGTAGTAACTGTGAAATTAAGGGATCTGCCAGGGCAGGGGAAGTGATGGTTAGGTAGATGACCGCTTAACCCCGTACAATGGGTTTCTGTGGTAGGCGATCGCCCAAGGGCTGGGCCGTGGATGCCATGGAGTATTTTCTAGCCCGTTAATCTTGTAACTGAGTATTAAGTTCATCTTTCCCATGACTGAGTCTTTACCCGTTGTTTATCTTGCCGGTTTGTTGATTGTTTTGGGGGGGCTAGGTATTTTTGTCTTCAGCCAAGTTTTAAAAGCCCGCCGCCTGGACACAACCTCCAGCAAACTCCAGAAAAAATTACAAAACAGCAAAGGAAGTGCCCAGGATTATTATCAATTGGGTAGTATTTATTTAGACAAAAAATTATATTCCCAGTCCATTAATTTATTTCAGAAAGCATTAAAAACTGGGGACGATGTAGAGCCAGAAAACCAAGCCCTAATCTACAACGCCATGGGTTACGCCTGCTTTGCCCAAGAGCAGTTAGACCTGGCAGTCCGCCATTACAAAGATGCCCTAAAACTTTATCCCGATTATGTTATTGCCCTGAATAATCTTGGTAATGTTTACGAGAAAAAACAAATGGTTACCAAGGCGATCGAAACCTATGACCAGACCTTAGCAATAGATCCTAAGAATAAAATCGCCCAACGCCGGGTCAATTCCTTGAAAAAACGTCTTGTTCAGACTTAAAATGTAGTCCATGCAACTAAAATAAGTAAGGTAAGTATCCCAGTTTTAGTAAGGTTTTATGAGCAAAACGGTTGGGGAAGTGATGACCCCGAATCCCATCACAGTCAGACCTGATACTCCCCTACAGGATGCCATCCGTTTGTTGGCGGAAAATCGCATTAGTGGCTTGCCCGTGCTGGACGACCAGGACAAATTGGTGGGGGTAATTTCCGATACGGATCTGATGTGGCAGGAGTCTGGGGTAGATACACCGCCCTACGTGATGTTGCTGGACAGTATTATCTATTTGCAAAATCCGGCCCGCCATGAAAGGGAACTCCACAAAGCCCTGGGACAAACGGTGGGGGAAGTGATGAACGATGTACCCATTAGTATTTTGCCCACCCAGACCCTACGGGAAGCGGCCCATTTGATGAATGAGAGAAAAATTCGCCGTTTGCCGGTGCTGAATGTAGATAATCGTCAATTAATCGGTATTTTGACCCAGGGGGACATTATTCGAGCTATGGCCCGGGGGGAGGCGTAGCATTGGGGCCAAAGACAAAGTTCAGGATCAGGTTCCAGCTTTGTTGATGTCGCCCTAGCTGGATCTGTTGAATAAATTCCCGAAAGTAAAAACGTCGTTCGGTTTCCGACAGATCTCGCCAGAACTGGGGCAGGGAAACGGCGGGGATAATTTTTTGCAGTTCGTCCGGGGGTAGTTGATCCAGTTGTTGCCGAAGCTGGGCAATGTCATTTTTTAGGCTATAGCAACGTATTTGTCGGGTCTGCCCATCTAAAATTCCCTTGGTTTCCAAGGTAGGCAGTTGGGTCAATAAATCTTCTTTAGTGGCGATCGCCGTTTGTAGCTCCTCCATGCGATTAACCAAGGAGGATGGGGATAATTTGGCAACGGCGGCGGGTAATTCCCGGCAAATTTGTTCAATGACTTGGTCTAAAAGTTCTCCGTAGGGGATAGCCTTGCATTTGGGGGTTTCTGGACAACTTTTGGGCCGCAGATAAAGATAAGCTTTGGACTGATTACGGGCAGTAACATTAGCCACGACCCAGGCACTTTGGCAACGGTTACAAGTCACTAACCCCGCTAGGGAACGGGGGGCACTGGCAGTCCGCCGGGGTAGGGAGGCATTACGCCGTAACAGGCGATCGATTTGGGCGGCTTCAGTGCGGGTTAATAAAGGGGCATGGGTATCGGGAATAACGGTGTCATTTTGGTAGAACAAATCTCCTCGGTAAACGGGATGGGTTAACCAGCGTCGTCCAGTGGCCACTGCAACTTTTTTGCCATAGACCTGTTCCAAGTAACGGACGGCCCCCCGTAGAGAACCGGAAAGAAGAAATTTTTCAAAAAAAGCTTTTACCACCGGGGCAGTGGTTTTATCAATGACGTAATGGCTGGCACTGCGTCGATAACCATAGGGGGCTTTTCCCGGCGGGGGCAACAGGGCTAGGCGATTACGGGCATGGCCCCGCCGGAGATTTTCCTGTCGTTGTTGTTGGCCAATCTCTGTTAGCAAATCCGTCCATTGTTGTCTTATTTCCCCATTTTCCCCACCAATTGCGTAATCCTGCTCCAGGGCAATGACCGTTATGCCCAGGCTTTCCAACTGATTTAAACCTTGGTTGACTTCCGATGGCGATCGCCCCAATTCCCTCAAATTTCGCAGTAGACAATAATTTGTTTTATCTTTTTCCCCATCTTGTATTAATTCAGCTAAAGCTTGCCGTCCCCCTAGGTCTAGATAAACCCGATCCACTTCCACCCCCCAAATATTTATATCCGGTGGCTGATCCAACAGGGGATCACAATAGCAATAGGCAACAATTCGCATAGGGTTTTTAGGATCGGGCAATCATAATTTTTGAGATGAATAGATCAGTCCGTTGAATAGCAAATCGATTTAGGTAAGCCTTAAATAAAAAAACCCGCTACATTTTGTAGCAGGGCAATTCTAACAAATAGGGTATGAAATTCTACAGCTTAACTTCGATATCAACCCCAGCAGGGAGGTCTAACTTCATCAAAGCATCAATGGTTTTGGAAGAAGGTTGATAAATATCGATGATGCGGCGATGGGTACGGGTTTCAAAATGCTCCCGGGAATCCTTATCCACGTGGGGAGAACGTAACACACAATATATTTTCCGTTTGGTGGGCAGGGGAATCGGCCCCACAGCGGCGGCATTAGTACGGTTAGCAGTTTCAACAATCTTGTCGCAGGATGTATCGAGGAGGCGACGGTCAAAAGCTTTGAGGCGAATACGGATTTTTTGT
The DNA here is from genome assembly GCA_963704945.1 of uncultured cyanobacterium. Taxonomy (GTDB): domain Bacteria; phylum Cyanobacteriota; class Cyanobacteriia; order Cyanobacteriales; family Microcystaceae; genus Synechocystis. The sequence goes on along the minus strand of CAVPII010000017.1, from coordinate 61,759 downwards.
TGTTGCAAAGTTGCCATGGAAATTTAACTCAGATTATCGGATTGTTTAATTGTCAAGGTTCGGAAAATTAGGCAATCGGTGGGGTTAGCCCAGTCAGAAAGTACTTACCGCAACTAACCCAGCACCAATTACATCATCGTTGTTCTAAGGCTTACTTCAAAATCTTAGAAACAACCCCAGCACCGATGGTACGTCCACCTTCCCGGATAGCAAAACGCATTCCCTGTTCAATGGCGATCGGGTTGATCAACTCCACTGTCATTTTGATACGATCGCCAGGCATAACCATTTCCACTTCGCTACCGTCATCGGCGGTATAGCTCTTGATGGTTCCGGTTACGTCCGTTGTCCGTACATAGAACTGGGGACGGTAGTTAGCAAAGAAAGGAGTGTGACGACCACCTTCTTCTTTTTTGAGCACATACACTTCCCCTTCAAATTCGGTGTGGGGAGTGATAGAACCGGGCTTGGCCAAAACCATACCCCGTTCAATGTCTTCTTTTTGAATACCCCGGAGCAAGTAGACCAACGTTGTCCCCGGCCATCCCTTCGTCAAGGGTTTTTTGGAACATTTCCACACCGGTAACGGTGGCTTTGCGGGTGTCTTTAATACCGACGATGGCAATTTCTTCGCCGACCTTAACTTTTCCACGCTCAATCCGACCGGTGGCAACGGTACCACGACCAGTGATGGAGAATACATCTTCCACCGCCATCAAGAAAGGCTTGTCAACTTCCCGCTCAGGGGTGTCGATGTAGTCGTCCACAGCTTTCATTAGGGCGAGAATCGCATCTTTGTATTCTTTTTCGCCTTCGATCGCCTTGAGGGCAGAACCAGCAACGATGGGAATATCATCACCGGGGAAATCATAGTCGCTGAGCAACTCACGGACTTCCAATTCCACCAGTTCTAACAACTCATCGTCATCGACCATATCTTTTTTGTTCAAAAAGACCACCAGTTTGGGAACCCCTACCTGTTTGGCCAAGAGAATGTGCTCCCGGGTTTGGGGCATGGGGCCATCGGCGGCGGAAACCACTAGAATCGCACCGTCCATTTGGGCGGCACCGGTGATCATGTTTTTCACATAGTCAGCGTGACCAGGACAATCCACGTGGGCATAGTGACGACTATCGGTTTCGTACTCAACGTGGGCTGTGTTGATGGTGATACCCCGGGCTTTTTCCTCAGGAGCTGCGTCAATATCTTCATATTTCCGAGCTTTGGCACCACCCAATTCCGCCAAAGTCATGGTGATCGCCGCCGTCAGGGTGGTTTTACCGTGGTCAACGTGACCAATGGTGCCAATGTTTACGTGGTCTTTCGTCCGTTCAAATTTTGCGCGTGCCATGAATAAATGATTCCTTTGATTGTTTCTACGATATCAGTTCAGAGGGAACTGAGGGTTTAGGCATAACCTCTGCTTTTGGCGACGATCGCCTCGGCAACATTGCGGGGGACTTCTGCATAATGGCTAAATTCCATCGAAAAAATCCCCCTGCCCTGGGTTTTTGACCGAATATCGGTCGCATAACCAAACATTTCCGCCAATGGAACACTAGCGGTAACTTTGGCAATGCCTTGCTCCGTCTCCTGGTTCTCAATGTGACCCCGACGGGCATTGAGATCACCAATTACGTTGCCCATGAAGTCATCAGGAACTTCAATTTCAACCTTCATAATCGGCTCCAGAAGAACGGGGGAAGCTTGGGTAACGGCCTCACGGATTGCCATGGAACCAGCAATCTTAAAGGCCATCTCCGATGAGTCCACATCGTGGAAAGACCCATCGACCAAGGTGGCTTTGAGGTCAATGACGGGGTAACCCGCCAACACCCCCGAAGCACAGGCTTCCTTCATCCCTTGTTCCGACGGGGCAATGTACTCCTTGGGAATAATGCCACCGACGATTTTGGAGACAAATTCAAAGCCAGAACCCGGTTCCGTTGGCTCCACCTCAATGACCACATGGCCATACTGCCCCTTGCCCCCACTCTGACGGATAAACTTACCTTCTGCCTTCACCGGTTTTTGGATAGTTTCCCGGTAGGCCACCTGGGGGCCCCCACGTTAGCCTCCACCTTGAACTCCCGAAGCATGCGATCCACCAGGATCTCCAAATGCAATTCTCCCATACCAGCGATCACCGTCTGGTTAGTTTCTGGATCAACACTTACTCGAAAAGTGGGATCTTCCTCCGATAGGGACTGCAGAGCCTTGGACAACTTGTCCATATCCTGCTTTGTTTTTGGTTCCACCGCCACGGAAATTACCGGTTGGGGAATATACAGAGATTCCAAAATAATCGGTTCTTGGTCATCACAGAGGGTATCGCCGGTGAGGGTATCTTTTAAACCCAATACGGCCCCCAAATCCCCCGCACTTAACTGATCTACTTCAATGCGGTCATCGGCTTTGAGAATAATTAATCGGGAAATGCGTTCTTTTTTATCCTTGGTGGAATTCAGCACATAACTTCCCTTCTGGAGCACCCCGGAGTAAACCCGCACAAAGGTTAGGCGGCCAAAGGGATCAGCCATTACTTTAAAAGCTAGGGCTGATAATGGTACGTCATCATCCGCCGGTCTGGGGGCAATTTCACCGTTGGGTAAATGACCCTCGATCGCCGGCACTTCTAGGGGAGAAGGTAAATAATCAACCACCGCATCGAGTAAAAGCTGAACACCCTTATTTTTAAAGGCAGAGCCACATAAAACTGGCACCATGGTTCCGGCAATGGTTCCTTTCCGTAAACCCGTCACCAACTCTTCCGTCGTTAACTCCACCCCTTCCAGATATTTTTCCATCAGGGCATCATCGGCTTCCACTACGGACTCCACCAGCCGCACACGGCATTCATCCACCTTTTCTTTTAACGAATCTGGAATAGGAACTACTTGGATATCTGTGCCTAGGTCGTTCTTGTAGAGATAGGCCTTCATCCTTACCAAATCCACAATGCCTTCAAATTCCGCTTCACTACCAATGGGAATCTGAATAGGTACGGCATTGCCCGCAGGCGATCGCCAATCTGTTGACAAACTTTGAAAAAGTTAGCCCCTGTCCGATCCATCTTATTAATAAAGGCAATGCGGGGCACATGGTACCGTTCCGCCTGGCGCCACACCGTCTCCGATTGGGGTTGGACTCCCCCCACGGAACAAAAAACCGCAATAACTCCATCCAGCACCCTCATGGAACGTTCCACCTCAATGGTGAAATCCACGTGGCCGGGAGTGTCAATAATATTAATGTGGTGGCCTAACCAATCCGTACTAATGGCCGCCGCCGTGATGGTAATGCCCCGTTCCCTTTCCTGGGCCATCCAATCCGTCACCGCCGTACCTTCGTGGACTTCCCCCAGCTTGTGAACAACGCCGGAGTAAAACAAGATGCGTTCCGTTGTGGTGGTTTTACCCGCATCGATGTGGGCGGCAATACCGATATTACGTATTCGTTCTAAGGGGACTGTCCGAGCCATAACTGTTTACTCCTAACCAGGGGTTCGACCAAAAACTAGCTCTCTCTTCCCCACAGGGGAACGGGAGGCCATTTACAATTCTATACGTTTTCCCTAACCTTTCTAAATTTGCAACTAAATCCGTCTTAGGGAAATAAACGACAACTAACAAAATCGAAGGCCCGGGGGCAACTCACCCCAAACCTCGTAACGAGTTTGCCTTAGTAGCGATAGTGGGCAAAGGCTTTGTTTGCTTCAGCCATACGGTGGGTTTCTTCCCGTTTCTTGATGGCGGCACCGGTTTCATTGGCGGCGTCCATAATTTCATTGGCCAACTTGCTTTCCATGGTGCGTCCACCCCGGGTGCGGGAAAAATGGACTAACCAACGCAGGGCCAAAGCGGTTCCCCGAGCGGGACGTACTTCCATTGGGACTTGATAGGTGGCACCACCAACCCGACGGGCTTTGACTTCCACCAGGGGAGTCAAATTTTTAATGGCTTTTTCAAATACTTCCAAGGGATCTTCCCCGGTTTTTTCCCCAACGGAGGCCAGGGCATTGTAAACGATGCTGGAAGCCAAGGATTTTTTGCCGGAGCGCATTACCCGACGGATGGTCATGCTCAGCAAAGTGCTGTTATAAACGGGATCCGGGGGAACAGGACGCTTTTTAACGTTGCCACGACGAGACATAGTTTTTTTCTCTTTTTACTTTAGATGATCGTTGAACTAAGTTGAATTAAACACTCAAAGCCTTTCCCCTAGGGTCATCCGGGTAGGTTAACGGGGAAATGTAAAGCTTGCTACACCACAACTAGGGGGTAAACGCTAGGCTTCTGGGAACTATTTTTTCGCTTTTTCCCGTTTGGTACCGTATTTGGAGCGACCTTGCTTACGGTCTTTAACACCGGTGGCATCCAACGTTCCCCGCACGATGTGGTAACGCACCCCAGGTAGATCCTTGACCCGACCTCCCCGAATTAAAACAACGGAGTGTTCCTGGAGGTTGTGGCCGATGCCGGGAATGTAGGCAGTTACTTCAAAACCAGAGGTGAGGCGAACCCGAGCCACTTTCCGGAGGGCAGAGTTGGGTTTTTTGGGAGTGGTGGTATAAACCCTGGTGCAAACTCCCCGCCGCTGGGGGCATTGCTTAAGGGCCGGAGACTTGGTTTTCTTCTGAATTTTCGAGCGTTCGCTACGAATCAGTTGCTGGATAGTTGGCATGTGTTAAATATAGTAAGAATTAGGATCAGTCTCCTAACAGATAAGAAAATCATCGACAAATTTTCATCATACCTTCGTCTATTCAACGGTGTCAACAGACAGGTCTGATGGTTCCCCGAAAATTTGCTGGTAGGTATTTCAGGTCTTCGGGGCGGTCTATGTCCGGCAATGTTTCTAGGGGATAATGGCGATCGCTGTTCTCGCTGAATTTTACCAGGGTTTGTTGGTAAACCCGGTCGGTGCCCCAATCAATGTTTTCAAAATAGGTTGGGTTAGACTCCTTCAGTCCCAACAAATAATAACCGCCATCGAGGGCGGGGCCGATCGCCACTGGATAATCGTTCAGGGCAGTAAAGGCGGTTTCCAAATGCTCCAAGGTGATGCCAGGGCAATCAATGCCCATGACGAGGGCTTTCTGGCTACCCCGGTCAAAAGCCCATTGAAAGGCACTTGCCAGGCGATCGCCTAAATTTCCAGAGGCTTGGGGTTGGTAGGTGAAATCCGTCCCTAACCATTGCTCCATCTGGGATTGCATTGCGCCGGTGTAGAAAATGGTCACAGCCTTGGCGATCGGATCTTGCCTTAAAAAACTTCTAGCTAAATCGGTGGTCTTTTCCGTCAATTGTTGTTGTAGCTTGGCGGCTTCCTCTGCACCAATGGCAGGGATAAGTCGGGTTTTCGTTTTTCCCGCCTCGGGCCACCGGGTAAAAATCAGTAGATGTTCTTTAATCATAGAAAAGTATATCTAGCACCTTACAGACCAGTGAGGTTCAAGGTTCACTGCGACAAGCTTAGCGTGGCACGACTGCCCTCAGCCCACTGTCAAAAAACTGATCTCGTCCCCCTATTAGCTATTTCCAAAAAAATGATTTAGGGATCTATTTTGGATTTTCAAGTAACGCTCAATGGAATTTTCCTTCATCAAAGCCATGGACTTATTTTTGCTGTCGATAAAATCTAAAGGCTCTAGGTAAGCTTGGTAGGATTCTATTGCTTCCCGGTGGGTTTGAAAACTGCGCTGTAATGCCTCCGTTTCCTGGCCAAAACAGCCCCGCATCATAGCTTCACATTCCTGGGCAGAAAGGTTGAAGATAGGAGAAATTAATAGTTTTTGCACTGCACCATAAAGGGCCGGGTCATACCAAAAAATACCGTTAATAGCGGCGGAGACATGATAGTGATCCCTTTGGCAACCTTTAACACCCAAGTTAACTAATTTTTTTTCAAAAATTGTGGGGGGCTTGAGCAAACGGCTTACGTCATGGGACAAAATAGTCGATGTATTAAAATGAAAACTTTCGTCTAGGAAATGGTAATAAGAAATTTTTGTGGGAATAGGGGCAATATTTGGCTCCTCCCATTGGTGGTAAAAATTTCCCAATTTGTGCTGTACTAACTTACCATTTAAAGTTCTTAGGCCCCGCACGGTTAAGTATTGGCAAGCTAAAAAAGGGTTGTTGGCAGAAAGTAGTCCAAATCCTTGCAGTTGAAGACCTTTCCACCAACTTTTAAAGTCATTGGTGTCGGCAAAAATCATCGTTTCCCGAAATGGCGATCGCCGGGGATGACCAAAAATATTCTGCCCAAATAAAGCCTGTTCTACTTGATCAATTATTGTTTGGAAAGCATGGATGTGGGAACGCTCTTGGGAAGATTCTAAATCCAGGGTGTCACACACAAGGCGGAAATCCGTTAGGGGATAAAGACCGGTGGCACTGGTTTGGTTGAAAAAAATGGTAGCCACTTCCGCCGCAATAATTTGGGTGTAGTAAGCAACCCAGTAAAGATGATTGAGAATAATACGCTGATGGGCGCTGGCTTGCTCCCAGAGGGGAGTGCCATAAAGGAGGGAAAATTCCGGGGATTGCCAATAACAATTCCGCCATTGTTGATAGTCAAATTGCTCCGCTAGGCCATCCAGGGTAGGACTGTGATCCGTTTGCTTAGCTCGGCGATAATTTAACTGTAATTTTTTAAAAACCTTACTATCTTTCGCCAGTAAAGACTGGGGGTACGGTACTATCGTTGTTAATGGAGGCGTCATTAATGGTAATCATGGCACACATTGCTGGACGGAATAAGGAATAAAAGAACCTTGCTCTTCAAGCTTTTTAAAAATGCTTTGGGGCACCGTCCCCACCAGTAAAGATCGCAATAAATCCAGTCTGGTTTGGCTATGACTTTCCGCTTGTAACTCCGTTAGAATTTCCAGGCGATCGCCGGAGGATAGATAGCCTTTACCCTGCTCAATGGCCATTAATAAACGCTGGGGCCCCATTTGCACCATTTGCAGAAATTTACTTAAAGCTTCATGGATATTACTTAAACTTTGTTGGCTATATTGCCATTGTTGTAATTGATTCACTCCGGTGGCATGGTGTCGAGCTTCCGCATCTAAAAAACCTTTGAAAATGGCTTTTAAATTATTATCTAGGCAATGCTGACCAAGGGAACGGTAATGACTTAAACCCCACCCTTCCAGCACCACCTGCACCATGGTCATTAAGAGGGCCTTATCTTGGGATTCCAATAACTGCCCCATAAAACTCAAAAAACTATCATCGTTAAATTCTAATTTTTCTGGACAAAATGGTTGAATTTGAGCCAAATGACTAGCTTCATCGGCGGCAAAAAGACCGTATAAAAGTCGTTCTTCCCGGGTTTCTGCCCCCAGCACCATTTTGGCCATGTAACCCACCCCGGCCTGTTCTACCCAATAAACTTCCTGTAATAAATCTCCGTTGGCGATCGCCAAAATCTTTTTTTGCTCCAGGGCATGGGCTTCTCGAAAAATAGTCACTTGGTTTAAGCCAAAATAGTCTTCATTCCAATAAAGGTTATCTTCCTGGTGATGACCATATTCAGGTTTTCCCTGTTTAAGGGCCGCATCTAAAATACGGTGGAGGCGATCGCCTGCTGGAGCAGGGGGTAAATGGAAACCACTAATGGATTGATTTACATGGATCATAAAAATTTTCTACTCCATTTTGATCAACTGTTGCCGAAGATTGGGAAGATTCATTATTAACAGATTGACTATTGACAATCTGCCATTGCCCCCAGCTTAAACTCCTTTGCTTCTCCAAATGATTGATAAATTCAAGAATAGATCTATCAGCTTCAATGGGGGTCTTCAAATTAAACTTAATAGTTTTAAAGATTTTTGTATCTCCCTTAGCAAAGTAATTCCCCACCACCTTAGTTAATCCCAGAATAATCCAATTCATTACCCAGCCTAGTAGCCCAGAACGTTGCTCCGTCATTAAAACTGTCTGTCCCTCCGTTTGACCATTTTCCCCCAGACGTAGGGCAAACATGATGTAAAAGTGAAGTAAATCTGGCCCTAGGGTTACAGTGCCAGTACTGCCAAACCAATAACATAAATTATAGGTACCAGCTTCCTTATAAAAAGGCTTAATCAAACGCACTACCAGGGAATCATTCCCTCCCCTAGTAGTGTTATTAAAAGCAATTACGTTTTCATCAATAACTTCTGATTGAAAATTAATCGCCACCGGGAAATTATGTACCGTATTAAAATGGTGGGCATCAATGGCGTTAATCATCACCACATTGGGATGGCAAGCTTTCACAAACGGTTTTCCTAGGGTTGCGACAACTTTTTTGTTGACTAATTCCGGGGGCAAAGGTAAGGATTGCCTGGGCTTACTACCTGTCCAAAGCCAGATTAATCCATAGGCTTCCTCCACGGGCCAAGTATTGGTTTTAACGGCTAAGCCTTTCCCCAAACAAGGTACTTCTAGGCATTGACCATCACTGTTAAATTGCCAATTGTGGAATAAACACCGTAAACTTTCCCCTTCCACCGTCCCTTCCGCCAAATGGGCCCCCATGTGGGGACAATGGGCATCCATGGCCACTACTTTTCCCCCCATGGCGCGATAAACCGCCAACTCTTTGCCCAACAGGGAAACGGCTTTGACCTGGCCCCGTTTTAGCTTTTTTGATGGCAACAGCCAATACCACCCTTCAATGAAACGCTGGGGATGGTTAAAACTTTTCTGAGGGAATTGCTTGGGTAGATTTATGGCCATGGCCCTATCTTCCTAGAGCGTTTTTAGTTTATTAATCAATTAATTATGGGGGTTTTTACAGCATAAGAGGAATGCCAAATTCTGGAACCTGCCTTGGTCAAATTTTCCTCTGACACCTCGGCTAAGCACACCAGTTCATCACCATGGCTGTGGCCGGGATTTTTCTCCAAAAAGAAAGTCACATGGGGATCCTGTAACTTTTCCGGGGCAACCTGACGGAGGGATGGGGTTAAAATTTGGGGATGCCGAAAACGCACAATACCCAGGGTTGGATTGTAGTCTTCCTGAAATTTTTGTTGGGCTAACTGATGAATGAATTTTTCTACCAATGGAGGGGTTGGGAAATTATAGTGGGGATAAAATTCCCTTGCAAAAATACTTAAAAAACGATAGGTACGATAACCGGAAGAAATTAATAGCCAATAGAGTTTTTCTGTCCTTTGTTGATGCAACATTTGGATGGATTTTGTCCAAGCCTTAGCCAGGGCCGGGTTAGACCACATGGAAGGATCGGTAATGGTGTCGCCGGAATAAACAATTCTGACGGTTTCTTGCCCCCATTGCACGGAATAAAAACAAAAAGTAGTGAAGCCTTTCAGTACCCCAGCCAATTTCAATAAAATCACCCAATCCTTTTCTTGTAAATCTATTTGAAATTGTTCCCAAGTCACCCCTTCAAAATGGGTTTGAAGTAGGTTAAACATGGCAATTAGGTCGGGGTGGGGGATTTCGGCGGCCGGTAGCAAAAAGGCTTCAATCATAGGGGTTTAGATACCTTTATACCCCGGTTAAGAGGGTTTGCCCATGGCATCTAGCCAACGATAGTTGGAGGCGATCGCCGCTTTGAAGGTGGGATAAACCTTGTAATCCACATCAAATTCACGGCACACATCCTGAAGAATAGCTTCTAGTTGGGGATAGTGAATGTGGCAAATATTGGGAAATAAATGGTGGGTAACTTGATGATTTAAACCTCCACAGAACCAATTCCAAAAACCATTGGTGGTGGCAAAGTTGGCGGTGGTTCGGATTTGGCAAATGGCCCATTCATCATCAATGGCTCCGGATTCTGGATCGGGGGTAAGAAATTCCGTGGACTCCACCACATGGGCTAGCATAAAGATAGTACAAATCACAATGCCGTAGGTCATATAGGTGACGGAAGCTCCGATTAAAACCTCGGGAATGGAAAACCCTAGGGCCAGGGGTAATCCAAAAACATAGCCCAACCAAAGAACCTTAATAGTTAATAAACCGATAAACTCAGCGGGATGGAAAGGGGGGATTTTATGGTCATGGTATTTACCATTACTAAGCACTAGGTAAACGTCATAGGCAAACCAATAAAAGGGAATTACGAGATACAGTCCCCAAATATAAAATTTTTGAAAACGATAAATGCTCAAGTGTTCCTGCTCTGGAGCCATTCGTACTACCCCATCCCCGTGGATTTCTACGTCGTGGCCGAGGATATTGGTGTAGGTGTGATGGAGATAATTGTGGCGATACCGCCAGAGGAAACTGGAAAGGCCAACAAAATCGTAGGTCATCCCCAGGGCTCGGTTGATATTGGGATTGGAGGAATAGGCATTATGGTTAGCATCGTGGCCCACATTGAAAGAAAAGGCGGCGATCGCCAAGGCTAAAACCACACAGCCCAATAACCGCAGGGGAAATATAACCGGAGCAAAAAGCACAAAGGCCCAAGCGGAGAATAACCACAGCACAATGATTAGGGTTTTCAGGTACATGCGGGGGTTATCCCGTTGGGATAGGCCGTTTTCTGTGAAATAGGCATCGACCCGTTGGTTGAGTACCTTACGAAAACCCCTTTTCTGGGTAAATTTAATTCTTTCCGCTGTTAACATCTATTGACTTTAAATACATAAAAAACTTTTATATTATACCCCCATAAACCAGCAAAGGTTGGTGATGTTAATGGCAAAAAAATGGCGATCGCCAGGGTTGTCTGAACTGGATACGATAAAGAAAATACTTTCAGAGATCAAGAATTCAGCTTTCAGCAATGCCGCAATAATTTAACTTTTTTTTAATATTTTGTATTAATTAAGTTGGCTATCTTAACTATCTTGGCTAAACCAAAAAAGAGTCCAGGGGATCAGCCATGGCACAGGGAACCCGCCACAGTTGCTCTAAACCATTGGCGGGCATGGTCAAATAGAGCACATCCCCAGAGGCAAGGAGGGTTTCCAGCAATTGCCAACTGTGAATACTATTGTCACCCCTTTCCAGATAAAGGGGTACAAAATCCGCCCTTTGGGCCGCGACCTGCACCAATTGGCCACAAAAGGGATGGTTGGGGGTAATCAAGGTTGCTAGGGCTACCCAGAGCAAATCATCGGTCATGCCGTTACCCAGAATTTTGCCCCCCAATGCCGCCGCCGCAAAGGAATAGGTGGCTAACTCCGCCGGACAAAGCACCGTTTCAAATTCAAATATTTCCTGCAACGACAAACTAAATTGGGCATCCTGACAGCGCAGTACCACCGGCAAACTAGGGGCGATCGCCTTAGCGGTGAGGCCAATTTCCAAGTTAACCGTATCGTCACTGGTGACTACCACAATGGCACTGGCCTTGTTGATGTTGGCAGTGGCCAGGGTCGTTTCCAGCCGAGCATCTTCCACAATGACGGGTATCCCAAGTGATCGGGCTGTGTGGAGAAAACGGTTATCCGTATCCTTTTCAATCACCACAATTTCATGGCCTTGGTGGATCAACTCCTCAATGATGGCCATGCTCACACTCCCCAAACCACAAAGGATTATATGGTGGCGATTGGGTAACTTTGCCGCATCCAAGAACTGGTTGAAGCGGCTACCAAGGATAAAATCATTGAGCAGGGCATAGCAAATACCAATTACCCCCGCCCCGGCAATCATCATTACCGCCGTGAAAACTTTAATAATATCCGGTGCCTTTTCCGCCACTTCTTCCTTACCACCGGCCCCGGTAATCATACCGACGGAGAAATAGAGGGCATCCACCGGGGCAATTTTTTGGTTAATGGAAACATAGGTAAAGGTGGCAGAAAAAATCATCACCAGCAAAAACAGCACCACCCACACCACCTGTTGGACGTAACGCTGATACTGCCGCAGATTAGTAATTAATTTAGAAAATTTGCGCCAGACCGATCGCCGTTTTAGTTTAGGTTGGGGCTTTTGCCCAATGATTAAATGATCCCCCGGTTGCAGAACCATTCCTTCCACCACCGCCCCGATTAAATCCGTTTCACTGTGGGCGGGCAGATAATAGATCAACATCCGCTGGGGATCGTCCCATAACTGCGCCAGGGATAAACCTAACCAAGGATGGTCTTCGTCAATGATTATTTCTTGGATGGGCCAGGTTTTGTTAAATAACCGCAGTTGCCCGATCGCCTTGTTACCTAGGGCCGCAAAGGAAAAAATCGGGGCGGCCAAAGCGGCAACGCTGAGGCTAACATGATCCGGCAGGGTACCATCTAACCGTTTACCGAGGGCATGGTTGAACAAACGACTAACGATGCGAATGCGGGGATTGAGGATGCGGGCTTGGGTCAAAATTGCCAAGTTGAGGGCATCGTCACTGGTGGCCAACACCAATGTTTGGGCTGTTTGCACCGCCGCCGCCGTCAGAGTTGCCGGAGATCTGAGTTCCCCCACCACGATGCGACTAGGATTTTCCCCCGGTACCGGTTTGTCGGAAATGCCAATGACTTCCGCCCCCTGTTGCTTGAGCAAACTAAAAATGCGATAACCCGTTTGCCCCAGCCCACAAACGATAATGTGCGGTTTCATAACACCCCAGGAAAATGGGAATCTAGTCTTTTATTGTCCCCATTCTCCCTAGAGACGGACAGTAATATTGTTACCAATTAATCATTTTGCCTAATCCGGTGGTGACCACCGAAGGAAGTTAACACCGAAAAATCAACCATTGCGGCCAAGGTTTATTATGGGGGCATTATTGAAATTTGCCATTAGTTACTAATTAGAGGGCCTATGTTGCAACTCCTAATCGTCTGGATAGTCACTTCCATCAGTTTATTGATTATTGCCCAACTGCCCACGGGGGTAGAAATTTCCAGCTTCAAAAAAGCCCTAATTTCCGCCGTGGTGATTGGTTTGCTCAATGCCCTGGTGCGTCCCATACTGACATTTTTCACCTTTCCCCTAATTTTTCTGACCTTTGGGCTTTTCTACGTGGTGGTTAACGCCATTATTTTTGCCTTGGCCGCCGCCTTTGTGGACGGGTTCAGCCTCCGCTGGGGTTTTTGGAGTGCCTTAATGGGAGCTGTGCTTTTAGGGTTTATTAATTCCCTGCTCAACTCCCTATTAAGCAACGTTTTACCCGTGGGTGGCTAACTACTGATCAAAGTTACGGGTGAAGTTTTCCTGTTTGATGAACACAAAGCGGGGGGACATGGGGGGCAAATTCTTGGCATTGTTAAAGCGGGTATCGTAAGCTCCAATCCCTGTTTGGTGCATTGTACGACTGGTTAGCACCAGGTGCCATTAACCCGCTCCGGTCGTCCCCGTGCTCACAAAAGACCCTTGATAGGTCAGAGTTCGTCCACTCCAATTTTCATGGAAGCGGGGATAGTTTTCTAGCCCGCCATTGTAACCAGTCGTCGGAGCCGAGTTAGTTATATCAGTACCAGCTAAAAAAGCCGACATTAATAAATGTATGTCTCGGAAGCATCGCCACAGTCCGTCCAGCTGGCCTTGTTAAGTTGTATGTTGCGGTGTTGATCCATGCAGTGCCGTGAAAGAACATTCAGAATCGGCAAAAAGCTGGCTGGCTGCCAAGTGAGCGGATTGCAAGGTGGGTTGCTACCGGTACGCAGACATTGTAATCCCCCACTAGTAAACTGCCTGGTCACTAACAAAGGTCAAACCAGTAGGGTCAGTTACCGAGCCGACTTCCGCTAATCCTGGTAATTGTTGCCCCCTCACCACTGCAAATCCATAGGGACTGCCGTTGGCAGTAGTGAAAGGAAGCGTAGGAGCGGCATCAGTGGCATCAACAGTGGCATGGAATACTAGACCATTATTGCTAGTGTCGGAGGCCGCTAGACCCAGCCTTTGGAAGGAACCCGCTAGAGCCGAAGCATTCGCCGCCGCCGTAGCAAATAATAGCTGGTTGGCGGAAGGTAGGGCAGGTAAGTCACTGGGGTGCCTGGGTCGCTAGTATCGAGGTAAACTCCCTGGAAGTTCCAAATAGTCAGACTTTCCAGGTTTATCTGTAGCAAGTTTCATCGCTTTATTTTCACGGTTATTAAAGAAGCTCACCCCATTGGTGTAACCGGTAGTGTTGGGATACTGGATGGGAGCACTGATAAAGCAACCACTTGCTAAAGCCGCAATTTGATTGGGAGTAAAGGCTCCGTATCAGAGTTCGTTGAGCAGCATTTGAGCACATGGATGAGAGTGCCATGCAATCCCATTGCCTGCTAATGCATTGGTCAGGGAGTGCTATTTAGAGTCAATTCCATAGCAGAAAAAGGAACAGGAGTAGTTTGGGAGAGAATTGCTCTGCGGAGTGCATTTGACTAATTCGTCATTTGGTTAAAGTCGTAATGTTCGATGCCGGATAGTCAGACCTGTATTGGTGGTAGTACCTGGTGCTACAAACTACCGTCGTCACTCCGGTTCCAGTAACCAAGATTGGCTGACGCAAACTGGCTAACTGGGCATGGGTCAGCGGTGTGGGAGTCCCAGCGCCACTTGCATTTCGTTTAGTGGCTGTTACAGTAAATGGAATTATGCCAAACCGGGACATTAACATCAGCTTTTCTGGAGCATAAACAAAGTTGACATCAGCCTGCTGACTATAGGTTCCCCCTCACTCCCAACGTACTGATGTGGGAATAGATAATGCTTCAACCCCTAGCTGTACCTGACTTCCCCAAGTGGTATTAACATTAGCTGGGTGTCATGGCGTTCGTTGTCGCGACTCGTACTGCCGTTCCTCCCGATACACAAGATTTACAAAAGTTGTCCCGTCACCATTTAGCTAATTCGCACTCTGTCGTTAGCATAGGTAGTATTATCATTTTTACGTTTACTAAAGATATTCATTCCCCACTGTCACTTGCCCTGTAATGCTTAATCCATTGTTACTGCCCGACCCTAAAAAGAGACTTCCATTGGTGTGAACTGGGCCTCCTAGGGTCATAGGAGCACCGGGCAAAATTTCTAGGTCGTTGGGATAGAAAGCCGCAAACTGAAACATGGGAATTTGACGACTTTTTACTGTCATTCCGGCACTGGTAATGATATCGTCGGAGCTAGCATTCTCCTTGGCGGAGACAGCACTGATCTCATAACGATTTTCCAACATATTCAGTCCTTGGAAAGTATCCCCAGGAGGAACCGTACCTTCGACTGATGCACCGCCTCCTGAGATATAGCTATAAACGTTGATTTTGGCGGTGGCATCATCGGGGGAAGGAAAGCTAGTAACCTTACATGGTAATCCCCAGCTCCCTAATCCGGTTTGGTCTATGCACTCGTCTAAAGAAGCCGGACTAGTACCAATGGGATCTCTATCTTCAGTCAAGAAAAACTTCCTTAATTCTTGGGCTCGCATATTTAAGGCCCCTTCTGCCCCATAAAAACCACTATTGCCCGTGGCTGTGCCCTTGGCCGATAGGTTGTTAACCTTGGCCAAAATTGCATAGGCCACCAATAAGCCAGACAGGGTAATCAGGAGAGACACCACCAAAAAGAGCATATAACCCTTGGGATTTTCCTTCGGATTTCTGGAAAATAAAAAGAGGGTGAGACGAACATTGCCGATAGAATTAGATTTAGTTTTCATGGTTTTAGGCAAATAAAGTTAAGAATAGATAAGAAGAAAGAAAATAATATTAATTGATCTAGAAATTGATCAAATTTCGAGGATAAAAGGTCTGGGTTTGGAGTTGATTATTAATATCAGTAATCTTATTGTAGATAGCCCAGGGGTGTTAGTGTCTATCTTGGATTTGCTTGTAACATTAATGCCATTAATTTGAGACCAGTTATAGGTACCGCTTCCTGTTAACCCAGGGGAAGGACAAGTAAAAGTACCCGTAGTTGTAGTAGGCGGCTCAGGAAAAAGAAATCTAGTACAATTAGTGCCAACACCCTCGATTGTGGCTGTCACAGTGAACTGACCAACATTATTAATCAGGTTAATGGGCGGATTGCCTCCCAATGATTACTTGTAGGGTGTCATTAGTTTCATCGAGCTGATAGGTCTGCTCTTCCAAAATCAATAATTGGGTTGCTCCTCCCGCGGTATAGCTCATTTTGTAAGGGTGCCAGTAACAGTAACCTCAAGGGAAGCTGAAGCCACCTGCCCTGCGGTGGGAGTTCCGGTTATTTCTGTATCGCTTGCGTCGTAGATTTTTTCGCCGGTATAGGTGAGCTCTTCCCCCAGTCCGTCACCGTTATAAATGAAAATTCTCACACTGGCGCCATTGTTTTCCCTGAAGCTTTTCCAAGTAGCTAAGTCGGTCAGGGTAGAGAGGGGTAGCGTGGGCAGGGGCACAACCAGCCGAGGCCGATTAGCGGAGTCCAACACTTTAATTTCTGTCGGTGATGCTCCAGCCGCTAGATTTTCACAAAGCCCCAATTTAGTCCCTATTTTTAACCGACGAACAGTAATTTTGGAATTGTTGGAACCGGTGGGTATCAAGGCTGATCAATACCGGAAATTTAGGATCTGTGCCGACCCCTTCCCCCGCTTGGGTAATAGTAGGCCCCACCACCTCAAATACCGTCCTCAGACTTTGATTGGTGTCGTTTTTAGCCGCATCTTTTAAATAAAGTTGACGGTTTACCGAGAAGGCAAAATAGGCTAGCTGAATCAGAATTCCACCAACTATCACCCCCACAATAAGTTCGACGAGGGAGACCCCCCGATTAACTTTATGGGCAAATCTAGGAGCGGAGACTGGTAAAAACAGTTTGTACACGGTAGATGGTTGTAGTAGGATCACTGGGGACTTTAACTTCAAGTAAAATTTGGCGGGTGGGATTGTCTGTCGTCCACTGTTTGTGGAACAGTTTCCGGCGAGATTTGCGGGTTAAGGGGGTAGCCCTTCATTCGTGCAGATATATTGATTAACTTGATAAAGAAGTCAATCAGGGGTACCTTGTGGTTGTGGTGAGAGTGTCAGTACCGTTTTGCCCAAATGGTCGTCTAACTCACTAATTCTTTGACGACGGAGATCGCTCATCACTGAATTGGTGATAGCTACAGCCCCCGAAACCTGACGATTTTTGGCATTTTGTATGCCAAAGTTAAAAAAAGCGGGCAACATCACCGCGAGGGTAATACTCAAAATAAGTACAGAAACCAGGTTTTCCGTGAGGGTGAATCCCTGACCCGAAGATCTTAATTTTTAAGAAGTTAAGTAATAATTTTGTTTGCATTGTGCTATAGAATCCTCTGATTAAAAATTTAATTTAACAATCATTCATGTGCTAATCAGTCTCATAGCTCCACCGGGGGCAATGGTTAATGTTGCCTGTCTCCTTAGTACGGGTATTGGTTAAGACCAAACTCAAGATCTTGATTAACTACACCACTGCCATCAAACAGAGCTGACCATCCCTCGACTACTAATACAAATTCCCCAATCGTTGGTCACAGTGCTACCAAATTTTGCCTCCATGCTAACATCCGGTTCAGTTTGCGGAGCCTTTTTTATTGACGTTAAGGTCTTCATCGAGGAAAGCACTGTCGTTTTTCCAATCTTTAACGGTTTCGACGGTGACTCCGACTGATTTCGCCCCCACCGCCGCCCCCAGGATGATCGTGTTATTGCCAAAGTTGACAGATAGGGCATTGGCTGTCGTTCCCCCCACCGTCAGGCGATCGCCAATGGCAAACCCATTAACATCACTGACCACAATCGTTGTCTCCCCCGCCGCAACATCCTGTGCAAGGGTTGTACTTGCCCTGCAACTACCGCCCCTAATTTTTTGTATTTGGATTGCTTCGCTAGGATTACTAGGATCAGCATTGATGCGGTAGGTGGAGGTGGTAACCATGGCTCGGGTTCTGGCTGATTTGATAACGCTATTAAGCCGATCTTGGCTATTTTTCAGGGGATCTTGGTACCAGGGTTTTGCATTTATGACTATTCCGGATAGGATGCCCATGATCACCATTACAACCAAAAGCTCCATCAGCGTATATCCCAACGGAGAAGGCCTTCCCTTGGCAAGCTTTAACAACGAGAGGGATAATGGGGAGCGGGAAAGGTGAAGTTTGAACATGACCAGTTATGGACTCAACAGGCTAAAGACAGGAATAAAAGTAGTTTGTGTCAAATTCTTCAATTCCAACCAGGATAAAATCAAAAACCCAAGGCTTAGATTATGAATTGTAGATAAAAGTTTTTTTAAAGCTTAAATATTTAAAATTTCCTTAAGGATGACTGGAGGACATTTAAAGTCAATCCGTGCTAGATGGTGGAAGATAATGCCATAGTTAAGCCCTGTTCCTTTGCATGATCGTCAACTCAATCTCCCAACTACGGGGATAAGCTGGCGTAACAAAAGTTAAAAACATATCAGCCCCGACGCTAACTTAACTTAGGTCAACACTTTCAATTTTAGTTTAATTTACCCAATATCGTTGTTAGCTGAGTCACACGATTGTGTGATCCAGGACACACAACTAAAACAGAAAAACTATTTTGCCCTTGGTGTAGAGTCTTTAGGTTCTGTGCCCAGGGAAGTTCCCCTTGCCCGGCTCAATGCCATGTTGACATATAAAAGCTCACCGAAACAAATCACAGAATTGATTAATGATGTTTCTTTTTTCAGGGAAATACCAAAGAACTTATTAGTCGAAACCATTACCCATGTGAGCTTGAGGAAATATCCCTGTAGCCAATCAATTCTATTTGACAATCATTGCAGTGGTTCCATCTATTTCATTGCCGATGGCTGGATTAAGGTGTGCACCAGTGGTGAACACTCCCAGGGTAATATCTACAGCATTTATGGAGCGGGGGAAATGATTGGGGCGATCGCCGCTGTGGAAAACAATTGGCATCCTACGGAGGCGGTAACCCTAACTCCCACTAGGGTTTGGAGCATTCCAGCTAAGGACTTCATCTCCCTACTCAACTGTTGTCCCCAGGCCAGTATTCAAGTAGCAATATTTGCATCCAAACGACTTAGAAAACTGAACCAATATTTTCGATTTCGCGAAGCGCAAAGTCTGGTTAAGGTAGTTCATATTTTATTGGAGCTAACGGGGGATAAAATCCAGTCAAAAGGGCAAAGGATATTAATACCCAACCTTCTCCAGCGAGAGATAGCGCTCATCGGTGGAATCACCAGGGAAACTGTTACCCGTTCTTTAAGCAAACTTGAAAAACGGGGTTTAATTCTTCGCCAAGGAGCCACTATTGAAATTCTTCAGTTGGAATCGTTACGACAAATTCTCTGGGAAAACCCTGGGTAAGAAATATATTCTTGACCATTGGCCCAGAACCGGAATCGGGGATAATCTAAACGAGACCACTAGGGAGCTTGACCATGCAGAAGGCCGACGAATTCGCCATTCACCTGTTTTTGACCAATGGCCATCGAGAAGAGGTGCGCTTTGTCACCATTCAAGAATTTCAGAAATGGTATAGCAATGACATTGTGCCCAAACATGATTCCCAAGAGTTTATCAATGTGCCGATTAAAAATATCCAAGGGGAATATATGGTCGTTCGTCCCTCGGCGATCGTGGCCATTCGGGTGGAGCCGATTTTCTTTGGTAGCGTAGAACGAATGTAGGCGGTGGACAAAGGTAAATAAAAATTAAAATTTCCGCAAAAAAAGAGGCTGGGATAATCCAGCCCCTGGGGAAATTCAGTTCGTAATCCAGAGTCAATTTTTGTCTTAACAGTCCTAGTTGGGTTGGGTTTCGCTGTAGGCGGGGAAAAGATCCCGAGGGAAATCCTCCGCCGCTAAACAGGTGTCCATGGCTTTTTGGGGGGTGAAATCAGACAAATCCCGACTGAGGGCAATCACGCATTCCGAATGGCGACCGGGCAACAAACTGCGGCGACAGGTATCCAGGGCGGCCATGGTCACATCCCCTTCCTGCCCGGCACGATTCCTTCCTGTTACTCCCTTGTCAATATCCACTACACAATGCCCTAAATCCACCGGCCGTCGTACCTGAAAACAAGACTGGAGGGCCACCATGCCAGTGATGTTGGTGTTACTGCTGATCATATTGACGCACTGGGACATTTCTTTGGGGATAATGGCCTGGGCGCAACCGGAGGCCGCCGCATCGTCAGTGACCCCATTGCGTTTCAATTCCGTCACACACACGTCGAATTGATTTAAGTTTTTGGCCATGGCGGCGATCGGGGTGAATACCACTCCATTGATCATCAACAGCCCCAGGGTTAAGGGGGTAAGGCGGCGCTGACGGAGTTGTTTAGGACTAATAGAAATGATCATACTGGTTAACACCAAGACAACGGGACGAAACTGGAACCATCACCCAGCCCCTGGATTGTAGTCAGACTTGTAGAGAAGATCAAGCGGTGGGGTTAACGCCAGCGGGTACAATGCCTGGTAATGTATTGGGGAGTTATTTGCGTTTCCCCTGATTGTTTCCCATCCCCAGAGATTAATGCTGACTGATAACCGCTTGGGAGAAGCGACCTTGCCCCCATCTATTCATCCTACGGCCATTATCCACCCCCAAGCACAATTGCATCCCACGGTGAAGGTGGGGCCCTTTAGTGTAATCGGAGAAAAGGTAACCATTGGGGCTAATACGGTGATTGGGGCCCATGTGGTGGTGGAAGGGCCAACGGAAATTGGCACCGGCAACCGCATTTTTCCTGGGGCAGTCATTGGCTGTGAGCCCCAGGATTTGAAGTATAAGGGCGGGGAAAGCTGGGTAAAAATCGGCAACGACAACCAAATCCGGGAATACGTCACCATTAACCGGGCCACAGAAGAACAGGCCGTTACCAGCATTGGCGATCGCAATTTATTGATGGCCTATGCCCATGTGGCCCACAACTGCGTCATTGAAAACGAAGTAATTATCGCTAACTCCGTGGCTTTGGCCGGACATATTTACATTGAATCCCAGGCAAGGATAAGCGGGGTTTTGGGGGTTCATCAATTTGTCCACATCGGCCGTTTAGCTATGGTGGGGGGCATGAGCCGCATTGAACGGGATGTTCCCCCCTATACCATTGTGGAAGGCAATCCTTCCCGGGTGCGATCGCTTAATTTGATCGGTTTACAGCGATCGGGGATGTCGGCGGAGGATTTGAGTGCCCTTAAGAAAGCTTTTCGGTTAATTTATCGCTCTAGTACCCCCTACCAACAGGCATTGGAAGAGTTGGAAAAATCGGCGGCCCATCCCTACGTGCAACATTTCCAACGGTTTTTGCAACAGTCTAGCCACAGTGAAGGGCGGCGGGGCCCCATTCCCGGCAAAAAGTAGGGCAGGACTTTAGCCATGGCAGAGTCCCATTTATTGGTTAATCTTTCGTTTTTGCTGGCCCAGCC
The DNA here is from genome assembly GCA_963704945.1 of uncultured cyanobacterium. Taxonomy (GTDB): domain Bacteria; phylum Cyanobacteriota; class Cyanobacteriia; order Cyanobacteriales; family Microcystaceae; genus Synechocystis. The sequence continues at coordinate 40,474 of CAVPII010000017.1, read as the reverse complement.
GACGGGGCTGAGTGTTTACGCCAGCAATGTTGTGCCCCATTTGCAACCTCTCCGGCCAACTCTATTAACGGGGCAGACCATTGCGGATTTCCGGTGTCACACCGTACCCCGTAACCTGACTCCGGCCCAGGGCAGTCGGGGGCATTTCAACCGTTTGGTGTGGACCCAAAGGCAGTTACCGCAACTTTACCGACAGTTAAAGGCTTCTTTGCTTTTTTCTCCGATTACGGAGGCTCCCCTGGGGCCATCCTGCCGCACGGTGGTAATGGTTCACGATTTGATTCCCCTGCGGTTCCCCCGGTGGCGATCGCCATTGACCAGTTATTGCAAGTTCTATATGCCGTTGGTGTTGCGGCAGGCGGAACATATTTTATGCAATTCCCAGGCTACGGCCGATGATGTGGTTAATTATTTTCAGATTCCCGCTGACAAGATTACCCCGATCGCCTTGGGGTACGATCAAGCCCATTTTCAACCGGGAAACGATAGTTTACCCACCAGGGAAAAGCCCTATTTCCTTTTTATTGGCCGCCATGATCCCCACAAAAATGTGGCCCGGTTAATCCAAGCCTTTGCCCAATTGACCAACCATGGGGACATAGACTTAGTTTTGGCGGGGCCCACCGATCGCCGTTATACCCCTAAATTAATTGCGTTGGCGGAGGAATTGGGGGTGTCTCAATCCCTCCATTGTTTGGATTACGTCAGCTATGACCAACTGCGCCAACTATATCGCCAGGCGATCGCCGTGGTTTTCCCTTCTTTATGGGAAGGATTTGGGTTTCCGGTGTTGGAAGCCATGGCCTGTGGCACTGCGGTGATCACCTCCAATCTTTCTTCTTTGCCGGAAGTGGCCGGGGACAGCGGTTTGTTGGTGGATCCCTTTAGCGTTGATGAAATTCACCAAGCCATGGCCCAGGTTTGGCGGGATGATTTACTGCGGAGCCAACTGGAACAAAGGGGATTGGCTAGGGCCAAGGAATTTTCCTGGGAAAAAACCGGACATTTAACCAAGCAATTATTAGCCCAATACGTCTAAGAAGGTGTTTTAAAAGCCCCCCTGTCCCCCCAAGTTTGGGGGGAAACTAGAGAAAAGTCCCCCAGAATTGCCGGAGCTTTAGTGGGTCGATTTAGGGGGCAAATCGAAACTTTGCCAACAGGCTCTAAACCACCAACCAGCCTTAAGCTCCAATTTTTATCTAACCTTTGTTCACATTCCGGCCACATCGCCAAGGAGATCCGGGGTGAGGGAAACCTGGCTAAAGTACTGTTTCTGAAATTGTTCTTCAGCAATTAAATTTTCTATTCGTTTGACCAATGATTTTGGCCAAGGATTTTCCAGGGTTAAAGCAGGGGTTTGCTCCTCCAACAACATCAGAATTTGCCCCGTCAGGACATCGCTGAAGTCCCACTGTTTTTGCAATAGGACTGGGGAAAGGCATTGGTTTTGGCTCTGCCGCCATTGTTGTTCCAATGCTTCCACTACTTTCTCCGGAGCCTGGGGCGCAAATTGGTAGTCCAAAATTAGGGGTTGTTGGGCGGCGATCGCCTGTTGGTAGGCCCGGCGCAATTCCGACCAATTGCTGGGACAGGTGCGGAGGGGATAACCATTGGTAACGGGATCATGATCCGAAGTACCGGGGGAACGGCGATCGATCACCTTGGGGGAGGACTGGGCAGATGTAGTGGTTTGAGGTTGGTGGATTCGTACGTCAATCAGGCGCACTTCATACTGCCTTTCATAGGTGTTAAAGTCCAACTCCACCACCATATCCAACCCTTGAGCCGTGGGTAGTTCATCGGGATGGTGCCCCCACCACACCCCAGGGAATTGAATAATTTTGTTATTGTCATCGGTTTTGGCGGGAAAATCCGTGAGCACAAAACTGGTTTTTAGATAGGAAACTTTATTGCCGGTGCGGTCTTTAATGTTGCGAAAGCTGGAGCTTCTTAACTGTACATTTTCCAGCAGTAACTTAGGGGCTGGATTGCCCATGCCATAGGGTTCCAGTAAGTTCAACTCCTTAAACAAATCCTGGCCAAGCTCCGCCACCGTCACCCTTAAATCCACTGACAAGATTGGGTCTAAATTAACTTCAGCCCCATAGCGTTGCCAAAATTGTTGGTTAACTGCTTCCGTAAACAGGGGTAATTTATCCAGGGGTAGACTGAGCCCCGCCGCAAAAGGATGCGCCGCCAAATCCCAACATCAAATGGCGTTGGCTGTGGAGCAGGGCATAAAGATCAATATTGGCCACGGAACGGGCTGATCCCTTAGCAATTTCTCCCCCCTGGGTATTGAGTAAAATGGCTGGACGGCCACAGGTTTGGGCCACATGGCTAGCGGCCAGCCCCAGCACTCCGGTGGGCCATTGGGGATCGGTGAGGATGACAACCCCGGTGGTGGACAGGTCAATGTCCCCTAGACGTTTATCGATTTCCCCAATGACGGATTTCTGTAGTCCCTTACGGCGACTGTTGAGGGTCTCCGTTTCGGCCGCTAGGCGATCGCAGATGACCGGATCTCGGCTGGTGAGTAATTCCACCCCAAAGCTGGCATCCCCTTTGATGCGACTGATGGCGTTAATGCGGGGGCCAATGCCAAAACCAATGTCCGTCGGGCGATCGCCGTTGCGGTTACAGAGACTGAGTAATTTATGAATGCCGGGGCGGGTGGCGGTGAGGGGATCTTTTTGGGTGCGTAGTTGGGCAATGCCCCGCTGGGCCAGGTAACGACAATCCCCTTTGAGGGTTACCAAGTCCGCAATTAAACCGATCGCCACTAAATCCAGCAAATCATCTAGGGGTTGTTGGGGAATGGCGGGATATTTGTCGTACAGGGCTTCCACCAATTTAAACGCCACTGCCACCCCAGAAAGATTGAACAGGGGATGGTCATCGGCAAAATAACGGGGATTGATAATGGCCACCACCTCCGGGCGATCCTCCGGCAACGTGTGGTGATCAGTGACAATCACATCCATGCCCAAGTTATTGGCGTAGATAATTTCTTCTAAATTGGTACTGCCCGTGTCACAGGTGACAATGACCTTTGTGCCTTCCGCCGCTAGCCGATCTAAGCCGGGAATATTTAAACCGTGGGATTCCCGCAAACGGTTGGGAATGGTGTAGCTCAACTGGCTTCCCTGGGGAAAGAATTGCCCTAGACCCTCCCATAACACCGCCGTGGAAGTAATGCCGTCCGCATCAAAGTCCCCCCAAATAGTCACCCTTTCCCCGGTTTCCCTAGCCTGGGCCAACCGTTGCACCGCCCATTTCATCTCCTGGCCAAATTCCCAAGGGCTGGTGGGGGTATAGCAAGCCGCTGAAAGAAAAGCTTCTAACTGCTCAGAAGTTTGAATGCCCCTTTGCCACAGTAATTGGGCGGCAAATTTACCGCTGGATTGGGGACAATGGCGACGCACCAATTCTTGAAAAACGGCGGGCGGCGTACCGGGGGGAAGTAATTGCCAACGGGCTTGGGCCATGGTGGGAAATATGGGACGTGAAGTAAATAGAAGGGATTGAAATTGATTGCTTAGGGAAACTTCTGGATTTACTTAGGGAATAGCCGGGGCTCGACGGTAAAGAATAACTTGATTTTCTTGATATTCCTGGGCAAAGGAGGGGTTTTCGCTGACCTGCTGGGCCAATGCTTCCACCGTAGCTTGGGAATCCTCCCAGCCGGCATAGTTGGTTTGCAAAAGCACCGCATCAAATCGCTCTAAGTCAAAGGGAGCTTCCGCCTTAATTGCTAATTCTAGATCCGGTCGATGGCTCAGGTGGGCGGCAAGGTGGGGGGAAGTTAACACCCGATCGCCGGGTTGCACCAAGGACACCGCTGTTTGCAGGTTAGCCAATTGTCCCCAATGGTGCCAATACCTGCCGAAAAAGTAGGTGTATTTCCCCAAAGCTAAAAAGGCGATCGCCGTCCAGAGAATAATCCAACGGGGCTTTTTTAACCAACTACTGCCCCGATACCAATGGGTCATCACCACCAGGAGCAAAAAGGGCAAAATTGGCAATGAGTATTGATGAATTAAATCCTTTTGGGGGAGATAATCGGTGACTAAATTAACAAATAGGGCCGGAATAGCGGGAATGGCCATGGCCCAAGCATTACCCCAAATTCCCCAGATTACCGGCAGAGTCAGCAAAAATAAATAAAATAAATTATCCAGGGTAAATAACATCCCTAAAACAATTTGGGGTTTAAGAATTAAATTTAAAATAATTTCTGTAACGGAATCCCCAAGAAAGCTATAACGTCCCACCGCCGCCGCTTCTTCCCCACTAAAAGCTGGAATAATGCCTTTGGTGGTAATAATAAACCAGGCAATTCCCGCCATTGTGGTAACTAGCCCCATTAACCTTTTTCTTTCCCAAATTAACAACCAAATGCCTAGCATGAATACCGTGAGGGAAAGCACGGCCTTGCTGGCTAAAATTATGATTAAACTCAGCAGAAAAATACCCCATTTATTGCCCCTGGCACTCCACACCGCCCAGAGCAAACCAGGTACAGCGATTACTTCAGTGTGAAAATCAAACAAATTAATATTAAAAATCAGGGGATAAAGCCCATAAACCAAGGCCATGGTTAAACTTTCCTTTTCCCCCAGCCCCGTTTGTTTTGCCAATTGCCAAGTGGGCCAGGCCCCCAGCGCCAAGGCGATCGCCTGGATGAAAAATAACCAATAAACGGAGGGATAAATTTTATAAAAAATCGCTATGGGATAAACCAAAAAGGCCGCATGATCTCCCAAAATATGGAAGCCCCGGAAGGAAACCCTGGGATATTCCCCCTGACTGATTAGGTAAATGGCTTGGTCGAAAAAGCCCAAATCCAGAGCAGTGGACTGGAACAACCAATGGCGGAGGACGGCACAAATGAAGAGAATAACTGCACCGATCGCCATGCCGATCAACAAAGAACGGGGGGGCAAAAATCCTTCAGGCTTGCTCTGGCTTACTTCCATGGTGATTCAACTGCGGCTAAAAACGGGGCAAAATTTGCCAAAACTCCTCCAACATTAGCAAACCAAGGCCGTCCTGTTCCCTTTTAACCTGGGGTCATGGCAGACTTTTTCGCTCCGCAACCATGGGCAACCCAACTGCATACCTCCCGTGTTTCAGTGAAAATTCTGGGGGGCTTTTTCCCCTCAGGATAGGATGGGAAGTAATTACCAGTGGATTTTGGGAAGGGTGATCATCTATGGCCGAGGTTTTATGTTTTGGGGAAATGCTCTTTGACTGTTTGGCGGATCAGTTGGGACTGCCGTTGGAGCAAGTCAAATCCTGGACTAATTATCCCGGTGGAGCCCCCGCCAATGTGGCCTGTGCCCTGGTTAAACAAGGAGTTGCCTCTGCGTTTATTGGTCGTTTGGGGACAGACAAGCCGGGGCAAGAATTAAGAAGTGTTCTACAACAATGCCAAGTCAACGTCGATGGACTCCAAACCGATTCCCAGCGCCCCACCCGTTTGGTTTATGTGACCCGGACATTGGACGGCGATCGCCATTTTGCTGGGTTTGGGGAGTATCACACCGGGGATTTTGCCGACACGGCGGTGGAATCAGAAGCCATTCCTGAATCATTGTTTACCCCTGCCCAATATCTAGTGATGGGTACCATTGCCCTGGCCTATGCCCAGAGTCGGGCCGCTACGGAAAGGTTAGTAGCCTTAGCCCAAGAACATCAGGTCAAGCTTTTTTTAGACATCAATTGGCGATCGGTCTTTTGGGACAATGAAGCGGAAGCCAAGGAACGTATTCAAGCCCTGATTCCCCACGCCCAGATTTTGAAATGTACCGACGAAGAAGCGGTCTGGCTGTTTGGTCGCCAGGATCCCGTCACCATCCACGACAAATTTCCCCACCTCCAGGGAGTGTTAGTGACCGCCGGGGAAAAGGGATGCGCCTACTCCTTGGGTAAAAACTACGGGGAAGTACCAGCTTTTAAGGTCAATGTACGGGATACCACCGGGGCGGGGGATAGTTTTGTGGCGGGATTTTTAGCCCAGGCCCTAACCCATGGGGAAAAGTTATTTACAGATGCCAACCTCGGTTGCCAGGCCGTGACCTATGCCAGTGCCATGGGCGCCCTGACCACTCTCCATCCTGGGGCGATCGCCAGTTAAATATTGCCCAAAATGAAGACGACGATATCACTCAAAATTCCTGCGCCAACTAGGGGGATACCAAATCTTTTCCACTTGATTGACCATTGCCTTGGCCCAGGCCGCCGATGGCTCTGGTGCAACTCCGGTTTCCAAAATCTGTAAAAGGGTTACATGACCTAACTTGCGCCCAGGACGACATTCTCCTTTGCCGTACCAATGGACATGGCTGTGGGGCAGGGCCGCCAACTGGGACAGTTGTTTGGCGTAATCCCCCGCCGAAACTTCGTAACCCAATAAATTGACCATTACCGCCTGGGGACAAATTAACTCGGAAGAACCAAGATTTTGTCCCGTAACAGCCTGGAGTTGGAGCGCAAATTGGGAAGTTTCACAGGCATCTAAACTGAAATGACCAGAATTGTGGGTGCGGGGGGCCAATTCATTGATTAATAATCTCTGCTCTGGGGTCTTCATTTCTGCCGACTCCGGCAAAAGAAATAGTTCGATCGCCAAAACCCCCACATAATCCAAATCCGTTAGAATTTGGCGGCAGTAGTTGTTGATAGTTTCAGCAATAGCCGAATCAATGGGGGCGGGGCCACCACCCAACGACAAACTTGGTCAATTTGATGGGTTTCCACCACCGGATAAATTTCCACGGCTCCATCAACGGTGCGGGCCCCAATTACGGCCAATTCCCGTTCGTAGGGGACAAAATTTTCCACCATCCAGCTCCCAGGGCGATCGCCGCTGAGGTCGGATAAATGGGCGGGGGAGGGGATAATTTGGGTACCTTGGCCATCGTAGCCATGGCGCCGGGCCTTTAACACCCAGGGAAAGTCCGGCAACTGGGGAGGGAGGGATTCCAACGCCCAAAACTTCGGCACAGGCAGGCCGATACTTTGCAAAAAATTCCGTTGTTCCCATTTGTCGAGCAGGGGAGCCAGGGAATCTAAGCGGGGATAAAAAGTAACCCCTTGGCGAGCTAATTTTTCGAGGCTATCTAAATCAACAAATTCATTTTCAAAAGTTATTACTCCACAATAATCCGCCAGCTCCTTTGTTCCTTCCCCGTCGGCGATAGGGGCCAGTACCCACTTTTGAGCCAGGGCCACTGCGGGATCGTTGTCCAAGGGAGTTTGTACTGCTAGTTTTAACCCCATCTTCGGGGCTTCTTGGGCCATCATCCAGGCCAACTGACCCCCGCCAATGACCCCCACGGTGCTTGATTTCATGTCCATGAGCTATAGATAAATTTAGGAACAGCCCAGGGACTCTCGGGTACTATTGCCGGTTTTAGGGTTAACGCCGTCCGCTATTTTACAGAGGGCCGCAATTTGTTCCGTATCCAACACCGCTAGGCTGAAGTCCGCTCCTTGGATTTGGGCATCTTTGAAGGAAGTGCGGAGCATAATTGCTTCAGCCAAAATGGCATTCTCCAAATTGGCACCGTTAAAACTAGTCAGGTAAGCCAAGCCATTGGTCAAATCAACCCCTTTCAGATTAGCGTCCTTGAGGTTAGCACCGTTAAACACCGACCCCCGTAAATCCATTCCCTCAAAAATACTGCTGGTTAAATCCACATTGGTGAACTGGGCGGTCAATAGATCCTGATCCCGAAAATCCGTTTCCGGCAACACCATATTTTCAAAGGCCGAAGCGCCCCCAGTTACCGAAGAAGAGCTAGCGGCGATCGCCGGGGACGACCAACAAAACCAGACAATGGTTAGTACGACGATAAGGGACTGGCGAAACGTTTTTAGCATTGGTGGCAGGTATAACTTAGGATCAGGGCGGCAGCAAAGCCGATATCCCATTGTATCGCCAATGGAGGGGGGTCAGGAATCCACTCCCAGGTTCAAATAAACGGTGCTGTTGGTGATGGAGGCAGGCCCCGGATCTTGGTTAATGGTTACAGACCGGAGGTTTTTAAAAAGGGGTTTAAGGGATAATTCCAATACCCTCAGCACCGGCAGTTGTTCCTTAAAAAATGCCTCTCCCCTCTGCCAATCTAGGTAAAGGTAACTGTCACTGGGGATAGTGGATAACGCCTGTTGAAATTCCTTTTGCTCCGCCAAGGAAGGGGCAGAATTGTCTAATACCTGGGACAGGGCTTCTAGGGAACTGGCCAAAATCACTTTTTCCCCCACCCGGCAATGAACTCCCCGCACTTGGGTTTGCAGAGTGGTGATTTTTTCTTTGGCTTGGGTCTGTAGGCTTGTCCAGGCGACGATGTTTTGCCCCTGCAATGCAATGGGGGTAATTTGGTAACCAGCGGCGATCGCCAATTGGTCGAGGTAATCTAGGGCTAATTTGGTTTCATCCTGGTTAACATCCTCAGCAACAAAGACCCAATCACTGGTGGCAGGATTAGGGCGGGGAATAAACATTAATTGATAAGTATCTTTCACCCAAGGAAAAATATCCGCCGTTAAATCTAAACCCAGGGGCTGTTGCCAATCGTTAACTAACTTTTCTAAACCCTGTTGGAGGGGGCTGTTGGGGGTTAAACCCAGGGCCAATTGTTGCCATTGTTGGTCTAAATTTTCACCAGTGATCACCAAGCTACTGTTGGAGGGTAAATTGACTAAATTTTCCTTGGTCGCATCTTTCAATTCACCGCTTCCACCATCGGAGTTAAGCCCCGTTAAGGCAGTGCGGGCCACCAAACCTTGGGCCTGGAGGGAAAAGGCCACCGTTAAAGTCTGATCAATCCCTGTTTTATCCAGGGTTGGTTGTTGACTGAGCCAAGCTGAGAGGGAAGGAAAATTGCCATAGACCAAGCCCAGGTGGGGGTCTGTTAAACTAGCCAACGCCTTTTGATAGGAACTCTGCCGGGCCAAACCCAGGGAAGGGGCTTGTAAACTATTTAAGGATTGCCGCAGAACCTGGGGATGGTTTGCAAATAGGACATAATCCCCCACCACCGCACTGGCCAATAAGTTGCCGTTGGGCAAGGGGCGCAGGGGTCGTTTATAGGTAATTTTCACCCCTTGGTAACGATCAAAAACTAAATCCGCATCCCCGGCGATCGCCGCTGTGGCATAGGAGAGCTGTAAAAATTCCCGACTCAGTTCTGGATCCTTGCTATGAACCACCAATAGATAACCCGGTTGGGCCCCATTGTTTGGGTCATGGTCATAGTCCAAATCCGTCACCGCCAGACTTACCTCTTCCCCCAGCCAGGGTTTTACTTCCCGACGATAATCCAATCCCGTTTTGGCTAATAAACTTTGTTCTAAATCCTCTAATTCCCGGTGGGATTTCCGGCGCCGACTGGGATCCACCGCCAATTGGGTAAAGGCCTCCAGGCGATCGGGGTTGACCAGCAGGGACACCATAATCGGAGATTGTCCAGGAATTAACCCAGAGGCCATGGGGCCACGGCTAACCCCCCCTTGGGCCAACCCCAAAGGACTGTGGCTAAAAACTAGGGCGGTGCCCCAACCCGCCACCCCCAGCAAAAAAATTACAACGGCGGCTAATACAACAAAAAAGGAACGGGGTTTCACGGCGGACTGATACCCTCCTGCGACAATTCTTTCCCATTATCAGGGCTGTCGGCGGCCTTGCCCGATCTTTTTAATGGTTTCTGAGCCGGTTAACTTTTTAAGAAGCCAACACAGAAGGGGTTTTCGCAAAAATCATCCGCCCCGCCGAAGTTTGCAAAGCAGAAGTTACGATCACCTGCAATTGGGAGCCCACATAATCCTTCCCTTCTTCCACCACCACCATGGTGCCATCGTCCAAATAGCCAATGCCCTGGGACGGTTCTTTGCCCTGCTTGATTATTTTCAAGGCTAGGGAATCTCCGGGCAGATAAATGGGACGCACCGCCTGGGCTAAATCATTAACATTGAGAATCTGTACCTTTTGCAGATTGGCGACTTTGCTGAGGTTATAGTCATTGGTCAGCAAAATACCATTAATCTCCTGGGTTAAATGAACCAGCTTTGCATCCACGGTGGCAATATCTTCATAATCCGCCGAATTGATAACTATTCTGTCGGGAAAGTCCGCTTGGATATTGCCCAAAATATCTAGTCCTCGCCTACCCCGAACCCGTTTTAGATCATTGCTGGCATCGGCTAACTGTTGTAGTTCCGCCAACACAAACTGAGGCACTAATACTTGACCTTCAATAAAGCCCGTGGCCAGTAGGGGTTCAATGCGGCCGTCGATGATGCAACTGGTATCAACAATTTTGGGGGCAATGGGCTTGAGGGTGCCTTCCGCTAACAACATGGTCTCAATGCTATTGGGATTAATCAGCCGCAGAAAAGTACGGCCGTGGGTATCAGCCAAACTAATGCCGAGGAAGGCAAAGATAATACTGCCGAAAATAGCTAGGGTAGGCTTTAAAAAGGAAAATTCCCCCGGAATGGGCAAGAAAAAAATTGGCGCTAACATTAGGTTGGCAATCAACAGCCCAATTACTAGCCCCACCGCCCTAGTCAAAATGGTTTCTATGGGGGTTTGGCGAATTTGATTTTCCAGTCTCCGGTAAGTGGTCTGGGCCACCAGACCCATCGCCAGGCCAATGATGGACAGAAAACCCGCCGCCAGCCACCGTAGGGCATCCATGTTGGAAATTTGCATCTGGACCGAATCTGGCAGTAGATCCACAACATCGAACCCCACCCCCGCAAAGGTGAAGATAAATAGGAGAATGATGACGGCGTCTAACATGGTGGCTAAGCTGGCGTTGATTCGCTAGAGGGGGATTCAATTCCCCGGGTAAAAGTTGAGGGTAGGGGGAATATTACAAAAACGCTAAAACGGAGGACTCTTCTTTAAGTTACATTATTATATCGGCGTAATCAGAAACTGATGGGATACTATAATTGGTAAAGACCCCGTGCTTAATGCCATGAATGACAATACCGCCGCCTCGCTTCGAGATTCTGAGAAAGTAGAAGTTTCCATCCAGTTAGACTCAGATCTGATGGACCAGATCCAGCATTTGACCAATGAACCCAACCGGGTAATTGAAATGGCTGTTAAGCAATGGCTTCGGGGAGAAAAACAGCGGGATGATGAGTTAACCCGTAATTTGCGTCGCAATCCCCCTGTGCCCCCCCGGGGAGAGTGGAACGACTAGTTTTTTAGCTTTTTGGGGTAGTAATTGCTCAAAATTAGCCAATTTTTATTCCCCACCGCTGACTCAATCACCTCACTAAATTTTTAACATGGGACAGCAGAGCGATTTGACAAAACAGAGACAAAGACTCTCCTCACTGGATCCTCTGCAATCCCCTGGCATTTCTCAGTTGACGGCGATCGCCAGAAAGATACGCCGCAATAGTCTCCATTTGCCTACCATTTGGCAAGAGGCGGTGGACAGTATTGGTTCCACCCTGGGGGTAAGCCGTTGTTTGCTCCTAACTAGGGATGCCCAAAGTCGCCATTTACAAATTGAGGCGGAATTTTGCCAGCCCACGGTACCCGCTTTCACCAACCTAATTATTCCCGAAGATAGTGAAATTTGGCGATCGCTATTTGAAGAAAACCACCCCCTAGCCCTCTACGACATTCAATTCCAGGGAGAAGACCTGGCGGGGTTATGGATTTTTCCCACCCTCTACCAGGATCAGCCCAATGGCTATCTTTGTTTACAGCAACTTGTGCCAGGTCAGGGGCTATGGCATCCAGAAACTGAAGCCCTTTTACAGGAATTGGCGGAACAAACCGGCACGGCGATCGCCCATGCCATTCTTTACCAGGAGCTAAAGGAGGCCACTAAAGCGGCGGAGGAAGCTTCCCGCCTAAAAAGTGAATTTTTGGCCAGCACCACCCATGAACTCCGCACTCCCCTGAACGGTATTATTGGCTTTCTGCGGCTAATTTTGGATGATATGGCCGACTCAGAAGCGGAGAAGCATGAATTTATTGAAGAAGCTTACCAGTCTGCCCTGTTACTGCTGAATTTAATTAACGACATCCTAGACCTAGCCAAAATTGAAGCTGGTCGGGTAGGGATCGAGTTGCAAGTAGTGGATTTTGGGGATGTGCTGCAGGCGGTGGAAAATTTTGCCCTGCCCCAGGCCCAGAATAAAGGTTTAGGTTTTTCCTTAAAGGCTCCCCCAGCAAGACCCCTACTGGTCTATGGTAATCACCGCTGGCTGTTACAAATTATGCTCAACATCGTCGGTAATGCCTTGAAATTTACCCACGAAGGAAGCATTACGGTGGCGGTGGAAGTGGTAAATCGCACCATCCTTTGGGAAGGCATGGAAAAACCAGGCTTACTGAAAGTGAGCGTGGGGGACACAGGCATTGGGGTTTCCCTGGAGCAACAATCAAAGCTTTTCAAAAAATTTGTACAAATCGACGGTTCCCACTCCAAAGCCTACGGGGGAACCGGGTTAGGGTTAGTAATTTCCCAAAAACTGGTGGAAACCATGGGGGGAAAAGTCGCCTTTTTCAGCATGGGGGAAGGGCTTGGCTCCACGGTGACATTCACGGTATTGCTAGAAGAATTACCCGAAAGTAACTAGTTTTACCAATTCTCTAAAAACAGAGTTATTTCAATTGAAATCGACACGCCTTCAAGTCTGAAAAGTTTCTGGGTAAAGGATTTTTTTGCTTTGCAATTGTCCTGATTGACCCGCAATGCTAAAGCCTTGGTCTTTGGGGACAGGAAAGGTTCAACGCAGGGGGCTAGAACGGGAAGCACGGCCAATGTTTTGGTCATAGGCGTAGGGATCCAAACCATCTCCTTGGTTGAGATATTGGGGGGGGATGGCCCGTTGCAAAACCGAGATACGGTTCTGGGTGAGGGGGTGGCTACTGAGAAATTCCGGGGCGGCTCCACTTTGGCGCTGTAACTTTTGCATAAAACTGACCATCCCGGCGGGGGCATAACCGGCCCGGACAAGGTTCCGCAAACCCATTTCATCGGCGGCCAGTTCATCTTCCCTGCTCATGGGCAGATTAAAACCCAGTTGCATGGCCATCTGCACAATGCGGCTTTCCTGCATACCGGCGGCAGACATTAATCCCTGGGAAAGGGCGGTATCCCGCATTCTTGTCACAGCATGGCGATCGCCAATGTGGGCAATTTCGTGGGCAATAACGCTGGCCAATTCCGCTTCATTTTCGGCGGCGGCAATCAAGCCAGTATTGACATAAACAAACCCTCCCATGGTGGCAAAGGCATTGATGCGACCATCGTCCACTACCTGGAAAGTATAGGGAATATTGGGGCGGGCACTGGTGCGGGCTAGCCGCTGTCCGATGCCATTGACGTAATTCTGTAAACGGCGATCGCCGTGGGGACGAAATTGTCCTTGGCTGTAGAGTTGTTGATTAATTTGTTGACCCAGACGCACTTCCTGTTGGTCAGAAAGATTGGAGAGTTGAATGACCTGCAACCCCTGGAGTAGAAGATTAAGCCAGGACTGGGCGGCGACTGGAGATGCCACACCAACGACGGTGGTGGCGGTAACAATGGCGGTTAAAATCCAAGCAACGAAGCGCTGAGAGCGGGGAAGACCCATTTCTACTTTCCCCATGACTAGGGGGCGATGACCTTAGTTAACCAAGTCAAGTATTAATGCTTAGTTACTGCCTAGTGTAGAAGGGGCTAGCCCATTGCGAGGTTGGGGGGAGACAGTTAAGCATGTCCCACACCCCCGGCTTATGGTTGGATCATTTTTCATGGTTTAGAGGAAATCAGCCCAGCGACTGAAGAAATAACCCCAAATTACGGTACCGGCTCCGATCGCCAACAGAATATTGGTGAAAAAGCGTCCTAGTTCGGGACTGTTTCCCAATTGCTTATCTTCCTTGCCTGCGGTGAAAAAGAGTGACCAGGCCTGATTGCTGTTTATGGGGGCGAAGTCGTTGAAGTCACTACGGAAAACAACGGGGGCAAACAGGTCTTTGTTGTTGTAAATATCGGTATCGGCGTTCATGGTTTTACCTACTAATTTTCTACTGATGGTCTTGGAAATTTTCAACCAGTGGCTTTAGGATTGAGCACCCTAAGAACTGGAGGAATTAAAAAAACTAATTACCAATTACAGAGAGAGCAACCAACCAACTATGCCGTGGCCAGTAATCACTTCCATGGCTAGGAGGGAGACGAAACCGATCATGGCGAAGCGGCCATTCATTTTTTCGGCGTACTCTGTCCAACCAGCTTGGACGGTGGTGTCAACGTAAACAGGGGGTTCGATGGCGAAGTTATTGAGACGGTTGTCTTGATCGAGACGGAATCCACGGCTAGTCATAATTGAGCTCCTTTGGTTTGCTTTTGTTTTGTAACCTTATGTAAACTAATGTAACGTATTGTTAAGATTTCTGTCAAGGGTGTTGACTATTTTTCTTTTGTGTGAATTTGCGCATCCGCCTAGCCGTAAGGGTTTGGGGGGCGGGAATAAATTCTGAGAAAGGGAAAATTTTTCGTAACATTTGCGTAACAAGTAACAATGGTTAAGGAATAACGCCTTCCCTAGTCCCCATCAAAGTCTTATTTTTTCCATGGCCGATGTTACCCCCCACCGCAAAGCTGACCATATCCGCATTGTTTTAGAGGAAGATGTCCTGGGCAAAGGCATCTCCACCGGTTTTGAGCGATTCCTCTTGGAGCATTGCGCCCTGCCTTCCATTGATCTCGATGGGGTGGATCTGGGTTTAAACCTATGGGGGAAATCCTTGGCTCACCCCTGGTTAATCAGCAGTATGACCGGCGGCACTCCGGAAGCCCAACGCATTAATTTACATTTAGCGGAAGTGGCCCAGGCTTTGGGCATAGCTATGGGCCTAGGTTCCCAGCGAGCGGCGATCGAAAACCCTGACTTGGCGATCACCTATAAGGTACGTTCCGTTGCTCCAGATGTTTTGCTCTTTGCCAACCTGGGGGCGGTGCAACTTAATTATGGCTATGGTGTTGAACAAGCTCAAAGGGCAGTGGAAATGATTGAAGCCGACGCTTTGATTCTCCATCTCAACCCCCTCCAGGAAGCGGTGCAACCCGATGGCGATCGCCGTTGGTCGGGGTTATGGTCAAAATTAGAAGCATTGGTAAAAGCTTTAGAAGTGCCAGTAATTATTAAGGAAGTAGGCAATGGCATCAGTCGAAAAGTGGCCCGCAGATTAGAAGAATGTGGCGTAGGGGCCATTGATGTGGCCGGAGCCGGGGGCACTAGCTGGAGTGAAGTGGAAGCCCACCGTCAAACCGATCGCCAAGCCAAGGAAGTGGCCCATAGTTTTGCCGACTGGGGCCTACCCACAGCCCTGAGTTTGCGGGAAGTAGTCCAGGGCACCGGGGCCATACCCATTTTTGCTAGCGGCGGCATCCGCAGTGGCATTGATGGGGCAAAGGCGATCGCCATGGGGGCAACTTTAGTAGGGAGCGCCGCTCCGGGATTAGGGGCGGCCCAGATTAACGTCCAGGAAGTTTACGACCATTACCAAGCCCGTCTGAAGGAATTGAAAATTGCTGCTTTTTGTTGTGACGCGGCCAATTTGACCCAATTGGGGCAAGTCCCCCTTTGGGATCGTCAATCCTGGCAAAGGCTAGGGCCCACCCTCGCTTCCTAAACCGATTAGCATGGCATCCGTTACTTAGCCGTGGCTAACCTATGCAAAAATGGAGACGCTATCCCCCAGTGCCATACCCCGGTAACTGGGGGCAAAACATATTCATTTTCTAAAGACAACCCTAGAGAAAAGCCCTATGAACGTCGGCGATCGTGTTCGAGTCACTTCTTCCGTTATGGTTTACCACCACCCGGAACATAAAAAAACAGCCTTTGATGTACAAGGAATGGAAGGGGAAGTGGCCGCCGTATTGACCGAATGGCAGGGCAGACCCATTAGTGCCAACTTGCCAGTGTTAGTAAAATTTGAAAAACGCTTCAAAGCCCACTTTAGGCAAGATGAAGTGCAAGTAATTTAAGTTGATAATTTAAATTGCTAATTTGAATTATTGGATTGATTTAGATCAATTACAGAAACATTCTAGTTGCTAGCCAGTAAAGTTTTAGTTTGCCCCCTAAATCGACTCACTAAAGCTCTGGCAATACTGGGAAACTTGTATCTAGTTTCCCTCCAAACTTGGGAGGTCAGGAGGGTTTTTAAAACACACTCTTCGGCAAAACATGAAATATATATAACCCTTTTCCAATCATTGGGGTTTCCCCAGGAGCTTCATCCATGACCAATTCTAAAAATGAAGCCAGTCAAGCACCGGATCCCGGCAAAGATACTTCCTGGTGGAACCGTCCCTTGTTGGGAAAAAAGGGATTAATTGAAAGTATTGTTCATAACAAAAATGATGTTCCTAAAGAAGCTTTAATTAATCGCAAAACAAATCTTAGTGATCTTTATATCTTTGCAAAAACAGCCGAGGCCATTGATAGTAAAATATTTTTAGAACCAGAATTTCTTTCCTATATAAAAATCAAATACATGATGGACAATGATATAGGAGAATATGCTGGTCTTAAACAAAGTTATCGCTATCTAGAACTAGCCATTGACGTTAAAGATTTACTCATATTTATCGATCAAACAGAACTGAGGTACAGGGGTTACAAACAGCAGGAATTTTATGACCAGGTGCTAGAAATCCTTAAGGAAGGGGATGAGGCTGAAACCTTTAAGCAAAAACTAGAATTGGGAGCGAAGGAGGCGATCGCCCAAACCAAAACCCCCGAAGGCCAGCAAGCCCTCGTCAATTATGTCGATAATCTCAAACAGATATCGGACAATCCCCTGGGCTTGGATTTGCTCAAACGTTTTCGTACCCTGCAATTATCTGACTATTCCGTTCTAGCCCATATTTCGGAACTTATTCGCAACATCGAAATCAGGCATGTCTATGACATGAATCGTTTAGTACAATTAGCTAACGACAATATTGCTCTGTTCGGCAAAATCAGTGAAATTATCCAGGTTCCCCAGGAGAAAAATAATACCCGTTCGTTTGCCATCATGGTGCAATTCATTGCCTTGGGACATCAGCATAAGATAACGGCGTTAAAGTTTGAAGAACTAGTAAAAGTGCTCAGGCTCTGGCTAAAGTATTACTCGAAAATTCAGGAAATTCAACTAGCCTATCCCGAAGCTGACTACAAACAGCCACCGGAATTTACCATCCCCATACCGGGAGAAGCGGTTTATCGTAAATATCTCAATGCTTTAACTGATAAAAACCAAGAAATTTATTACTATGACCTTGGGCAAAGTGTTACCCGATAATTTTATTGATTTAATTATTGATCTAACCGGGCTGGCTAGACCCTAGTCTAAACCTTCTTGATCACTTTCTCGAATAAATATAAATAAATATAAATTCCGCCGGAAGCGGTTACTTTTAGCTTATTTTTTCTTCACATAACCCCCAGAAAATTTTAAATATAATCAACCATCTGATTGAAAATCGGCAACGTTATGTATAGAATCTTGTTGGTAAAAGTATTAATTGAAATGGGGAGATAAATGGGAGAATCAAAACGTCGGAAGGAGTCCCTTGGCGATCGTTATGGCCAAAGTGAGCGGGTGGTGGAATGGTTGCCCCTAACAAAACAGCAGGCCGCAGATTTTTATAAATGGACAACGAAAGGGGCCTGGATTGGCATTGGTATTACGGCGGGACTGTGGGTTACGGTGAGATTCATTGGCCCTACCTTTGGCTGGTGGACAGTGCAATAGTTGGGCCATCAAAGACAAATCGGAACGGATCACAATGACGGGGAAAGCCGTTAAGATGGGGGAGATACCATTCTTTGCTTCCCTATGGTTACCCTTAATGAAACTGAATTGGTGGTGGTTCGGAATGTTCAGTTCCGAGACTTAGAGGATCTGGAAAAGCTTTCCCATCAGCAGGAATCTGGGGCCACCGGGACTATGGTGGGTCAGTTACGCCATAATCGCCTTTGGTATGGTTTGCTCAAGGGTTTAGGCTGTTTTCCCAACCCATTGCAACATTTTTTCCACTGTTTTGTGGCGGAACAAAAAACGGATGGCAAGATTGGTGGGTTTGTGCGGATTGCCCCCTTCAACCGTAGTCGCTCTACTTGGCGGGTAGAACAAGTTGTAGTAAAGTCGGAAGCCATTCAACCAGATTTAGTTACAGACCCCAAGGGAACCGGCTCCCAACTTTTACGCCACTGCTTCCAGAATGTCTGGGAAGCTCGTACCTGGGTTTTGGATGTGGACGTGAATGATAAGAATATCCTTGCCCTTTATCGTCAAAATGGTTTTCAACCCCTAGCGCAGATGACTTATTGGTCTTTGTCGGCGGAGTTGCTGGAAGGTTTGGCCGAAAACGATCCCGATCTGCCTAATTTATTGCCGGTGAGCAATGCTGATGCGGCCCTGCTCTGTCAGCTGGATTGTGTCTCCATGCCCCCTTTGATGCGTCAGGTTTTTGATCGCCATGTAACGGATTTTAAACGACGGTTTTTGAGTTCTTTAGTCAACCGCTGGCAAAATTGGTACGCCCACCGGGACGAAGTTAGTGGTTATGTCTTTGAGCCCCAGCGCAAAGCGGCGATCGCCTATTTCAAGTTAACCTTATCTACGGACGGAAAACAGCCCCACCAGGCTGAGCTAACCGTACATCCCGCCTATACCTGGCTCTATCCGAAATTACTGGTGAAAATGGCTCAGTTGGTCCAGGGACTTCCTCCCCAAGCCCTCACCTTAGAATCCGCAGACTACCAGCATGAACGGGAAGAATACTTAGAACAACTGGGGGCAGAGCGTAGGGAACACCGCTTATTGATGTCCCGCTCCGTTTGGCACAAACTCAAAGAAACTAAACCGGAACGGTTACAACTGTCAGAAATGCTCCAAGGATTGCAACCGTTACCCCGCACTCCCATCCCTAGCCGTATTTCCCTGTTGAATTTACCCTTAAAATCCCAAAAAGATCGCCCTGAAAGTAAGGAAAAACAGACAAGCCTAGGCCATGAAGACTTGCCTGAAAATGGACACCATGTCTAAAATCCCGCCCACCATGTAGCGGGAAATGAATAGTCTTTTTGAAAATTCCCCATCTGCAAACGTTAGGGAATTTTTTTGTTATTGTCCATGCTCAAAAACGTTGCCATACATGCCTAAATCCAGCGTCACCATCACTGGCAACACTTCAAAACAGCGTTGGGCCAAGCGTAATCGGTCTTCCCTGGCCAGCATTTTTTCTAGCTTGTAACGCATAGGAATTAAATAACGGACATCATCGGCGGCGTAGGCCAATTGAGACTTGGTCAAATTGTACATATCCCCCCAGTCGGAGCATTGGGAAGATTTATCCAACTCTACCCCTACCAATTCCTGTACCAAAGTTTTCAGTCCATGGTGGGAAGAATAGGTACGGGCAATTTTACTGGCGATCTTGGTGCAAAAAATTGGGTGGGTTTTGATGTCAAAGGTGTGTTTAAGTTGGGCGGTGTCAAAACGGGCAAAGTGGAAAATTTTGGTTACTCCGGGAGCTTCCATCAATTTGGCTAGGTTAGGAGCCTCCTCTTGTCCCTTGGCAATGCGTAAGGCCGTTACCATGCCGTCTGAGTCACAAATTTGCACCAGGCAGAGGCGATCTCGATAGGGATTTAGCCCCATGGTTTCCGTGTCGATGGCAACATCTTTCATTGATAAAAGGTGTTGACAGACATCATCGGGTAGATCGTTATCAAAAACCTGAAATTTGCTCGAAATGGTGGCAGAAGTCATGGCAAAAGACTAAAAAAAGGTAAGAATTGGTGAAAATTAATTAACGACGGAAATCCGCTGGGGTGGGGGTACGGCGACGGGGGGTAGGAACGATGGGGGTCGATTCAGTCGTCACGGTTTCAGCTTCCTTTGCCACCTGGGTTTGCGGGACAGCAATGGTCTTTTCTTCCACCACAGCATTAGACTGTTCGTCTTGGCGGATGATAATTTCCGTTTCCGTTTCTGTTACGGTACTGCCTGCTGGCTGTTCCGGGGCTAGGAGCATGGGGTCTTCTCCGTTGGGGATAACGGGGTCTGGGACAGTGGTGGCGGTGGATCCCCCCATAATGCTGGCTTGGGTACCACTAATGTAGTAATGTCCCAACACTTTGCCTTCATAGGTGCGCTTAGTGAACTGCCAGCCGGGATTAAGTTGCACCTGCATAAATCCTGACCCAAGGCCTTTGGTGCCACCGATGATTAATTCTGCCCCCCGGCCATCACGGGAAGTTGCCACTAAAACCAATTCATTACCCCTGGGCACAAGGCGGAGCATGTAGTCTAGCCCGTAATCTTGGCCGTCAATACGCACAGAATAACCATTGCTGTCCGTGGCTCGGCGGCAGTGACCGGTAAAGTCAAAATTCAACAGTAAGGGATCCACCATGGAAGGGCTACCACCACTGGCTTCCCAACATTTATTTTTGCCGGGGATTTGTTCAATTACCAATAGGTCATACTTGGTGGTTTCTACTCCGTAGGGGCGGGCCACCGCAATCACTTCGGTCTGGTCGATCGCCGTTTCAGTGAAGGTGCCAGCGGAACTAGGTGGGGAGGCAAGGAGGGTGCTACCAGCGGCCAGGGCCAGGAAGCTAATTAGGCGTGGGAATAATTTCCGGTTCATAAGACAAATAGTCAACACAGCGTACAATTATGAACCCCATCAAGCCCGAAAATGTTCCCCAATGGGATATAAAAGAGACACTATCAAAGCCGGACTCGATTGAGGTGTGGGGTATTTCAATAACAATTTCCCCCACGATTCTACTGGTTTGTCCTTTCCCTGCCAATGGAAGACGGGGAAACGGAGTGGCTATTTTTTCCATCCTAAAGTGTGACCAGATGACTTTTTGCTGAACTAATGGACTGAATGGCGAGATAGAATTTGGTAGATAAAGAAACCGAATAGAGTGAATTCCCTTCTCTTTTTTGCCTTGTCCATCTTATTTTTATTGACCCATGTTCAATCTCAATCTAGACAAGGCCGTCCACACTTCTTAAACGCCCCCTAAGATGTAAATACATTTTGCCAGGAAAAAATCATGATGATCGCTAACCGTGATGCTAGGGACTACCAAATTATCTTTCTTTGCAGTTTTTTAAGTTTAGGTATTTTGGCCAAGGATTGGAGTTTGGCTCCTTTGGCGATCGCCACTGTCTTGATGATGGCACTGTTGGCGCAGTCCCTATTCACCATTAGTGAACAAGGTAATTTTGGCCGTTGGTTTTGTGCGGATACCTGGCAAAGTCTTTGGCATCACCAGGGTTGGAAAAGTGCCTTAATTTCGGGGTTGGGACTTTGTTTGCTCCTACGGGCTAACCATTTATCCACTTTGATGTTGGCGGCGGCCCTGGCGATCGCCAGTAAGTTTTTGTTGCAGGCCTGGGGTAAACACTGGTTTAATCCTGCTAATTTCGGCATCATTGCGGCTCTAACTTTAACGGGAGATGCTTGGGTATCGCCGGGGCAGTGGGGTACGGGTATTTGGCTAGCGGCCATTTTTTTGGGGTGTGGAGGCCTGGTCTTGGGAAAAGTTGGCCGGTGGGACACGTCCATTATGTTTTTGATGGTCTATGGCGGTTTAGATTATCTCCGCAACCTCTGGTTGGGCTGGCCGGCAGAAGTAACTCTCCATCATCTAGAAAACGGCAGTTTACTGATCTTTGCCTTATTCATGCTTACCGATCCCCGTTCCATTCCCAATGCCCGTTCCGGTCGTTTAATTTGGGCCACGGCGATCGCCATTTTAACTTTGATTTTGCAATATAACTTTTACCTACCAACGGCCATGTTTTGGTCACTATTCTGCCTTGCTCCCTTAACAGTGTTTCTGGATAATTATTATCCTGCCCATCGTTTTCAGTGGCTGGATAAAAAAGTTAAGAGCTAATTTATGGAAAGCAAAATAAAAAGAACCCGGTTACCGGGATGACTGCGGATAGAAATATGGGGAATGACAGTTTGCAGCCGTTCCACTTCAAACCCTTCAAAAAAGGCAATTTCCCGGTTTAACCGTTCGCAGGATTCCAAGTTTGGGAGAGTATTTTCCATAATGTTGATCCTGGGGGTTAATTTAGATAATTCCCAAATTTTGACTCAACCTAATCATGGTGTTGGCGATGGTTGTGATTTGCTAGACTACCATGACTATTTTGGGAGAACCAAATTAAAATGGCGGAAATAATACTAATAGCGAGGGCCTTGAAAACTAAATCCTGGGGGTTTTCCCCCTCTGCTAAATCTCCAAAAAAAATTACCACCATGTTCAATAAAATCACGTTGCCTAAATTAGATTTAAGTTCATGAAAGTTACTAACCTTTAATGGCTCTGGTAAATTAATTGGCCCAATAAATAATTCATACAGCCCAACGCCCAAAATCAATAAGGCGATCGCCGTCAGGAAACGCTCAATTACTTCAATAAAATGAAAATCAATATGATCCACTTGCCAATGGTGACTAATCAAATACCACCAAAGCTGGGCGGTTTCCACAGAAGCATAAATAAAGGCAATTAACGCCGTTATCAGAATAAAAAAGACTGACAATAAAATTAGGTAACGATTAAAAAGAGTCAGGCTTTTAACAAAATTCATCTATGGGCTTTCGGGGATTTGGGCTAAAAAGTTAACCGCCGCAGACTTGGGTAAATCAACAGCGGAAAATGCTTTTTATGGCAACAAGTTAAAGTTAAATCTATAAAACCTAAAATTAATAGGCATCCTGAAGCTCGTAAAAGTCTGGGGAAATATAATCTTTCCGCATGGGCCAACCCACCCAGTCCTCCGGCATCAAAATTCGCTTCAGATTAGGATGACCTTCATAGACAATGCCGAACATGTCGTAGCATTCCCGCTCTTGCCAATCCGCCGCTTTCCAAATCCAGTAAACAGAAGGCAGAACGGGATTTTCCCTGGGGAGGAAAACTTTAACCCGTACTTCTTCCGGGGCAGTGCCGTTATCGGTCAACTTAACTAAGTGGTAAAAGCTCACTAACGATTTCCCTGGGCCTTCATCGTAGGCTCCCTGACACTGCAGGTAGTTAAACCCATAGGCGTAAAGAGCAGTGGATAGGGGCAGCAATAAGTCCGCCTCTACCTGTACCATTTCCACCCCCAGATGATCCGCCGTTAGGGTCTGGTGGTCAAATCCGTTGGTAGTTAACCAAGTAGATACGGGCCCAGCGGGGGCGATCGCCGTTTCCTCCGGGGGGGTTAAAGATTCATTGGGGGGAGTTACGTCCTCAGCCACGGTTTACTTGCTCCTTTTGTTGAGATGTTGCTAAAGCGGGAGGCACAGCCATGCCCATGGCTTCCTGTAATTCCAGGGGAGGTCCATTGCGGGTTGCTTGGGCTAAATACTTACCATCCAAAATGGGCTCCACAACCTTCATTTGGTGGGAAGTACTGTAATAGCGGTGGGTTTGTTGGATGAAGACCCTTTCCTGGATGGATTCATTGGCTAACTTTTTGCGTAACTTGATGATCGCATCAAAAATCGCCTCGGGCGGGGAGGGCAACCGGGAATGTAAACATCCACCGGAATTAATTTATCAACCCCCCGCACTGCGGTGGTGGAATCACTGCTGAACATACCGCCGGTAATGGTGCAGGCTCCCATGGCAATAACGTATTTGGGTTCCGGCATTTCTTCGTAAAGTCGCACCAGGGCCGGAGCCATTTTCATGGTCACAGTACCCGCAACAATGATTAAATCCGCCTGCCGGGGGCTAGAACGGGGCACTAATCCAAAACGGTCAAAGTCGAAGCGGGAGCCAATCAGGGCCGCAAATTCAATGAAACAACAGGCGGTGCCATACAGCAGGGGCCAAAGACTAGAAAGCTTGGCCCAGTTGTAAAGGTCATCCACCGTGGTCAAAATGACGTTTTCCGAAAGATCTTGAGTAACTTGACTACGACTGGCCGGATTGAGAATCCTCGCCGCAGCGGCCTGTTCCAGGTCAGTTAAATTGGCAGGGTTGGGACTCATAGGAAAGGGAGGAAGACAACAGGGGGAGATAACAAAGCAGTGACGGAAATTTGGGCGCAATCCCTAAGACCATTCCAGCGCCCCTTTTCGCCAGGCATAGACCAAGGCAATGACCAAAATGGCAATAAAAACTAATGCTTCTACAAAGGCTAACAGGCCCAACTGGTTAAAGGCAACGGCCCAGGGATAAAGGAACACTGTCTCCACGTCGAAGACCACAAACACCAGGGCAAACATGTAGTAGCGAATGTTGAACTGAATCCAAGCTCCCCCAATCGGTTCCATGCCAGATTCGTAGGTGGTTTGCCGTTCGGGACCGCCACTGCGGGGCCGTAGGAGTTTGGAGGCGGTTAGGGCCAGGATGGGCACCAGGGCGCAAACGAAGAAAAATCCGAGAAAATATTCGTAACCAGTTAAAACAAACACAGGGCCAATGGTCTCCTCACGGCGAATGGTGGGCAATGGGGCAGGGTATTGGGGCTTCTTCCCAGGAACATTTCACCCCAAACGGGATGTTCTGGGTCAAGCTTACCGGATTTCTTGGGTTTGTTGGCGATCGCCTGCCTAAGTTTTTTAAATTGTAGATATAGAAAATTATCAAGTCGCTCAGATTTGCGGAATAAATCATCAATTCTCCCAATATCCATGCGGCGATGACCCCTGTTTTGTAGAATAAGACCTTGGGCCATTGCCCCCCATTGATTTTTTGCAATCCCTTTACCATGCCCCCATCCGTCTCCAATTCGACAGTGTTGCCCAGTGCTACCCCGGTCTGTCCCCAGAGTTCAGCCTGTCGTTGGCGCGGATTGATTGAAACCTATCGCCCTTACCTGCCGGTTTCTGACCAAACTCCGGTGGTGACATTGCTGGAAGGTAATACCCCCTTAATTCCCGCCCCGGCGATCGCCAATCGTATCGGCAAGGATGTGCGGGTGTTTGTGAAATACGATCGGCCTCAACCCCACCGGTAGCTTCAAAGATCGGGGCATGACCATGGCCATTTCCAAAGCCAAGGAAGAAGGGGCTAAAGCCGTAATCTGTGCCAGTACCGGCAATACTTCCGCCGCCGCCGCCGCCTATGCCAGAAGGGCTGGTTTACGGGCGTTTGTGATTATTCCCGATGGTTACGTGGCCCTGGGGAAATTGGGCCAGGCTTTAATCTACGGTGCAGAAGTCATTGCCATTGACGGCAACTTTGATGATGCTTTAACCACGGTGCGCCAATTGTCGGAACATTACCCCGTTACCCTGGTTAATTCCGTTAATCCCTATCGTTTGGAAGGACAAAAAACCGCCGCTTTTGAAATTGTCGATGTGCTTGGCAAGCCCCCGACTGGTTATGTATCCCCGTGGGCAATGCGGGCAATATTACCGCCTACTGGATGGGATTTTGTCAGTACAAAGAACTGGGCAAAAGCGATCGCCTACCCCGGATGATGGGTTTTCAGGCCGCCCGTTCCGCCCCCTTTATCGAAGGTCACCCCATCAGTCACCCCGAAACCTTAGCCACCGCCATTCGCATCGGTAATCCCGCCAATTGGGACAAAGCCTGGGGTGCTTCCAAGGAAAGTAACGGGGAATTTCATCCAGTGACCGACGCAGAAATCCTAGAAGCCTATCGCATCCTCGCCGCCGAAGAAGGGGTTTTCTGTGAGCCCGCCAGTGCCGCCTCCGTGGCGGGATTGCTAAAACGGAAAGATCAAGTTCCCGCTGGGGCCACCGTAGTCTGTGTACTCACGGGTAATGGTTTAAAAGATCCCGATTGTGCAGTTAGTAATAGCGGTAATGAAGTTAAAGCCGGTTTAAAACCTGATTTGGACGT
Organism: uncultured cyanobacterium; assembly: GCA_963704945.1. Classification (GTDB taxonomy): domain Bacteria; phylum Cyanobacteriota; class Cyanobacteriia; order Cyanobacteriales; family Microcystaceae; genus Synechocystis. The sequence continues at coordinate 14,599 of CAVPII010000017.1, read as the reverse complement.
TGTGGCCAAAGCCATGGGTTTTTAACGGGCTTTTAAATTATAGTTTTCTTCAAGGGAAGAGCCTCCCCTTAATAAACCGGAAATTTCATCGCTGTATTTGAAAAACTCCGGTTCCCGTTTAATTTTATAGGTGCGATTAGTGGGGGTTTGCTCATCCCCCGGTAGATTGATGGTTAATTCCCTTTGGATTGTCCCCGGCCTGGAACTCAAAACATAGACCCGTTGGGCGAGGAACACCGCTTCTTCCACGTCATGGGTAATCATCAAAATACTGCATTGCAACCTTTGCCAAATATCAATTAAATATTCGTGCATTCTTTCTTTGGTTTGGATATCCAGCGCCCCAAAGGGTTCATCCATCAGCAAAATCTTAGGATGACAAGCCAATGACCTGGCGATCGCCACCCGTTGCTTCATGCCCCCCGATAATTCCCGGGGATAGGCCTGGGCAAAGTTGACCAAACCCACTACGTCTAAATAATAACTAGCGGTATCAAAACGTTCCTTTTGGGAACAGCCCTGGAGTTTTAGCCCAAATTCCACATTTTCCTGCACCGTCATCCAGGGAAAAAGACTGTAATGTTGAAAAACCATGCCCCGGTCGGCCCCCGGCCCCGTTACCGTTTCTCCGTCAACATTGATGGTGCCAGAAGTTGGGGTATCTAAGCCGGCAATTAACCTCAAAAGGGTCGATTTACCGGAGCCAGAAGCCCCCACTGCACAAACAAATTCCCCAGTTTCGACGTGCATATTGATATTTTGTAGAGCGACTACAGATCCCCGCTTACTTACAAAAATCCTGTTTAAATCAGTTATTTCTAAGTGCATAATTTTGCTTGGTTTAGATTAATTTTGATGATTTGAACAATGCAAAATCACTGTTCTAAAGACCATTTACAGGTGAGTCTTAAAATAAGACGAAAAGATAAGTCTAAAGCAAAGCCAATTAAGCCTAAAACTATTAAACAGGCAAAAATTTCATCGGTTTTTAAAAACTTCTGAGCCAGCAAAATTCGTTTCCCTAAGCCGTTATCCGCCGCCACCAATTCTGCGACTACCACCAGGTTCCAAGCGGCTGCCATATTGATCCGAAATGCGTCAAGAATATTAGGGATAATATAGGGGGTAATGACTTTAAATAAAACCTGCTTTCTTAATCCGCCCAAGGTATAGGTAACTTCAATTAATTCCTTGGGAATAAACTTGACCGCATCCATAATCATCAGGGTATTAAAAAATATTGTCCCGATAAAAATAAGCGCAATTTTTGAGGCTTCATCAATGCCAAGGTAAATAATTAAGAGTGGAATAAATGCTGGAGCTGGCATATAGCGCACTACCCCAATAATCGGCTCCGTTAAACTGCGTATGCTAGGGAATGTCCCCATTAGAATACCCAAGGGAATAGCCACCAATCCCCCTAGAAAAAATCCCCCTACTACTCGACCAAAGCTAGTCAAGGAATCTTGAATTAAAAATCCGTCCTTAAACAATTCTATTAAGGCTTGAATTACCGCCTTGGGCGAGGGTAAAAAGATGTCACTTACAGTCGGTAAAGCTGACACCAATGCCCACAATACCAAGGGAATGATAATGGATAAGGACATTAATGACCATTTGAGGGATTCCGGTATCTCTCCACCAATGCGCCAAAAAACTGTGGGTTGTAGGGATTTCTTTGCGGAATAATTTGGTAATTTATCTGGGGCAATAGTCATAAGTATTAGGGAAATTGATTGGATAACAGAGTGAACGCATTGTCACAAAGAAAAATCAAAATCCCTCCGATTACTTATTAAAGGAGGCAAGTTCAATTAAAAGACTAAGCTTGGTCAGCTAAGGTTTTAACAAACTGGGAGTCAAGGATTTTAGTTAGGTCAGGAGTCTGTTTCAATAAAACCGACCTTAATCATAAAATCTGCCATTTTCTGAGCGGCAAAGGGTAAATGTGATCATGCTATCCCCAGGGCTAAAAGCTTCTAGATTTTCCTCCAGGGTAAAAAAGCGGGTTCCATCTTTGAAAAGTTGTAGTTCTTCTTCGCTAACCCCTGCCCGTTTAGCCATAATTTCATCGGATTTCTCAGGATTTTTTTCCATGAATTCCCGAACATCAAACCAAGTTTTGACCAAAGCTTGCACTTGTTCTGGCTTTTCCTGAATGAGTTTTTCCGTAACCACCAACATATCGGGAATTGCCCCAGGAAATTCTGCAGAAGTAACTAATTCCTTTGGATCCTTCCCGTTTTAAAGCTGTCAACCAAAAGGGAGGAAAAGCTCCCACCGCATCGACCTGTCCCGCTGCAAAGGCTGCCGCCGCCGCCCCTGTTTCCAAAGGCTCAATGACAACATCAGTCTCTGGTCATACCTTCCCGTTCTAGGGCTAAACTCAGCAAGAAATCATCCACAACTCCTTCTTCGACGGCTACTTTTTTACCTTTTAAATCCTGGACGGTGTTAATTTCCTGGGTAACAATGATTTTGTCATTGCCGGCGGAATTATCATTAACCAACACGGCCACTTGTCCGTTTACTGCTTCTCCGGCAAAGGAAATGGTGTCGTTCAAAGTTTGACTATTACCATCCAGTTGTCCCGCCGCCAGGGCTTGCATGGATTCCAGGTAACCATCAAACCATTTCATTTCGACGTTGACCCCGTTTTTGGCAAATAATCCTTCCTCTTCGGCGATCGCCCAGGGCCACCAGCCGGCCCAGTTACTGTAACCAATAACAATGGCAGGCCCTTCTACCACGGGGGCAGGGGTCTGGGATTGCTCAGGGGTTTGGGCACAACTTACGGTAAGTAGTATGCTACTACAAAAAATAAGGATTAAAGAAATTAGACTACGTCTCGGCATCAGTACTTTCTCCACTAATTATTATTACTATATAAAACCAAAAAGCAAGATTTTACTGTGTTGATTTTGACTTTTTTACCTATGTTTTAAATATTGGTCATGGCCGGTGCTTTGATTTGATTTTTCACCCAGGTAAACCAGTCCGATAAACCCTCCCCTGTCTTAGCTGAAACCGGAATGATAGTTACGTGGGGGTTCATGGAACGGACATTGGCGGACAATTTTTCTAAATCAATGTCTAAATGGGGCATCAAATCAATTTTGGTAATTAGTAAACAATCTGCTTCCTGAAACATGATGGGATATTTAAGGGGCTTATCCTCTCCCTCTGTAACACTTAGGAGGGCTACTTTGCCATGTTCTCCCACTTCAAATTCCGCTGGGCATACCAAATTTCCAACATTTTCCACAAATACTAGATCAAATTCCTGGGGATTATAATCCTCTTTAAAACGGTGGATTCCCCCGGCCACCATTTTGGAGTCTAAATGACAGGAACGGCCCGTGTTAATGGCAATGACGGGACTGCCATATTGTCGTAGGCGATCGGCATCAAGTTCAGTGGTCATGTCCCCTTCTATTACGGCCATTTTGAGTTGACCTTGCAGTACAGCCAGGGTTTTTTCCAGTAAAACCGTTTTGCCAGCCCCGGGGCTACTCATCAAGTTAAGGCAGGTAATCCCCCATTCATCGAAGTGTTCTCTATTGTGGTCAGCGCCGCTTTGGTTGGCATGGAGAAGGTTAATTCCCAATGCGGTATCTATGGTTTGGTGCATTTTTTCAGTTAGCAATTAATAGTGAATAATTATGAGCAGTCAAATTAATGAATGGGTTAGGGATCAGCCGCTAGCTTGGGTTAGGGGCAAAGAATGTTCTATGCGGTCAATTTTTAGTTCCCGCCCGGAGCGAATATCCTCCATCGGCGATCGGCAGTCGGGACAAGAATACTGCAAACCTATTTCCGGGCTATATTCCGTTTGACAACTGTGGCAATAGGCCACCAAAGGCACATCTTTGATCACCAATTCCACCCCATCTAAAAAGGTTTGCTTGGTTTGTACCTCAAAAGCAAATTGCAAACTCACCGGTTCCACGCAGGTAAACTGACCCACTAGAAGGTGAATTTTTTCAATTTTTGGCTTTTCGGACTGCTCATTGAACCAATCTTGAATGGTCATAATCAAGGCTTTGGTCATGTCGGTTTCATGCATTTTCATCTCTCCCAATGGCGATCGCCATTTGTTGTGCAGAAACAAATCTGGCAATACTAGTCAATTAAGTTTTTGTTGTTATTGCCAAGGCTCATCCACAGCCATATTGGCTTCAGCATGGATGTAGGAGGGCTTTTCCTTGCGGGGTAATTGTTCTGAAACTACGAGGTGGGCCATGGTGTCACAAATCACCCTGGTGGCCATCAAAGAAGTCATATCGCTGATGTCGTAGGGGGGAGAAACCTCTACCACTTCCATGCCACAAACATTGGTTTCCCGAATGATTCGCTTCAGTAGATAGAGGGCTTCCCGGGGAAGTAAACCGCCGGGTTCTGGCCAGCCGGTGCCAGGGACAAAGCCCGCATCAATGCAATCAATATCAAAACTAATCCAGACGCAGTCAGTACCGTCGGTGGCTCGAGCAATGGCAAAGTCCGCCGCCGCATCCAGACCCATTTCGGTAATGTCCGTCACGGTCAAAATATTCGTTGCCCTTTCCCGACAAACCTTCACCCCTTGCCGGGGAACCTGCCAACCCCCAATGCCCAACTGGACTAGATTCTTGGCCGGTGCATTGGCCATGTTGGTGGCGTGGAACCAGGGACAGGTGTGCATACGCTCATCTAAATCCGTCTCCTGGGTATCCACATGGCGATCAAAGTGAATAATGCCAACTTTTTTATCCCCTAGGTGACGGCAAATGCCCCGCACAGTGGGAAAACCAATGGAATGATCGCCACCGAGGATAATCGGAAAAGCACCAGAACTAAAAATATGGGCAATACCTTTGGAAATCTGGTCAAAGGATTTTTCGTTATTGGCAGGAATGGTGAAAATATCCCCTACGTCACAGAGGGTAATTTGCTCCCGTAGATCTACCCCCATTTCAAAGTTGTAGGGGGTATAAAGGGCAGAAATGCGGCGAATGCCCTGGGGGCCAAAGCGGGTACCCGGTCGATAGGTGGTGCCGGAATCATGGGGAACCCCCACGATCGCCACATCGTAATTGCCTACGTTACGGACATCCTCCAGGTAGGGGGCCTTCATGAAGGTGTTAATCCCCGCATAGTGGGGCAATTCCCCCCGGGAAAAAGTGGGAATAGTGCGGTCTTTTATGCTTGCAGCAGCTTCCAGACCATAGGTTAATCCCTGGTCAACTTCCTGTTGCCAACCAGTCAAAGGCAAATGGTTTTCCTTAATTAAGGCTTCTTGAGCTTCGGATGGGGGACGAAAATCAGCGGCATCAGCCATGGCGGTTATTCCTCAAAGATAAATCTGCCCAGGAGCTTTTAATGAAACCCAAGCATAGGTCACGAAAAGTCTCCCGGGCTTTTATCCCGCCGTGTAGCTAGTGGCAAAAATCTTGACAAAATCTAGCCTGTTTCTCTCGGACCAGCCATTCTCCGTTTGCGTGGGAACCGGAACCCTAGAAACATTTATATGGATTCTATTGATCAATGACCTATTTCACTGTATCCCTCGCTACCCTTTTTTCAAAGTCTTTTTGAAATGTGGATGCCTAATATTTGCTGGTTAAAGGGACGGTAAATTTGTTTAGGCAATGTGACAAAAGCTGAAACCATTGACTTTAAAACTTGTTTTAGTCACTAATGGTGTAGCTCTGTCCAATGAAACCGACCCAAAAGTCATTCCTTAGAGCGTTTTTTAAAAGCCCCCTGCCCTCCCAAGTTTGGGGGGAAACTAGATACAAGTCCCCCAGCATTACCGGAGCTTTAGTAGATCGATTTAGGGGGCCAGCTAAAATTTTTCAAACAGGCTATGAGGGCTAGTAACTGATAATGGGAATCCACTCAAAGCTATCCACAATACCTTGGTAATAGTCATTGATAGTTTCCCTGGGATAGGGAGCCACTCCTTCTTCTTCATCGAACCATCTTTCATAAATTTTTACGGCCGCCGTCTGATCACTAATTACCCCTTCCATATATTTAATAAGGGCATAGTTCACCAAATTACGCCAATCTGAATCGTCTTTTGGCAATAGACAGGCATAGGCTTCATACTGGTAGGGCAAATTAGGCACCACTTTCCATTGCTTAGGATTACTGGAAGCTTTTCTCAGTCCAGCTAGGACAATACCATCTCCGGCAAAGGCTTCAATTTCCCCCGCTTCTAGTTTTGCCATGCCATCGGCTTGATCCTCCACGTAAACTAATTTTGCCGCCGGTTGAAAGTTTTTAATGGCCTTTTCATTGGTGGTGTCAGCAATAACCCCGATCGCCCGACCAGCGAGGGAATCGGCAGACTCCAAATCACTATCAACGGCGGTCAGAATTTTGGTGCCATCAGCAAAATAACTAACGGAAAAATCCACCATGTCCGTTCTATTCCAGGTGAAAGTGGAAGACGCACACTCCAGGTCAATCCGTTGATTAACAATCAGGTCAAAACGATCATCCGCCGTAGCCTCGACCAAATTTAACTTTATGGGCTTCCCCAGTCTCGCTTCCGTTTGTTGACGGATTAGTTCCAAAATTTCCAGGGAAAACCCCACCCATTCCCCTTCTTCGTTGACGTAGCCAAAGGGGATGGCATCCTTCCGGGCCCCGCTGTGATGGTTCCAGTTTTTTCAATGCGCTCTAGCACTGCCCCAGCCCAACTGGGTAAACCCACGGCGGCGGTGAGCAACATGGACAGAGCCAAACAAGCAATTTTTTTCATCGTGGATTCTCCTAGCACCAGTTCCCCAAGACTGCGAAGGGAGGAATGAAGTTTCATGTGGCACACTGGAAAACAGAGAGTTGGTGCGGGAGTTGCGGATTCCTGTTAAAGGGAATCTGAGGAAAGTCCGGGCTTCCTAAAGACCAGACCTGCTGGGTAACGCCCAGTGCGCGCGAGCGTGAGGATAGTGCCACAGAAAGATACCGCCTTTTTCGGAAAACAGTGACCAGGCAACAGGGAAAAGTTTTAAATGTTAACTGATACCTGAAATCTGATACCTGATAACTGAAGGGGGTAAGGGTGCAAAGGTGCGGTAAGAGCGCACCAGCAGTATCGAGAGGTACTGGCTCGGTAAACCCCGGTCGGAAGCAAGGTCGGAGGGGCAAGGGTTGGTCTTTTTCCTGCCCCACTATTGGTGGAACCGCTTGAGGAATTTGGTAACAAATTTCCCAGATAGATAACTCCCCAAGGGTGCCTAGCATCCTGGAACAGAACCCGGCTTACGGCCGACTCTCTTTTTTTGTTTTTCATCAAAAATGTGGCGCAGAAAATCCTATTCGCTAGGAAGAAATTTTTCAGCAATGGAAGACACGGCAAGCCTTAGCCTTAGAATTGGAGAGTCTGCTTAAGCTTTATTCGGGGTCAAACCATTCCCTAATTCTCCGTTATTGCCTTGAGTTCTTTGCCTATTTGGAAACACGACACCGATGGCTGGTCAATCTCCCCAATCCGATCCGTCCCTAGTCTCTCAACTGGAAGCTACCCTGGGACAACTTGAACAGGTGGTTCGGCGTTTGCAGGCCAATCCCCAACAGGGCCAAGAACTCCCCCAGGCAGTAGTTGATCGCCTCCAGGGCACTACCAGTAAACTAAAGGTTTTAGTTAGTAATCAAATGTCCCTGCCCCAGTCCCCAGGCAGAATCAATACGACCAACCGGGAAGAAGAATGGGATGACTTTTTTGCGGAATCCGTTCCCCCTGCTCCATCAACCCAGGTTGACGCACCGGGGACTAAGGTTAAGGTCAAAAAAGTCCCGGCTAAGAAATCAAAATTTGGCATTTTGGGAGCTATTGCCACGGGTTTATTGGGAATTTTAGTTGGCATTGTGCTCTGGATAGGTATTCCCCAACTAAATCTTCCACCCCTCTGGGATCAAATTGTTCAGGCAATTAGGGTAATTAAGCCTCTGCCGATGGATAACGCCCCTGGGTTACCATCCCCGATCGCCGACCCTGGCAATGGCCCTGTTCCTGAGGAAATCGCCCTGGAACCCGATGGTACTTTGCCCCCAGTCTTGGAAGCCCCTACGCCTCCCCAGGTGGTTAATCTGGCCCCTTTACCCGTTGCACCCCTAACTCCAGAACAAAGTTTATTAGGGGTGATCCAACGGGAATTGGTGGATTTGGAAGGACTTTATCCTCCCCAGTTGATCCAGCGCATTGAACCTGATTTTTTGGCTAGTCGCCTTACTTTGACCATTGGCGATCAATGGCAGGAACTGTCAGAAAAACAACAGCAAACTTCATTAGATGCCCTGTGGCAGAGAGCCCAGAAACTTTCTTTTCAACGGTTAAGGGTTTACAGCCGGGACGGAGACCTAATAGCCCGATCGCCGTTTGTTGGAAAGGATATGGTGATCTTTGACAATGCCCCAGAGGATGACTAGTGGGGGTGCTTTTCCCAAGCCCAAAGGAACTCCATCCGTTACACTAAAAATAAGAAGAACATTAAGAATCGTTAAGCAGGATGGCCATGGGTTGGGAATTTTTTTCGCTGGAAACATTGCAGGAACTAGCCCGCCAATACGGTTATGGAGCAGTTTTTATTGGCATTGCCTTGGAAAATGCGGGCATTCCTATCCCCGGGGAAACCATCACTTTGGTGGGCGGTTTCTTGGCGGGCAGTGGCGACTTGACCTATGGCGGGGTGCTGTTAGCGGCGATCGCCGGAGCGGTGTTGGGGGACAGTTGTGGCTACTGGGTTGGCCGTTGGGGAGGCTGGTCTTTGCTAACCAAGGCCGCGAAAATCTTTAATATTTCCCAGGAACATTTGGACACAGCCCGACAAAGATTCAGCAATAATGCGGCGGGGGCGGTATTTTTCGGGCGTTTTGTGACCCTATTGCGGATTTTTGCAGGGCCCATGGCGGGGATTGCCCGGATGCCCTACGGCAAATTTTTGCTTTACAACATCGGTGGCGCTTCTATTTGGGCTACGATCACAGTTAGTTTGGCTTACTTTTTGGGGAGGGTCGTGGCGATCGAGCAGATTATTGCCTGGACAACTCACTTTAGCTGGTTAGCCCTGGGCATCGTGGGGGCCATTATCGGTATTTATTTGCTTTTCCACTTTGCACAAAAGCGTTTTTCACGCACCATTGAATCAAACCTCGGCGCACCGCAAAGCGGATCTCTGCGAGATCGTCCGCAGTAGTTTTAACTTCAATCTCCGGGCAAAAAATCCCCATTCCGACTAGAATAACCTGCACTTTTCAGGGAGAAAAATTCCATGGCCGTTAAAAAACAGTTTGCTAGTTTTGGCGAAATGCTCACCGCTTCCCCCAAGCCCGTACTGGTGGATTTCTACGCCACTTGGTGTGGCCCCTGTCAAATGATGGCCCCCATTTTGGAACAGGTAGGGGGTCAACTGCGCCATCAAATTCAGGTGGTTAAAATTGACACTGACAAATATCCGGCGATCGCCACCCAATATCAAATCCAGTCCCTACCGACTTTAGTTTTATTCAAGCAGGGATTGCCAGTTCATCGTATCGAAGGAGTACAACAGGCCGGGCAATTAATTCAACAACTACAAAACTTTCTCTAATTAACGATTAAGCGATCCCGACGAAGATTCTGTCTTTAAGCTATTATATTTAGCTATGAGGAACATCGCTAAGAAATGGCAACGCCCTATCCGAGATTGGCGAGCTGCTGCTTCACATTTTGCTATTCTTTTTCCTGAACGCTTTTCACTTTAAATTTCCTCTTTACACAAAATTTAGATCACTCTCCGCTAATAGAATTTTGTCCGCTTTTTTGCTCAGGGTCACGGAGCTAAAACTAGCCATTCTAATTACTTCAGATGAATCCCCCCCCTTCACTCCGTAATCGTTTGGCCGTGCTGGCTACAATGCACCGTAAAGAGCAGGCGATCGCCCCCCTGCTGGAACAGGAACTGGGAATCCAGAGCATCATTCCCCCCGATCTAAACACAGACATATTCGGTACCTTTACCCGTGACGTAAAACGATTGGCAACCCAAATTGAAACAGCAAGGGCGAAAGCTGTTAAAGCCATTGAGTTGACAGGACAAACTTTGGCCCTAGCAAGTGAAGGGAGCTTTGGCCCCCATCCCCTGGTTCCCTACCTAGCAACCAATTGCGAGATTGTGCTTTTGCTTGATCAAAATTGTGGGTTGGAGTTAATCGGCCAAACGATCTCGACGGAAACCAACTACCGTCATCAGTTGGTGGAATCCTTGTCGGAAGCCCGACAGTTTGCCCAAAAGGTTGGCTTCCCAGAGCACGGATTGGTGGTGATGGGAGAGGATTCTTTGCCTAAGCCCCCCCCGATTAGGAAAGGAATCATCGATGAAGATCAATTAGCCGAAGCTTTTGAGCTTGTCCAGCATTACTCTCCCAGAGTTCACATCGAGACCGATATGCGGGCTTTGTATAACCCCAGTCGGATGAAAGTAATTCGGCAAGCTACCCAGGATTTGCTCCGCAAGATCGCCCAAACCTGCCCACAATGCGACTGGCCGGGGTTTGATGTGGTTAAGCGTACACCAGGATTACCCTGTCAACTCTGTCGTCAACCCACCCAATTAACCCGATCTGCTCTGTATGGTTGCCAACATTGTGGATTTTCCCAGGAAGAGTTGTTTCCTGGTGGACGAATCTCCGCTGACCCAGGAGAATGTGAATACTGCAATCCCTGATTTATCGAGAAAATGACTTAGAAACCTCGTCAAGGAACTAGAACAGCGAAAACTTCCCCTTAAGCTTGTTGCTCAACCCCGGTTCGACCCCATCAAAATCTCGTCCAGGGACTGTGGGGACTTTGACATTAGAGAAAGTTGGCAATAATGGGGAAGATAAAACTGCGCCGGTGAGCAGGGGGAGGGTACAGGATGTTCCTAAAAAATTATCGAAGTGGGCGGTATGGGCTGTCACCACTATTGGCAACAATGGCTCGGAGCATTGTTATTTGTGCAATTATTGTTGTGGTTTTTCCCCAGAGAATAGGGGCCCAAGCAGAAAGCTCTGACCTTACCCCCATCCCCACCACGGAAGAAATCCAAGTATCCCCCCAGGAAGAACCATTTTTTGCTGACGTTTTAGTTCGAGGACAACCCGTCTTTGAAGTGGGAAGTCTGGCCACCATGGGGGCTGGCGATCGGGCCCAGATGATCAATCGCCGTATTGCCAGTGTCTTGAGCCAAGGAGGAACTTCTGGAACCGTCACAGTGCAATTTGATCCCCAGCGACAAATTGCACTTTTGAAAATAAATAACCGTATCCTAATGACCGTCACTGACCAGGATGCTTTGGACTTTAACGTCCCCCTAGAAACCCTGGCGGAGCAATGGGCAGTACGTTTAAATAAATCCCTTACCGATCGCCCTTTAACCGTTGATGTTTTACAGCGCTTAAGCGGCACAACCCAGCAGTTATTTCGGGATATGATCAATCTTTTACCCTCATTACTAGGGGCATTGGTGGTCATTTTTTTGACCTGGATTATTGCCAAAGCAGTGAGACATACGGGTTTAGTTTGGGCAGAAAAGACCGAAGGCGATCGCAGTGCTGAAATTCTTATCGGTCGCCTATGTTACGGGGGAGTTTGGATAATTGGCTCAATAGTTGCCCTAACCATTTTAGGATTAGATTTTGCCACCCTACTGGGAACCTTGGGATTAACCAGTGTTGCCATTGGTTTTAGCCTTAAAGATATTTTAAGCAACTATATTTCTGGAGTTATTTTGTTGGCGGCTCGACCCTTTCGTATTCAGGATCAGATTGTGGTAGGAAATTATGAAGGAACCGTGGTGCAGATTCAACTCCGGGCCACAACCATGCGTACCTATGATGGTCGTTTGGTTTATATTCCTAACCAAGTTGTTTTTCAAAGTAGTATTATTAACAACACCGCTTCTCCAATGCGTCGCAGTGATGTAATAGTTGGAATTGACTATGATAGTGATTTAAACAAGGTAAAAGCTTTAATTGATGAGGCATTAAAGCCCATAGCAGGAATCCAATCGGATCCGCCACCACTAATTTTAGTACATGAGCTGGCCGCCAGCACCATCAATTTAAAAGTTCGTTTCTGGGTAGATTCTCGCCAACAATCCTTTTTGCAGGCTACTTCCATTGTCACCCAAGCCATTAAAGAAAAGTTGACATCGGCCCATGTAGAAATGCCGACAGATATTTATACAATCATGTTTCGAGAATCGGTCAATGCAGAGTTTTTAGCTCCGACCAATAAAACAGAGTAAATTGGTGAAAAAAATGTGAAAAATTAGGGAGATTTTACCCTGTAAACATTTGCCTGTCGGTATTTTTGGAATTATATTTTATCCCGAAAAGAAAGTCTTACATTTCAACATTTTCGAAAAATATTTAATAGATAATTAGAGCATAACTATCGCCCGCTATCGTATCGATTTTTGGAGAAATTCAGTAAAAAGTTTAACTTTGGTTGACAGGTGACGATTGACAGGGTAAATAATGCAAATGCTTAAGTCTTGCAAGCAATACTCCGGCAAAATAATTTGCATTTTTTCTAATTTTAAATAGGGCTCAATAATAAACTGAGGCAAAACTGCCTTCCTGTACCACCTGGGTAAAAGCATACATACTTTCGAGCTTATCCATGTCCCTTTATTGTCTCTTATTTAGATTCAATCCGTATTCAAAATAGTATATTGTCCTTGGTATAGAGAAAAACTAAAATAAGAAACAAGGTCATAAACAAACCTCAACGCAAAAAAAATGACGGAGGTCACCATGATTCAACTTCGCCCCTCCGAGGCTCGGGGTCGTGGCAAACTGGACTGGTTAAACAGTTATTTCAGCTTTTCTTTTTCCCAGTATTACGATCCTGCCCACATGAATTTCTCGGAACTCCGGGTAATTAATGAGGATTACATTGCCCCTAATAAAGGTTTTGCTACCCATGGCCATAAAGACATGGAAATAGTCACCTATGTTCTCGAAGGAGAACTGAAGCACCAAGACAGCATCGGCAATGGTTCGATTATTCGCCCTGGGGATGTCCAGCGCATGAGTGCAGGGAAAGGCATTCTGCACAGTGAATTTAATCCTTCTTCTGACCAGCCCGTTCATCTGTTGCAAATCTGGATTACCCCCAATCAATTTGGTTTTGAACCAAGTTACGAGCAGAAATTTTTCTCCAAGGAAGATAAACAAGGCAAATTAACGCTGGTGGCCTCGCCGGATGGTGCCCATGGTTCCGTAACTATTCACCAAGATACCTATATCTACGCTTCTGTTCTAACTAAGAACGAATCGGTCACCCATGACATCCCTAACCGTCGGGCCTGGCTCCAAATTATCAGGGGCAGTCTGACTTTGAATGGGGAAACCCTGAAAGCCGGAGATGGTGCAGGCGTTAGCAAAGAGGAAACTATTACCTGTATTGGTCAAGACAGCGAAACAGAATTTTTACTGTTTGACTTACCTTAGTTGTAGACAATTCTTACCAATATCCTAAGAGGAAAAAACAATGGCTGAACCAACAATTGCAGATACCAAACCCATGGTTATGGAACTTGAAGCAGGGGATTATTACTGGTGTGCTTGCGGTAATTCCGCTAACCAACCTTTTTGCGATGGTAAACATAAAGGCACGGAATTTACCCCCAAAAAATTCACCCTAGAGGAAGCAAAAAAAGTTGCCATGTGCCTTTGTAAGCATACAGATAATCCCCCCTTCTGCGATGGCTCCCATGCAAAACTTTAATCTCTGAATGCCTTTCTAAAAAAATAGAAGAACTACTTCATACTTAGTGCATTTTTCACATTAGAACCTATTTTTTAAGGGTGGGAGATGCATTTTTGTTTAGGCACTATATCCTACAACTGATCATTTTTGTTTATCGATCTTCTATTCACATTTTTTGAGATAAGATTAATGGCAGTTTAATAAGTCCCATTATGGTTTGGACATAGTAACTTTTTTTTGCTTACTCCTAACGTAGATTGCTTTATTTTTTCGCTGAATTTCAAATAAGTCGATCGCCTCGAATAGACTACTTAACTTTGCATATCCGTAGTTTCGAGAGTCAAAAGAGGTCTGATTTTTGATGTGACCACCAATTTCTGCTAAATTTGCCCAACCATCATCATCTAGGGTACTGGAAATAGCGCCCCTCAGTAAACTAATTAATTTTGTGTCTTGCTTCAACTCCTTACCGGTTTTTTTGACACTTGTGGAAGTCTTGGAAGTCTCTTCAGAATTTTCAGTTTGATCTATACTTTCTAAATATAAAAATGTTGAACAAGCATAAACAAAAGGCAAAGGAGTTTTCTTCTCACCAAATCCATAGACTTTTAATCCATTAGTCAAAATTCGCATTACTAAAGGAGTAAAATCACAATCACTTGATACGATGGCAAAAGCATCCAACTGTTGGGTGTAGAGCAAATCCATCGCATCAATAATCATGGCCGAGTCCGTAGCATTTTTGCCCTTGGTGTAATCAAACTGCTGGACGGGTCGGATTGCATATTCATGTAAGCACTCTTCCCAGGCTTTCAGAGCAGGACTTTTCCAGTTTCCATAGGCCCTGCGGATGTTGGCAACTCCATACTTGGCAAT
>CAVPII010000016.1:0-99435 GCA_963704945.1 uncultured cyanobacterium | reverse complement strand
GTTTAAAGCCAAAAGTCTATTGAGCATTCAAACTTTTGAGGATTTTTTGTGCCAGGAACTCCTTAATTTCCGCATGTCTTGGTACCGCTTCCGTAACACCTGTTAGAGGATTAACCCAAAGAGAATGAGATGCGCCCTCCCGTTTTAGATAACAACCTGCCCTCCGTTCCCTTCTGGGTCTGGAGGAATTTGAGATTTCAATTTCTTAATCAAGCAGGAATTGAAGATCCCGTTGCATAAATCATCTGGGCTGAGGAAAGAATTTCGTGACGGCGTAAGTAATTGCGACTGCCTTCAATGCCCTGCGGGTAATCAGGTCAACGTCTCAATTAAAAATGGTTTTAAGTTCTGCCTCCATTTGATCTAAGGTACAGAAAATAGGATGAGCATTGGGGTGAAATTGCACCATTACATCAATGTCACTATCTGGGCGAAAGTCATCACGCAGAACAGAGCCAAATAGAGCGAGTTCTATCACCTGCCATTTGTGACACAACTCTGAAATTTGCTCCATTGGTAATTCAATCACTCTAATTGTCATTTGAGTTACCTTTTTTTTGATTAAAGCCAGAATTGGCGATCTCCGTCATCGTAGCGGGGTGCAGTTCCCTGTAAGCGTCGATAAGCAATGGCGTCGGAGGCATACAAAGGAATGGGTAAGCGAGGGGATTCTTTTAATGAGCCATAATGCAATAGCGTTAATTTTAGGGTTGCATCAATTAAATCTAGCAAATTAGCTTGGGTTCCTACTTCATGAATGCGTAAACGCAGAGGACGTGGTACACCAATTTTTTCAGTAACATTCGTTGTTACTAAAATCACCTCTCAATCTGATAGCTTTAGAGCTAGTCCCCTAGGAGGGGATAGTAATTGAGTGACTTTTTTGCCCGTTTTTTCATCTTTAAATGAATTACTGCCATACAGAGCGGGGGACTTGAGATTTAACACTTTCCACTAAAATGAATTCAGCATTAAGTAAATTTGCTCTTTCTGTTAAAGCCCCAATTTCTTTCCCTCGAAACCGACCATCACGATAAACCAAAACTCGCTTATTTGAAAAATCCTTAGTTGGGAAAAACATTTCCAATGCTTTCTGCGGAATTTCTTCTCCTTCAATGAGTGTGTCATAGAAACAATAACCTTTGAAATTCTCCCTGCTTACCATAAAGCCGAACACTAGCGCAGACATTGCGACTGCCACTCCTATTTATATTACGAAATCGAGAAACATCAAGCCGACAAACATATCCGCAATTGTGAGGGTCTTTTAACACGTAGGGTATGTTACCCAATTTTGCTAGTATTCCAGGTACTATATTATTGGCAATATTACTAAAATTACTTCGATTCATTGATATAGTCTTTTCATAAATAACCTGACTGGCAATATTTTCTCCTAATTGATTTAGACATCTTTTAGCCGATTCATAAAATTCATCATCCTGATCTTCCTCTTGATAATCCGTAGAAAAATCCAAAGCTAAATCCGTAGGTGAACCTTGAAGATTATTAATGATCATTTGCGATGGCATTTTTAACTGGACTTGACTATAAATTTGTACTGTATAAGCGTGCATTAATTCAGCGGGAGCTTGAAAACAAAAACCAAACTGTTTTATTTGTTCCTCAACCGACTTCCTGAGTTCTGTTATCACTAATCCTTCAGGTTTAAGAATGGCTAGCCGGATAATATTCTTACTTAAAGTCCCACCATTATTAAGCTTAGAATAAAGTTTGTACACCCCTCCTTTGCGGAGACCAAGTAATGTTTTGCTTCTGGTGGAGATAAAGTCTTTGCCGAATAAAAGCTCGGTATTTTCAATATCATTATTTTGCTGAATGAATAAACTATTTTGAGATCCTGAATTAAGACTTTGATTGAATATAAAGCCAAAATTTTTAAGGGAATTTTGAATAATTTTATTGATTTCTATAATCAGGTTTTTGCGTTTCTCATAACTAATCCTTGTTGCTTTAAGCAGTTCACCATAATTGGCTTTGAAGAGAGGAGCAGTCGTCGCTGTGATGACGGGGATTAAGGCATTAGCAGAGTAATTGTAAAGGGCACTGCCTTTGCTAAATTGAACTCGAAAAACTAAATCTGTATCCGGGGCTGATTCAATCCTCTTTTTAACCCTAGCATCAGTCACCTTTAACAATAGATAGGGGCGATGTTCCTTAATCGCTCCTGCTAATTCCTTGATAGTTGCTTGTCCGTTATTACCTATAGGTTTTACTTTTAAACTTTGTGAAATTTTCTCTATAATACTATCTCGGTCAGAAAAACTATTGATAAAATCCTGTAAATTCCCTTGATAAACAATTTGGGTCTTTAATTGGATGGCGATCGCCGGATCAATTTTATCCTGAAACTTAAACGTCTCCCCCCAGAAGTCAACAGTTGTTTCTACCTTAATATTATTTTTGGAATACAAAACTTCTGAATCCGAGTATTTTAGCTGAGTTCAAAATTTGAACTGAGCGATTTTCAGAGCAATAACATACGCATGGGGATTGCTAGTCGATCTAATCAGAAATGGACGATTTGCCGGTTGCATCCCAAATCCATCCCTGCAAATCACTGACAATTTGATCTACTGCTTCTTGGAAAGATTGCTCCAAAGGATAATTATCTTGATTCGGCTTTTAGATTGAAAAAACCTTATGACTAGCATCAAAAACAACGACAAGGTTGGCAAATTTTTGATTTAAGCGCCAACTAATCCGATTACCAGCAAACTACGACCAACCTCTGGAGTAATTTGAAATTGCCAGTACCTTGCTTGCTCAACCTGAATAGGAAAAATTTCGCTTAAACTATACTGGCTTTGTGCGGTAGTGTTCATGGGTTACGTGATTTCTGAATATTCACAAATGGTTTGAAAAATACAATTCTTGCAACGTTTTCCAGGATTAGGAGGGAACAGTTCTGCGAATATCTCTGGACTTTGTCGGTATTGCGTAAATTTCTGTTGCCATTCTTGGGGCTAACCGTGCTAATTCTATTAAAACACATTCTAAATACTCCTGACTTGCAGTAGTAGGTTTTGTCCATTCCTGAGTTTCTAGATTATAAAAGGAGGCTTTAGCCTTTTGATTGGGAAACAAGTATTGTGCGGCCAGCAGATAAACATAAGCTTGTCGTTGATTAGTGATTCCTAAACCAGTTTCTAAGTCCACAATGTGAATCGAGTTATCCGATTCCTAAAATAACAATCCATTGCCGCAAACAAGTTAAAAAAGTAATAGTCCTGATATCTAATTTTTATTGGTTTGGGAATGCCTTCATCCCCACGCTGTATCATCACATTATCCTTGTCTTTTAAGATTGGCTTATTTTGATAATTATTAATAATTTGACAAACGCGACTTCGTACTTTTTTTGATGGTTTCTAACTCAATCCTTGCGGAAATAATCTCAATAGCATCATCTCTTTCCAAAAGAGATGGATTCTTATAAAATTCCCAAACAACCCGTTGAGCAAGTAAACCGATGGATTGAACTGTTGTATCTTTATCTAAAATTTCCTTGACGAAATATTCTTTTTTCCTAAAACGATTAAACCCCCGCCTCATTTCGCAGTGAAAAAAGCGATGCTCACTTAATGGATGTGATTCTTGCCATAGACGAAAAAGCTAGCAAATGGTAAAAATGCCGTATTTGCTATGTGTACTAACCGAAATCAGAAAAATAATTTGTCAATTGATTAGTTGGAGAGCATTAACCCCGAACGATGAATGTGTCCTAATTGGACACTAACCCCACTTACCTGCTCAAACAAATGGGCTAAATTGCGGGGTTGTAACTGGGTGCCATCATTGCGGCAGGTGCCGGTGTAGTCCACAGTAATGCCATCTTCTGTGCTTTCCGCCAGAGTTAAATCAAGCAACTGCTCCCGCAAATTAAGGGTCACTTTTTTACCCCGTTTGGTGGTTTTTTCCCACAAAATTTCCTCACGGGCTAAAATTTCTTCCGTCCAGGCTTGCCATTGGGTTAATGTCACCGGGTTTTCGGTTATTAGTTGCACCCGGTAACTAGCTTGGGTTAAGGATTGGCTAGCGGCAGGGGCCTTAAGATCCACTTCCACCACCCGATAAAGGGGTAAATCCTCCGGTAAAACGGCGGCTAATCGTTGGCGAAATTCATGGGGATCAAGCATTTCGGTGAGGTCAAAATCGACAATTTCCCCACTACTACTGGAACCCAAAGGTAGAGCATTGGCAATGGAAATGCGGGGGCCAGGATGAAATCCCCCAGTGAAGGCAATGGGTAAACCAGTACGACGCATGGCCCGGTCAAAAAGCCGGACTAGGTCAAGGTGACTAACTAAAGCCATGGAATTTTGCTTACCAAACCAGACCCTCAACCGCTGTACCCGGTCAGTATTGGGTTTAAAATCCCCATCAAAAACGGGAATGGGGGGCACTGGGGCAATAATGTTATGGCCAAAATCCACTCCACAAACACCGCAATGGGAACAACCATCAAAGGAACAATCGGGAACGGTGGCCGCTTCCAGGGCTTTAAATAGGTCATTTTTGAGCCAGGTCTTATCAATGCCCGTATCAAGGTGATCCCAGGGTAGGGGGGCATCATAAACGTTTTCATCGGGGGTATCGCCATGGAAAATATTCCATTCCCCGTCTTCTACGAGGCGATATTTCCAGGTTAAATCCGCTTCATCGATCGCCTGGGCCAGGCCCCATAGGCTTTGTCTAAACTTTCCCACCAGGCATCCATGCCCGCCCCCAACTCCCAGGCCCGGCGCACCACTTGCCCTAAACGGCGATCGCCTCGGCCAACGAAATCTTCCATGGCGGAAATGCGGACATCGGTGTAGTTCACTTTCACCCCCCGCATACCCCGGAAAGCCTCTTTTAATAAACCTTGTTTACGACGGAACTCACTGGTGGAAACGGAATGCCACTGAAAGGGGGTGTGGGGTTTAGGGGTGAAATTGGAAATGGTTAAATTAAAATCCAAAGCTCGACGTTTGGGTAAACGACATTCCTGGCGTAACCATTGCACCGTTTCCACAATGCCCAACACATCGACATCGGTTTCCCCCGGCAGACCAATCATGAAATAAAGTTTGACTTTATCCCAACCCTGTTCCACCGCTGTTTTGATACCCCGCAGTAATTCTTCGTTGGTCAATCCTTTATTAATTACATCCCGCAATCTTTGGGTTCCTGCTTCCGGGGCAAAGGTCAAACTACCCTGCCTAGTTCCCCCCAAAATATTGGCAATGTTTTCATCAAAACGATCTACCCGTTGACTGGGCAAAGTGAGGGAAATATTTTCATTTTTGAGGCGATTTCGGATTTCCAATCCCACCGCCGGTAACGCAAGGTAATCGGAACAACTAAGGGAAAGCAAAGAAAATTCGTTATAGCCTGTTTGCCGAATGCCGGTTTCAATGGCATCAATTACCGCTTCCGGTTCAACGTCCCTGGCGGGGCGGGTTAACATCCCCGGTTGGCAAAAACGACAGCCCCTAGTGCAACCCCGACGAATTTCCACCGTTAGGCGATCGTGGACAGTTTCAATCAGCGGCACTAAACCAATGGAATAGGCGGGAATGGGGGTGGCTACCCGACGTAAAACCTTTGTAGGCACATCAGGGCGATTGGCATGGACAGAACCGTCATCGGCCATGTCGTAAAACCGGGGCACATAAACCCCCGGCACCTGGGCTAAATCTAGTAATAAATCTTCTTTGCTTAAACCCTGGGTTTTACCTTCATCCAACACCAAACCAATTTCTGGTAATAATTCTTCCCCATCCCCCAGGGCAATGAAATCAAAAAAGTCGGCGTAGGGTTCCGGGTTGGAAGTGGCGGTTTGCCCACCGGCAAAAATTAACGGATAGTCTCCCTCTTTTCTTTCCCCCCAGGTGAGGGGAATCTGGGCTAATTGCAACATTTCCAGGATATTGGTGGCCCCCAATTCGTAGCTCAGGCTAAACCCTAAAATGTCAAATTCCGGCAGTAAGCGACGGGATTCCAGGGCAAACAAAGGGGTGTTAGTTTCCCGCAATTTTGTAGCTAAATCAGCAGCGGGGAGATAGGTACGATCACACAGTTGCCGGGGTTGGGCATTGATGATGTTATAGAGCAAAATATGCCCCAGGTTAGAAGCCCCCAGTTCGTAAACTTCGGGATAGGTCAACACCCAGCGCACCGTGGCACTGTCCCAATCTTTATGCACAGCCCCCAATTCGTTGCCTAGATACCGGGCGGGTTTATGGATATCGGCATTAATCAGGGTTTCAACGGGCACTGGCATGGGGATTTACTTCCAGATTGGGCAGTTAACCATTATCGCACGGGGTTTTAACTGACATCCGGTGGGTTGCCCATAGTTGTAGATAAAAGAGTGCATGAATAATTTCCCGTATGTCCACTAAATTAATCAAAAAAAACGATAGAAAGTATCATTCGTAAATTGTTATCACACTCAATAAAAATTACCGTCTTCAGCCAGGGTAATGGTGTTGGTTGAATGAAATTCCGGAACTAATCCCCACAAGATACTTGGTGCCAGGGGGGTAACTGGATTAAGTCATCAAGATTAGCTTGCATTGTCTGGCAAATTTGATCCAGTGGTAGATCATTAGCATCGTGACCGAAGGGATTTTCAATTTCCACGCCGATTTCTTCAATACCGAAGACGGTAAAGGCGATAATGCCCACGACGAAAGAAGTCGCCCAGTGCAGGGTGTTCACCATCTGGAAAGGGGTAATAAAGCAATAGAGGAAAATGAGCTGGCGCAGATGAATGGCATAGGCCAGGGGAATGGGGGTTTTCAAAATCCGTTCACAACCGCCCAACACATCGACCATGGTATCCACCAAGCGCAACATGGCGGTGAGCTGATAGGCGTTAATATTTTTCTGGTCATATTCTTTTTGTAGATAGTTGCTGATCCAAAAGGCAATTTCCAGAGGTGGATTATTCAAATCTTCAAGCCGACGGTAACCGGATTCGGGTAAGAGAGCCCAGATTTCTTCATTTAAGGGTTCCGAACGGAGGTGTAATTTCGTTGCTACGGCAAAGGCCACCAGCAGGTGGAAAATTTTAATTTTGTTCTCGTGGGCTTGGGGGGTTGGTTCCGCCACCGAAACCCAGATACTACGGGATAGGTTGCGAATGGTGTTTACTAAGGTTCCCCAGGCTTTGCGTCCTTCCCAAAAACGTTCGTAGGCGGTATTTGTCCGAAAGACCAACAATAAACCTAAGACAATACTCGGTACAATGCTTTCCTGGAGAGGAATAGAGAATTCATATCCCCGCCAATCCACCACGGTGACCCCCAGGGAAAATATCATGCAAATCAAAACTCGGGGGGCGATCGCCGGAATAACTGAACCCTGCCAGCGAAGAAGAATATCTGTCCAGACCCGATAGGAGTCATGGGGACGGGGAGAAGGGTTAAACCAATGGTGAGGAAAGAAACCGAGAAATTTCATAAATAACGGGCTATGCCCTAGGGGTGATCCATTAGACCACAGTAAAAATTAAGAAGAACAAGTCGAAAAAGCTTTTTGGGTTTCATTCTCCAACTGAGGTATTTACTATTTCTTCCCTTCGTCGGTCGGCAAATTGGAGAAACCCCAGTCTTCACCAGCAATTTAATAAAAATTTCTTTTTGAGTTTTTAGTTAACCTTATTGTTGCCATCATATAAAAATCTGGCCCCCGCCCATTGGAGTTTATCCCGCAAGGTTTTATAGAAAGAATAACTTTCCCGCAAAGTAATAAATTCGGCCCGGTGGTGAGCCATCCATACCCCCACCCTTTGCCCAGGCCAAATTCCCGTGGCAAGGGAGCCATCGGTCCAAAGTTTGGTATTTAGTTCAAAATCCCCTAGGGGCCAGATATTCACGGAAGAGCCGGGGGGAATAACAATGGGACGACTGGATAAACTAAGGGGACAAATGGGCGTAATAACAATGGCATCCATACCGGGGTGCAAAATTGGCCCGTTGGCCGATGAAGTGTAACAGGTTGACCCGGTGGGGGTCGCGACCAATAAACCGTCGCATTGATACTGATCGATCAGTTCTCCATCCACTTCTACTTCGATGATGGCCGTGGGCATCCGGTCAACGCAGGCCGGTTTAATGCACATTTCGTTCAGACAGTAGTAGGTTTCCCCCACCATCTGGGGATCCCGGCGATCGCCTTCAAATAAACTGGCCCCCAACATCATGCGCTGGGAAACGGCATAACGATCCTGGCTGAGGCGGTCCCATACGGCCTGGGTATCTTGGAAAATGTCGAAGGGTTCGGTCAAAAAACCGAGGTGTCCCCCCACATTCACCGACAAAATGGGAATGCCCTCCGGGGACAAATGCCTGGCCGCCGCTAGGGTTGTGCCATCTCCCCCCAGTACCAAAGCCAGGTCAATCTTCTCCGTGGCGGAAGCCAAAAACACTGGATAGGGATTATCTTTGAAGCCACTAGGCCCCATGAGGACCTTACACCCCCTAGCCTCCAACTCCTTAGCACAGCGTTCGGCGTAGGTTTTGCTTTGGGGATGCCCAGCTTTGTGGGCGATAATCACCTGTTTTAGTTCCACGGTGGGGCCTCACATTAGCTGGTGGTTGGTTGGGAATGAAATTTAGCTGTCGGAACTTTCGGCGGTGGGCACAGAGTCCTCCCCAGGGTCGGCGATCGCCGGGGCCGCTTGTTTTTCTTTTTTCTTCCGTTCTGCTTCGGCAACATCCTCCAACACCTTGAGCAGTTGGTCAACTTTTTCCAAGTTGCTGCGGTACAGGTCTAAATCCTTGGCTAGTTTATCCAGGGATAAATCTAACAACTCCGATAATTTAGTGAGATAATCCTGACGTTTTTCATCATTATCTTTTACTTCAGGATCTTGATCCGCCAGGAGGGTATAAAGACCAATGGCAAACAGGCGACTGTATTTAAACTTCTCCCTTTGGTGAATAGTGGTTAAGGTGTTGAGCAACAAATTATCCCCGGAAGGATGGTCGCTGGCCGCCGCCGTTACCCAGGCCTCAGGCCAATATGTTGGGCACTGGCCGCCACATTTTTAGCATCTTCCCTTACCTGATCGGGGCTTTTATCCACCGCATTGCAAAGGGCGCTAAAAATAGCTGGCAATTCTCCGGCCGGTTGGTAGCCCTGCATAAAACTATCAAAGGAGCTAACAATGCCTAGGGCAAAAATGGGATCGTAGTTAAAGTCAATATTCACACTGAGCAAATGCATTTCCACCAGTAATTCTTCGACAAAGCGTCGGTAGATGGAACTAATGGGACGGCTGTAGTGGGTAAAAAATTTTCTTTTAGCTTCAGAAACAGTGCGAATTTTAGTCACAGGGCCGATTACAAAGGGGGTTTAAAATTCCATTTTCCCCTGTTAAGCGGCCTTTGCCAACCTAGGATTTTCCCGCGCTGGGGCCGGCGGGTCTGCCAAGTGCTGTATATTTACTGGCAATATCGATGGTTGCCGAGGCAATTACCGACGAAAGTTTTGAAAGTATTAGTAGGCCCCCGAGCAGAGTGTTAATGGTTTCTCCCCTCTCCCTTTGGCGATCGTTAATGTTTACTGGCTTCTCCCCTGGGGAATGGGGGCGGGGGAGCTTGCTTCACCGTTGGGTGGGCATGGGCCAGGGCTGGATTCAAGGCAGTGTCCTTTGGCCCAGTTTTGAAGCAGTGGGCACGGGGTTATTGGCGGTAATTTTCATAGCGGCCCCTTTCACTTCCACCACCATGTTGGGCATTTTCATGTTGCTCTGTGGGGGATTTTGGGCCCTGTTAACCTTTGCGGATCAGCCAGGGGTCGGATTAACGCCCATTCACATTTTGGTGTTTGCCTATTGGCTCATTTCGGCGATCGCCGTGGGGGTATCTCCGGTAAAAATGGCGGCGGCATCGGGGCTGGCAAAATTAACGGCAAATTTGTGCCTTTTCCTATTGGCGGCGAGGTTATCACAAAAAAAACAATGGTTAAACCGTGTGGTGACCATCATTCTTTTGGTGGGGCTATTAGTGGGTAGTTACGGCATTCGCCAACAGATTGACGGGGTGGAACAACTGGCCACCTGGAATGATCCCACCTCCACTTTGGCCCAATCTACGAGGGTTTATAGCTTTTTGGGCAATCCCAATTTATTAGCGGCTTACCTTTTACCCATGACGGGTTTGAGCCTAAGTGCTGTGGTGGTATGGCGACGGTGGTTACCCAAACTGCTAGGGGCCACCATGGTTATTATCAATCTACTTTGTTTATTTTTCACCCAGAGTCGGGGGGGCTGGTTAGCGGTGCTGGCCCTCATTGCCACTTTTCTGACCCTTTCTTACTTCTGGTGGTTTCCCCGATTGCCTAAATTTTGGCAACGGTGGTCTTTGCCCTTGGCGATCGCCATGGCCGTGGGGGGAACTGCGGTGGCGTTGGTGGCGGTGGAACCAATTCGTCTGCGGGCCATGAGCATTTTTGCCGGCCGGGAAGACAGTAGCAACAATTTCCGCATTAATGTTTGGGAAGGGGTAAAGGCCATGATCCGGGCCGGACCAATTATCGGCATTGGCCCCGGTAACGAAGCCTTCAATCAGATTTATCCCTACTATATGCGGCCCCGCTTTACTGCTTTGAGTGCCTATTCCATCTACCTAGAAATTTTGGTAGAGACCGGCATTGTCGGCTTCACCTGCATGATGTGGTTATTGACAATCACCATTGGCAAAGGCTTACAACTGATCAACCATTGTCGGCAAAACCTCGCCCCGGAAGGGATCTGGATTATGGGAGCCCTAGCGGCGATCGCCGGTTTATTAACCCATGGTTTAGTGGATACGGTGTGGTACCGTCCCCCGGTTAGTACACTCTGGTGGTTTTTAATTGCCATTATTGCCGGTCAGTGGGCCAGTGCCCAGACAGCACAAAAGGAAAATGCTGAGAATCAAACCCGATAATTGTCAGTGATTTCCATTGCAACCTATTAACTTCATCAATGAATAATAATTATGGCGGTTGGTGAACAAAAACATCCCCAGGAAGCTAAAGATCAAGCCGTTGTTGATCGGCTGTTAAAATCGCCCCCCGATGCTCCCCATCTATTGGAACTAGCCCGGCTGAGAATCCGTTATAAAAACTTTCCTGGGGCCCGTAGTTTACAGCGGGATTTGGACTTAGCTCTTCAACAATGGCAGTTAAGTGAAGAGGAATTATTTAGTCAAACCAGAGCCCTGTACGCCAGCGGTGCCGCCCACGGCAAAAAGTCCACGGAAGAAGAGCAAGATTGGAGTTAGTAATCGACAATTGTTAATCATTCGGGAAACAGTCTTGATCAAGGGCTTGTCCTTGGCTAACCTTGGCATCCTCGGGAAGGAAAAATAGTTTGCTGTTAGATTTGATAGCCAAAAAAGATGATCAGAACATAGCAATTTTAATAAAAAGATTTGTATCTGTGTTTTTTGTAAGAAGGTGTTTGGAAAGTTTTAGTTTCCGCCCTAAATTAACCCACTAAAGCTCCGGTTGGGAGACTTGTACCCCACATTCCGGGGTTTAGATGGGAGGAAAAATAATTAGGAAGCAGGTACTGGAAGAAGATAGTAGCGACGGCAGGATTGACTAAAAAAGCGGAGAATATGCGAGTCGCTCATCAGTCAAATTAACGACTTGGGTAACGCCGCGGAAAAGAACAAGATGAACAGCCATAAAAGACTGAAAAACCCAACGGAGAGTGGGAGAAGCAGTGGGTTTACCCAACTGGTTGGGAATGGTCTCCTGGTGTTGGGCTAAAGCCAGTCTTAATTGCCGTTGCCCCAAATTGTAGACAAGTAGACACAAAGCCATAATCAATCCCAGAGCAGCGACACGTTTAGGGGACTTAAGAAAAACACTAGAGGCAAAGAAAAGAGGGTCTTTGAGAAAGCGAAAACCCCGCTCAACACCTTGCTGTGCCTTGTATTGCTTAAGAGCTTCGTCGGGAGTTAGTTGGTTTGAATCAAGGACATTGGTGGCCAAAATAAAGCGACCACAACGAAGGCGTTGAGCCTCAATGTCAGACTCAATGGGGACAATAGAAGCCTTAACACGATAGGTAAGACGTTCAGGAATATCCTCTCTTAGCCGGTTTGCCTGGCTTACCATAATGAGGTTTTTCGACAACTTGAAGTTCGTGGAGTTGATGCCAGTTCATTTGAGCGGATAATTTTTGAGCAGCGTTAGATAGCATCGGTGGCGCAAGCAAATTCAGTCGAGGACAATTGTTTCAGAGATTGTTCAGCCTGGGAATAATATTTGTCAATCTTTTTGGTTAACTGTTTAAGATTCTGATTGACGACGTTTCTCGCTTTCAACTAAGAGCCAACGTTGTGGTACTTCACCATAGTTACTGGAGAAACAATTTTCCAACTATATCCCTCTAAGGTACTTGGAGTAAGCCTTTCCGTACTGATTTACTAAAATAGATGCTTCTTTGATACTCAAAGGGACTCGGGTGAGCCAAGTTAAACCCGTCAAGGTTGTGAGATTATCGGCACTATATAGTGCCCCATCGGCGACCCATAATCCGTCAAATGTCCTACTGTTTCTTAAATTCCTGGCATAATTCGGCAAATCTCGCTTTATCAGACTGATTCCCATCAGCAATTTCCATCCAGACTGGTATATCTCCATCTCCTAGGCAAATTAAATTCATTACAAATTGCTTCAGGTCTGGTCTATGGTCTCTCGAATAACCGTAGGTAATTTTCACCTGATCTCAGCTTTTCCTCCCCTACTTTATATTCTCCATCCACATGAAATGAACTAGAATCTAAGTGCCCGATTTCTTCCTTAATTTCAAACTTTTTTACAACTTTGAGGCTGATTGCCATAAAGATTTCACTCAATCCTCCTTCGTATAATTTATCTAATCCTTTCCCCAAACGGTCATCATTTAGATTTTCGGCTTTTATTCCCTCTCCCAATAATTGCTCCATTGCTTTCCCTTGAAAAAACTGTTCGAATAAATACAAAGGAGCTGATACGAATCCCAGTCCATTTAATAACATTGCCTTTACTACTATCCCTATACTGACTTTCTCTCTGGGGTCCGTCCCCAGCCTTTCATTCAACAGTTCCACTATTCCTATTTCATCTATCAATCCAGCCACTATCCCGTAGATGACATCCAGATTCTCTACTTTTATTGCAGGCTCCATACACCTTCCTCGCTGTTAATACATTCTAATTATATCAGCCCCCGCTTTTAACAGCGGAATGTGGGTTGTACTTAGTTTCCCCTCAAATTTGGGGGGTCAGGGGGGCTTTTAAAATACGTTCTAATGGGGGAGTGGATAAAACCATTGTTGCCCCCATTTGGGTGGAGCCCCTACTATTGCAAAGCTATGATGTTGCCCTCATTGACCTTGACCCAGAGCAAAATTTACATCGCCTGTGGTGCCCAGGGTTTCCCTACTGAAATAGCGGCCCACATTACCTTGGAAACTGTTAGTAATTTTCTCCTTTCTAATATGGCGATCGGCACTGCGATTTTTGTTTGTGCTGATCAGGAAACTTTTCATTATTACCAAGAAGCATTGCAACGGGTTATCGCTTGGTGACATATTCTTGAATTCTAATAATAAGCAATCAAGCTATCATTCCAATGATAAAAAATGATAAAATCTCTCTAGGGTGTTCAAAAAATCAGTAAAAATATCTTTTACTTTTAACCTGAAATTTCCCCAGAAAGAGAGTTTATCGTAAAGAACCATTTCCACAATGCAATCCCGCCATAACCCAGAGCTATCTTTGTTGGAGGTGGTACAAAGTCAATCCCCCCACTTCCTCCACACTTCAGACATATCTTCTGCGGCCCATTGGTTGAATGGTATTTGTGAAATTTTGGTGAAAAACCGAGTCCCATCTACCCTTTGGGCTAAGTTTAGTGCCCAGTCTCCTTGGCAAGCCTCGATCGCCATGTATGAAAAGACGGGACTGCTCCAACAACTTTATTGGTGTCGAGATAATAACAATATTGAAACAGCGGCGGGACTGCGGCTAAATCCGGAACTAACCATTACAGCCCTAATGCTGGAATTTAATGCCCATCTACAGGCGGAAGATTTTTTTTGTTTTCTAAGTTCAGAAATCAGCCTGTTAATATTACTAGAACAACCGGATGACAAATTAGATACTGTTAATATCTTATCTAGTTTTTGCCCCCAGGCTATCAGTATTTTTCTGGAAGAATTAAAGCGAGGTTTGGTCATAACCGATGACTTGCCTGTGGATGTCTTCATCCCAGAAAATTTACCTCAAAAAGCAAATTTAGTCCTGGTTAATCAACTGGTTCAAGGGTTAGTTTCCTTTAATTCTGGCAATGCAATTTCTGCCTCTATTCCCAGTTCAACGGCAACTTCCCAGGAACTGACTACACAATATGCCAGCGGCTTTGTTTTAAATTTAATTAGGGAACTGGGCATTCCCCTTACCAATACAAAAACAGCGTTGCAACTGTTGGAATCCTTGCAACAAAAAAAGGAAGCCCGACAACGATATTTGGATTTAATTAAACAAAACTGCGATCGCCAAACGGAGCTAATTACGGGGCTACAGGAATTACTAGAAATTAACCCCATTCCCCCCGTCCCTGAAGCGGTTCAGATTGAGGATTGCATCGCCGGTGTAATTGGTATATATCAACCTGTTGCCGAGGAAAAGGCCATTAGTTTGGGGTACATAGTGGCAGAAAAATGTCCCCCGGTGGCTTGCCTCGTGGCGGATTTACGGGCTATTTTGCAAAGATTACTGGAAAATAGCTTGAAATTTACCCATGCTGGGGGGCAAATCCAAGTCCAGGCCTGTGACCGGGGTTCCGAGGTGGAAATCCTTATTAAGGATACGGGGTGTGGCATTGCCATGGTGGATATTCCCCGCCTATTTGACTGTTTTTTTCGGGGTCAAAACTCTCCGCCGGAGGAACAAGGAGCCGGGGTTGGGTTAACCATTGTCCAGAGTTTACTCCAACGGTGGGGGGGAACAATCACTGTCCATAGTCATCCTGGCCAGGGAAGCAATTTTCAGATTTTGTTACCGGTGGCGGTGGATAATTCCATCGGTCATCGTTTTGTTACGCCAGAGTGAACTACTCCTCCTGGCAAAAGTCAGGAAGGGGAATTTGGCAACATTTTAGTTAAATTGAGCCAGGGGATAATTCGACGATAATTGGTATATTGCCCACAAATATTCCCCATTGATGTTCTAGGAAATTCCCTGATCCGGTGGTTCAGGGGAGATTTAAAGCCATTAAGTAATTGAGACTCCCCCGTTAAATTTATTGGTTTTAACGGTTTTAACGATAGTTCTCTTTTTGCCTTTAAGATGGGTGAAGTAATTCGTAGATCAGTCAAATATTCCTCCAATGCCCTATGGAATGGTTAGCCATTGCCCTGACCGGTTTCCTCAGCTTTTTGTCCCCCGTTAACTTCATCGGCGATCAAGTCATCGCCAATCAAATTCGCCAGCGGGTTTATAGCGTTGAAGATCTGTCCGTGAGGGTGGACAACGCCCCCAACTATCAATTGGTGCAGGGAAAAATTGAACGGCTACGCATTGCCAGCAAGGGATTGGAAGTGGTGCAACACCTGCGGTTAGAAAAATTGCAACTGGAAACCGACCCCATCGACCTGGACTTTAAAGCCCTTTCCGCTGAAAACCGGAACTTACCCGGCCTACGCAAAGCCCTGCGACAACCACTCCAGGGGGCCACGGAAATTGTCATTACTGAAGCGGACATTAACCAAGCCCTGGCTGATCCCAACTTTAAGGCCCGTTTGCAAACCCAAATTAATCAGCGAATACCAGCGGATATTCCCCGCTTCCAACTGCTTAACGCCAACGTAGATTTCCTGGACGACGATCGCCTGGCCCTAGTCCTAGATTTGGGGCAACAGTTGGAACCGGCTCAGGAACTGGAAAAATTAACTATCTCCATTGAAACCGGCATCAATATTCAAAACGGCGATCGATTAATTTTGGTGAACCCCGTAGCGGAGTTAAATGGCCGTAAAGTTAACACGAATGTTCTGAACAGTATTATTAGCAGTTTTAGCGACAAACTGAGCTTAAAAAGGTTGGAAAGCCAGGGTATCATCGCCAGAGTTTTGCGGTATGACATTACCCCAGACGAATTTAGCTTCAGCGCCTTTGGTAGTATTCAACCGAGCGAGTGATTACCCTAGATTATCGAAAAGTGCTTAATAGTTGTCCGCTTTAGCCATTGGTGAGACGAATAAACTTTTTCTTGCCCACTTGTAAAACTTTGTCGATTAATACATCTGGGGTTGCATATTCTTGGTTAACATCCTCCAGGCGATCGCCATCTAACCGCACCGCTCCCCCTTTAATTTGTCGCCTTCCTTCACTACTACTAGGACAGAGGCCGCTGCCCCGAGTAGATAGGCTAATTTGACCGGGAAGGTGATGCCAGAAAGACTAAATTCCGGCACACTATCCGTATTGGTGGCCTTGCCCTGGGTGACAATATCCTCCGCTGTTTTCTGGGCGGCGATCGCCGATTCGCTCCCATGGAACTGGGCAGTGACTTCCTTGGCTAATAATTTTTGACATTCCCGGGGATTGTCCGGCAATTGACTTAAATCCAACGCCGTTAACAGTTCAAAATAATCCTTCAGTAGGCGATCGGGGGTTTTTTCCAGTTTGGAATACATGGATAAAGCATCTTCTTGCAAACCCACGTAATTGTTCAGCGATTTAGACATTTTTTGTTGTCCATCGGTGCCCAACAAAATTGGTAACAGCAAACCAAACTGGGGCGTTTTGCCAAAATGCCGCTGTAAATCCCGACCCACCGCAATATTAAACTTTTGATCCGTCCCCCCCAATTCCACATCCGCATCCACCGCCACGGAATCATAGCCCTGCATTAACGGGTAAAGAAACTCATGGAGAAAAATGGGACTTTCCTTGGTAAAACGTTCAGCAAAACCCTCTTTAGCTAACATTTGGCCCACCGTCATGGTTGCCAGTAATTCCAGAATTTTATTGAGGTCTAAACTACTCAACCATTCGGAGTTATAGCGAATTTCCAAGCGGCCGGGGGTATCAAAATCTAAAATTGGTCTTAATTGGGCCAAGTAACTTTCCGCATTGTTCCTAACTTGTTGCGCCGTTAATTGTTTCCGTACTTCTGATTTCCCTGTGGGATCGCCAATTTGAGCCGTAAAATCCCCAATAATGACCACCGCTGTATGGCCCGCATCTTGGAAAGCCCGTAGTTTACGGAAGGGAATACTGTGGCCAAGATGAATATCTGTGCCGGTGGGATCAATGCCCAATTTCACCCGCAGAGGTCGATCTTTTTGGGTTAGAATTCCTAAATTTTCCTGGGGATTTTTCGAGTCGGCATTATGGGGGAAAACTTCCGCTGTCCCCCGCCAAAGCCAATCGGGATCAGAATTTACAGCCATGGATTACACAACAAAATGACAATGGAATGGAATTAATTTCCGAAGAATATGTTTAAGAAAAGTCCTGAACTTTCTTCAAATCTCTTTGCTAAAGTCCCGACAACTGTGGGCAAATTTATCCCCAACTCCTTGCCCATATTGGTAGCTAGGGACTTGTAAATTTAGAGTGTCCAAGGCATAGGTCTTTTTTGCAAAGCTTAAGCTTCATCTAAAACACCAAAGACCCGTTTAAATACTTTGCTCACTTTACTACCGGAGTCAATAGATTCCAGGGGATCCTTCCGCAGACGATGGCGTAAACAAAGGGTAATCACCCGGCCAATATCATCCACCGTTACTTCCGTCCGCCCTTCAAAGGCGGCCAAAGCTTTAGCGGCCCGGTTGGTAACAATATCCCCCCGTAAGCCGTCCACATCCAATTCGGCACAAACTTCCGATACCTTCACCCGATAGTCATAATCAATGGCTACCTGGGGAAGAAGATTTTGGGCATTAACAATCTTTGTTTGCAATGCTTCCTGTTCCGTTTGGTAATGCTCACAGAAAGGATGGGGATTCTGGTCAAATTCCGTCCGTTGTTCGACGATCTTTACCCTTAGTTCCGGCTCCCGCACAGTACGAATTTCGGCGTGCATTCCAAAACGGTCTAACAGTTGGGGCCGCAATTCCCCTTCTTCAGGGTTACCGGAACCCACTAAAACAAAACGGGCTGGATGGCGAATGGAAATACCTTCCCGCTCTACGGTATTCCATCCCCCAGCGGCGGAGTCCAAAAGTACGTCCACCAGGTGATCATCCAAAAGATTCACTTCATCCACGTACAGGATGCCCCGGTTAGCTTTGGCCAATAGACCAGGCTCAAAGGCCTTGACCCCTTCCGAAAGGGCTTTTTCGATGTCGATGGTGCCACAAACCCGGTCCTCCGTTGCCCCCAGGGGCAGATCCACCATGGTTACTTTCTTTTTGACAATGGATAATGGTTCCTGGCTATCTACCCGAATCCGTACTTCTTCGCTCATCATCTCCGGATCGTCGGGGGAAGAGTTGAAGGGATCGTTGGCCACCACTTCAATTTCCGGTAATAAATCCGCTAGGGCCCTAATGGTGGTGGATTTTCCCGTACCCCGATCGCCCATGATCATGACGCCACCAATTTTGGGATCAATGACATTGAGCAACAGGGCCAATTTCATTTCATCTTGACCCACGATCGCCGTAAAGGGAAAAACGACACGGCGGGTTTTGGTGGGAGCGGCAAGGGTGGCAGTCATGGGCAAAGAACAATAATAAAAAATTAAAACTTTAAATAGGGATTTGCCAAAGCAAATGGGCCAGTCAACGGCGGGAAAGGCAAAATCCGGCCGTTAACCATTTTGACACAAGGTTGGAGATGTTCTGCCCACCGCTAAAACCTTGGCCCCAAAAAATATGGGAGAATGTAGTCTAGTACCAAGCCGGGGTGCGTAGCTCAGAGGATAGAGCATCCGCCTTCTAAGCGGACGGTCGCAGGTTCGAATCCTGCCGCACCCGTGACCCAGCCATTGGCACTGATTAGACTAATTTGGCGATCGCCTTTTGCAGAATTTCCAGGGCCTGGACAATTTCCGCTTCCGTAACCACCAGGGGCGGCACAAACCGTAACACCTTCGGGCCGGCGGGGCCAGCAGTAGTCCTTCTTCCATGGCAACCTTAACGATGTCGATGGAAGTTAGGGCACTTTCGCCACTAATTTCCAAGCCGTTGATCAGCCCCCAACCCCGGACTTCGGTAAAGACCGTGGGGTATTTATTTTTGATCTCTTCCAAGCCACGGCGTAACTGTTCCCCCCGGGCCTCAACATTGTCCAAAAGGCGATCGCCTGCAATGGTTTTTAACACCGCTAGTCCAGCGGCACAGGCAAAGGGATTGCCCCCGAAGGTACTGGCGTGGTTCCCTGGCTCAAATACGTCACAGAATTTTTTGCACATCATGGCCCCGATGGGAATGCCCCCAGCTAAGCCCTTAGCACTGGTGAAAATGTCCGGCTCCACTCCCAGATGTTCATAACCCCAAAGTTTGCCGGTGCGGCCTACCCCCACCTGCACTTCGTCAAAGACCAGCAAAATATCGTTTTGGTCACAGATTTCCCGCACCCGTTTAAAGTAATCCAAATCCCCAGGGCGGACTCCCCCTTCCCCCTGCAATGGTTCGAGGAAAATGGCCGCCACCCGACTGTTGCCTTCGTCTAAATCGGCCACCTTATTTTCCAAGGCACAAATATCGTTGTAGGGCACATAGTCAAAGCCCGGCATCAGGGGATTAAAATACTTCTGATATTTGGGTTGACCCGTGGCGGTGATGGTGGCCAGGGTGCGGCCGTGGAAACTGTCCTTAGCGGTGAGAATAACCGGCTGTTCCAGGAAATCCAGTACGGTGTGGGCATATTTTCGCACTAACTTAATCGCCGCTTCGTTGGCTTCTGCCCCGGAGTTACAAAAGAAAACCCGGTCGGCACAGGAGTGATCCACAATCCATTTAGCCAATTCCCCTTGCTCGGGAATATAGTAAAAATTTGAGACGTGGTGAACCTTTTGGATTTGTTGGGACACCGCCTCAACTAAAGCTGGATGGGCGTGGCCAAGGGTACA
Source organism: uncultured cyanobacterium (assembly GCA_963704945.1). Lineage (GTDB taxonomy): Bacteria > Cyanobacteriota > Cyanobacteriia > Cyanobacteriales > Microcystaceae > Synechocystis. Next base: position 79,355 of record CAVPII010000016.1, on the reverse strand, counting down.
GGTGGCAATGCCTGCTACAAAATCGAGATAACTTTTTCCCTGGGTATCCCATAAAGTACTTCCCTGACCCTTGGCGATCGCAATGGGAAAACGCCCATAGGTTTTCATTACATAGGTATCAAAATCTTCAGTTTTAAACTCACCAACTTCCGACGATGGGGAGGTCACGGAAAAGGCTTGGGGCTCGACGGGTTCAACAACAGGGGAATAAGTCACGGGGGGGCTCCTAACGCGTTAGACTGGCCAAATTTGGTATGGGCTTCAGGGGTAGGGTAATGCCTCTGAAATAGTTGTCTCCTGATCTTAAATCGACTGACCTGTTTTAAGTGAGGTTTTAGAATGGGATTGGGATCACCAAGTCAGGGAAACCTGTTAAATCTAATCGATCGCCAAGGGCGGCGGCTACGGCAGGAATTAATGGCCGGGGTCATCACCCTGGCAGGGTTATTTGTGGTGGGAACGGTATGGTACAGATACGTAGAAGGCTGGAGTTGGTTGGATGCCTCCTACATGACCACCATTACCCTGGCCACCGTTGGCTTTGGGGAAACCCATCCCCTCAAGCCCGCGTCCCGACTATTTACCATTGGGCTGATTTTGATGGGCTTGGTGACCATCGGTTACATGGTAAACCGTTTTACAGAAGCCTTTATCCAAGGATATTTTCAAGAGAGTTTACGCCGGCGGCAGGAGCAAAGGGTGATCGAGCAATTGGAAGACCATTACATCCTGTGTGGCTATGGGCGGACAGGACAACAAATTGCCTTTGAATTTGCCGTGGAACAGATTCCCTTTGTGGTTATTGATGCTTCCCCGGAAGTCATTATCCGGGCTAAGTTGCGGGACTATGCCGTCCTCCAGGGGGATGCCACCCTAGACGAAATATTACTAGCCGCCAACATTGAAAAAGCTATCTGCATTGTTTCCGCCCTATCTTCCGATGCGGAAAATCTTTACACCGTTCTTTCCGCTAAAACCCTGAATCCCAAAATTCGGGCGATCGCCAGGGCTAGTTCTGAAGAAGCGGTGCAAAAGTTACAACGGGCGGGGGCCGATGAGGTGGTGTCGCCCTACATTACGGGGGGAAAAAGGTTAGCGGCGGCGGCCTTACGACCCCAGGTGGTGAGTTTTGTCGATGGTATTTTAACCGGGGCAGATCGGTCTTTTTATATGGAAGAATTTCGCATTGGGATTGAAGACTGTCCCTATATTGGTCAAAGCCTACGGGAAGCTCAACTCCGGGCCCAGTCCGGGGCTTTAATTCTGGCCATTCGCCGTCAGGATCGTCAGTTGATTGTGGGCCCCATGGGGGACACCTATTTACTGGATGCTGATTCCCTAATTTGCTTAGGCACAGTGGAACAACTCCGTACCCTCAATAAAATTCTTTGTCCCTTTAACCCTGCCCCGGTAAGGGTTCCCAAACATCACAGTAAAAAATAAAGGATTTCCACCATGCTATTCCATCTAGCTAATCTCCCCTACTGGTTATTGCTTGGAGTTGGAATACTCTGTTTGGGGCTAATGATTATTGCCGGGGACGGGGACGATGATTTGGATCTGGAAATGGCCATTGAAGCCAGTCCTGATTTACCTGACCTAGACGTTACCCATTTGGATCTTGAATTTGACCAGGGCGGGGAAGTTGCCGAAGGGGAGAGTGCCCCCATGCCTCTGCAGGTGCTTTCTTTTTTTGGTCTGGGGCGAGTTCCCCTGATGATTTTACTGGGCATAGACTTCAGCCTCTGGGGAGTAATTGGTTGGATACTCAATGTGGGGGTAGGCAGTCTAACGGGAACCATGCCCACCCAATTCTTTGGCATGGCGGGATTAATCTTGCTGGTTTCCCTGGCTATGAGTCTTTGGCTGGGCCGGCTCTGTTCACGCCCGATCGCCAATTTATTTAAAACCTTTAGCCAAGACGTGAGTGCAGAGCGGGTCATTGGTTGCACCGGCACCGTCACCTCCAAAAAGTTACCTTACCTGGCCAACGGCATCATCGGCCAGGCCCATGTTTACGACAATGCGGGCAACCTATTAACTTTGAGCGTTAGTCTACCGGATTGGGCCACCGTTGTGCCCCACCATAACCAGGAAATTTTAATCATTGACCAGTCCCCCAAGGGTTATGGTTACCTGGCGATCGCCAAGGACAGTTCCGACGAAGATAAATGGTTAAAGTCTTGAAGACCCAAACTTTTCGATAACCATTATTAACGAATATTAACGAACCAAGTTGGCCAAAATTCCACCAGTTCAGGGCATTGTCTAGACTGGAGAAAAAATTGCGAGGATTAACCCCATGACCGTAGCCCTCGACCGAGAAATCATTTACCCCGACAGCGATGGACAACCCATGGCCGACAACACAGAACAATTTGAGTGGATTGTCCTACTGAAAGAAAATTTGGAATGTCTCTTTGCCCAAAACCCGGAGGTATTTGTGGGGGGAGATCTATTGTGGTATCCGGTGGAAGGACATCCAGAAATTCGTGTGGCACCGGACGTGATGGTGGCTTTGGGCAGACCCAAGGGAAAACGGGGTTCCTATCGCCAGTGGCAGGAAAATAACCAACCGCCCCAAGTGGTGTTTGAAATTTTATCCCCCGGCAATACCCTCAAGGAAATGACCAAAAAGTTGAAATTCTATGACCATCATGGCGTCGAAGAGTACTATATTTATGATCCCGATGACAATGAGCTGACTGGGTTGCAACGAATTGACGGGGAGTTGATCATTATTGAGGAGATGGCCCATTGGGTTAGTCCTTTACTTGGTATAACGTTCGAACTAACCGTCGAGACTTTGCTGGTTTATTACCCCGACGGGCGACTTTTTCTCTCCACAGTGGAATTGGCAACCCAGGCTGAACAAGAATTTCAACGAGCGGAACAGGAGAAATGGCGAGCTAATGAGGAGGCTCAACGGGCTGAGCGGGAAAAACTCCGGGCTGAGTTGGCGGAAGCAGAAAACGATCGCCTCAAGGCATTATTAGCGGAGGCCGGTATTGAAGTTTGATTTTTGGGCTAACCAATAGCAAACCCAATAAAGCCAATTAGCTATTTTTGCCAGCACTCCGGGCCTGCTTAGCCATGGCAATTAATACCTGGTGGGCATCTTCGGAATCCTTCAGGGGTTGCTCAAATTCGATCCGGATGGTTTTCGATCCCCCATCACTTTCCACCATTAAATCCATTCCCGTGGGGTCAATGGACTGCATCTGGGCAGTAGTTACGTCAGTCTGTTGACCAAAGACCTGGGCATAAAGGGCGATCGCCGAAGCGTGGTCTTCGTTCATGTGCTTACAAATGCGGTCACTGATAGCAGGAGTTAGGGGATCAGCCATAGTTTTTAGGAATGGAAAAATAAAAAATTTAACAGAACCTTGTCCAGGGCAATGTGGGTTAAGAAAAATTCTTCCCCAGCAGAACTGGTAAAAGAAAACCCCCACCAAGTAGTGAGGGTAGCCGTCATCCAGACCTAGCCGCGCCAGGTGACTTTGGGCAGAATATGTTTTTGATCTACCCGGTCTTTGTACTTGGTGGCAAAGTTTAAGAGGGAATCCAAGAGGGAATCGGAAAGAAGGTGGGGTTTCAGTCCTAAATCCAACAAATTGGTGTTGACCGCATTGAAGTAATGTTCCTCTAGTTCCACCCGGGGATTTTCTAGATGATCGATTTCCACTTTCAGACCGAGATCAGCTCCGGCTTTTTGTACCATCTGGGCCAGGTCACCGACGCTGAATAGCTCCGTATATTGGTTAAACACCCGGAATTGACCCTTATCGGCCGGATTGGCGATCGCCAGTTCAATACAGCGCACCGTATCCCGAATGTCGAGCAAGCCACGGGTTTGGCCACCTTTACCGTACACAGTCAGGGGATGACCAATGGCCGCTTGGATACAAAAGCGGTTTAAAGCAGTACCAAATACGCCGTCATAGTCAAGACGGTTGATCAGCATTTCATCCATGCCGGTCTCATCGGTAAGCACCCCGTAAACAATGCCCTGATTCAAGTCCGTGGCCCGTAGACCCCAAATTTTGCAAGCAAAGTGGATGTTGTGGCTATCGTGGACTTTGCTGAGGTGATAGAAACTACCGGGTTGTTTCGGATAGGGCAGGGTATCCTTGCGCCCCTTATGCTCAATGGTGATGTAGCCTTCTTCGATATCAATGTTGGGTGTACCGTATTCCCCCATGGTGCCTAGCTTCACCAAATGGCAATCGGGGAAATCTTCCTTCAGTGCATAGAGTAAATTCAGATTGCCCAACACATTATTGGACTGGGTCAGCAAGGCATGCTCCCGGTCAATCATGGAAAACGGCGCAGAACGTTGTTCCCCAAAATGCACCACCGCATCGGGTTGGAACTCGCGGAGGGAATTAGTCAGGAAAGGATAGTCGTTAATATCGCCAATGAACAGGTCGATCTTTTTGCCGGTCAACTCATACCAACGATCAATGCGCTGCCGGATGGGGGCGATCGGAGTCAGGGTTTCCGCCCCTAGCTGGGCATCCCAATAGCGGCGAACCAAGCTGTCCAAGATACCGACTTCATAGCCTTTATTAGAGAGATACAGTGCCGTGGCCCAACCACAGTAACCATCACCGCCAATAACCAGAGCTCTCATATTAAATCCGAGTAAATTTCTATCACTGATATTTGTCCAATTTATCAGGTTGGGGGACAGCCGGGGGTTAAGACGGGGAACTATAATCAGACATTGTGCTGTTCATTGCTTTGCCCCATTTCCCATGAATGTTTCCCACCGTCGTTACCACATTATTACCTTTGGCTGTCAGATGAATAAGGCGGATTCAGAAAGGATGGCCGGCATTCTGGACAATTTGGGCATGGCCTATACCGATGACCCCAACCAGGCGGATTTAGTCCTCTACAATACCTGTTCCATTCGAGATAACGCTGAGCAAAAAGTCTATTCCTACCTGGGAAGACAGGCCAAACGGAAACAAACGGAACCAGGATTAACCCTGGTGGTGGCGGGCTGTGTCGCTCAACAGGAAGGGGAACAACTCCTGCGGCGGGTGCCGGAATTGGATTTAGTGATGGGGCCCCAACATGCCAATCGGTTAGATCAACTCCTAGAACAGGTATGGGCCGGGAGTCAGGTGGTGGCCACCGAAAGTTTGCACATTATGGAAGACATCACCAAGCCCCGGCGGGAAAGTACCGTTAGTGCCTGGGTGAATATCATCTACGGTTGCAATGAACGCTGTAGTTATTGCGTAGTGCCCAATGTGCGGGGGGTAGAACAATCCCGTACCCCAGAAGCGATTTATGGAGAAATGGAAGTCCTGGCTAAACAGGGATTTAAGGAAGTGACACTCCTGGGGCAGAACATTGATGCCTACGGGCGGGATTTACCGGGTACTACTGCTTCGGGTCGTAATCTCCATACCCTGACGGATTTACTGCATTATGTCCACGATATTGAGGGGATCGATCGCCTGCGATTTGCCACTAGCCATCCCCGTTATTTCACCGAAAGGTTAATTCAAGCCTGTCAGGAGTTGCCCAAGGTCTGTGAACATTTCCATATTCCTTTCCAATCGGGGGATAACGAAATTCTTAAAGCCATGAAACGGGGCTACACCAGGGAAAAATATTTGCAAATCATTGAAAAAATCCGTCGCTATATGCCCGATGCCGCCATTAGTGCCGATGTGATTGTTGGATTTCCAGGGGAAACGGAAGCCCAGTTTGAAAATACCCTCAACTTAATCGAAGAGGTGGGTTTTGACCTACTGAACACCGCCGCCTATTCCCCCCGCCCCGGTACCCCCGCCGCTTTTTGGGACAATCAGCTATCGGAGGAAATCAAAGGCGATCGCCTGCAAAGGTTAAATCATTTGGTTTCTACCCAGGCCATGGAACGTTCCCAGCGTTACCTGGGCCGAGTGGAAGAAGTTTTGGTGGAGGGGGACAACCTTAAAAGTCCAGGGCAGGTGATGGGGCGCACCCGGGGCAATCGTTTAACCTTCTTCCAGGGAGAGATTAACGAACTGTTGGGTAAAACCATACCGGTAAAAATCACTGAAGCCCGGGCCTTTAGCCTCACCGGGGAGGCTTTAAGTTTAGTTACTGCCTAATGGTTTTTAAAGTTAATCAACCCGGAAAATTCCTGCCACAATGGTAAATGGATACAAGTTTGGGGGATTAACGCCATGGGTTTACACAAGGGTTGCTTGATTGCTTTAACGGGGCTTGCCCTTGCCCTGTCACCACAATTTTCAGCGGAGGCCCAAAACCCAGAAACAACTATTTTTATTTCCGATCAGGAATCAGGCAAAGTTGATGGCCAGGTCAAACAAGGAGACCTCACCGCCATTATTAATCACCGGCAAGAAAAAATAGATGACTATGAATCCTGGATTCCCACCGTCACCGTAAAGCTGAAAAATAAGACCGTAGCTGTCGTTGAAGGGGAAGAAGCCATGTTCCCGATGTCCCTAGTGCAAATTGCCCCCATGGACCCCGATAATCCTTACCCAACGGTAATTTTTGCCACCTATACGGGGGGCGCCCACTGTTGTAACGATGTCAAAGCCATTACTAGCCAAGGGGAAGGTCAGGACTGGTCGGTGGTGGATTTTGGCTTCTTTAATGGTGGGCCCCACGAAGCCACCGACTTAGACGACAACGGCTGGTACGAATATGCGGAAATAGATAATCGTTTCCTCTACCGCTTTTCTTCCTACGCTGGTAGTGCCGCCCCCGCTCAGATTTTAGAGCTTAAAAATGGTGAAGTGGTGGATGTATCCTTTGAACCCCGCTTTGAATTTATTCACCGGGAAAACGCCCAATCCATGGAAAAAGATTTACCGGAAATGATGGCCGAGGACTGGGAGAAAAATGGATTTCTGGCCGCCTATGTGGCCAATAAAGCCCTCATTGGAGAATTAGACAATGGCTGGAAAACCATGCTCCAATATTACGACAAGGATTCTGACTGGGGCCTAACTACTTGCTTAGAATATGACGACCAAAGTAATTGCTTAAACGAGGTTAAATACGACTCCTACCCCGATGCACTCCGAGCTTTTTTAGTAGAAACGGGCTACATCAAAAAATAAAGATTTATATCAAGGGTATATTAATAGTCTGATGGTGCGGCAATATTTATGGGTAGTTCTTATTTAGATCAAAAAAAGGCTATTTCGTATTTATGAAACCCAATACCATGCCCCAATATATAAAGGCTAATCCCAACCAAAAGTAAACGGCGATCGCCAATGGAACCTATTGAACCATCAATATACTTTTTTCGATAACTTTCCCCCAAACTGACAAAAAATAAATTCTATAATATTTTGGCAATTATTAATCACTCAAAAACCATTCTTTAAAAGTATTTAAAACTTATTATAAATATTCTCCATAGGTATTGTATGGATATTACACCGGCTACTCTTTTATCAGATTTATTTGTGTTTCCTCTGGGCTTTGGTTTGGGGATTTTCTACTTTACCTCTTTGTGGTTTACCGTCAAAAAAATGGCCCAGGCAAAAAATCCTGTTCTAATTATGATTGCCAGTGGTGTGGCACGGTTAAGCGTAGCCTTAATGGGTTTTTATTTCTTGATTGATGGTCATTGGCAACGGCTATTAATTGCCATGGTTGGTTTTTTAATTGCCCGCAGTTTATTAATTGCCCGCTGGCGACCCCAGGCATCCCTGGATGACTTAGTATTGGAGGATTAATGTGGACATAACCCCTGATAGTATGGTGTTTTATGAACAGGGATTTTTGGTCATTAATGCTACCCTGGTCTTTACTTGGCTGACCATGGGCTTAATAGTGGGGGTATCAGTTTGGATAACGAAAAAGTTATCTATTCTCCCCCGGCTACCACCCTGGCAAAACTTCTTGGAAATAGTGGTGGAAAATATTGCTGAACAAATTCGGGAAATTACCCAGCAGGATCCAGAACCCTATTTAGCGTTGGTGGGAACCCTATTTTTATTCATTGTCACCTCTAATGTTTTGGCGGTGGTGCCTTGGTATAACGCCCCTACTGGCTCCCTTTCCACCACCACGGCATTGGCGATTTGTGTATTTTTTGCTGTGCCTATTTTTGGCATTAAAAGCCAGGGATTTTTAGGCTATTTAAAAAGCTATATTGAACCCACCCCGATCATGTTACCTTTTCAAATTATTGGGGAGTTTTCAAGGACTTTAGCTCTGGCCATTCGGCTATTTGGTAATATCATGAGTGGTAATTTGTTGACGGCAATTTTACTTTCTCTGGCCCCATTATTTGTGCCGATCGCCATGCAGATGTTGGGTTTGGTATTTGGGGTAATCCAAGCCTATGTTTTTTCGGTGTTGGCCCTGGTTTATATTGCCTCCGCCGCTAGTGTTCAACAAAATAACCATCGTGTTTCCACCAAGGAGAATAGTAATGACTGATTTAGCATTGATTGGTTCAGTGGCTATGGTGACAGCCGGTATTACGATGGCCATTGGTTCCATTGGCCCGGCAATCGGGGAAGGCATGGCCGTATCTAGGGCTTTGGGGGCGATCGCCCAACAACCGGATAAGGCGAATATGATCACAAGAACCCTATTTGTGGGCTTGGCGATGGTGGAATCAACGGCGATTTATTGCCTAGTAATTTCGATGATTTTGCTGTTTGTCAATCCCTTTTGGGCTTATTTTCTAAAAGCAGGGGGTTAGGGTGCTGATTAATTGGTTTACTGTATTTGCCCAAATTCTTAATTTTTTAATTCTGGTGGGTTTACTGCGTTGGTTGCTCTACAAACCAATTCTCCAGGTAATGCAAAAACGTCAGGAAAGACTGATGGGGCTGTGGCAGGATGGGGAGCAATTAAAAACGGAAGCAACCCAAGCCTTAGCTCTTTATCAACAACAACAACAGCAATTGCAAGAACAACAATCAATTTTGTTAACGGAAGCCCATGCTGTTGCTAATCAAGAAAGGCAACGACAGTTAGAACAACTTCAGCAGGAAATCACAGAAAAAAGGCAAGTATGGCAGGGGGACTTAGACCAGGAACAAGCGGCATTGTTGGAAACGATTGGGCAAAGGATTATTCAACAAACAACAACGATCGCCAGGCAAGGGTTAAAGGATTTGGCCAATAGGGATTTGGAACAGCAAATTGTTCTGCGTTTCTGTGACCAGCTCCATCAATTGAACCATAGTCAAAAAGAAATAATTAACCAAGCCTTGGGCCAGGCCGATGACCCAATTTTAGTCAGAACCAGTTTTGAAATGTCCCCTGCCCTCCGCCAACAGTTACAAGAAATTCTACAAACTACTTTCCCGATCAGCCAAAATATTGAAACGGCGATCGCCCCTGACATCCTCTGTGGCATTGAACTGCAACTTGCTGGCCAGGAAATTGTTTGGAGCCTCGACAGCTACCTCCAGGGTCTGGAACAGAAATTATTTACGATAGCTTGAATATTTACTTGAAAATTAGATTTTGCCATTTTGAAAATTTGAAAAAATGATGCCCTACCCGCCCCAATAAAATTTACTGACAATGGATACGATCGCCAAACAACTACAATCTGTCTCTGAAAATGCCTTTAGTACCATTACAGGGGCTTTAGCAGAACATCCTGCGAGTTTAACTTTCCGGGAAACGGGGATAGTGCAGTCGGTGCGGCCAGGGATTGCTCGGGTATCTGGTTTGCCCAATGTGCGGGCGGATGAGTTGGTTAGTTTTCCCAGGGCCGGGGGAGGGTCAAAGCGGGAACCATTACTGGGCATTGCCTTTAACCTAGATCCGGAAGAAGTAGGGGTGATTTTATTGGGGGATAGTCAGGATCTACAAGCGGGGGATCGGGTCTATCGCACCGAGCGGGTGGTGGATGTGCCGGTGGGGGAAATGTTACTGGGTAGGGTGTTGACTGCCATGGGGGAGCCTTTGGATGATCTGGGTTCCCTGGATTTTGTCGAACGTCGCCCGGTGGAACGGGATGCCCCGGCAATTTTGGATAGGGCACCAGTAACCGTTCCCCTACAAACGGGCCTAAAGGTGGTGGATACCCTGATTCCCATCGGCCGTGGTCAAAGGGAATTGATCATCGGCGATCGCCAAACGGGAAAAACCGCCATTGCCATTGACACCATCCTCAACCAAAAGGACAACAACGTAGTTTGTATTTATTGCGCCATCGGCCAACGCTCAGCGGCGATCGCCAAGGTGACTGAAACATTGCGGGAAAGGGGAGCCCTGGACTACACCGTGGTGATTGTGGCGGCGGGGCAAGACCCCCTGGGGTTGCAATACATTACCCCCTATGGGGCCACCACCATGGCGGAATATTTCATGGAACGGGGGCAGGACGTATTAATTATTTATGATGATTTGACCCACCACGCCCGCACCTATCGAGAATTGTCCCTACTGTTGCGGCGACCCCCCGGTCGAGAAGCTTACCCCGGGGATATTTTTTATCTCCACTCCCGACTACTGGAAAGGGCCACCGAACTTTCACCAACCTTGGGGGGCGGTTCCCTAACGGCATTGCCGATTATTGAAACCCAAGCCCAAAATATTTCCGCCTACATTCCCACCAACCTCATTTCCATTACCGATGGACAAATATATCTGTCGCCGGAATTGTTTCAAAAAAGCATTTTTCCTGCGGTGGATGTGGGGAAATCCGTGTCCCGGGTGGGGGGCAAAACCCAATGGCCCGCCTACCAGGCGATCGCCGGAAAATTACGCCTAGCCTATGCCCAATTCCAAGAAGTGGAAACCTTTGCCCGTTTTGGCACCCAACTAGATGACCAAACCCACCAAACCCTAGAACGGGGTCGCCGTATTCGGGAAGTGCTCAAACAACGGCAATCTAATCCCCTCACCGCCGCCGAACAGATTGCCATTCTTTTTGCCGTCACCAACGGCTTACTCGATGGGGTGCCCATTGCCGATATTCCCGCCGTTGAAAAACAAATTTGTCAGATTATGGCGGATCAATTAATGGATTTAGGTTACCGCATCCACAGTGGCAATCCCCTCACCCCGGAAGACCAAACCCTGCTCAGGCAAACCCTGCAAACGGCGATCAATTTTGCCCCAGCTTAACCATGCAAACCCTAGAAGCCCTCAGCCACAGCATCAATAGTATTGAGGATTTACAAGCCGTTGTGCGAACCATGAAAGCCCTGGCCATGGTCAGCATTCGGCAATATGAAAAGGCCCGTCTTTCCCTCACAGACTATAGCCACACCATTGAACTGGGCTTGCAAGCTCTCCTGCATAACCGTCATTTTTCCGATCGCCCCTGGTTTCCAATTCCCCAAACTTCACCCCAGCCTGGCCACGGTGCGGTGGGGGTGATTATTTTTGGTTCCGACCATGGACTCTGCGGTCAATTTAATGAGCAAATTGTTCACTACACCCTTCAGCAACTGAGCCAGAACCAAATTCCCCTAGAACAATGTCAATGGTTGGCGATCGGTGCCCGACTTATTCCCTACCTTGACCAACAACCAATCCAAGCCCAATTTTCCCTTCCCAGTTCGCTGGCTGGCACTCCCCAACTACTCCAAGAACTCCTAACGGCGATCGAGCAATGGTGTTTTTCACCCCCATTGGGCAATGCTCCAATCCGCCAAATTCTCTTGTTTTATAACCAAGCCATCTCCAGTAGTGCCTATCAACCCAATACACTCCAACTTCTCCCCCTGGATCGTCCATGGTTGCAACAACTTGAAAGCCGCCCTTGGCAATCCCATAGCATCCCCACCATCAATCTTGATTGGGAATCTTTATTTTCAGCGGTTATCCGTCAATATCTCTTTGTTTCGCTCCATCGAGCCGTGGTGGAGTCCCTCGCCAGTGAAAACGCCGCCCGCCTGGCCGCCATGCAAACCGCAGAAAAAAACATTGAAGAACGCCTATTAGACCTCAGCGCCGATTATCGTCAGCAAAGACAAAATTCCATTACGGAAGAACTGCTCGATATTGTCTCCGGCTTTGAAGCCCTAAAAAAAGTTTAACCGGGATAATTTCCCCCTTTTTGAGGTAGTGGTAGTGGATTCAAATCTCGTTACCTAGGCTAAATTGAAGAATTATGTGTCGAGTTTGTAAATCATGGCGGTATTACATCAAATAGCAGGCGATCGCCTAAAAATTTCGCCACAAAAGCTAATGGCAATCTGTCAGCAGTGGCAGATTGTAGAAATTGCCCTGTTTGGTTCTGTGTTGAGGGAAGATTTCCACAAAGACAGCGACATTGATTTACTCATTTCCTTTGCCCCAGAAGCTCCCCAAGGACTCCTTACCCTCGCCAAGATCAAACATCAATTAGAATTTCTGCTCAATCACACTGTTGATCTGGTTGTTAAAGATGCGATCCAGAACGGAGACAATTGGATTCGTCGTCAAGAAATTCTCAACACTGCAGTAACTATTTATGAATCGTGATCAAGCCTACTTGCTCGATATTGTGAATGCAATCAACCGGATTCAATTGTTTGCCGCCGGTTTGACGAAAGAAGACCTCCGTCTCAACGAAGAAAAACAATCTGCCATTCTCTACCAAATCATTATTATTGGCGAAGCTATCAAGCGACTTTCACAGGAATTTAGGGTTACAAATCCAGATATTCCTTGGAAAGACATCGCAGGCATGAGAGATATTTTGGCGCATCAATATGACCGCATTAACATCAATACCCTTTGGGATGTTGTTCAGAGAGATGTTACTGAACTAAAGGAACTCATTTTCCCTCTACTTCCTAATAGCTAAGCATAAAGTTATTTATCCATCCTAAAGCCGCCGGAGGTAGTTGCTCAAATTTCATTGCCCAAACTCCAACCGAGCCTGTTCCACTAACTCCGCCGTTACCTCATCTAAATCCGCTTCCCGGGCCAACTGTTCAATGCGCTGACGAGCTTGCACCCTAGCAAAGTAGGGAATATTCTTCAATTTCTGCCGGGCCTCCAAAGACCACGGTAGGGATTCTTGCCACTGCATGGGTCAATTTTCCTCTAGATTACAAAAACGTTTAAAAATTATAATTTGCCCTCAAACAGACCAGAAAGCCGTTCTACCTCACTTTGGGCAGTGTACATGGGGGTGCCGGCCAGAATGCCGGTAACGTTGCGGAAAGGTTTGCCAATGTGCATTCCCTCATGGTCAATGGAGAATTCCCGGATATCTTTATCATGCATGGAACCCCGCATTTTCAGTACCGTGAGGCCCCGCCGCATTTCCCCGTACATTTCCACGTAGCGCAAAAGAATAATTGAATCGGTAATGGTGGAAATATGGGCGTCGGTGATGGATACTCCCCCCAGTAAATTAGGGGTGGTGGAGGTGAATAAACCACCAATTTCCTGTTGTTTGATAAATGAGGTCAGTCCGATGATAAATTCCCGAAAACTTTTCAAGGTGGAAACCCTTTCCAAAGCTGAAAGACTATCCACCGCTACCCGATTGGGCTTAAATTCATGAATAATATCCTTCATCATAATTAAATGGTTTTCCAGATTGGTAGTTTCTGGGTAGCGACAAACCACTTTGAGTTTGCCCTCTTTTTCCATTTGTTTGAAATTTACCCCCCAACCGGTGGCATTACGGATTAACTGTTCTCGGCTTTCTTCAAAAGCAAAGACTAAACACCGTTCTCCGTTGGCCACGCCCCCATCCATAAATTCTGTCACCATCAGGGTCTTGCCAGTGCCGGTTGCCCCAGAAACAAGGATGATGGAATCTCGGAAGAAGCCACTGCCACACATGCGGTCTAGTTCTTCGCTACCGGAGGTGATGCGGATATCGGAAGACTTCTGCTCCAACTCGATCGCCGACAGGGGAATAATGACAATGCCCCTTTTGTTGATGATGGTGAAGGGAAATTCGCCCTTTTGGTGGTCTGTACCTCGATATTTAAGGATTTCAATGGTGCGACGGCGCTTTTCGTCCGCCAGGACATTACGGACAATGACCACGTTATCGGCAACAAATTCTTCTACTCCATAACGGCTAATTTCTCCGTATTCCTCCACTCGCTCTGCGGTCATAATGGCGGTGACATTCATTTCCCTTAGGGCGGAGGCTAGACGGAACAGATCACTCCGCACCTGGGCACTATTGGTGAGATGGCTGAAAATCGCCCCCAAAGAATCCAGGGAAATGCGACTGGCTTTATGTTTACGGACAGCATGTTCAATGCGAGCAATTAGGGCCCCTAGATCATATTCCCCGCTAATAATTGGGGAATCGCCGGGTTGGGGGGAAGCATCGACAAAGGCCCATTTACCTTCGTTTTCCCATTTCTGAATATCCCAACCAAAACCCCGCATATTTTTCCTGAGGGCTTTGGGGGGTTCCTCGAAGGTAACAAATACCCCGTTCTCTCCCCGGTGAATGCCTTCTACCAAAAACTGAGAAGCAAAGATAGTTTTAGAACTTCCCGCTGTCCCGGCGATTAATGTGGCACGACCGAGGGGAAGTCCGCCGTCAGAGAGAAAATCGAAGCCCGGTATACCGGTTGCCAACTTCTCTATGCCATCTGTTTCTTGCTCTAACATCCCTTCACCGTCAAATATTACGGGCCATTCGCCATTGTACCAGGGTTATCAATGCCACCGAAACCAGAAATCGACCAAAAGACAGCGATACAAGGACGGTAGTAAAAGTAATAAAAGGACGGTGGTAAAAGTGATAGAGCGGTTATAATCTACAGGTATTATCGGATGCTTTTTCCGAGAAAGTTTTTTATGGATGGCTCTCCAACCCAAGGAAAAAAAAAATTGGGGCTGATTCTGCAGGAAGCCGGCTTGATTGCCCCTGCCCAACTTGAAGTGGCCATTGATAATCAAAAATATTTTAACTATTTAATTGGGGAAATCATTGCCCTCCATGGTTGGGTCAACAAGGATACCATCGACTTTTTTGCCGAGCATTGGTGTAACTTGATCCAGGGCCCTAACCTTTTGCCCCTGGGTCACTATCTACGGATGGCTAGTCTGCTCGACTATTACCAAATCAGTGAAATCCTGATAGAGCAGAAAAAATTGGGACTCCGCTTTGGCGCTACGGCGGTATTGATGGGTTGGCTGAAGCAGGAAACGGTGGATTATTTTATTGCCAACCTCAAGTCAGAAATGATAAACCAGTCTCCGTTCAGCAGTTACGAACTGATCGGAGATAGTCTGGTTCGGGTTCACCAAATAAAAAGCACCAATAATAATCAACACAAAAATACTAATAACGATCAATGTGGAAAGGAACTTTGCTGTCCAAGGGAAGGAGGGGTTGTCGCCAATGATGAGCCTAGAATCATAATCCCTGAACCGATTATTGAGTTACCGTTGGAATTGGCGAAAGATTTGCCGGACAACTTTCATATCTTTATCCCTGACGATGAGAGTCTTGATTTAGCGGACGTAGTTGCCATGGACGAAGACATTTTCTTTGAGTTTTGACCAAAATTGACCTAGTTAGTCACCTCTGAAGAATCCATGGCCCCACGAAAAATAAACACAGTGGTGTCGGTTTGGGTGGCAATCTGGGTGGGTAAATTGCCATGGATAACGTTTTTAAGTAATCCTTCTCGGCTGGCCCCTATTACGATGGCCGCACATTGACGCATTTCGGCCAGGTCACTGAGGGCATCGACCACGGACGGAGAGCAAATGGGGATAGGCACAATGGGTCGTTGTAACTGTTCTCCTAAACGTTCTACTAAATCCTTAAGGTCAGAAAAAGGATCATAGCGACTGCTTTGTTGCGGTAAATAAACCTTGGAAATTAATAACTCAGGATTATTATCTTCAGGGTAAAGGGAAAATAATCCGGGCAAGAATTCCAGCATTTGTTCTATGTTGGGGCCACCTGCCACGGGCATTAACCAATGGGCATGGGGGGATAGATATTGGGGATAGGCATCGCTGTTTTTACCCTGTTTCACCATCAATAAGGCGCATTGGGCTTGATCAATGAGGCGGTCGGTAATTTTGCCAAAAATTTGCCCTGTAATGGGCGTTTCTCCCTGCCATTCTAAAATCAGTAAATCGCTGTGACGGGTTTGGATAGTGTCGATGATGGTATTGGTAACGCTGTGGGCTAGCTTGATTTCCGTGTGGAGCAGAACCCCTTGGTGGCGGGCAATACGTTCTAGCTTTTGCATTAATTGTCTTTGTCTGTGCCATTGCACCCTCTGCACTGAAGGGGTTTGGGCTTTGGAGACCTTTACCACCTGCAAACAGTCAATTTCATAGTTCTGTTTTTTGGCGATCGCCGCCGCTATTTGAAATAACATCAGGGCACTGCCGGGTTCACTGATGGGTAATAAGATACGACCTTCCCCCAGCAATGGCGATCGGGTTTGGTAAACGCTGTAGGCCGGATGGGGAGGGTGGATAATTTGCCCCCCTAATTGACTAACTTCCTCCCGAATAATGTCGGTGCGGGTAATGATGCCCACCAATTTATTGCCCCCTTCCACCACGGGCAACCGGGACAATTGATAGCGGTTGAGTAAATAAAGTACATCACTGAGGGGAGCTTCCGGTTCAACGGTAATGGGATTGGGGGTCATGATCTCCCGTAGGGGAGTATGTATCGATTCCTGGGACGCATTGGCCAGATCTGTCTGGGTAAAGACCCCCACCAGTCGTCCCCCTTGCACCACGGGAAAACCCCGGTGATGGGAGTTGGACATAATAGGTAAAACCTGGGCCAGGGTTAGATTTTCCTCCAAGCTTTCCACGTCATTCTTCATTACCTGATGGGCCCGAATATCCGCTAGGAAATCACGATCCGGTTTATCCTCTGCGAGGAAAATGCCCTTGGTTTCCAGGAGATGGTCGTACAAAGAACGGGGAAATAAACTTTCCGCCACCAGATAGGCCGTGGCACAGGACACCATCAGAGGTAAAACCACGTTAAAGTTCCCCGTCAGCTCAAACACAATGATGATTGCCGTCACGGGTACCCGCACCACACTGGTGAAGAAGGCCCCATGCCGGCCAGGGCAAAGGTGGTTTGGGTAATTTGGGACTGCCAAAGACCTCCAAAGTCCCCCACCAAGTAACCCAAGGCTGATCCCATAATTAAAGCTGGGGCGAACAATCCCCCCGGAGCATCGGTGCTGTAGGCCAACATGGTCAAAATGAAGTGGGCTACCAGGGTCAATAACACATTGTTCCAACTCAGTTCCCCGGAAGTGACAAATTCCCTCAGCCCCGCATTGTCCCGAAAAAAGGCAGGCAAAATGGCGATCGCCACCCCGGAAATTAGACCCACAACGCCAATGCGAATGGCCAGGGAAATATTCCATTGCCGCTGTAACTGTTGCAATGCTAGAATCGCCCGGTTTAGCAACACCCCTAAAATGCCAGCTAAAATCCCCAGCAACAGATAAAAGGGAATTTCCGAAGCCGTGAAATGGATTGCCGCACTATTGCTAAGACTATGGGTCAAATTCAGATCGTTGGACTGAAATACCAAAGAGGTTACCGCCCCCACAAAGGACGCAACGATCGCCGTCTCTAAGGTCAAACTAGACACATCCCGCATCAGCTCTTCCACCACAAACAGCACCCCGGCAATGGGAGTGGTGAACCCCGCCGCTAAACCCGCCGCCGCCCCCGCCGCAATCATCTGCCGTCGGTGTTCTGGGGAAGTGGGAAACCAGCGACTCAACTCCGCCGCCAGGGCCGCCCCAATGTGAACCGTCGGGGCCCTACGCCCTAGGGTCATGCCACTGCCCAACACCAGGACTGTGCCTAGAAGTTTCACCACCGCTACCCGCCAATTGAGGGGAATGGGGTAACGAGCCAGGGCCGCTTTTACCTGGGGAATACCGCCCCCCCCTGCCGGTCGAGAAAATTGCTCAATTAATACCCCGGCTAATCCCCCAAACACCAGGCCGAAGCAGGGCAAAACCCAAATGGCCCCATAGGTGTCCGCCATGGTCAAACGAATAGATCCCAACCAGCCAACCCCACTTTTGATTACCAGGGCCGCCAGGGCTGACACAAATCCGATAATGCAAGCTTCGGCGATCGCATAGCGACTATCAATGGCTGTGCGGCCGTAATGTCGAGACTTTAGCCAATTTAACCACCGTTGCCAAAGGGAAGACCAAACCATAAATACATTTTCACAGAGCCTCACCTAACCCTAACCTGTTCCCAATCCTCATTTGTCACCGTTTCGCCGGTCTAGGTAGAGAATTGACAAATTATTTCATGAAATATTTTTGGTACTTTTATGGGTATGCCTTGCGATTCCTATGGTAATTTTCGGTGGGAGAAAGCTGATTTTAAAGCCTCCTTTACTTATGCAGTAAAAAATGACAAAAAACGATGGCAATATAATTGATTAAGATAATTTTAGGATAAAAAATCTTGGGGAGATTGCTTTGAATATTTAATAATATCTCGCTTTTAATTAACGTTTGAACGCTAAACTAACCAAATAGCCAATACTAGCCACCAAAATAATAGTTGCTCCGGAGGAAAGGTTCAAGCCGTAGGATAATCCTAAACCAATGGCACAAAAGACCATGCCTAAAATACTAGCTAAAGCCATCATCTGCCGCACATCCCGCACATATTGACCGGCGATCGCCGCGGGAATGCTTAGTAGGGCAATAACCATAATCAAACCCACCAATTGCATTACCATCACCACCGTTAGGGAAATGGTGGCCACCAGGGTTAGATAGAGGAAATCCACAGGTAAATTGCGGGTAGTGGCATAGATAGGATCAAAGGAAATAGCTAAAAACTCTTTGTAAAAGAAGAATAGTAGTAGAATAATTAATAAATCCAACCCCGCCATTAACCATAATTCCTGCCGTGGCACGGTTAAAATACTGCCGAATAAATAGCTAGAAACATCGGCTTTATATCCCTTGGTTAGGTCAATTAGCATCACTCCGATCGCCATGCCAAAAGCCCACATTACCCCGATCAAAGTATCACTGCGCTGTTGATATTTCCTAGCCACCCAACCCATCGCCAAAGACATTACCAGGGAAAACCCAAAGGCTCCCCAGAGGGGATTAAAAGAAAAATAGTAGCCTAAACCAATGCCCCCATA
The DNA here is from genome assembly GCA_963704945.1 of uncultured cyanobacterium. GTDB lineage: Bacteria > Cyanobacteriota > Cyanobacteriia > Cyanobacteriales > Microcystaceae > Synechocystis. The sequence continues at coordinate 60,292 of CAVPII010000016.1, read as the reverse complement.
GGCCGCATGGGCAATGCCACCGCCGATGAAAACCATGCGGTTAATCACAATAAAAGAACCGATTAAGCCACAGGCTAAACTGACCAAAAATGCCGCCAGAATAGCATTCTGCATAAATTCATATTGCAATGCTTGGCCTAGGGCTTCAATCATGGCGACACTCCGCTGGGTGGTCATGGTCGTTAGTTAAAGCGGAAGGTTGATCATGGTCAGGAAAAACCCGATGGGGAATCCCATGGGCAATTAAATCCACCGGACATTGATAGGTCGCCTCGATCATTTGGGGCGTGATTGACCGGTCTTGGTGGTAATGCAAACTGCGATTCAAGCAACCAACGGTTTTCACATAGCGGGAAATGGCTCCGAGGTCGTGGGAAATCATCACAATGGTCATGGTTTGATTTAGCTCCCCCAACAATTCATAGATACTTTTTTGCATCTTACTATCCACGTTGGCGGTGGGTTCATCCAACAATAGAATCTGGGGCTGAGATGCTACGGCCCGAGCAATGTAAACCCGTTGCCGTTGGCCTCCGGATAAGTCTCCTAAAGGGCGATTTCCCAGATCATCCATGCCCACCTGCTCCAGGGATTGCCGCACAATGGCCTCGTCCTGGGAATGGTAACGGCGAAACAATTTACCCCGCCCTAAACGACCCATGCGAACCACGTCCAGCACCCGCACCGGAAAAGCCCGGTCAAACTCCAGCCATTGGGGAACGTAACCCACGTAACGCCGCCCCTGCTCCACCGATCGCCCTAAAATTTTCACTTTGCCCCGTTGGGGTTTGATCAAGCCCAATAATACTTTTAGTAAAGTAGTTTTACCGCCACCATTGGGGCCAATTAAACCCACAAAATCATGGCTTTCCACCCGTAGGTTGATATTTTCTAGAACGGATGTAGTACCATAACCCGCCCACAAATTTTCCACGGTAATGACTGGCTCAGGGCTCCCCTGGGAGGTAAACATTAGCTCATAATTAGGGCTTGGCACTATTTGCATTGGCTATTTTTTGGGCAACGGTGGTTAAATTATCTGACCAATTCGCCGCCAGGGGATCGAGGGTATCCACTTGGCCTTTGATTTCAGCGGCGATCGCCTCGGAGCTTTTGGCACTGAACTGACGTTCGGCAAAGACCACAGTTAAATCATTACTTTTAGCTGTGTTAATTAACTCCTTTAATTCCTGGGCGCTGGGTTCCTGGCCTTCCACCTCGATGGGAATTTGCTGGAGACCATAGTCCTGGGCAAAATAACCCCAGGAAGGATGGAAAACAATAAATTTACGCTGGGGCAAAGGCTGTAGGTTCTGACGGAGTTCTTGATCCAACTGGCTAATTTCCTGCAAGAAGTTGGCCAAATTAGCTTCGTACTTTTCCCTATTGTCTGGATCGAGTTGGCTTAATGCCTCGGCAATGGTGCTTGCTTGCTGTTTAACCAAAGTAGGGGATAACCAAATATGGGGATCCGCCACCATGACAGCTCCAGTTTCCTTCCCTTCTTCGGTATGGTGGTCATGGTCGTGATCGTGGTCATCTTTATTGGCTTCATTGCCATGATCATGGTCATGTTCCTCCACTTCCAAGGGGGTAATGCCCTCAGCGGAATCGATCAACCGCATGCCGCCATTGGCCGCCTTTAACTTTTCTAACCAAGGTTGCTCAAAACCTAGCCCCACTAAAACATAGGCTTCCGCCTCACTCAGGGCCGCCAACTGCTGGGGCTTTGGTTCATAGGTGTGGGGGTCGCTGTTATCAGGCACAAGAACATTTACCCGGACTAAATCACCCCCAATTTTTTCTAGAAAATACTTTTGGGGAGGGATGCTCACTGTAACATCCAAAATATCCAAAGCCTCCACCCCGGAAGCATCACCAACTTCTCCCTTTTGCTCAACAGCGGTTGACAGCCGAGGGTTCCCAAGCCCACCACTAATGCCAGGGTAAAGGATTGAAAAATACGGGGAACAGGGGGGAAAATAAACATTGCCAATGTCGAATAAAGTGAAATTATGGGATTGTGGGGTAGTCTAGTCCCTTTTGAGTTAACGATAATCATTATCATTGCATAGTTCTCCCCCATTGTCATGAGCCGTCCCATTCCCTCCCTCGCCACCCGCCTAGAGTCCTTAACCGCTAATCAACGGCTAGTTCTCCAAGTTTTACAAAAGGAAACGGAGCCTATTTCCGCCCAGTCCCTGTTTACGAAACTAAGGGAAACCACAAAAATTGGCCTAGCGACTGTCTATAGAGCTTTGGATGCCCTCAAGTTAGCGGGATTCATTCAACATCAAGCCACCATGACCGGGGAATTGCTCTACCAAACCCTGGAGCAGGATCAACATGCCCTAACTTGCCTACAGTGTGGAGAATCCTTTCCTATCCAAGGATGTCCGGTAAAGGAATTGGAGAAAACGTTAAAAACCAAATATTCTTTTCGCATCTATTACCACACCCTAGAGTTTTTTGGGCTTTGTGAACTCTGCGCCAAAGCCCATGGTTAGGGGCATGAAAAATTTCTGAAGTTAAAAATATTTGGCTTTTGGAAAAACTGGCTGTTGGTTAGGGCCAGAAAAACCCGGTTGCCGAAGGATTAATTGTTGCAAAGACCGTTGAAGTTTCACCCTGGCTTGATGTCTAGATTGTTGGGCGATCGCCAGGGATTGTTGGGGAAGACTGGTCACTTCGCTGGGAACATTGCGGGACACCGCCAGGGCAACGGCAAAGGCCAAAAATGTGACTAGAACGCCTAATTGTTTAAACATGACCTGCCCTCCTTCCTCACAGACTGGACTTGAGCTAAGATTCTAGAAATTAATCAGAATAGCTCGCTAGTAGATATGACAATATCCCAGGCTCAAAAGGATCCCGGTATTCTTCAGACAGTTTTGCTTTTGACTGCCTATGGTTTTGATCTGCGGGGGGTGAACCCGGTGCAGGTAATCAATAGGTGGCAGGCAGATTTTTCAGCCCTGTGGATTCGTCTAGCGGTGATTGAGGCCCTCTACTTGGGTCGCTATAAAGCAATTTCCGTGGAGCACCTGCTGAACTTTTGGAACAAAAAGGGTCAACCAAATCTTCATTTTTCCGCTGAGTTTGAGCGGATGGTTTCCCACAATCTATCCAAAGCTTTGACGGTTACCGGGGATGAATCTATGGAGGAGTCGGCTGGAAAGTTAGACCAAAGGCCAGCTCTGAAAGTTCCCCCCACTGTCCAAGATTTGTTACCAACAGAAAAGGTAGCAGAGCCCATCCAAGAAGATTTATTAACCCTAAGCAGGGCTTCCCGATCGAGCCAACCCTCGGAAAAAAACACCCCGGCCCCCGCCAAGATTTCCCGATCGCCATTGGCGGCCCCGTCCATTGAACAATTCATTCCCCTCACAGCGGAGTCGGATTTACTCAGTCGTCTCCAGTCGGTTCTGGGGCAGGAAACTGAAAATGCTTAAAAAGTTAAAGTTTAGGAAAAGGTTCAAAAATTTATTTATTGCCTTAGCCACAGGCATTACCGTGGTTTACCCCAGCGTTGGTTATGGACAGAATAGCCAAAATAGTTTTTACAATCCCATGGCCATTAACCCCAACACCACCATTGGCGATCGCCTAACGGTGCAGGACATTCCCACGGGGGAAGGGGGTTTTGCCCGGGATTATGTGGTGAAACTACAGGCCGGAGATCAAGTGGCCCTTGACCTGCGTTCCGACGAGTTTGACACCATTGTGATGCTCATTGGGGATGACGGCACCACCATTGTCGCCAACGATGACAGCACCGAAGGGGGAACTAATTCCTTAGCCTTTGCCCGCATCACCGAATCGGGAAATTACATTGTGCGGGTAAAAACCTATGCCGCCACCGGGGGAGGCCTATTTTCGCTCCAGGTAACCCGTTTACAGCCTGTTCCCTAGGGGAAAAAGTTGATAATATTTCTGCAAAAGCTCATATAACTGGCGGTGATGACGCTGGAGTTGTTCTCCCTTTTCAAAGAAAGTTTCCGTAACCACGGCAAAAAATTCACTGGGGTTAGTAGCTCCGTAGGGGTCAATAATGGTGGGTAAATTATTTTCCAACTGGCTCAATAACTGTTGATATTCCGCAGTGAATACCGATCGCCAACTTTGATAATCGTTGTTGCGGGCTAACTTAGGAACCCCATTCATGGCCCCATCCCCCATATCCAGTTGGTGGGCAAATTCGTGAAAAATGACGTTATGGCCGTCCTGCCATCGTTCCAAGTCCCAGGCAATGGTTCCCCAGGCCAGAATTAATTGTCCCGCCCTACCCCAGGATTCCCCCGCCCGGAAGGTATTTTCTTCCTCCACCACATAACCGTCGGGGGAGCTAATTTGCTTAACCTGAAAAGCATCGGGGTAAATCAAAATCGTGTCCAGCCGGGGATAGGGATTACTGCCCAAATACAAAGCCAGGTAACAGGCCTGGGCGGCAATCAGCAACCGCACTTCATCGGTGACCGCAAATTCATTACAGCCAATGAACTGTTTACCCTGGAGGAACAGTTGAATTTTTGCTTCTAACTTTTGTCGTTGCGGGGGGGATAGTTGCCGATAAAAAGGTAGGCGATCGCCGAGGACGGCCTGCCAGTGGGGGGGTAATGGACGCTGAAAGAGTTTTCTCTCCCGCCAATCCAGCCAATAGGAGTGGCCCCAAATGTAGGCAATAATTCCTAGAAGTAGGGCAAGGACAATGGCGGTGGGCAACATTATTGTTTAGATTAAACGGCTCAAGACTTGCTCAAATTTTGGTTTGCCATGGTCTGAATTTGCTCCACAAAGGCTTTATGGTCTACCACTGGTTTGGCAATGTACCCCTCAGCCCCACTTTCCGCCAGCAAGGATTCCCGATCGCCGGTCATGGCGTGGGCCGTAACCAAAATCACCGGTAAGCTAGCCGTAGCGGGGTCTTGCTTGAGCAACTGGGTGATTTGAATACCGTTGTAGGCCTGGCCTTGGTAATGACTGCGGGACAGGGAAACGTCCATCAAAATTACGTCCACCGCCTTTTGCCGGGCCAAGGTCAACACCTCCGCCACATCTTCGCTACCCTTGACCTCAAATCCTCCCCGCTTGGTGAGAATTTTCGAAAAAACCCGTAAATTCATCGGGTCATCCTCGACGATGAGAACCGTTGTCATAGTCTGTGCCCAGCAAAGTTGAAGAGAGAATCAGCCTTTCCAATGCTAACATTGGCCGCGAATTGAAGAACGCATAGGTTCCCAGCGGTATGGCCAGAAAATCCTTCCCCATCGGTCAAATTGTCCCCACCGATTTACATGAAGAAATGCAACGTTCCTATTTGGAATATGCCATGAGTGTGATTGTGGGCAGGGCATTGCCGGATGTGCGGGATGGTCTCAAGCCGGTGCACCGCCGTATTCTCTATGCCATGTACGAATTGGGTTTAACCCCCGATCGCCCATTTCGGAAATGTGCCCGGGTGGTGGGGGATGTGTTGGGGAAATACCATCCCCACGGTGATCAGGCTGTCTATGATGCCCTGGTGCGGATGGTGCAGGACTTTTCTAGCCGTTATCCCCTCCTGGCGGGCCATGGCAACTTTGGTTCGGTGGACAATGATCCCCCCGCCGCCATGCGTTATACCGAAACCCGGTTAGCACCCATCGCCATGGGGGCCATGCTGGAGGACATCAGCGAGGCGATCGTTGATTTTACGGGCAATTTCGACAATTCCCAGGAAGAACCTACAGTGGTTCCGGCCCAGTTACCCCTACTGCTGTTAAACGGTTGTTCCGGCATTGCGGTGGGCATGGCCACTAATATCCCCCCCCATAATTTAGGGGAAGTGGTGGATGGTCTGATTGGTTTAATTAACAAACCCCAACTTTCCGACCAGGAACTATTTAAGTTAATTCCCGGCCCCGATTTTCCCACCGGGGGGGCAATCCTCGACAGTGAAGGCATTTTGCAAGCCTATCAAACGGGGCGGGGTCTGATTCCTGTGCGGGGCATTAGTCACACCGAAATAATCCGGGGGGAGAAAAAACGTAGCCATAATCGCACGGCGATCGTGATTACAGAGTTACCTTTCCAGGTCAACAAAGCCGCTTGGATTGAAAAAATCGCCAGTTTGGTGAACGACGGTAAGCTAGACGGCATTTCCGATCTACGGGATGAAAGTGACCGCACCGGGATGCGGGTGGTGATTGAGTTAAAACGGGATGCTACCCCCGATGCCATCCTCAAAAAGCTTTACCGCATGACTCCTTTGCAGAGTAATTTTGGGGTAATTTTCCTCGCATTGGTGGATAATCAGCCCATTCAAATGCCTTTGCGGCGTATTCTCGAAGAATTTTTAAAATTCCGGGAAGAAACCCTGATGCGACGGTACGAAAATGAGCTGGGAGAAGCTCGTCGTCGTTTGGAACTGTTAGCAGGATTATTAATTGGCTTAGAAAATCTCGACACATTGATCGAAATTCTTCGTTTTGCCCCGGATGGGACTACAGCAAAAATTCAACTCCAGGAACGACTGGGGATTTCCCCCAACCAAGGAGATGCCATTTTAGGCATGCCGATGCGGCGCATCACCGGGTTAGAGCAGGAAAAGTTACAGCAAGAACATGGCGCCCTAGCTCAAAGGATTTCAGAATTGGAAAATCTGATTGGCGATCGCCAGGAACGTTTAAAGGCGCTGAAAAAAGAATTGCGGGGACTGAAGAAAAAATTTAACGATGAACGACGTACCCAGATTTTGCAGGGAATGCCGAAAAAGATTGTCCCCATTGCTGTGGAGGAACCAACAGATGAGTTAGATGAGCCCATGGTTGATCCAGAAATAAGTCCGGGCAATCAAGAAGACACTATGGTAAACCAAGCCCAAACCAGTCTTGCCCTGGATCAACAGCCGGAACTTTTGGCCCCATCGGAGATGCCTACTCCAGGGGTAAAAAGCATTTCTCCAGCCCCTGGTAATAGTCCATCTAACTCCGCTGTGGCCAAACCATCGGTAACGGTAAAAGCAAAAGACAAAAAGGTTGTTGAAGAAAGTCCTTTAACTTTGTTCACCCCCCAAATCCCCCCGGCCGATGCCGTGTTAAGCGTCACCATCCAAGGGGACATTGCCTGGCAACCAGGATTGCTCACGTCGGAAAATAGTTTTGAGCCCATTCGTCAACAAATTCCCATCCAAGGCAGGGAAACTCTAATTGCTGTCACAGACTACGGCAAGGCTTTTCCGGTGGAAGTTTCGGAAATTCCGCCTTTAACGGTGGCCCGCATTTCCCTGTTGTCGATATTGCCTAAATCCGCCCAAAGAGATGCCAATGGGATAGCTTTCCAGGGATTTCTCCCCCCCGGCGATCGCCCCCAAGATTTATTGTTAGTAACCCAGCAGGGACGGGTGAAACGTTTAGCTAGTCAGGAGTTGGAGGAGCTTGGTAATCGGGGCTTGAGCTTAATTAAGTTAAAAGATGGCGATTGCTTGCAGTTTGCCCAATGGATTCCCCCCCAGGAGAATAATCCAGGACAAAATTTAGTGATTGCCACCAGTAACGGCCGTTTACTCCGGTTTGATTTAGCCCAGGAAAATTTGATTTGTTCCAGTCCCAGTGCCCAGGGTCTAGAAGCCATGAGGCTCAGAAGTACGGAAAATTTGGTGGGGGTTCTGACGCTACCGGCCAGGGCTTCGGTGTTATTGCTGACCCAGGCTGGTTACGGCAAAAATTTGGATTTAGCCACGGTGCGCCTAGGTAGTTTCGGTAATTTGGGCACAACAGCCATGCAATTTACCACCAAAGAAGACCGACTGTTGGCGATGCTCCCGGATACCATCACCCAAGCTAATTTCTACAGCAATCAGCAACGGGTTCACAGCCTTACCCCTTCCCAATTCCAACCCTGGGGCAAAGATGGCCCTGGCGATCGCCTGTTGGAATTAGCCCAGGATGAATATTTGGTTGAGCTTTTGGCTTAAATAAAAATCCAAATAAACGATTTTCTTTCTTGACAAGTCCGTGATTAATTTTTCTTCTTGGCATATTTTAGTGAAATCTACTATAATTAGATTAATCCTCGGAGAGAGGATGTTAACTGTCCAGGGAGTCTGGCATGAAAACAAAATATCAATACGGGATCTACATCGGTAGGTTCCAACCCTTCCATTTAGGTCATTTACGCACCCTTAACCTTGCCCTGGAAAAAGCCGAGCAGGTCATCCTCATTTTAGGCAGTCATCGTGTTGCGGCGGATACCCGTAACCCCTGGCGATCGGAGGAACGAATCACCATGATTCAGGCTTGTTTAACTCCGGAAACTTTGCAACGGGTTCACTTCCTGACGGTGCGGGATTGGCTCTATAGCGATAATTTATGGTTAACCGCCGTTCAACAGCAGGTTTTAGAAATTATCGAAGGCAGTGATGCCGTTGTTGTTTTAGGCCACCGCAAAGATGCCTCTTCCTATTATTTGAATCTTTTCCCCCAATGGGATTATTTAGAAACTGGTCACTATGCCAACTTAAGCTCGACCCAAATTCGAGGGGCCTATTTTGAGGGTAAAGAAACCGATTATATCGACAAAATTCCCCAACCCGTTGCCCAGTATCTAAATACTTTTCAAAAGGGTGAACGCTACAGGGCGCTCCGTGAAGAATATCAATTTTTGCAGGTATATAAACAGGCCTGGGCAACGGCTCCCTATCCTCCAACGTTTGTCACTACCGATGCGGTGGTAGTGCAGTCGGGTCATGTGTTGGTAGTACGCCGTAAAGCTAAACCCGGTCTGGGCTTAATTGCTTTACCTGGGGGCTTTATTCAACAAAATGAAACCCTAATTGACGGCATGTTACGGGAGTTAAAAGAAGAAACCCGCCTGAAAGTGCCTTTACCCGTTTTACGGGGTTCCATTGTGGAAAGTCATGTCTTCGACAATCCAGGGAGATCTCTGCGGGGACGAACCATTACCCATGCTTACTTTATCCAATTACAAGGGGGGGAATTGCCGGCGGTAAAAGGCGGTGATGATGCTCAAAAAGCTTGGTGGATGTCCTTGGCTGATCTTTATGCCCAAGAAGATCAAATCTATGAAGATCACTTCCAAATCATTCAACATTTTGTCAGCAAAGTTTAGATTTGTCGAAACATTTAAAGCATTTGCAAACGTCTCCTCCGTTCCCTAACACCGGAATAATTTCAAAGCATTATCGTTAAGGTTGTCCATATTGCTCAAGTATCAATAGCATGACAATCCTTAAAGGATATCTATATCAATTCTCCCAGAAATTAAGGGGCTAGGGGTAAATATTTTTAACTTCAACAATTGCCGTAATTACCATGAATACCAATCTAATCCTCGATGTGGACTCCTATAAAGTGAGTCATTGGTTACAGTATCCCCCGGAAACAACAGCGATGTATTCCTATGTGGAAAGTCGAGGGGGCAAATATCCGGTCACCGTCTTTTTTGGACTGCAATATATTTTAAAACGCTACCTTAGTCAACCTATTGAAATGTGGATGGTGGAGGAAGCAAATACCCTTTTGACTGCCCATGGCTTGCCTTTTAATTACCAGGGGTGGCGGTATATTGCCGAAGATTTAAAAGGTCATTTGCCCGTAAGGATCAAAGCCGTTGCCGAGGGTTCAGTCATTCCTGTTCACAATGTTTTAATGACCATAGAATCCACCGACCCAAAAGTATTTTGGTTAGCGTCCTGGCTTGAAACCCTATTAATGCGGGTCTGGTATCCGATTACCGTGGCAACCCAAAGTTGGCATTTAAAAAAGCGGATTTACCAGTCACTCCTACGGACGGCGGCTGATCCTGATCAAGAAATTAATTTCAAACTCCATGATTTTGGGGCGCGGGGGGTTTCTAGCTGTGAATCTTCGGGCATTGGCGGGCTGGCCCACCTGGTCAATTTCAGTGGCTCCGATACGGTGCAAGCCGTTGTTTACGGACAAAAATATTACAACTGCCCCATGGCGGCCTATTCCATTCCAGCGGCGGAACATTCCACTATTACTGCCTGGGGAAAAGAAGGAGAAGTGTTGGCTTACCAAAATATGCTGACCCAGTTTGCCAAGCCCGGTGCGGTTCTAGCGGTCGTTTCTGACTCCTACGATCTGTGGAATGCCATTGATAATCTCTGGGGCGATCGCCTACGACGGCAGGTAATTGATTCGGGGGCAACGGTGGTGATTCGGCCAGATTCGGGTAATCCGGTGGAAATTGTGGCTAAAACTTTGGCCAAATTGGAAGCCCGTTTCGGCAGTACCGTCAATAAAAAAGGCTATCGGGTCTTAAATTCTGTCCGGGTTATTCAAGGGGATGGCGTTGACGAAGACAGTATTGCCGCCATTTTAGAAAAGACCGAGAGCCTTGGTTTTAGCACCACAAACTTAGCTTTTGGCATGGGGGGAGCCTTACTGCAAAAATTAAATCGGGATACCCAAAAATTTGCCATGAAATGTAGTGAAGTCACCGTTAATGGTAAGGCGATCGCCGTCTATAAAGACCCCATAACTGACCCTGGCAAAACCAGCAAAAAGGGCAGACTGGCTTTGATTAAAACTCAGTCCGGTTATCAGACCGTCGGCAGTAATGCTGAAGATTTATTACAAGTTGTCTATGAAAATGGACAGCTAGTACAGGATCAATCTTTAGATACTATTCGTCAACGGGCATGGTCTGAAATTCCGGTAATTTAACTAACGACAACTAGCCCTTAACGCCACTACTGGCTTCCGAGGGAATGATGTACCGTTGCACAAACAGGAACAGGACAATGATAGGAGCAATGGCAATTACAGAACCGGCGGCAATCAGTCGCCAGTCAAAGTCCAACGCACTGGATAACTGGGCCACCCCCAGGGGAAGGGTGAAATAATCCGGTTGGTCTAAAACGATTAATGGCCAGAGGAAATCACTCCAGGAACCAATAAACACAAAAATTGCTAGGGTGACCAAGGCGGGACGAATGGCCGGGATCATAATGTGCCACCAAATGCCCAATTCCCTACAGCCATCAATGCGAGCCGCTTCTTCTAGTTCCTTGGGAACCCCCTGAAACGCTTGACGGAGCAGAAAAATGCCAAAAGCAGAGGCTAGGCTGGGGAAAATAATACCCAGATAACTATTCCTCAGTCCAAAATTCACCGCCAAAATATAGAGGGGAATCATAATTAACTGGAAGGGAATCATCAGTGTGGCCACGATCGCCGCTAGGATTGTGTCCCTACCTGCAAAATTCAAACGGGCCAGGGGGTAGGCCGCCAGGGCGCAGAACAGTAAATTAAGCACCACGGTGATGCTGGACACCACCACACTGTTGAGTAAATAACGATTGAAGGGATAATCCTGCCAAACCTTAACGAAATTGTCAAAATTAGGTTGCCGGGGTAGCAGTTGACCTAAATTACCAAATACATCCTCCGTGGGGCTTTTCAAGGCCGTGGCCCCTAGCCACACCAACGGAAATAACATGGCGATCGCCAATAGGATCAGAATTAGGTAAGTTTTCCAGCGTTTCACAATTGTTCAGGCCCTTAGAAAAAACAAAAATCCCCCCGGAATTATCCTAGGGGGAGATGATCAGAATCGAAAAAACTACTTACCCATGCCCAATTGCTGGGCCTTTTGGTAAACTTTTCCTTCCGTGAGCAGGGAGGGGGCAATGACCACATCCACCTGTTGCATTTCCTTCATATCTTTAGCTCCCAGGGTACCCATGCTGGTTTTTAATGCCCCCAGGAGATTGTGGGTGCCGTCATCCAATTTAGCGGGGCCCACCAGAATTTCCCGAATGGTACCGGTGGTGCCCACATTGATGCGAGTTCCCCTCGGTAACACGGGACTAGGGGTGGCCATGCCCCAGTGGAAACCTCGGCCCGGAGCTTCCGCCGCCCTAGCAATGGGGGAGCCAATCATCACCGCATCGGCCCCACAGGCAATACATTTGCAAATGTCACCGCCGGTAATAATGCCCCCATCGGCAATCACCGGCACGTAACGACCGGTTTCCTGGAAATAATCATCCCGGGCCGCCGCACAATCGGCGATCGCCGTCGGTTGGGGAACCCCCACCCCTAACACCCCCCGGGAAGTACAAGCTGCACCGGGGCCAATGCCAACTAAAACCGCCGCCGCTCCAGCCTTCATTAAATCTAGGCTTACTTCATAGGTAACGCAGTTACCCAACACCACCGGCATGGGCATTTCTCGGCAAAGCTTAGCCAAATCCAGACTTTCCACGGATTCTGGGGATAAATGGGCCGTGGAAACCACCGTGGCTTGGATAAACAACAAATCTGCCCCCGCTTCGGCCACCGTACTACCGTATTTGACCGCCCCCACCGGAGTCAAACTAACGGCGGCAATGCCTCCCCCGGCTTGAATTTCCTTAATTCGTTTGGTAATTAATTCCGGTTTGATGGGCTCCGCATAGAGTTCCTGCATCAAGCCGACAAATTCCGTTTTTCCCACCGAAGCAATGCGGTCTAGGATCGGATTGGGATCTTCGTAGCGGGTCTGGATGCCCTCTAGGTTCACCACCCCTAAAGCCCCTAATTCGGAGAGCAATGTGGCCATGCGGCTATCCACCACCCCGTCCATGGCGCTGGCAATAATGGGTATTTCTCGCTCAATGGTTCCCACTTGCCAACGGGTATCAGCAAGGGTTGGATCTAAAGTACGCACTCCGGGAACCAGTGCAATTTCGTCGATACCGTAGGCTCGACGGGCTGTTTTTCCCCGTCCAATGGTAATGTTCACGCTTACTTACTATTCCCAAATTGTTTAAATTAGCGTACCAAATAATTTGACTATTTGGACGTTCCCAAGTCCCAATAACCCTAATCCAGTGGGGATCAGACGCTAGGGCATCCACTGGGGAGCATAGCCGGGGGTTAATTCCTGGGGATCCGGATCCGCCTCCGTTTCCTGGTTGGGATTACTGGGGAGGGGCAATAACCAGACCCGTCCGTCAACAATGGACATTTTGGAGCTGGTGAGTAGATCGTTGGGGCTCACGGGGGTGGCGGTGGCCACTTGGTCAAAGAGGAGGGCCAACCCATCGGGGGCAATGGTCAAATCCACTTCGGGATAGTTGGGCAGGGCTAGTAGGGGGAGGGTCTGGCCGTTGCTTAAATTAATTACTGCCAAATAGGGTTCAGATTGCACAGCTTCTCCTTCCCGTTGCACGAAATCCTCTTTCAAACAATAGGCGGTGCTTTGGGAACGGGGATCAAAGCGGCAGGTCAACAGGGGATAGGCTCCCCGCAAAATTTCCCTTTGGGTGCGGTTTTTGAGGTCGTAAATCAGTAGGGAATAGCTCAAATCTTCGTTTTGCTGGGTCAATAGCAATTCATTGCCGTTGGGGGAAAAATCCAGGGCTTTATCCATACCGCGTAAAAATTGGGAAGCCCCGGCCTCGGTATTGAGGGGAATTAAACCAACGCCCCCTTCTTGACCCACCGCCAAAAAATCACCATTGGGGCCAACGATAAACTGCTCGGCGTTGAGGCCCAAGGGTCGAGGACTTTCCCCTTGGGGTAGCACCCATAGGCCTGCGTCGGCGGGATTTTGGGCATTTTGCCGCCCCAGTACCAACATCTGACCATTGCGGGCCAGGGCAACCCTTTGGTTATCGTAGTCTTGGTTTTCTAACAGTCTTTCTATTTTCCCCGGCAGGATCTTAGTTTGGGTGTTGAGGTTATTAATGCCGGTGGTGACGGTGAATAAATTCTGCTGGGCATTGCGACGGGTGGGGTCGGTGGCGGTAAAAATCAGGCGATCGCCTTGGGGATAAATTTGAAATTGGCGAACGGTTAAGTCCCTGGGGGTAAGGATAATCTTCTGGGGTTGTTGGGGATTGGTAATGTCGTAGAGAATTAACCGTCCCCGTTCCTCATTGCTCACCCCGATATAAACCAAAGCCCGGGCCCGGCTGGTGATCACGCTGGTGAAAGTTTGGTTGGTGCCTCCCTTAACCATGGCAGGCAGGGGTAAAGTTAATTGATAGTTGGTGCCGTAGCGGGGAATTTCTTCAAGGGTGTAGAACCACCGTCGCCCCTGCCAACTGGTTTTCCCTAAAAGGGGGGGATCAATACTCAAACCCTGCTCAATTGTCCCTTGGTTAACAGGATGGTTGAAGGTCATGGTCAGCCCCTGGGTCTGGGCCCCAATGTTGGTATTGCGCCAACTGTATTGCACCACCGTTAAAGGACTCTGGTTGCCCCTTAGCAACACCACCGCTATTAAACCTAAAAGAATGATGGCGATCGCCCCCACCGTGCGGTCAAAGAGGCTTAATTTTTTCAGCAAGCCAGTTGAAGGGGAAAAACGTTGCATCATGGGGAAGAGATAAAAAACAGAACGGCCTAGTCTTCGACCTTAACCTTGGGTTGGTAAGTAGAAGCCACTTGCAGTTCCTTGAGTTGTTTTTTATCCACCGAGGCCGGAGCTTCGGTTAGTAAACAACTAGCCTGTTGGGTTTTGGGGAAAGCAATCACATCTCGAATGGAATCTTCCTTGGCTAAGAGCATCACTAACCGGTCTAAACCATAGGCAATGCCGCCGTGGGGAGGGGTGCCGTACTCAAAGGCATCTAGCAAAAAGCCAAATTTTCCGTAGGCTTCTTCTTGGGATAGTCCAATGGTTTCAAAAACCTTTTCCTGTACTTCCCGTTGGTAAATCCGTAAACTGCCGCCACCGAGTTCAATGCCGTTCATGACCAAATCATAGGCTTGGGCCCGGGCGGTTGTTAGATCATCTAAATCATCGGGATGGGGAGCGGTAAAGGGATGGTGGAGAGCTTCAAACGCTTTTTTCATCGCCATTCCATTCAAACATAGGAAAATCGGTAATCCAGAGCAAATTAACTGCATCGGTATCAATTAAGCCCAATTGTTCCCCCAACACCAACCGCAAACGGGAAAGGGATTTATCCACGGTGGCCGTATCCCCGGCCCCAAACAGCAGGAGATCCCCCGCTTCGGCCTGGGTTAGTTGCAACAGGGTTTTTACCTGTTCCCCATCCAAGTTGTCCTTGATGGCTCCAATGGTGTCAATTTCGCCGTTATCCCGCACCCGCACGTAGGCTATACCTTTGGCCCAGCTTCCGTGGCTTCTTTGAATAAATCCCCACCGGGCTTAATCCGTACATTGGAAATACTTTCATTGCCCCCAGGAACTCGAATAGCTTTGACGGAACCACCACTTTTAACGGCGGCGGAAAATACTTTGAAACCAGAATTACTTAGTAAGTCCGATAAATCCACCAACTCCAATCCAAAGCGGGTATCGGGGCGATCATTGCCGTACTTGGCCATGGATTCTTGGTAGGTCAACCGTGGGAATGGTCTGGGCAGATCAATGTCTTTAACTACTTTGAAAATATGGCAGATCAAAGATTCATTTAGCTCCAAAATTTCCTCCTGCCCCATGAAACTCATTTCCATGTCCAGTTGGGTAAATTCCGGTTGGCGATCGGCCCGCAGATCTTCATCCCGAAAACAGCGGGCAATTTGGTAATAGCGGTCCATCCCCGCCACCATTAACAATTGTTTGAACAATTGGGGGGACTGGGGCAGGGCATACCATTCCCCAGGGTTAACCCTGGAGGGAACGAGATAATCCCTGGCACCTTCGGGGGTAGAACGGGTGAGAATGGGGGTTTCAATTTCCAGAAAATGCTCTTGATCTTCCAAAAACCGGCGCATGGCCTTGACCACTTGATGCCGCAGTTGCAAATTTTGGCTCAGTCTTTCCCGCCGTAGGTCTAGGTAACGATATTTGAGGCGCACATCTTCCCGCACCTGTTCCGCTTCATGGCTGGAAACCACAAAGGGCAGTTGCTTATTAACACCATTGAGGAGGGTAATGCTGTCGGCGTAAATTTCAATTTCCCCGGTGGGAATTTTTTCGTTTAAGGATTCCGGGGGCCGCTTGCTGACCACGCCGGTTACTTGCACCACATATTCATTCCGCAACCCCTCTGCCACCGGATAGGAAGCGGGGGTTTGGTTGGGATTACTGGCAATCTGGACTATGCCCCGGCGATCGCGCAGGTCAATGAAAATTACCCCGCCATGATCCCGGCGGCGATCGACCCAACCATAGAGGGTTACTGTTTCCCCCAATTGGGTTGTTCGTAAATCGCCGCAGTAATGAGTACGCATAGGGATGTTAATCAAGCAGAATTTCGTTAGGGAGAAAACTTAAAAATTAGGGGTGAGAAGTTAACAAAAGTCGGTAACTGATTGGGAATTTATCTAAGCAAAGGAATTTTCCTTTACCAATTCTTCTAGGGGAATTTGACCACCCTTTTCCCTGGCATCCTGGGTGCGTTTGCCGATCGCCACCATGGGGCCAATAACATAATCCGGGGGGAGTTGTACTAATTCCGCCACTTTCTCAATATCAAAGCCAATCATGGGACAGCTATCATAGCCCATGGCCTTGGCCGCCAACATGAGGGTTTGCATCGCTATGCCAATGGAACGCTGGGCTTCGTCCCGTTGTAGCCATTCCCGTCCTTCGTGGAAAGGCCCCATCCAGCCGACGAGGAGATCCGCCACTTCTTTGGGGGCATTGCGCCAGTAGCGACCAGGTTCTTTTTGCCAGGCTTTCATATCCGCTGCCATGAGAATGAGCAGGGAAGCATCGGTCATTTGGGCTTGGTTGTTGCCGTATTCTTCCCGGATAGTTTGCCGTAGTTGGGGATCCCGCAGAATCAAAAATCGCCAATGTTGGATATTAAAACTACTGGGGGACTGGATCGTAGCTTCCAGAAGTTTTTTTTCTTCCTCTGGGGTCATTTGATGATCGGGGTCAAAATGTTTAATCGATCGCCGTTGGTAAATAGCGTCAAAGGTGTCCATGGTGTTTCGGGAATGGGGGCTAGGAAATAATTCGGAAAAAATCTAAATCCAATATAAATAAAGTGTCAACCTAGGCGGCGGTCAATACCCCCGGTGCCCCTTGTTTAGGCAGAACATCAATTAAATCCTCCGTGGCGCAGTAACGCAGATCTTCCAGGCGATCAAGTCTGAGCAACCTTTGCCCATGGCTAGCCTGTTTAAACAAGCCCAGTAAATCACCCTGCCATTGCCGGTACAAACTCAATGCCGCAATTACTTCATCATTGCCGACGGTGAAATCCAGACCTTGCTCTTCCAGCAAAGAGATAATTGCCCCGGCGCAGACCGTATCTTCCAGGGAATAACCCCCTTCCCAACCGGAACCCAGCAACCACACCGTCCCCGGCTGGGTTTTAGCTAAATAATTCACCGCCGCCCGTCGATTAACCAGGGATGCGGTAATTAATTGGGGACATTGTTCTACCCTTTGTAAAGCTCTGGTGCCATTGGTGGTGGAAAGGAATAATCTTTTTCCCGCCATCCACTCTGGCTTACAGTCCAGGGGAGAATTGCCCAGGTCAAAACCTTCCACTGGGGCTCCTCCCCTTTCCCCGGCACGGAGGCGTTTTTCTTCGGGCCAGGATTCACTGGTGGCCATCAAATCGTCGAGGGAACTGAAAACCTGCACCGCCTCTGTTCCAACTTTCAACGCCGTGGCGATCGTGGTGGTGGCCCGCAGAACATCAATAACCACCGCACAGTCGGGCAAGGGTTGATCTGGGGTTAGTTCCGGCGTGTGATAAACAAATATTTTCACAGAATTCAGCGGACTGTTTAGGTTAATAGACAACCTTCCCATCTTATCGGTAGTGGGCCAACCCCGAGGAAGAATTGGCAGATTTTTCTTGGCCCAGTCTTGGGAGGGGATCCCCAGAGGTTTTAGACTAGAACTCTGCAGTGGCTAAGGCAAAAATCTATTCATTCCGGTTAAAAAAGCCAATTAGATTTTCAGCTATTAGTTCAAGTCTCTTGTTCTTTGTCTCCAACATTTTCACAATAAATTTCCCCATGGCAATCCAAACTTCGGCTCCAGAGGTGACCTCCAATCTAAATGGCAACGAAACCAGCCCCCAAACCCAGTTCACCATCCAGGAAATTCGGGAACTGTTGCCCCACCGCTATCCCTTTGCCCTAGTTGACCGGATTATTGACTTCCAGCCTGGAAAGTCCGCCGTTGGCCTGAAAAATGTCACCATCAACGAGCCCTTTTTTCCTGGTCATATTCCCGGCCGTCCGATTATGCCGGGGGTATTAATTGTGGAATCCATGGCCCAAGTGGGGGGGGTAGTGCTAACCCAATTGCCGGGAATGCGGGGTAAATTTTTCGCCTTTGCGGGGATTGACGGAGTAAGGTTCCGGCGCCCAGTGGTGCCTGGAGATCAGCTAATTATGACCGTGGCATTGCAATCCTTTAAATTGCAACGGATTGCCAAAATGCAAGGGGAAGCCAGGGTAGATGGGCAGTTAGTTTGTGGCGGGGAAATGCTCTTTTCTCTGATTGATTAGGGCCAAACAGTACAAATACAAAAAACAAACGGCGGGCTAAAACCCACCGATCGCCGTTTTTCTCTTCCATTGGGGAATTCCCGTCCCAGGGTTAATCACCGGGAAAACGGGAGGTTGGTCACCGGAGCGATTAGATATCGCTGGCAGCACCGTTGTTGTTAGAACCGGAGTTTTCATTTTGCTGTCTTTGACCACCGGAATAGCGGCGATTTTGGGTACGACTGGCAGAGCGAAACTGACGGGCATAAGCACGATTACGTTCAGCTTTTTCTTTTTTTAGATTGCGACGTTTTGCCATTGTTTGTTCCTCGTAAAATATGATTTGCAGACCGCTTCTGAGTCCGGTTGCGGTCGTTGTGCTGGGGGAAGTCTGCACGGAAAATATTAGGCCAGGTCGGCCCATCCCAAAAATAGATCTTAACACGACCCATGGTTGCCCCGATTATCAGGGCTTAGGGGTCACGGGTCTTGGACATTAACCGGATTTAGCCAGGATTTTCCGACAATAGTTGGGTAACCACTGCCCCCAAACCGACGGAATTGGAAGCTTTAAATAATAGGCGATCGCCGGGTTGGATCTCTTTTTTCAGAGCGGCCACCAAACTATCCCCATCATTAAAGGATTGGGTGGGTAACCCCGGTGGCACCGGCGGCCATGGCGGCGGTATTGGGATCATTGGCCAGTAAAAATAGCCCATCTAGCCCCAGGGCTTTGACCTTTTCCCCCACCTGTTGGTGAAATACCGGGGCGTATTCCCCCAATTCCTTCATCGCTCCCAATACGGCTAGGCGACGTTTTCCCGGTGTTTGGGCCAGTAAATCCAGCGCGGCCAGCATGGATTCCAGCCCGGCATTGTAGGTTTCATCCAACAGCACCACGTCATTGCCCCATTGATAACGGCGGGCCCGACCCTTGGGTAACTCCACCTCCACCCCTTCTTGCAAAATTCGCCAGTCTAACCCCAAATGCTGGGCCACGGCGATCGCCGCCAGATAGTTAGAGGCATTGTGGGCACCGGGCAAAGGTAAGGGGAGAGTTAACCCCTGCACCATTAAATTATTTCCCTCCAGGGTTCCCCGGAAATCCCCTCCCATCCAAACCGTAGGTAATGGTTTTTCCCTGCCAGAACCGGCGAGCGGTTTCCATTAACCGTTGGTTGTCATGGTTAAGAATAGCGACGCTGTCCTGGGGCTGATGGGCCAACAGTTCACATTTTGCTTCGGCGATCGCCAATTCCGAGCCTAAACGACCGATATGGGCCGTCCCCACATTGGTAATTATGCCCACCGTCGGCTGGGCTATGTCCGCCAGTAGCGCAATTTCCCCCCGGCCCCGCATAGCCATTTCCACAATGGCAAAATCATGGTCCGCCGTCAGTTCTAAAAGAGTTTTGGGAACCCCGATTTCATTATTGTAATTAGCTTGGGTTTTATGAACTTTGCCAAATTTAGACAGCACCGCCGCAATTAATTCCTTCGTTGTCGTTTTCCCCACGGAACCTGTCACCCCAATAATGGGAATAGTAAATCTCTGCCGCCATGCCGTCGCTATTTCTTGATAAGCTTTTAAGGTATCTTTAACCACCAGTTGGGTGATTTTTCCCCTCACCGCTGGCACCGCCCGATCCACCACCACGGCGATCGCCCCCGAATCCAAAGCCTGACCAACAAAGCCATGGCCATCAAAGCTTTCCCCCCGCAAAGCCACAAACACATCCCCCGGCATCAAGGCTCTTGTATCAGTACAAATATTGTTTATACGTATATTCTCGGAAAGATCAAAAACATCTAATAGAGATTTTTCCAGGAATGTACGGATGTCAAATAAGGAAAGTTTGGAGTTCATAGAATAAGGCTAGGATCAGGAAATATGGTTAGGAAAATTTAGGTTAAAATGTAATTAGTGGTTTAGTGACCTTTGGACACTGGTAACTTCTATATGTGATCTAGATCACCGTCTAATTGTACTTTGGTCACTTACATTGGAAGGAAGATAGGTTAAAAACTATGTCTGAGGATAGTAAATCAAAAACCTATCCGTCTGTGTCCCATTATCCACAGAGGATGCCCATGCCCTAGACCCAGGATAATCATCTTACCTCACCCTAACTTTTACCCCCTTTTATCCAAGGAGGGTTACCACTGTGAACAACGAACATTATTGGGCCAGCAGCTCAAACCACCAGAAAAGCGATAATGAACAGGTGATTTATGATTACCTGCTCGACTTGGTGCAGTCCACAGAAGAGGAAAAGGTTTTAGAAGCAATGGGTGATCTGTTTCTGACGGGGCATGGGGGCAGTAATTCTCAAGTATTTGCTTCTTTAGAGAAAATTACCAGAACAAAATATAACTCCGAAGACTTTAATTATTTTTTTAATCGCTGTTGTTATATTGTCATCAACCACTGGCAACTTACTCTCCAATCCCAACGATTCATTCCCCAATTGGTGGACAGATTAGAAAAAGCAGTGGCCAATATTGGCACCGGTGGTAATCCCCAGGGTAATATTCGCCAACTAATCAAAAACTTCACCGTGGGGGAACAGTTTTTACGACTAAAAAGGCTGTCCCATGTTATTTCGTCTAAATTTGACACTAAATCCACTTCCGTCGGTAATCTTATTCATCGTTATCCCTATCTATACGACTATTGCCTAATGGGGGACGACAGCAGTAATGAACATCGACAAACGGTGCATCGAATTAAGACCGAAAATGAGCGGAAATTTGAAGTCAACCTATCCCGCTATGTCACCTACCGGGTGAGGACGGCCCAGGCTAACAAATCTGGTCTGATTTTGCCCAACCGAGAATTGATTAAACCAGCGGAAAACCCTACCCTCCTAACGGACAAAGAATTGAATGGTTCCCTCAAGCATTTCGTCGGCACGGTGGAAAACGGACAAAGCTACCAATCCCTTTCTAAAAGCTTCCGTAGTCATGTGGCCTATACCCAATCCTTTGGAGCCTTTAAAGATGAACTCTATGAATATATTCGGGGTTCCCTCCAGGGGAAATATGAGCAGGGTAATTTCAATAAAAAATTGTTTGATCTATTCCAAAACACCTATCCGGAATGCAATCAACATAAACCAACGGAATTTTTGATGATGCGTACCTCCAGCCAGTTACTTAATTTTCTGGTGGTGGAAGGTAACAAAAATCCCAATCACTATGTGTTTATCGACTTAATTTCTAACATTGGGGTGAAGAAAACCATCGGTGTATTGCTGAAGATTGTCCTCTTCTGCTCTAAGGTTAAACCCTATTTAGAAAAGCGTTTTTCTATTTTATTCAACCATTACGAAGCTGTATCCAGAGAAGGGGTGCCCTGGTTGGTAAAAACTTTGGAAAATATGCAAGTTGCCCTTAGCGTTCATTTTGGCCGGGTTGATCTTTCAAGTCTGCGTCGTTCTAAGTTGATTGTTTAGGTTGACCCGTTTACCTTTTATGAAGAATTAGAGTAATTACAAGAAAGAAAAATTCCTTGTTTACGGAAGGTTGTTATTACCCAGGAATATCTTGATTTTGAGCAAAACAACATAATGTCGCTATCCAAGATAAATAGTCTCACCGGATTTGCTACGATTGGGGCGGGCTTTCAAGTCAGAATTAATCATTTTGGTAATCAATCCTATGAGCGTAAACCTTTCCCAACTCCGTCAAGCCTTGCAACATCGCACCGCTTTGAAGGTGATTAGCGGCTTAAATAATTTTGATAGCGAGAGAGTTAGTGCTGTGGTGCGGGCCGCCCAAGCCGGTGGAGCAACCTTTGTGGATATTGCGGCCGATCGCCATTTGATCCAACAGGTAAGAAATTTAATTGATTTGCCTATCTGTGCATCGGCGGTGGAAGCGGAATTGTTGGCCGAAGCCGTGGCCGCCGGGGCTGACCTAGTGGAAATTGGCAACTTTGATAGTTTTTATGCCCAGGGTCGCCGCTTTGAAGGGCCAGAAGTATTAGCTTTGACCAAAGCCACCCGTCAACTTTTGCCCCACACCGTACTTTCTGTCACCGTTCCCCATATCTTGGCCCTGGATGAGCAGGTTCAATTGGCGGAAGCATTGGTGGCCGCTGGAGCCGATATTATTCAAACCGAAGGGGGCACCGCTTCCCAACCCCAGCATGGTGGAATTTTGGGACTGATCGAAAAAGCCGCCCCCACCTTGGCCGCCGCCCATGCCATTAGCCGAGCTGTTAATGTTCCCGTGCTATGTGCCTCCGGTTTGTCCGACGTTACCATTCCCATGGCGATCGCCGCTGGAGCTAGTGGGGTGGGGGTTGGTTCCGCCATTAACCAATTGAACGATGAAGTGGCCATGGTGGCCGCTGTCCGTCGTTTGGCCGATGCGTTGGTTAGCACTCCGGTCAAAGTTGGCTAGGTGGGCGACCTAGTCGGTTAATTTTTGCATTGATGTTTGATGAACAGAGTATGGGTAGTGGTCATGGGGCCAGCCCATCTCTGTTTTTTTGTAGCCCATCAATTTTTTCTATGTTCCTAATCCTTTTCAGATTGAAAAATCCGCTCAATAGTCCAATGGCGATCGGATGACTGGTAAAGCATTGGGGGCGATGCCTCCGGGGTTTTGCCTCCCCAGCCTAGGTGAATAAGGTATTCTTCCAGCTCCGCCATGGTCAGGGAAGCCTGGAGGGAATCAGCAAAAAGTTGCCGTTGGTGGGGATTATATTCCGAACCGATCGCCTCTACCATGGCTTCCAGCTTTGTTTGGGATTCAGGACGAATTAAATCCCTGATCAGTAAAAAACCATGGGGTTTGAGCACCCGTTTTACTTCCCGCAAAAAATCCAACGGTCTGGGCAAATGGTGACAAAGGCTGTTGCTAATTACCCCATCAAAGGCTCCACTGGCATAGGGTAACCGTTTGGCATCGACAAATTCTAGGCAAATTTGTTCTTCACACCCCGCCACAATGACATTTTCCTTGGCGATCGCCAACATAGAGCGGGAAAAATCGATGGCCGTAATTTGCCATCCAGGACGTAACTGGGCGAGTAAAATGGGGATGCGGGCGGTGCCGGTGCCAGCGTCTAAAACCGTACTTTGGCCGGGGCCAAGTTGGGAAGCCCTTTGGGCAAATGCTAAATTTACATCCTGAAAATCCATGGCATCGTATTCCATCGCCTCCGCTTCGGTGTCCATTACCTCTGGCTCAAGAATCCTTTCCAACATTCGTCGTTTGCTCCAACTGGTTGCCCTGCTATTCTAAACACTCCATACCCCCATCAATGGCTACTTCATCCCATTCCAGCATTGCAGGTAAAGGCAGACCTATTTTGTTCTATGCCGGAGAATCCACAGAGCAAAAGGGTTGGGGAGCGGCGGCGGCCATTTTGTTATTGCCCACGGGAAAACGGGCCACCATGCAACAATTACTCTCCTCCACCAGTGGTACTGAAGCCGCCTATCGAGGCTTACTAATTGGTTTGCATAAAGCTTGGCAGTTAGGCATCCGCCAAATTGAGGTTAAGGGCCACAACGAACTGGTATTTAACCAAGTTAACGGCCTAGCGGAAATCAAT
The DNA here is from genome assembly GCA_963704945.1 of uncultured cyanobacterium. GTDB lineage: Bacteria > Cyanobacteriota > Cyanobacteriia > Cyanobacteriales > Microcystaceae > Synechocystis. The sequence goes on along the minus strand of CAVPII010000016.1, from coordinate 36,343 downwards.
GAACCAATCCTACGCCATCTCCACCGAGAAGTGCTGACGGTAATGAAACAGTTTGACCGGGTGATGGTGGAATGGATTCCTGCGGATCAAAATCGTCCTGCTTGCCAAGCAGTGCAGAAATGCATAACAGAAGCGGTGGTATCTAAAGTAACAACCAACGGTGAGCAACAATCGATCGCCCCTGAAATTATGCGACTGATCAAGCTGGGGAGCCGGGCTACTGTCAAGGATTTTCAGGTTTTAAAGCAGGAAATGGATGAGTTTTCTGTTAAATCCCTGAGGGAATTGCGAACCCATATCCCTGTCAGGGTAAAAGATATGTTATCCCTGCAATGGAATGGAGATGAACAGCAATTGGCGGAGATGTACCGTTGGTATTTGCGGGGATTACCTCCTAACTTGATTATCAGAAAGTTTCAATTGGCCGGGCTGTCATCAGCCGCCGCCGACAATGATAAATTACCTTGGGAGGATCAACTGCAGAGCCATGGTAATGAGACCAATTCCTACGACACCCTAACCGGTGAACCTTTCATCGACGAAGTTTTTGACACCAGAAATGATCTAGGAAAAATCGAGTTTTCTGCCCCCACGCCCCCACCTCTTTTTGCTCCGTTAGAAGAAATTGATCTTCCCCTGGAGGAAGTTTTTTCTTTATCAAAGCCGATTTTCACTCCCCCCATGGTGGCCCGCCACAGCCCCAAAAGAACCTTGCTGGATAACCCTGAGGATCCCTTTTCCACCGCCAACGATGGACTATACCAAGAGCGACTTAGCCACGTTAAGGACACCCTGCCTTCGGTGGATGGGGTTAGGCAAATTGTTAGTATGATCATGCATCTACCCCCGGCGGATAAAACCAGGTTGGTAAAGGAATTGGCCCAGTTGCCAGAATTAAGCAACCAGTTCCTGACGGCGATCGCCAACCAACTGAAACCATCCTAGGGACGTTCTTTAACCCTTCTTAACCCTGAGCAAAACCGGGCAAGTTACCGTTGCCGGAAAAATCCATGAGTCTAAAAAAGTATAAACAAAAATTTATCGAAGACTTTCTCGCTTCTGAAAGCAATGTATTGGAGGAGTCGGTGGGGATTGTGCTAGCTGACCTGTTTGAGGAAGTGGCAAAAACCCTCAATGTGACCAAGGTTTACTTCTGGTCAGACCCCTACACTGATAATTTTGTGAGAACTGAAGTATGTCACCCCCTTACAGGCGAAAACCAGTTTGTCATTTATTGTTTTATCAGTCCCCAGGACGGGAAATATCATCCTCATTTTTCCCCCAAGGAACATCGCATTGATTCCCTGGATATTTTCACTGCTTTATTGCATTTTTTTACCCTAGACGGCTTAGATACCATTGTTTTTTATAACCGCAAAGGAAAACTGAACAACCCCATGGCGGTGGATCGCAAAAGCCTAATCGAAGACTTTAGAACAAATTGCCGATCCGCCGGAATTGTAAGGAATGATGTAGCGACAACGGGGCATTTTGGTTTAGCTTAGGGGCAAACGTGGCCTGTCCACGCTGTGATTGTTCATTTACTCAATCCTGACCTGAATTATTTAACGATGACTACCAACAACAGCACTTTGTTAAACACTCTCCAGCAAGGTTTTCGGATTACGGTGGGGGCGACCGCTAGCCTGGTGGAAACTTTGCAGGATCCCCAAAAACGCCAGGGGACTTTCCAGGACTTGCAACAGGAATGGGACCAAAAGGCCAGCCAGTGGGCCGCAAAGGGGACTACGACAGAAACGGAAGCCCGCCAATATGTGGATCAACTCATGGCCCAGTTGCGTCAATCTGTTCCCAATCCCTCGGCCAAATCCCCCAGTTCTGGTTCTAATAACATCATTGACTTTGCCACCGCCAAAAAGGAACTCGATCGCCTCACGGAGGAGATTGTTACCCTGAAGGAAGAAATTGCCCAGGGCCATAAAGGTTAATTCAGCAACGGTCGGGAGGTTTAGTTTTTGACGGAGTCCGGTTTATTTACTCCCCAGTTAACGGCGGATGGATCCTTCACGTTCTATTCGCCCCAATTTGGGGAAACTTTCCATTCCCAACGGGGAGCGAAGGAAGAGGCGGACGGAAAGTTTGTGCGCCCCTGTTTATTGCGGGAGTTGGCGGCGGAGCGGGATCAATTATCAATTCTCGATGTCTGCTATGGGTTGGGCTACAACACTGCGGCGGCCCTGACGGCTATTTGGCAGGTTAATCCCCGCTGCCACGTTACCCTCTACGGTTTGGAAAACAATCCTGAAATTCCCCGTCAGGCGATCGCCCATGGCTTACTGCAGGCATTGGCCGGAGCCGGTACAGGATTTGCTCCATCATCTGGCAGAAAGCAAAGGGGCTAAAACGGAATTTTTAACAGCCCACCTGGCGATCGGGGATGCCCGTCGAACCTTAATCAATGCTATACCCGCAGATTTCAAAGCCGATGCCATTTTCCTCGATCCCTTTTCCCCTCCCAAATGCCCCCAACTCTGGACGGTGGAATTTTTGCAACATCTAGGCGATCGCCTCAGTCCATCCGGCCGTTTAGCCACCTATTGCAGTGCGGCGGCGGTACGTCACGGTTTACAACTGGCGAAACTGCACATTGCCACCACGGTGGATTCCCTGCCCACCCATCCCCTCCGTCGTCCCTGGGGAACCCTGGCTAGCCATGAACCACTAGATCTGCCTGGGCTTCCTCCCTGGGAAGCGGAACATTTACACACCAAAGCCGCTATTCCTTACCGGGATCCCAAGGGCATCTCGACCCCTGCAGAAATAATCGCCCTTCGTCAGGCAGAGCAGGAGAGCAGTGAGTTAGAACCCACCAGCCGCTGGAAAAAACGTTGGCTTAATGCCTAAGTTTTAAATTATTAATATCAAATGCCCAATATGCCTTTGGCCTGGGCCAATAAATCCCTGGGGCGAAAGGGTTTGGTAACATAGCAGTCTGCCCCCATGGCCAGCCCCGTTTCGCGATCAAACTGTTGTCCCTTGGCTGTTAGTAAAATTACCGTGGTATTTTGCAGACCGGGATTTTCCTTAATACGCTGGCAGACTTCCAACCCACTTATTTTTGGCAACATCACATCTAAAATCACCAACTGGGGACAATGTTCCCCCGCTAAGGCCAAGGCCCTTTCCCCATCCATGGCCGTTAAAAGTTCTACGCCATAATCCTCCTCTAAAACCTCAAAAACCTCCTCCAACAAAATTACAATGTGGGGCTCATCGTCAACAATTAGGATTTTCAGTTCAGCCATTGGTCAGGTTTTAGTAAATTGAGTATTGGCAAAACGTTATTTATTTTCTTCTTAAATGCTTCCATATAACGATTTTTTGTTCAATCAGATATTCAGTATCCCTTTGGCCCAGACCCTTTCAAAATCATTATTGCATCTTGTTAGTCTATTAACTGCCATAGCATAAAGCACCATGCACCATGTTTCCATTCGTACTGCTAATATTCACCAGGCGATCGCCTTTTATGAATTATTGGGCTTTGAAGTCAAGGAACGTTTTACCACTGGCTACACCTTAGCTTGCTGGATGACCGGTTTGGCGGGACGCATCGAATTAATCCAAATTCCCGAACCAAAATCCGCCCCGGATGCCTTTGGAGATGAACATTATGTGGGATATTATCATCTGTCCTTCGATCTAACTGCTACGGTAGAAAGTTTGCCCGAATGGTTAACAAATTTAAGGCAGAGCTTTGACCAAGCCCACCAAGCCCAACCGGAATTAATTAAACCTTTAAAAATCTTACTAGCTCCCCAACAACAACAAATCGGCGACCATATTTATGAAGTTTTATTCATTGCGGACAACGACGGATTACCTTTGGAATTTATTCGTTGCCAGGGATAAAAATGTCATTAATAATCACAAAAATTATCGAGGCCTATTTTTCTTACGTCGCCAGTTTAACCCTGGTTTAATCCTAAATTTAATCATAGTTTTTCTGTTGACTATAACCTTAGTTGTGGGCATTAATTATCAACAAAAAAGTTTGGCTCAATTACCGGAAAAAATTGACAAAGTAGAACAAATTGATCCCAATCTCCCCATAAATGGTAAACATTTTACCCTGGGAATTCAGCGTAATTTATCCGGCAGTATTGGCAATTTGAACTATACGACGGTGCGGGTGGATGGAGAACCAGTTTTTTTAATTGCCGTACCCACTAGTAGTACTCCCCAAAAAAATGATAACTCCCTCAGTCCAATTTCCTATCGTCAACAGCGGATTGAAAGCAAATTCCAGGAAATTATTGAACGGGGATTTGATCCTAAAACTTTGACCGTGGCCAGTTCCATTCTCAATGGTTCAACAATTATCCAAATCAGTGACGAAAAAAATTTACGCCCCCAAATATTGCGGACTATTACCAGTGCCGACGCGGATCTCTATGCCCTCACTCCCGAAGAATTAGCGTCAGAAACCGTTGAGCAGGTACGTAATGCCCTACTGCGGGCCCAGCGGGAAAGGGAACCGGCGGCCCTACGGCAACAGATCAGAATTGCTGGGATTATACTCACAATTGTGATCACAATCTCTCTCTGTTTATTATTTATTTATCGTTGGTTGGGACACAGAATTTATATGATCAAAGTAGCTATAGCTTGTTTGGTCAAAGCAGAAAATCAAGATGTGAATTTTGATGATAAACGAATTGATATTGAAGTTTTTAATGATGTTTTTAATATTCCCCGTAATTCTTGGCTATTCCTTGCATTTGATCGTGTGACAATCTTCATGTACTACATCAGTGTCTATTGCAAAACGATTATTTTTGGCAAGTTAGGTCAGGAAGATACGGAAAGAAATCCTCCTATTATTTTTTCTCTTGATAATCAGAAAATATTTAAACATATTCTACAGCTTTTAGAATATGAAGACCTTTATACATTTTTTAAAAATCGTCTCAAGCAGGTGATTTTTGCCCGGAGGTTATTGATATTTTTTCTATTTATTATTTGGATTCGTAGTGTTGCTTTTTTGTTGCAAATTTTTCCCACTACCCGTTGGCTGGGAAAACAACTCTCCGGTACTCCCATTTCCTTAACTTTGATTTGGTTATCGGTGGTTATTGTAATTAAAATATCTGATTTTTTGATTGAATCTTTTTTCCGTTCTCTGGAAAATGATTACACTACTCTACAAACATCCAAATATGCCCGCCAAAAAATCCGTGTTAATACCATCGGTAATGCTCTGCGGGGGGTAAATTTAGTAATGTGTATTTTCGGAGGTTTGGTGGTTTCCCTGACTCTGTTTGATGTGCCGGTGACAACGGTATTGGCGGGGGCGGGAATCATTGGTTTTGCGGTGTCCTTTGGTTCCCAAAACGTAATTAAGGATTTAATTGCTGGTATTTCCAATTTAATGAGTGATGCTTTTGCTATTAATGATTTTGTGATTATTAGTAACTTTGAGGGAGTGGTGGAAGATATGAATTTATTCGTTACCCGCATTCGTTGTCCCAATGGAGATTTAATTACTATTCCCAATGGGGCCATTGGGACGGTGTGTAATCAAACTAAGGATTGGTCTAGGGTAGATTATTCGGTCACAGTCTCTGCCGATGCGGACATGAAGAAGGCGATCGCCGTTTTGCAGCAGGTGGCCTTGGGTCTTTACCATGATCCCCACTGGCACCAAAGAATGATGCAGACTCCGGAATTAAAAGGGGTGGAAGAAGTTTCCCACCAGGGCATTCGCCTCAGAATTTGGTTAAAGACTTTGCCAGGGGAACAGTGGGACGTGGCGCGGGAATTGCGATTGCGGGTCAAGGTTGCTTTTGAGGATCAGGGGGTGGCCATGGGGGTTCCCCAACAAAGATGGCTTATGGAATCTCCTCTGCCTCTGGAATCGGAAAATTTAGACGAAAAAGCTAAAGGAGTTCCACAAAAATAGCCAGGCAAAACATTAACTAATGCAACTAATATTGCAATTTGTCCACATATTCCCGGAACCGTTCCAAATCGGCTTGGATAGTGGACTCCACCACCCGCCCCAAAAATAAGTTATCCATTAATCTTCCCAACCAACCCGGTACGGAATAGGCAATGGTGAGGCGGACAATACTTTTTCCCTGGCGATCATAAAAGCGCACCGCCCCCCGATTGGGTAAGCCATCCACCGATTCCCATTGAATTAGTTGTTGGTTAATTAATTTGGTAATGCGGGACAGCCAGGTGAACTCCCAACCACCGGTGGCGAGTTTCCAACGGGACAGGTCAGGATTGTCCTCCAGCACTGTGACCGAGTCGATCCATTTCATCCAGCGGGGCATCTGCTCCAGGTCAGACCACAGTTGCCACACCAGGGTGATCGGGGCATCCACTTCCACTTGCACACTATGTTCTAGCCAATTAGCCATGGGATTTTGAAAAAATTATTGGGGGGAAGGGACGGGGGTTTGCAAACGGGCTTGGTTAGCCAGAATTGCTTCTGCCGCTTGGCGACCGGAAAGGGTGGCCCCCTCCATACTATCGATGTAATCCTGTTGGGTGTAGCTACCCGCTAAGAAGAAGTTGGCGATGGGGGTTTCTTGGCTGGGACGGAAAAGATCCATGCCCGGAGATTCCCGGTATAAAGACTGGGCTAATTTGACCACGCTGTACCAAGTCATGTTCAAATCCGCCGCCGAAGGAAAGAGGGCTTTCACCTGTTTCAGTACCCGATAGGCGATCGCCTCGTTGGATTCTTTCATAAAGGGATCACCGGGGGTAAGCACCAGTTGCAACAGGGAACCTTCCCCTTCCCGGTAATAATCGGCGGGGCTGGTGAGGGCAAGGTCAGCAAAACAGGAAAATTCCGCATCACTGGTGTAGAGCAGGTTATCTAGGCCACAGGCTTTTTCTAACTGTTTACGTTTTTCTGGATCATTCATTTCCGTTACCCAACCGTCAAAGCGCAGTTGCACTGTGGCCACGGGAACGGTATCCAGGTAGTAAATTTTGTTGAAAAAGTCCCATTGGGTGCGCCAATTTTCCGGTAATAAATTTTTAATGCCCGGCACGTCACAGGCGGCCACATAGGCATCGGCGGTCACGGTTTTGGTTTCCGAGCCATCATTAATCACCAACCCCGTTACCCTAGTTTCCCCATCAAACACCTTGGTTTGAATTTCCTTGACTCGATGCCTGGTGTAAAACTTCGCCCCCCGTTTTTCTAGATATTCCTGAATGGGCTTATGTAAATACTCCTGGGGAGAACCTTCCAGCATCCGCAACACCGAAGCTTCTGTGCGGGCCGCAAACAGTTGGAAAATGGTCAACATACAACGGGCGGAGATATTTTCCGTGTCTATAAAACCCAACGCATAGGCGATGGGATCCCACATTTTCTTCAGACTGCCTTCATTGCCTCCCTTTGCTGAGGAACCATTCCGCAAAGCTAATTCTGTCCAAGTCCCGGATGGTTGTCATCGCCCCTTCAAAGTCCACTAAGCCCCGCACAATGGGACTGGTGGCCAGGGCAATGGAGTTGGCAATTTTATCCTGGGTATCCAGTTGGGAAGTGGTGAAAAAGGCTTTGAGACCGTTGAAGGGGGCCCCGGTGAAAAAGCGAAAATCCAATTCGCCAATGCGCCCCCCTTGGTTAACAAAGGTGTGGGTATGTTGCTTGAGCCGCAGGTTTTCCCTAGCCCCGACCTTTTCCATCAAGCTAAAAAGATTGTAGTAACAGCCAAAAAAGACGTGCAGACCCATTTCGATGTGGTTGCCTTCCCCGTCCACCCAACTGCCTACTTTGCCGCCAATGAAACTGCGGGCTTCATACAATTCAACTTCGTGGCCCCGATCTACCAACTCCACTGCGGTGGCCATTCCCGCCAATCCTGCTCCCACAATTGCAACACGCATTTCGGCTTCACCCAATGATTTGACTTTGACTTGCCAGGTAAATCGGCACTGTTGCAAATTTTAATGTTCCTTGAACCTTCCCGGCAACCTCCGGGGTTGTCAGCGTAGATGGTCTAAAGTAATTGCTAGAAGTCGTTTGAGTTGATCGTCTATTTCCCCATGGTCTTTCCCATTTTGAGTTCCTTGCCCCGTTGTCTTGTCGCCACTGCTCTATTGTTGGCCCTCCATAGCCCCCTACTGTTGCCCACTCCGGCGATCGCCGCTAACCCGGCCCCGGCAACCAGCAACAGGCAAACCCTCAAACCTTACCTCGACCAGGCGATCGCCAAAGTAACGGAATTTCAGCTAGATAATGGCTTGAAATTTATCGTCATGGAAAATAACGAAGCTCCGGTGGTGTCCTTTTACACCTATTTCGACGTGGGGGGGGTGGATGAGCCAGTGGGAAAAACGGGAGTAGCCCACTTTTTGGAACACATGGCTTTTAAGGGGACAGAACGCATTGGCACCAAGGACTTTGCCCAGGAAAAAAAGTTACTGGATCAGTTGGACGAAGTGTTTGGGCAAATTACGGCGGCCAGGGCCAAAGGAGATAAGGCAAAGGAAGAAAAGTTACAAGGGGAATTTGAGCAGATCCAACAGCAAGCCCAGAATTTGGTCCAGCAAAATGAATTTGGGCAAGTTATCCAGATGGCCGGGGGGGTGGGTTTAAATGCGGCCACCAGTGCCGATGCCACTTATTACTTTTACAGTTTGCCCTCCAACAAATTGGAACTGTGGATGGCGTTGGAATCGGAAAGATTTTTAGAGCCGGTGTTTCGGGAATTTTACCAAGAGCAACAGGTAATCCTAGAAGAACGGCGTATGCGGACGGAAAATAACCCCGTTGGCCAGATGGTGGAGGAATTTTTAGATACCGCTTTTACCGAGCATCCCTACCGTCGGCCGGTGATTGGCTATGACGAGGATATTCGGAACCTTTCCCGCCAGGATGTGACGGATTTTTACGCAAAGTACTACACTCCCGGTAACATGACCATTGCGGTGGTGGGGGATGTCAACGCCCAGGAAGTGAAAAATTTAGCCACAAAATATTTTGGTCGCTTTCCCCAACGGCCCCCAACGCCCCAGGTAACGGTGGTGGAACCGCCCCAAACGACCCGGAAGGAAATTAATTTAACTCTCCCTTCCCAACCTTGGTACTTTGAGGCTTACCATAGCGTCGCCTTTGATGACCCCGACAGTGCTGTATTTGATGTAATGACTACGATCCTCAGTAGTGGCCGCACTTCCCGCCTTTATCAATCCTTGGTGGAAGAAAAACAGTTAGCTTTGGTGGCCCAGGGATTTAGCGGTTTTCCGGCGGATAAGTATCCTAATCTGTTAATGTTTTACGCCCAGAGTGCCCCCGGTCAGAATTTAGATGATCTTAGTGCGGCCCTCCACGGGGAAATTGAACGGTTGAAAACGGAACCCGTTACCCCGGAGGAGTTGGAACGGGCCCAAAATTTACAGCAAACTTGGGCTCTGGAATCCCTCAATTCCAATATGGGTATGGCCCAGTTGTTGGTGAAATACAATGTCCGCACCGGGGATTGGCGTAATCTCTTTACCCGCCTAGAGGCGATCGCCGCGGTGACCCCAGAGGATATTCAACGGGTAGCCCAGGAAACATTCCGTCCGGAAAACAGCACCATTGGTCGGATTTTGCCTGAGCCCAATAACCAATGATCCCGTTAGAGCATCCCATTCTGCTGGAAAGCTTTGCCCACATTGACCGTTCCATAGGGCCCCATAACCTTTCCCCCCAGGAATATGCCGTTGCCCGCCGGGTTATCCACAGCACAGCGGATTTTGATTTTTTGCATTTGCTCCGTTTTGTCCCGGATTTACCCAAGGCTGATTTTGATCTAGATCTGCTGGAAAATCAGGCGATCGCCAGGGGCATAGAAAGTTTACGGAATGGTCAGACCATTGTGGTGGATGTGAACATGGTCAAACAGGGTATTCAAGGCCTAGTTCAACGCACTTTCCAGAACCCCATCCAGGCCGCCATTGATTTTGCCTCCACCGCCGACCCCGGCAAAACCCGCACCGAAACCGGTATGAACCACTGTATTGACCAATTTCCCGAAGCAATTTACGTCATTGGTAATGCCCCCACCGCCCTTGTAACCCTCTGTCAGGCGATCGCCAGGGGGGAAGCAAAACCGGCCCTAGTTATTGGGGTTCCGGTGGGTTTCATTGGGGTTTTAGAAGCAAAGAAAGCTTTATCCACTTTGCCCTGGCCCCAAATTAGGGTGGAGGGAAATAAGGGCGGTTCCCCCGTGGCCGCTGGCATTATCAACGCCCTGCTAATGTTGGCCTGGAATCAGGAAAACCAAGCCTAGTCCTCTGCCTCAATATTTTGGTCTTAATCAAACCTCGATGTTTGAGGCTAAGAGCCTGTTTTAAAAGTTATGATCTGCCCCCTAAATCTCCTCACTAAAGCTCCGGCAAACTTGGGGGACTTTGAAGACTTTCCCCCCAGAATTGGGGGGCCAGGGGGGCTTTTCAAACAAGTTCTAAAGGAAGGTTTGAACCCAGTTTGAAGAAAGAGAGCTAGACTTTGCCCCTGAAAAAGTTAATGATCCAACGCAGAACGCCCTTGGCGAGCTAAACGGAAAATCAAGAAAGAAAGGAAATACATCACATAGGCCACTAGCCCCAAAATACCTAAAAAGCCAAGAAAACCGGTGTTGGAGTTGGCATGGAACCAAGCTTTGTAGTACAGGGGTGGTTGTAACCATACTTCACAAAATCCCCCTGCCCCGGCGATACCGTTAAATCCGCAGGAAAGAAAAGGAATATTTACCAAAATTGCAAAGCAAGAAAAGATGGTTATGGCCCATCGCCAGGTGGTGGTGGCCAATTTCAATGGCGAAGGGGGTAAATCTTTAATTTCATCGTTGAGATCCACCCAAAACCACAAACTAATGGGAATTAAACAACGGGCCGCAAAGCCGGTAAAGAAGGCAATGGACCAACCGGGAATTAGTAAATAAACGGTAATTATCAATAAACTGGCCACTCGCCAATAGATAATCAACAAACGATTAATGGCGTCCACCCGTTTGAAAGCTGACCAGATAATTAGCACCAGGGGGATAACAATGGAGACAATTACCGCTAAACGATAATCCAACCAGATCAGCCTCAGCCAAATTTCATTTACTTCCATATCACCATTGGTAACTTTGAGAAAACCAGAAAAAAGTTAGATAAGTTTAGATACAAGATATTGCTCCGCCCCCGGAAATCCTACCACAGCCTAGGAAGGGTTGTTTTTGCCGACGGTTGGTATGCCCTGGGCAAAGGGGAAATTAAGGAAAATTACAGTTCCTTAGGCAAAACGGGGGGAATCCGCCGGGGGTACATCCTGCCAGCGACCATTACCCACTGCTCGAATGGCTGCTTCTAGTTGAATATCCCCGGTGTAGAGGGCTTTCCCGATGATTATGCCATTGACTCCCAAAGTTTCCAAGGCGAGTAAACTCAGTAAATCCGGCAACTTACTTACCCCCCCGGAGGCAATCACAGGGATGGTTAGCTGGGTCGCTAGGTCTCGTAAAGCTTGTAAGTTGGGCCCCGCCATGGTGCCATCCCGATGGATGTCGGTGTAAATAATGGCCGCCGTCCCCAATTTTTCCATGCGCTGGGCCAATTCCCCCGCTTCCACCGTGGAAGTTTCCAGCCAGCCCCTGGTGGCCACTTTACCGTTACGGGCATCAATGCCCACCACAATTTTTCCAGGAAATTCAGCACACAGTTCCCCGACCAAATCGGGATTCTCCACGGCAATGGTGCCTAAAATAACCCGTCCAACTCCCAAATCCAGCAATTGTTTAACCCTGGCTCGATCCCTCAAGCCGCCCCCCACCTGCACCGGAATGGTTAGGGTCTCGACTATCTTGGCGATCGCCGGTAGATTAACGGGTTTACCTTCCTTGGCCCCGTCAAGATCCACTAGATGTAAACGGCTGGCCCCCTGGTCTTGCCACTGGCGGGCCACTGCTACGGGATCGTCATTGTACACCTGGGATTGGTCATAATCTCCCTGGTAAAGTCGAACACAATTACCACCCAAAAGATCGATCGCCGGTAAAATTTCCATCGCTTCAGCCTTTAACAGTTTCCTTTTTCCATTGTGCCCCACCGCAGACATCCAAATGTTTTTGTTATAGACTAGCCCTGGGGTGCGGGGCTGGAAACGTTTCTAGCTCAGCCTAGATTATTTTGCGATAACTACACCATTCATCTTTGTTCCATTATTTTGTCCCAGCCCACCCTTGAGGAACGTATTAAAGCCCAGGCGTTGGCGGTGGGTTTCCACCAAGTGGGTATTGCCCCGGTGACGGCAGGGGAGGAAGATCTAGCGGCCCAGAGATTAGAAAGTTGGATTGCGCTGGGTTACAACGCCGACATGGCCTGGATGGCAAACCCCAAACGGCAGAACATTAGAGAATTATTACCGGAAGCCCAATCGGTCATTGCCCTTGCCCTCAACTATTACACCCCCCATAACCGCAGTGGCGATCCGTTCCATGGCAAGATTTCCCGCTATGGCTGGGGTAGGGACTACCATCGGGTGCTAACGAAAAAGTTAAAAGCCCTCAATCTCTGGTTACAGGAGCAGGAGCCAGATTTAATTAGCCGGTATTACGTGGACACTGGCCCCATTCAAGATAAGGCTTGGGCGGAACGGGCGGGGCTCGGTTGGGTGGGAAAAAACGGCAATGTTATTAACCGTAACTATGGCAGTTGGCTGTTCCTGGGGGAAATTGTCACCAATCTACCTTTGAGCGGCGATCGCCCCCACCGTCAGCATTGTGGCACCTGCACCCGCTGTCTGGAAGCTTGTCCCACCCAGGCCATTGTGGAACCCTTTGTGGTTGATAGTAATAAATGTATTGCTTACCATACCATTGAAAATCGGGATGAAACCTTGCCCCCGGCGATCGCCGATAATCTCCAGGGCTGGGTGGCGGGGTGCGACATTTGCCAAGATGTTTGTCCGTGGAATCAAAGGTTTGCCCAGGCAACGGATGTGGCGGAATTCAATCCCTATCCTGGAAATCTCAATCCTGATTTACAAGCATTGGCGGAAATCAGCCAAGATGATTGGGAACAACAGTTCACCGCTTCGGCCCTAAGGAGAATCAAACCCGCCATGTTACGGCGTAACGCCCGGGCTAATCTACAATGGAAGACTGACTAAACAAACGGGCCGCCCCTATTCTTCACCATGGCCATTAAAGCCGTATTATTCGATTTTGACGGTACAATTGCCGACACCCATGACGCTTTTTTTGGCATTGTTAATCGTTTAGCGGATGAATTTGGCTATCCCCAGGTAGATCAGGAAGAATTGGCCAGGCTAAAAAAATTAAGCTCCGCTGAAATCATCAAATATTCTCGGGTTTCCCCCTTTAAAATTCCCTTTATTCTCAAGCGTTTAAAGAAAGAATTGGGCAAAGAAATCACCGATCTAAAACCATATTTGGATATGCAGGAAGTGTTATTCTTGCTTAAAAATAAGGGCTATGTGTTAGGGATTGTGACTTCAAACTTGGGAGATAACGTCCATATTTTTCTCCGTAACAATGGCTTAGATCATATTTTTGATTTTGTCCAAGCAGGAACCACCCTATTTGGCAAAAATCGCATGATTAATAAGGTGTTAAAGGAACATAATTTCAAGGCTGATGAAGTGATTTATGTGGGGGATGAAACCAGGGACATTAGTGCGGCCAAAAAAAGTAAATTAACTATGATTTCCGTTGCCTGGGGCTTTAGTTCCCCAGCTATTTTGCAGGAATATAAGCCAGATTTTTTGATACATCAGCCCAAAGAACTGCTGACGGCGATCGCCGCTTTGGATGATCATCGATGGCATCAATTAAAATCCTAGGAACGGTTCTTTCCCTGTAAATTTCTTGGCTATGCCCAACGAGTATTCCGATTTACCTTCAGCTTTGATGCCAGGGGAGTCCCCTCCACCCCGTCGTTCTTTGCCCCAATGGGTTTTTCAGGAATCCGTTGATCCCGCCATGCCTTGGTTTTTGATGGCCGCAGTGCTGGGTATAGCCCTGGGGTTAATCCTCGATTGGCTGTGGTTGGGATTTACCTCGGCGGTTTTGGCCTTGATGTTTTCTCTCCAGGTGGTTCTGCCCACCATTAAATCCTGGGTTCAACATTACCTTACCCCCCAGGAGCGTCGTTCCTTAATAGGGGGATTGGGGCTGGTTCTGGCGATCGCCGCTTTGTTTCACTATGTGGGGCTATACCGTTCCTTAAAATATTGGCTCAACCAGTTTAAATACGACGAATTTGGTTCCTGGGCTGAATGGGTGGGGGCCCTAGGACAAATCATGATCGCCGTTTTAGCGGTCTATGTGGCCTGGCAACAGTATGTAATTTCCAAAGATTTGACCATTCAGCAAAATCGCATCACCCAACAACAAACCATTGATGCCTATTTCCAAGGGGTATCGGATTTAGCTTTGAGCGATGAAGGGATGTTGGAAGATTGGCCCCAGGAACGGGCCTTTGCGGAAGGCCGAACGGCGGCCATCCTTGCCAGTGTGGATGCCGGTGGGAAAGCAAAAATTTTGCGGTTTTTATCCCAATCCCGCCTTCTTTCTCCCCTGAAGCGGGACTATTACCTGGGTCGCCCCATTTTTGACGGCATGGGGGGTTACCAGGAAGACCGGGCCCATGGCCTACGGGTGATTAATCTGGGGGTAATGTTGGTGGCGGCGGATTTGGTGGGGCAGGATTTACGGTGGGTGGATCTCAGTGAAGTTTATTTGATCCGGGCCAATTTGAGCCAAGGGGATTTGGTTAAGGCCAATTTATCGAGGACAGTGTTATACGAAACCAATCTAGCTGGGGCCGATCTGAAATCGGCAAGACTTTTCTATGGATCCTTGGATACAGCTAGTCCCCGCAGTCGCAACCAGATTCCCAATTATGAAACGGGGGAATATACCGGGGCGGTGGTGGAAAATGCCAACTTTAGCAATGTGAAAAATATGAGCGAAGAACAAAGGTGTTATTGCTGTGCCTGGGGAGGGGAATTAACCCGTAAAACCATCCCCGGCGGTTGTGAAGGCATTGAAAACCGTCTAGGTCGTTAGCTTAGAAACTCTTTGGCATACGCTGGTGGGAAAAAACCCGCCATTATGCCTGCCCTAATTTTTTCCTTAACCAAGTTCCCACCTCCTGGGCAGTGGCTGGGGCCAACAACACCCCGTTGCGGTAATGACCGCTGGCAATCAGTACATTGTCATAGTTGGCTAAAGGTCGAATGACCGGGGCGCTTTCCCCCACCGGCCGGGCCGCTTACCGTGCCAGTAGTTAATTATTTTTGCTTCCTCTAAAAACGGGTAATAGGCGATCGCCCTTTGCCAAAGTTCCTGCCGTAATTGTTGGTTCGGCACACCATCGGGGCAATCTGCCGGGAATTCCACCGTGGCCCCCAACCAAAATTGCCCCTTACCAAGGGGAACCAGATGCACATCCTCTGTGGTTAACACCGATCGCCAATGGTCTGTGGGATTTAAAAAATTGGGAAGTTGCACCAAAAAAGCTTGGCCAATGACTGGCTCTATTTGGAGGGGAAGTTGTGGGGAATTTTCTGCTTGGGTTAGGGAAGTGCTACCTAAGCCTGCGGTGATAATTGCGTAATCCACCGGGAAATTTTCCTGGTCTGTCCGAATTTCTGGGCAATGGCCAGTGCCTGCAACCTTTGCTAAGGGTTTAACCCTTTGTTGAAAATGACAAGCTACTCCCCGTTTAATGCTTGCTTTAATTAAAGCCTGGGTTAAAATCCGGGGCTGAATCTGCCAATCCCAAGGAGAATAAATGGCCCCTGCTAGCTGGGGGTAATTTAACGGGCAACCCCTTAATTTTTCCTGGACTTGTGCCCGGCTCCACAGTTCTAGGGGGTAACCCTGTTGGCTACGAACTGCCTGTAATTTTTCCCAACGGGGCCAATCCGGTTCCTGGAGAATTTTCACCAAACCATGGCGATTAACTTCAACACTTTCCCCCGTGGCCGCCTCTAATTCCGGCAAAAGGGTACGGTATCTCTGCAAACTTGTTTCCCGTAAACGCCAACCCCGACCCCTGGTTTTTTGGCTAATCACCGCCATCAAAATTCCCAAGGCCGCCCCCGTCGCTCCCTGCCCCGGTTGTTGTCCATCAAATAGGTCAATGGTTAAACCCGGCATGAAACTCAATTCATAGGCGATCGCCGCCCCGATAATGCCGGCCCCGATGATGGCAACCCTAGTCATGGCAGAAAAATTTCAAAATTTAAAGGGGAATAACCGACCCTAGGAAAACGGTAAAAATGATCACAAACGATGGAGTCAATGCACTAGCATAGAAAACAGTAACCCTAGCGGTGATTCTGTTGGTAGGAGTAACCTGTGAATAATTTTCCCCCAAAATTCGTCACCATTAATCAATCCGGCCTAGGCTGTGGGCTAACGATCTTGGCGGGGGCATTACTCCTCAGTGCCATTGGGCTGAAATGGGTAGTCAACGGCATTGCCATTGTCATTTTATTGTTATTCACCGCCCCGGTGATAGCATTCTGGGTATTCCGCTGGTGGCTCAAGCGGAAACTAGTGGAGTCCGATTGTCCCGTTTGCCATTACGAATTCACTGGTTTTGATGGCCAGGAATGTCGTTGCCCCAGTTGTGGAGAAGTATTACAGGTCAGTGATGGCAAATTTACGAGACCCACGCCCCCCGGTACCATCGATGTGGAAGCGGTGGATGTATCCGTCAAGCTGTTGGACGAGTAGTTCCCTGCTCCCACCGTTCATCTATCGTCAGCTCCTGGAACCTATTGCTCCCCAAACTTCCCTCCGGTTAAATCGGGGCAGGTTTGTTTTACCCAATTACCAAATTGCGACCAACCTCACCGATGGGGCTAATATAACCAGCCCTTAAGCCGACGGGCCACCTGGGGACGACGCAACTTCCGCATGGCCTTGCTTTGGATTTGGCGTACCCTTTCCCGGGAAAGATTGAACATATGACCCACTTCCTCCAGGGTGTAACTTTGGTGGCTGGCAATGCCATACCGTAAACAAATCACCTCCATTTCCCTTTCCGTCAGCACTTCCGCCAACACCTCGACAATTTCCCGCCGCAACATGGATTCATTCATTAAATCCTCCGGCAATTGCAAGTGTTGATCCTCCAATAAATCCACTAATTCTGTGTCTTCCCCTTTCCCCACCCGATGGTTCAAAGAGAGGGACTGACGACGGAGCTGGAGTAATTGCCGCAGTTGAACCGGGGTAATATCCAGGGCTTTTGCTAACTCTTCCTCGTTGGGATTCCGCTGTAACTCCTGTTTCAGATCCCGCTGGGCTTTCTTGATTTTATTGAGTTTTTCAACAACGTGGATAGGTAAACGAATGGTGCGGGCATCGTTGGCAATGGTACGGGTGATGGCCTGGCGAATCCACCAATAGGCATAGGTAGAAAACTTATAACCTTTATCGGGATCAAATTTTTCCGCCGCCCGATTCAGCCCGATCGCCCCTTCTTGGATGAGGTCGAGGAAGGGTACTCCCCGGTTGAGGTAACGCTTAGCAATGGAAACCACTAAACGGAGGTTGGAGCGGATCATACGGCGTTTAGCGGCCCGTAGTTGATATAACCAAATTTCAAATTGCCTCACCTGGCTGAAATTCATGGCTTCAGCCCATTCCTGGGGGGAAGGCGTTCGTTCTAATTTTTGCTGGAGTTGTTGTCTAATTTCTTCCGCATCGACTAAGACTCGCACCTGCCGAGCTAATTCCACTTCCTCCACCGTATTGAGCAGGGGATACCGGGCCATTTCCTTGAAAAACGCCCCCACCGTATCTTCACTAACTGCTTTATTAAAACTCCCCTGATTCCCCGCCGCCATGGTTACTTCTATGCCCGAGGACAACTCTTCGGCGATCGCCGAGCCATCAACCAACCCCGCCTCAATTTGGTTCACGGCATCGGTTTCTGGGGTGTCGGTGGTGGAAGGAAGGGGCATATTGCTCATAAGGTTGGAAAAAATGCATTGCGGTAGTGACGTTCCTGGCTAAATACCAAGACCCGTGGCTAGATTTTGTCACCAATTTTCAGAAAATGGCAAAACTTTAGTTTTTTTTAATGTCTATCTGTCCAAAATATCCCCAAATCTTAGAGCCAATGTAATTAATGATACAAAGCCCACGGAATATCCTCTTTTGTTAACTTTCCCCAATTTCAAAGCAAAAATAAGGTTCAAAATTGACAAAAAAATCCGCCATGGCTATTGCCCAGCGGATAATTTCCTAAAAGGAATGATTAATGAAAATTAGTGGTGGAAATTGATTAACTAGGGGTTTATTCCCTTAATTAACTTGCTTTTTCTTCTGTTTCCTAAACCAAAACCTGTTGCCACTCCAAACGATCGAGGGTGCGGGAACGCTCCAAAGCCCGCTCAAAGCTGTCTAAGTTGGCATCGATGGTGAGGGGTTCTCCCACATGGCTTTGGACTGCTTCTTGGGTTTTTAGTCCATTGCCAGTGATGTAAACCACCGTGGTTTCTTCGGGATCGATTTTGCCCGCTTCCACCAATTTTTTTAGCACAGCAACGGTGGTTCCCCCAGCGGTTTCAGTGAAGATACCTTCCGTTTCCGCCAGTAGCTTGATGCCTTCAATAATTTCTGCATCATTAACGCTTTCAATATTACCGTTGGTTTTACGGGCGATATCCAGGGCATAAACACCGTCGGCGGGGTTCCCAATGGCAATGGACTTGGCTATGGTGTTGGGTTTAACGGGGGTAACAAAGTCCCGACCTTCCCGGAAAGCGGTGGCAATGGGGGAACAACCTTCCGCCTGGGCTCCACTGAAACGCACGGGTTTATCATCCACTAAACCAACTTTGATAAATTCTTGGAAGCCTTTATGGATTTTGGTGAACAGGGAACCAGAGGCAAGGGGAGCCACAATGTGATCCGGCAGTTTCCAGCCCAATTGTTCCGCCACTTCAAAGCCTAGGGTTTTGGAACCTTCGGAGTAGTAAGGACGCAGGTTGATATTAACGAAGCCCCAGCCGTAGCTATTGCCCACTTCACAGCAAAGGCGATTAACTTGATCGTAGTTGCCTTTGACCGCCATCAGGGTGGGGTTATAAATTAATGTTCCTAGCACTTTCCCGGCTTCTAAATCCGAGGGGATGAACACACAGCAGTCCAAACCTGCATGGGCGGCGATCGCCGCGGTGGAATTAGCCAAATTACCGGTGCTGGCACAGGAAACCGTCGTGAAGCCCAATTCCCGAGCTCTTGTCAAGGCAACGGAAACCACCCGATCCTTAAAGCTCAAGGTGGGCATATTGACCGCATCGTTTTTAATGTAAAGATTTTTCAAACCCAGACGACGGGCCAAACGGTGGGACTTCACCAGGGGGGTCATGCCCGTACCCACATCAATAACGTCCTTGCCGGTTACGGGTAAAAAAGCTCGGTAGCGCCAAATGGAGTTGGGCCCCGCCTCAATGGTTTCCCGGGTAACGTGGCGACGGATGAGGTCGTAATCGTAGGCCACTTCCAGAGGGGCAAAGGTTTCTTCACAGATATGGAGAGCCTTGAGGGGATATTCGGTGTTGCCTTCCTTGGAAACTAACTTTGTGCAGGCAGAAATAAATTCTGGAGTGGTTTGCGTGGCGACGGTCATGGGCTAATTCCTAATTTCATTAATCTTTGGGAATGCTAACACGGTGAAAAATGAGCGTCAATTAATCCCGACTATTTTTGTCGGGTTTAGTTTTTGTAAACTGTTACACTGCCCTGCCCCATAACATTGGGCAGTTTTATGGGGTGATCAAAACTGTTTAGGGATTTGCCAGGGTTGAAAAGGGCTGAATTTCCCGAAGATTATTAGGGCCAAAGGGCGGAAAAGACGGACTACCAGCCGATTTTTGTTAAGATCTACAACAGTCAATTTGCCAAAATTCCAGAATAAAATCCCCCTTAATTAGGAGAACTACAATTTAGATGCTTAAAAAATTATTTGGTGCCAAAAAAGATTTTTTCGTTCAGCTAGATGAAAATGACGCTCCAGTTTCTGTGGCCGTGGAGGAAACTGTTGTGGCGGTGGTAGAACCAGAGGAAGCCCCGGCGGAAACCGCTCCTAAAAAAACTTCCGCTAAGAAAAAATCTGCTAAAAAGGCCGTTAAGACCTCTGCCCCCGTGGAAACTTCCGAACCCGAAGTGGTAGCAGTCCCTACTCCCAAAGTCAAAATGGATCCTAGCCAAGTAGCCTTTGCCAGTGCCGATCCCGTTCCCCAAAATGTGGCCCGTCGTAATCCCGGCCCTAGCCTCAATCGTTTTAAAGAAATGGCCCGTCAGGTTAAAACCAAAGCCCGTTAAAAGCCTAAATCTTAACTCCCTCTCGTCCCCGCGGCTTAAGAATTTTAAATATTCTGCCCCTTTTCAACTGCTTGTGATCCAGGATCATAGGCAGTTTTTTTGTCCTCAAAATTAGGCTTAAAACTTAAAAAACTTCAAAAACTACGGGAATGTTGAGATTGATCAACAAATTCCTAGGTTCCCAATTTTTTCTAGTCCCCGTGGGAACAAACCTTAGCATTTCTTTATAAAACCTTAAAACCCTTACCCAGTACTAATTTTTCCCCTTTGGAAACTATGGGGTAACAATGGAAACTGTCTTGTCAGGGGTCAGGAGATTGGACAGGATGAGAAGCAACATCAAAATTTTCGTTGACCTTTAAAATTCCCCTGTTAACAACCGATGGTATCAACACCCCTTCCTCATCAGTTAGAAACCATTCGCCCCGGCATTAAAGCCCCTGTTAAGGAAACCCTACTCACTCCCCGCTTTTACACCACCGATTTTGATAAAGTCGCCAATATGGTGTTGACCCTCCAGGATGAAGAAATTGAAGCGGCTTTGGAGGAGTTGCGGGCGGACTATAATCGGCACCACTTTGTCCGTAACGATGATTTCAAACGCAGTTTTGACCACATTGATGGGGTTACCCGTTTAGCTTTCATTGACTTTTTAGAGCGGTCTTGTACTTCGGAGTTTTCCGGTTTTCTGCTTTTTAAAGAGTTGTCCCGTCGCCTCAAGGGGCGTAGTCCTCAACTGGCGGAAGCTTTTGCCCTCTTAGCTAGGGATGAAGCTCGCCATGCTGGTTTTATCAATAAAGCCATGGCGGATTTTGGCTTGTCTTTAGATCTGCGCTATTTAACCCAAAAACGTACCTACACTTTCTTCCCACCGGAATGGGTGATTTATACCGTTTATCTGTCGGAAAAAATTGGTTACTGGCGTTACATTCTAATGTTCCGTCATCTAGAGAAAAACCCCGACCACAACATTTATCCCCTATTTAATTATTTTGAATGTTGGTGTCAGGATGAAAACCGCCACGGGGACTTTTTTAAAGCTCTGCTCCGCTCCCAAACTGCCCTGTGGAAAACCTGGCAGTCCCGCCTGTGGGCCCGCTTTTTCCTGCTGACCGTATTTGTTACCCATACCCTGACGGTGTTTGAACGGGGGGATTTTTATGAATCCGTTGGCCTAGACGCTAAGCAATATAACGTTGATGTGGTCAAAAATACCAACGAGACGGCGGCCCGAGCTTTCCCGGAAGTATTAGATACGGATAATCCTAAGTTTTTCCCCCGTTTGGAAGCCTGTGCCACCGCTAACGAAAAACTGACGGCGATCGCCACGGGGAATAGCCCCAAATTTGTCAAATTCTTCCAAAAGATGCCTTGGATTGCGGTGATTATTTGGCAAATGCTCTGTATCTTCTTGCAGAAGCCCGTAGATGCGGAAGCCCGTCGGGGTGTGGTGTGTTAATTGACGTAGTTAATCACTAGTTAATTAATCTATTTTTTCTTGATTTAAATTGCTCCTGAATTTTTCCCTTAAAACTATGACTACCCTTGCCCAAAAGCTTCGTCACGGTACCCAAGAATCCCACACTCTGGCAGAAAATACTGCCTATATGAAATGCTTTTTAAAAGGCATTGTAGAGCGGGAACCATTGCGACAGTTACTAGCTAATTTATATTACGTTTACAGTACTTTGGAAACTGCTCTACAGCGGCATCAGAATGAGGATGAAGTTATCGGAGCCATTTATTTTTCAGAATTAAATCGCACGGAAAAATTAGCTAAGGATTTGGCCTACTATTATGGTCCTAATTGGCAAAATGAAATTCACCCCACCCCCTGTGGCCAAATTTATGTCGATCGCCTCAAAACTTTGGCGGAAAGTGACCCTGTTTTACTAATTGCCCATTGCTACACCCGTTACATGGGGGATTTGTCCGGTGGTCAAAGTTTGAAAAATATTATCCGCTCTGCTTTGCAATTGCCGGAGGGGGAAGGCACAGCCATGTATGAATTTGATAGTTTGGCTACCCCCGGCGATCGCCGTCAGTTCAAGGAAATTTACCGAGATGCGTTGAACAGTTTGCCCCTGGATGAAGCCACCATGGATCGGATTGTGCAGGAAGCTAATTATGCCTTTGCCCTCAACCGGGATGTGATGCATGACCTGGAAGATTTGATCAAAACGGCGATCGGGGATCATACCTTTGATTTATTAACCCGGCAGGATCGTCCTGGTAGTACGGAAGCCCGGAGCACCGCCGGTCATCCCGTTGCCCTGATGGTGGGGGAATAACCAGGCTGTTTGAGTCGTTCCCCTAGTCCTGCAAATATGGGGGCTCTACCCAAAGTTTTCTGGATTGCCGGGGCTTGGGTGGGGATATCTAGGGGCGACTCCAAATACGCTTTTCAAAAATCCCAAAAAGATAAAAAAATCCGATAAAAAACCAATTTAAATCACCCCGATAATATCCTCAAAAATTTATGACTAGCGCATTTCCTGCCGTTGAATTTAACGCCGAATTATTAAACAAATATAACCAAGGCATTCCCCGCTATACCAGTTATCCCCCGGCGACGGAACTGACCACGGAATTTGACACCGCAGACTTCCGGACGGCGATCGCCATGGGGAATCACAAGCAAACCCCATTATCCATCTATTGCCATATTCCGTTTTGTTCTAAAGCCTGTTATTTCTGTGGCTGTAATACCATTATCACCCAACATAAACCGGCGGTGGATCCCTATTTAAAAGCAGTCAAAAAACAAATAGAAATGATTGCTCCCCTGGTGGATCAAACAGCGACCAGTGCAACAACTGCATTGGGGCGGTGGTACCCCTAATTATTTAACTTTAGAACAGGCAGAATTTTTATTTACCACCATCACCGATGCCTTTCCCCTGGCAGAAAATGCAGAAGTTTCCATTGAAGTAAATCCCTGTTACGTTGATAAGGATTATATTTTTGCCCTGCGGAAATTAGGCTTTAATCGCATTAGTTTTGGTATCCAAGATTTCAATGCCCAAGTCCAGGAAGCGGTCAATCGCATTCAACCAGAAGCGATGTTATTTCAGGTTATGGACTGGATTCGGGAAGCTAATTTTGAAAGCGTTAACGTGGACTTAATTTACGGTCTGCCCCATCAAAATCTAGCAACTTTCCGGGAAACGTTACGCAAAACCGCCCAACTCAATCCCGATCGCATTGCGGTGTTTAATTTTGCCTATGTGCCCTGGCTCAAACCAGTACAGAAAAAGATGCCAGAAGCGGCCCTGCCCCCAGCGGCGGAAAAGTTGAAAATCATGCAGGCCACCATTGCTGACCTCACCGATCAGGGTTACGTTTTCATTGGCATGGATCACTTTGCTAAACCCGATGACGAATTGGCGATCGCCCAACAGCAGGGGGAATTACACCGCAATTTCCAGGGTTATACCACCCAACCAGAATCGGACTTGCTAGGTTTTGGGGTTACTTCCATCAGCATGTTGCAGGATGTTTATGCCCAAAATCATAAAACTTTAAAAGCTTTTTACAATGCCCTCGATAAAGGGGAAATGCCCATCGAAAAAGGTTTTAAACTTAGCCAGGATGACCTCATTCGCCGCACCGTCATTAAAGAGTTAATGTGCCAATTTAAACTTTCTGCCCAGGATTTAGAAAGCAAGTATGAGTTGGGCTTTGACTGCGATTTTAACGACTATTTTGCCAAGGAACTTAATGCCCTAGATGCCCTAGAAGCCGATGGTCTTTTACGTCGCCTAGGGGACGGCTTAGAAGTGACTCCCCAGGGGCGCATTTTAATTCGCAATATTGCCGCGGTCTTTGATGCTTACCTACAAAACAAGAAAAAAGAGCAGGTATTTTCCAAAGCGATTTAAGCCATTTTATAAGGTTTTATAAACCTTGGTAAACAATGGTTAGGACTGATTAAAGCTAGGGTAAATTATGTTAGATTAAATCCAACATAACCATAGGTATTTGAGAGAGAGTTACTATTTTACCTCCGCTTCCATCTCTTCCTGGGATTGGAAAAAGCGGGGGTAAATTTCTTCGCAGAAAAATAAAGTTCCAGCGGTAACACAAAACGGAATAGTAACCAAATTAACAATGGGAATGCTTACCCAGACTAGGCTAGCTAAACCAAACCCCGCACTCAGGGGCAAACATTGAAAAATCAGTAGCACTTTGCGACGAAACTTTAAGCGGCGACGTTCTAAGGGGGGATCAAAAAAATCTAAACAAGTCAGGGTAGCGGTGGAACCAATGCCAATGGTTGTGGCCAAGATAGTGCCAAAGCCAGGGATAAAATTAACAATAAATCCAATTATGGTGGAAATAATTAATAACACTATCTTTTTGATTTCAAAAGAGATGGCTCGCCTTATATCTTTTATTAAACCTACTTCTTCTATAGTTAATTTCCCCAGTAGCTTAGTTTCCAGCTTTTCGGAAAGAACGCTATACCAAGGGGAACCCAGCAATCCTCCCACTTGGGAAAGCACAAACCCAGCGATAATTAATAATAGTAGGCGTAACACCCAAATATAAATAAAAAATACGGCTTTTAGTAATGGCAGAATGTAGGGCATTACCTGGGGAATTTGTTGGTTCAAAATTTCCACCCAACCCTGGGCATAGCTACGAATAGTTTCAAAGCTATCATTGCCTAAATTTAGCAGTTCCCAGTAAAGTAAAATTCCTAGGATAATATTAATGATTAGAGGGATAATAATATAGGTAGATAGCTCCGGAATTTGACGCAAAATCTTAAAGGTACGTAGGGGGTAAGTAAAACCCTTGAAAAAATTCATATTTTTTTGATTAATTAAATTAATTGCTTGCTTAAAATAAAACTTCTCAGGTATGGGGCTTAAATGTTAAATATTTAAGGCTGTCAGCAAAGCTTTAGCCTTTTGCAATGATTCTAGCCATTCCTTGGTGGGATCACTATCCGCCACAATCCCGGCTCCCACTTGCCCTGTTACCTGGCCAGGGGTGAATAAAAGAGTACGAATAAGAATATTTAAATCTATATTCCCCCGCTGATCCCAGTAGCCACAGGAACCATAAAATAAACTGCGCCGCACCGGTTCTAATTCCTCGATAATTTCTAGACAACGGACTTTGGGACAGCCGGTGATGGTGCCGCCGGGAAAGAGGGCTTTAACCAAATCCATGGGGGTTTTACTCGGTTCCAGTTTTCCCCGCACATTGCTGACTAAATGGGACACATGGCTATAGCGTTCGATCGCCAATAGTTCATCCACTTCCACCGTCCCCCAGGCACAGACCCGACCTAGATCATTGCGTTCCAAGTCCACCAACATGATATGTTCCGCCAATTCTTTGGCATTAGCCAACAATTCTCGACGGAGTTGGGTATCTTCCTCCGGGCTTTTTCCCCTGGGCCTAGTACCGGCAATGGGCCTGGTTTGGGCTAAATCCCCCTGCAGTTGTACTAATCTTTCTGGGGAACAACTAACCACATCTCCCCAGGGCGATCGCCAATAACTAGCAAAGGGGGAAGGGTTAATGGCCTGTAGGCGTTGATAAACCTGCCAACTATCAAGATTTTCGAGGGTTGTAGCGATGAAACGGAGGGTTAAATTGGCCTGGAAAATATCCCCGGCTTTAATGTACTGCTTAGCCTTACTGACCATGGCCTCATACTGTTTTTGGTCGGTGGTAAATTGCAGATTAAGCGGGGGAAAAGAGGGGGAATCTGAATGATTTTTGTTAGATGTATTCGATAATTTAGTTTTTAAGACATTAGCTTGCTGATCATCTGAAGTGGCTAACCACAGTTGTTGCCCTTGGTGATCCAACAGAGCAAAATCTTCGGGTTCATACCAGTACGCCACCGGAAACGGTAAAGCGTCTTGCCTGAGATAGGGCAATTTTTCAATGGCCCAGGCGGCATCGTAACCTAACCAACCTAACCAACCACCGTGAAAAGGTAAATGGGCGGGAATATCCTTTTGATGGTTATTACATTGGGGTAATTGGCTCAAAAATGGAAAAATTCCCTCCAGATTAGGAGTCCATAATTTTCCCGGTCGAGGGGCCCCAGCACAGAGGGAATAGCGCCCTAAATGGGGGTAGTCCGGCGAAGCAGGATAGGGACTTTCTAACAGAGTAGCGATGGATGCGGTGCCAAATAGTTGGCTAAAAACTTCACTGCCGGTGCGACCTTGTAACGGTAAACAACACCAATGCCAGGGTTGCGGTTCCGTTGGGGCGATCTCGCAGAGATCATCCGCTACGCGGTGCGCCATTAGGCCATGCCTCCCCAGATAAACCGTGCGCCCCAAAACAAGACCAAAGCTCCCAACACCAACCAATCTCCCCGGACAATGCGCAATTGATGCCACTGCACTTGATGTTCATTGGGGCTGGTGAAACCCCGCACTTCCATGGCGATCGCCATTTGTTCGGCCCGCAGTAGCAGATTTTCCAGTAATCTTTCCACCACTAAAATCCAAATTTTGGCACTGCGTTTAATGCCCAGCTTTTTCCAGTTGATAGCCCTAGTACGGATAGAACGAAACAGGTTTTGAATTTCCTCCAATACCAAGGGAATAAACCGTAAAGAAAGGGTCAAAATCAAAGTAATTTCCGTAATGGGCAATTTAAAACGGCGCAACGGAGCCATCAACTCTTCCAGGCCCGCTGTAATTTCCTCCGGGGCCGTGGTGAGTAAATATAAATTCGTGCTGTAAACCAAGGTAAAAATTAAGGTGCTAATGCGAATACCCAACTCCAACGATCGCCGGGTCACCAACAACTTGCCCCATTCAAACAGTACATATTGATAGGGTGTTGGCGGCACCACAATCTCACTAGCTGGCGATCGGGGTTGATCCAAAACGGTAAAACCATCGGGGCTGAAAGTAGTCAACAGGAAAACCAGCCCAGTGAAGAATACCAGTAAACCCATTTGTTGTTTCCATACCCGCCAGGGAATACGAACCACCAGGGTTAATAAAACGAGAAAAAGGACAATGCCAATACGCCAAACGGCATTGGCCAGAAGGGGAGCCAGCAAAAAACTCATCAGCCAAGCCAACTTTACCCTAGGGTCGAGGCGGTGCAACCAGGTAACCGGTTTTTCCAAATATAAGCCGATGGGTAAAGACCGCATCAAATCCATAGCCAAGTCCGCCGCAACAGAAAAAGAGTCCCTAGCATTCTGACATTTACAAATCCCATCAGCCAAGGGTTTGACTAAAACGAAAAAGTTTAATGTTTTTCCCCATGCCTGCGAGGGGCAACCGGGGGAGGGCGGAATAGGGTTGCAAGGGGCCCGGCTATTGAGATCACCCAGAACCATGTGCTAACCTAATTCTTGCAAATGATTCTTATTTAAAGAGATCAATTCACTAATTCTCCTCCGTCAGTCCCTATGGCCGTAGCCCAAGTTTCTTCCATCCCAGCTTCCGACGCCTTGGAAAGTTCTATCTTGAGTGTAGAAGCTGTGGGCAAAAGCTTCCGGGGGCAACCGTCTCCAGTGCTTCAACAAATCAGCTTTAACCTTGCCCCAGGGGAAATCCTCGGATTATTGGGGCCATCCGGTTGCGGTAAAACAACTTTGTTGAGAATAATTGCAGGCTTTGAGACTCCCAGCACTGGCACCGTTTGTTTGGAAGGGGATTGTGTTTCTGGAGTTCATAGCATCACCCCTCCAGAGCGTCGCCACACGGGCATGGTTTTCCAGGATTATGCCCTCTTTCCCCACCTCACCATTGCCGACAATATTGCCTTTGGACTACAACATAAATCCCTCAAGCTAGACCGTAAACAAATCCAGGCAAGGATTGGGGAAGTTTTACACTTGGTGGGCTTAGTGGGCTTGGAAAAACGCTATCCCCACGAACTATCCGGTGGTCAGCAACAACGCATTGCCCTGGCCCGGGCTTTAGCTCCCAAACCGAACCTGATACTTTTGGACGAACCCCTCAGCAACTTAGATGTGCAGGTGCGCCAGAGGTTACGTCACGAAATTCGCCATATTCTCAAGGCCACAGGCATCGCCGCTATTTTTGTGACCCACGACCAGGAAGAAGCCATGGCCATTTCCGATCGCATTGGGGTTATGTACCGAGGACATTTAGAGCAAATTGGCACCCCAGAGGAAATTTACCGATCGCCAGCGTCCCGTTTTGTGGCGGAATTTGTTACCCAGGCCAACTTTTTGCCAGCCCAACGCCAGGGGGAAATTTGGACTACGGAATTTGGCCAGTGGCCCCTCACTTTCAATCAAATTAACGATCAGATTAATATCGAATTGCCCGCCGCTGGGGAAATCATGTTGCGGGAGGAAGAAATTCAACTTAGCCCCGCCCCCGACGGCCCTGTGATTATTCGCGATCGCCAATTTTTAGGCCGAGAATACCGTTACTGCCTAGAAGCCAACGCCGGCCAGCAGATCCACGCCCGCACCTCTTTGCAAACCGTTATTCCCGTGGGCAGTAAGGTAAATTTAACCCCTACCAATTATTCTCCCCCCCTATTTACCAGTGGTTCCAACCATTGACAGCAACAGCAATATTCCCATCATTGCCTAAAAAAAAAGGACATTGGCTGGCCCAAAAAGTTTCACCTATAATTGGAGTTTTGTCCTTAGTTCCCCATGGGTAAACGAGCTTTACTGATTATCAATCGCCATTCTCGGCGGGGACAAATTGGCTTTGCCCAGGCAGTGGATTACCTAGATAATTTGGACTTTGAGCTGGTTACTGTGCCGGCTAAGTATAGTAACTCCCCGGCGGAATATGTCGATAAACATATAGACTCCGTGGATATGGTCATTGCTGGGGGGGGAGATGGCACCCTCAATGTTGTGGCTAACAGCCTTGCTAAACATAAGGTTCCCCTCGGAATTTTACCCATGGGCACCGCCAATGATTTGGCCCGCACCCTCAATTTGCCCAATAACATTGCCCAAGCCTGTGATGTCATTCACCGGGGTTACCAACAGAAAATTGATTTGGGTTGTGTAAATGGTCAGTATTTTCTGAATGTGGCTAGCCTGGGCTTGAGTGTGGAAATCACCAGTAAATTGACCAAAGGAGCCAAACGACGTTGGGGAGCATTGGCCTATGGGGTAACGGCGCTACAAGCCCTCGGACAAATTCGTTTGTTCCATGCCACCATCACCCATAATGGTCAATCTGAAAGGGTTAAAACCCTACAAATCGCCATTGGCAATGGCCGTTACTACGGCGGAGGTATGGCGATCGCCCACCATGCCACCATTGATGACAATCGCTTGGATCTGTATAGCTTGGAAATTAAACATTGGTGGCAAATTTTTTACCTACTAACCCATTTACCGAAGGGAGAGCAACACCTTTTACCCTGGGTAAGAACCATCAGCGCTGAGTCCATTGAGATCAATACCTCCCGCCCCCGCAAAATTAATACCGATGGGGAAATCACGGCGGAAACCCCTGCCCGTTTTACCGTTATCCCCAAAGCCCTATCGGTTTTTGTGCCATCCCCCTTGGGAAAATCTTGAACACTCTCCGTATTATTCCAGGGTCTCCATTGAGCCAGAAAACTTCTGAAATACTGATGATCTGGCAGAGGTTGGGGATACCGAGCTAACTTCCCCCTAGGATGAAGAGGCTTAACAAGGTGCCGCTGTTCCATAAACTGTGGAGAATCATGGAAGATAACAGATTACGGGAGCGACTATAAACTACGCCCAGGATGGAGCCGAGGACAAACAGGGGTAAAATTTCCGAGACGTTTAAGTGGGCAATGGCGAACAGTAAACTGCTGAGAATAATAGCAATGCTGATGGGGAAGTAACGGCTTAAGGCCGGTAATAAAAATCCCCGAAAAATAATTTCTTCAAAGACCGGAGCCAGGACGGCGGCGGTGAAAAAGAAAATGGTCAACACTAACCAATTTTGGGATTCTAAAGCCAAGGATAATAGGGGATTACTGCCCCCCTGACCTTGCCAAATTTCCTGATTAACTAGGGAAATTAACACCACCAATGGCAGGGCCACCAGGTAGCCCCCCAAGCCCCAAAGGATGCTCTTAAAGGTCAGACTTACCCTGAACCAATCCGCCGGTAAGGGACGAAAACTTTTTAAGGAAAAAAATAAAACCCCCAATCCCCAAATGGCGATCGCCCCGTAGGTTCCCAATACATAAAAAGCCTTGCCCACTAGGGACAAACTAGCCACAGAGAGGGGCAATATCCCAATAACCACAGGGAGCAAAATTTGGCTGGGGAAAAAGAAGCCTACTATCAACACTTGCCAAATGGTTTCCCAGTTCCAGGGGGTTTCCCATTTAGTTTGGGCATTGGTGGCTAAAATGGCGTTTTCTTTGCCTAGACCCCACTGTATTAATAATCCGATAATTAATAAGACCCCTGTGCCTCCCCCCAGTAAGGGCAAGCTGTTAAGTAAAGCCAGTTTGACCAATGCCTGTTGGGCACTGTTTTCCACCTCAGTCCTTAGGTTAATGCAGAGGTCAGTTTCACAGGTTTGCTGTGCATTCTCAATGTTGGCTTCACGGCGATAGAGTTGCTCTAAAGCTTGCCAACGGAACCAACCTTTTAATTGGGATTGAATTAAGCTTTCCCCATCAACGGGAACGGTGCCAGATTGATAAAGGGCGATGAGAATTTCTGTGGTTTTGTGCTCACCGTTTTTTGCTGTTGATTGTACCGATCGCCAGGTATCCAGGGCTTTTTGGGGTTGATTTTCGTGATATTGCAATAGGCCTAAATTAATTCTGAGGCGATCAAGTTCCGTTTGATTTTTGTCAATAACTGTCTGTAGTAATGGCGAATCAACACTGATATCTGAAGCGTTTTCCGGGGCTGGGTTCGCTGAATTAGCCCCCTGGGGACGTAACTTATCCTGGTAGGCAATTAATTCTTTTTCCGCCGTTTGATACTGACTTAACCCTGTTTGGTAGGGTTGACTTTCCAGTAAAGCCTTTTGCAGAGTTTCCCCTAGGGATCCCGCTTCCCTTGGCCCCTGCCAGGCCGAGGCTTCCAGTAAAAGATTAGTTTGGGAAAGTTGCAGTTGGGATTGCACCTGGGGTTCCTCTAAGCTCCCCACCAGGGAAAGCAAAAAGGGTACTAGGGAAATAACTGTTAATAGGGCGAGGATAATTCGCTTCATAAATTCCGGGAAAAGTCACCGTGCCGTAATAGGTGGACTGAAAAACAGGGTGAAGTCCCCTGCTTGCCCCCGCCATTGTAAGTCTTGGAGGCCTAACCTTTCCTCGGCCCCTGGATCGAGTAGTAAATAATTGCCCTGCTCCGCCTTTTCCCGCAATTGCCCGTCATCCACCGCTATCACCTGGCGATCGCCATAGAAATCCAAACTAGGACGGCTGTAGGCAAAGGAGGTGTAGAGGGTTGTTTTAACTGGGGTGGTGGTTTTAATTAATGACCCCACTGGTTTGACCGCAAAGGCTTCGTTCACTTCCCAATTCCAGAGTGGGCTAGTCATGAGAAACAGGAGGGTAACGTACAGACCCATCACCAGGGTTTTGGCAAACCGGGGAGAATTACCCAAATATTGCTTAGCACTCCAACCAATGCCCACAAATAACACTAAACCCATCACAATAATTACCGGCTTCCGTTCACTAAAACCGGCGTATAACCCTCCCACCAGGGCGACTACGGCGGTGAAGGCTAGGAGATAGCCAATAAGTTTGGGATAACGCTTACGGCTTTGTAAATCCGCCAGATAATAGCCCCCCATTAGGGCAAAAAAGGGATAGCAGGGCAACATATACCAAGGCAATTTGGTGCCCATGGCAGAGACGATCGCCAGAAAACCGAAGCCCAGGATAATTACCACCCTGGCCCAATCTTCCCGCCAATGCTTCACCGTCATTACTGCCGAGGGAATAAGGAAGAATAGCCAAGGGGCAGTGTATTTGGCCATTTCCAGTAAGTAATACCAGGGAGGCCCCGTATTGCCTTCCAATTCCTTGGTTACCCGCTCAAAACTGTGGAACTCAAAATGTATTTGCCAAAAAGTTTCGCCGTACTGGGCAAACTGCAACCCATACCACCAGACCACAGGGGTGAAACCGCTAGCCATCCCTAACCAAAACTGCCAACGTTGCAGAATCCGCCATTCCCCCAACCAGAGGGCCAAAATGCCCAACAATCCCCCCAGCACCACCACAATTAGCCCTTTAGACAGGGCAATTAACCCTAAACCAATGCCAATGCCCCCCAGCCAGCGGTGATTCTTGCGCCCTTTCAGTAAACAGAATAATGACCAGAGGAGAAAAGTATTAATGACCCCATCCAGCATGGTCAAACGCCCTAACCGAGCGGTGGGTAGAAGGGTTAACAAGATGGTTCCACTCCAGAGAGCGGCCTTGGGAGATGAAAAAATTTCCCGACCCACTAGGTACAGCAACGGCACTGCCAAGGCGGAAATTAGGGCCAAGGGCAAACGGGAACTAAATTCACTAACACCCAGCAGATGGTAGCTAACCATCAATAACCAAGTAATTAGGGGGGGTTTGGATAAAAAAGGCTGTCCCAGGTAGGTGGGAAAACGCCAATCCCCCCGCAAATAGGTATCTTGCCCCGTGGTGGCGTAATAACCTTCGTCAAAATCCCGCAGGGCCACATTATCTAAACCGGCGATCGCCAGCAACAGCGCCGCCCCGGTGAGCAAAAGCAGATTTTTTTGGTCGGGGTCAAGGGAGGAAAATTTCAAACGCAGTTTCAACAACAATGGGTTTGACCATTCTTTATGGGATTCGATCTAGTTTGGAGCAAGGGTGGGATATTTCACAGCACCGTGGCATTCTGACGGGCCTTTTGCACAGTGGAAGCCATCACCCCCACCAGAACTGCCACCGCCTGATCCGGCAGGGCCGCCACCGTTTTAGCGTCAAACCAATTTTCCAATTGATTTAAAATCACCTGGGTTCCGTTCCTTCGGGATGGGATTATCCACAATTTGCTTTATCAATACTGTCCACTGACGACGAATCAGATAGGCTTTAATTTGTTCACCGGAAGATGGCAAGGTTAACCAGGATAAGTTGCCAACGGCGTAACAAAAACGCACATTTTTATCTAGGTCTCCCCCCACAAAAGCTCCGGGGCCGGCAAACTCCGCATGGTAGGGTTTAACCAAAATTACCCCATTGCGGCGACGGGGATTAATCACCAAGGACTGTTTGGCTTGCAGTTGGCTCAGCAGTTCATCGGGGGAAATCATCAGGGGCTTTGGTGAACGGGGGTCGGACAAACGGCCTCCGCTGATAGTACTTTTTCCCACAATAGCCTACGGGGTTTTTGCCATAGCCACGCCCGCCAACTCCACTCCGCTTCTTGGTAAATAAACCCCAGGGCTTGATAAAGATTTTGGGCTCCTAGGTTATTTTCCATCACATGGAGGCTAAGGCGGCGACACTGCCACTGATCCGCCATGGATTCACATTTGTGGATTAATTTTTTGGCAATGCCCAAACGACGATGGTGGGGGCTAACGGCCAAGTTGGAAATGTAGGCGGTGGTTTTAGGCTTGATAAACCAATGCTTGAGGGAAACTTCGGCGGTACCAATGATTTCCTCAGTTTCCAAATTAATGGCGATTAAACAATGGTAAGCCCCCTGGTCATTTCGCAATCGTAGCCGTAAATCTTCGGTGATGCCCAGCCGTAGAAAGGGATAGCTCCACATCGACCAACTCTGGGGAGGATGGAAACTTTTAAGCAACAGGTTAGCCAAAGGAGGAATGTCTTCTATCTTGGCTGAACGGATGGCGATAGTAGGGGTGGAGGAAGGAGAAACGGACTTGACCATTCAGGCGGGGCAGGGAAATAATACCGTTCACGGATTATACAAAAATTTTTCCGCTAAGTTTGTTCTGGCTAGGTAACCCAAGCAGTTTTAGCATTGACATATTCTAAAATGCCCATGGGTCCCAGTTCTTGCCAAAGCGGGGTTTCACGGAGGTGTTTGTTGTTTTGGTACAGAAAGTCGCATTTAATCCAGTCCATATAGGTCTGATCCGTGGGGCAAGAGTAGTGCTTGGGGCGAATAGTTTAACGCACTGCTTCCAGGGGTTTGCGAAGAGAACCCGGAGTAATAGAAGGGCGATAATTTCAAAAAAGAACGTCAGGATGATGATGAAATTTACACCAAATCCCGTGGGGGACTAAACCCTTAGAACGTGTTTGAAAAGCCCCCCTGGCCCCCCAATTCTGGGGGGAAAGTCTTCAAAGTCCCCCAAGTTTGCCGGAGCTTTAGTGAGGAGATTTAAGGGGCAGATTATAACTTTTAAAACAGGCTCTTAAACTAAGCTTTTTGATAAACTTTCTGAATATCTTTGATGGTAAACAGAGCCTGAAAATTCAGCCCTTGGCTTGTGTAAAATTCCCGCCCCCCCTGTTCCCGGTCCACCAGGGAAATCACTGTGTCCACTACATAGCCGGCATCCCGTAGCCTTTCTACCGCCGCCATCGCCGACTTCCCGGTGGTAACCACATCCTCCAACACCACTACCTTTGCACCGGGGTTTAAACTTGGCCCTTCAATGTAAGCTTTGGTGCCATGGCCCTTAGCTTCTTTGCGAATAATCAGAGCCGCCACTGGTTTTTCTTCGTAGGCGGACACCGTACTAACCGCACTGACAATGGGATCTGCCCCCAAGGTTAGTCCCGCCACGGCTTCCACATGGTCAGGCAACTCCGCCAAAAGTAATCGCCCGATCGCCAGGGCCCCTTTCTGCCCGGAGAGTCACCAATTTACCGTTGATGTAGTAGGGACTAGGTTGACCGGAGGAAAGGACAAAATCCCCTTCCTGGTAGGCATACTGGGCTAGCAGACGCAATAGATAGGGGCGTACCTCTCCCAATGGGGCAGTCTTCAACGTAGCCAGGGTCAAATCGGTCATGGAAAGAATTTTTTAATCTTGGGATAGGGATCTGTGTCTAATTGTATGGCACCCAAGAGGGGCTCAATGCCGATAAGCTGGAAGTAGTCGCATTCAGCAATAATCCCTGGGTATGCAGGGAAGGTGGGGATCATGGGGCATTATCAAGCAGGATACTCTTTCTTTCCCTTGGCGATCGCCGTTAACTTAGTTTACCACCGCCCAGTCCCAAGTCCCCAATCCCCCTTACCCTGGCAATGGTCTTATACCTTCACCTGATGGTAGCCAACTGCGGGGGACATTCCAGGGCACAGTTGGGGAAAAGATTGAGCCAGGCAAGGCCATTCCCACTTTTGAGATTCAAGGAGTAGGACTGACGGAGTATCTCACAGCTAACGGTAAAACCCCTCTCCTAGCATGGCAACCAGAGCAATTTGATTGTTTTGAGATGGGGGATAATCTACTGCTGATGGCTTCCAGTGATAACTACCTTGGCAATAGTATTTGTTTGGTTAATTGTCCCCAGCGGCAATGGGCCCAGATCACCCACTGGGGTAGTCGTTTGGTGGCGGAATCCTTAGTTTTGGAAAGGCTTTCCCTCCAATGCCTGACAAAGGATATAACCCCCAGCACCTGGTCTGTGGATTGGAAATTTTCCCCCTTTTTACCACCATTTTTCCATTGGCGTTTCCGCTCCTGGCCACCAACGGGGCGCGGCGAATACAGCCCTCTCCGGGATCCACAGCCCGATGGTCTCCGTGACCAAATAAAGCCTTACTCTCTCCTTACTTTGGTAGTCGATTTGGGAACTCCCCATTGTATTGCTTGTAATCCGTGCCGGGATAATGCCAGCTAATCCGGCTCTTCTTTACAATCATTTACAATGGAGAAAATTTAGCTCCTGGGTAAAGATTCGCAATGAAACTAACTTGGTACGACAGCAATTCTTGGTTAATCGAGATGGGCGGGCAACGGATTTTACTCGATCCCTGGTTAGTGGGAGATTTGAGCCTTTGGTGATACCCCCTGGCTTTTCGGGGTCTTTCGTGACCAGGCTCCTAGAAATTCCAGAGAACATTGACCTGGTTTTGTTATCCCAAGGTTTAGAGACCATGCCCATCC
>CAVPII010000015.1:0-130742 GCA_963704945.1 uncultured cyanobacterium | reverse complement strand
TCAGACACAATCGCCTCAATTTTGGATGCGGGGGCGTTGTCTGCATCAATCAGCAGGGCAATTTTTGATTCCGATTGCTGCATATTTCTCCAGAGATGGTGATTGCTTTAAATTTTTAATTTTAATCAATCGGGAACCCCGCACTGTATTGCTGGTGATCACTGTTGGGAGGATGTCGGTGCTTTAATGGAATAAATTTCCCCTAAATTATAAAATTTAAATTCCATGGCTGAAGACACCATTTTTGGCAAAATAATTCGTCGGGAAATTCCGGCCACCATTGTTTACGAAGATGATCTTTGTTTGGCATTCCGGGATGTTAATCCCCAGGCTCCGGTTCATGTGCTATTAATTCCCAAAAAGCCCCTAGCCAAATTGTCCGAGGCAACGCCGGCAGATCATGCTCTGCTTGGTCATTTATTGCTCAAAGCAAAGGAAGTGGCGGCGGATTTAGGCATCGGTGATCAGTTTCGTTTAGTGATTAATAATGGGGCTGAAGTGGGACAGACCGTATTTCATCTCCACCTCCATATCCTTGGCGATCGCCCCTTTAGCTGGCCACCGGGGTAAGGAGTTATGATGGAGATTAAATCAATTAACAATTCTTAATATATGCAATCTGTTTCGCCGCAAATCACCACCCCAGAAGGAAATTATTGGCAGTGGCAAGGGCAAAAAATCTATTATGTCCGGGCTGGGGAACCTCAACCAAATCGACCTTCCCTGTTGTTAGTCCATGGTTTTGGAGCTTCCACGGATCACTGGCGCAAAAATATCGAAGGTTTACAAAGTCATTACCAAGTCTGGGCCATTGATTTACTTGGTTTCGGGCGATCGTCCAAACCGGCCCTGGAATATAGCGGGCAACTGTGGGAACAGCAACTGCTGGATTTCATTGAGCAGGTAATTGGGGAAAAAACGGTACTAGCGGGCAATTCTTTGGGGGGCTATACGGCCCTTTGTGCGGCGGCCAACGGTGGAGAAGCCATTGGTGGCGTGGTGTTACTCAACAGTGCAGGGCCCTTTGGGGATCAGATGAAGGAGCGCAGTATTAATTTCGCCCAAAAAATGATCCAAAGTCTTATGCTCCAGCCCTTACCCAGTTATCTACTTTTTCAATATCTACGACGCAAACCCACCATTCGTAAAACCCTGAAAAAAGTTTATGTTGATCACACCGCCGTGACCGATCGCCTGGTGGAGGACATTTACCGCCCATCCTGCGACCCAGGGGCGGCCCAGGTTTTTGCGTCGGTGTTTAAATCTCCCCAGGGGGAAATGGTGGATGCTTTACTGGCTAAACTGCAATCACCGTTGCTGGCCATTTGGGGGGAAGGGGATCCCTGGATGCGGGTTCAGGAAAGAAGTATAAAATTTCGGCAACATTATCCCCAGTTAACGGAACATTTTTTGCCGACGGGCCATTGTCCCCACGATGAAGATCCGTCCACCGTTAATCATTTAATTGAAGATTGGTTGGTTACCATTGCCTAGTAACTGCTATTTTTAGCCACCCTGGGCAATGGCGATCGCCCTTGGGGATTCAATTTGGTGTGACTATGGCCCTGACAACTTTCCGTAATCTGACTAAATCCACCGCAAAAACCTTGGCCATTGTTGGCCTTGGTGCCGGATTAATCCTGGGAACAGTGGCCTGTACCCCTAGCCATTCCCGCCCATCGGTGACGGTGGAGCCATTACCCCTGTCGGCCCAGGTAACCATCGGGGAAAACAATATTTTATTGGAAGTGGCCAAAACCCCCGCAGAGCAAGCCCAGGGATTAATGTTCCGCACAGCATTATCTGGCGATCGGGGAATGTTATTCCAATTTCCAGAGCCGAGAATTGCTCGTTTTTGGATGAAGAACACCCTCATTCCCCTGGATATGATTTTTTTGCAGGACGGGAAAGTCAAGCGGATCATCGCCAATGTTCCTCCCTGTAAGGCCGATCCCTGCCCTAGTTATGGCCCCATGATTGATGAAGTTAACCAAGTGTTGGAATTAAGGGCTGGGCGGGCCGAAGAATTGGGGTTGGAAGTCAATCAAGTGTTGGAATTTTTGCCCTTGGAAAACGATCAATAACCAATAACTAGAAATCAAACTGTTGACCCCGTTTCACAAAACCTAAAAAACCATCTTCCTGGGCGGGGGGTAAAGCACCGGGTTGATAACCGTAGAGCCACATTTTAGCTTTAACGGCCCTGGGTAATTTTCTCAGATCGTTGTAATGGGCATGGACGGGGGTCGGATAGGGAGAAATCTCACAGTCGTGGAAAATTATATCTGCCTGGTGAAAATATTCCTGCAAACTGTCGTAGCTAAATTTTGTGTCGTTACTGAAAAAAACTTTACAGCCCTGAACGGTGAAAAAAAGACCATAGGCCGGCATCAACATTGATCCCGTATCCACGTGGTTGAGTTTGATTAGTTGAAAGGTAATTCCTTCCCAGGTAAAGGTTTCCCCCGGCTCTAAGGAATGGAGCTGGAAATAATTATCTAAACTGGCGAATTCCCCTTCAATGGCTTCCATGCCCCCCGCCAGGGAACGATCCCATAAATCCACTGCAATGTCCTGGCTTAAATATACATTGGGTCTAGCACAGCTAGGGTCAAACATGGTGGTAAAGCCAATATATTCCAAGCCCCCCACATGGTCAGAATGGAGATGACTAATGTAAATGTCGCTAATATCTCGGTGGGAAAGCCCTAGGGCATGGAGGGAAAAACGAATATCGGTGCCGCAGTCGATTAGAAATTTTTTATTATTTTCTAGGGTCAGGATGGCGTTGGACTGAAAGTTATCTCCCCCGACGGTGAAAGCGGAACCGGAACCCAAAAAAGTCAAGTTAGCCCCCACAATTTAACCCCCAGTAACCTTGGATAACAATGGGCCCTGGGCCGTGCCCTGCCGGTAAAGTTGCTGGAAACGGTCGGCGATCGGGGTGGGCATGGCGGAAAAATGAATGTAAAAACCGTGGGTATTCCCTGGGGCTAATTCCACCACTTTGGCATAAAGGGCCGGGGAATCGGACGGGCCTCCGGTTTCCCTTAGATTAATTTTAATATTGGTCAGGCTATCTGGGCAGTCCTGATCCTTGGGAATCTGCACAAATCCCCCTTTGGCGGATAGTTCTTGCAATATACCGGGCATTACTTGGTCGGTGATATGTTTTCCTTCCAAACAAATGTAATTCAATGGTAGGGGAGCTTGAAGGGGAATATATTTTTGTTTTTCCACCGCTAGGGAAAGGTTGTAGGGTTCCCCCACGCCGGCCACGTCCCAAATAACCACCGGATCTTTGATGCCCTTGGGTTGAACTGTCCTGCTGCCGTTGACCTGAACCCGATCGCCAGCAACATTGAGGGTACTTGCAGAAATGAAAATCTGGCCGCCGGTGGTGTAGGACTCAATGCGATAGGTAAGGTTGACCTGGGCTCCCACAACGCCATATTTAGTGCGTTTTTCTGAACCAATGTTACCCACTACCACCTCACCGGTATTGATGCCAATGCCCATTTCTAGGGGTTGGAGTCCTAGCCCTGTTATCTGTTCATTGACTTCCCGCAGGGCCAACTGCATTTCCACCCCACAGGCCACCGCCCGCAGGGCATCGTCATCCTGGGAAGTGGGAGCTCCAAATAGCACCAAGATGCCATCCCCCATAAATTCATCGAT
This sequence comes from uncultured cyanobacterium, assembly GCA_963704945.1. Taxonomy (GTDB): domain Bacteria; phylum Cyanobacteriota; class Cyanobacteriia; order Cyanobacteriales; family Microcystaceae; genus Synechocystis. The sequence continues at coordinate 127,064 of CAVPII010000015.1, read as the reverse complement.
GGTGCCCCCATATTTGGTGATCACGTCAGCCATTTTGCCAAAGTAGATGTTTAAAACCCTGACCACCTCTTCCGGGCTCAGTCCTTCGGATGTGCTGGTGAACCCCCGGAGATCCGATGTAAGTAGGGTAATGGGCGGCGATCGCCACCCATTTTTAAGCCCTCGGGATTTTCCAATAAACTAGATACCACTTGGTCGGTCAAATAACGGCCAAAGGTATTGCGTACCTGTACCCCCGCCCGGGCCATCCAGGTCAAAATAAATACTCCCGAACCTAACAACCCCAACATGGGGGGAATGATCGGCAACCACCAACCGGCCACCAAGGCTCCATAGGTGATCACCAATAGGCCCCCTAAACTCCCCATAATGGCGGCGATCGGTAACCATTGCCCCCCGGATCGTCTGGTGGCATAGCGCAACTGCCAGGTGATCACTGCCCCCAGAAAAGACCAAACCCCAATCCAAAGCCACTCCATCGGCTCTGACCAACTTTTGAGCAGGGGTTCATTTTCTATTCCCGCACTAATAATTTGGCTAACAACATTGCCATGGACTTCCACCCCCGGCACCGCCCTGGACAATCCCAACGTATTGCTATAGGGGGTGAAGTATAAATCCTTAAAGCTCTCCCCCACTTTCCCTAAGAGAATTACTTTGCCTTTGCCCCAATCCGGGGGTAGTTTATCCTCCAGCACATCGGTGAGGGAAACCTTGGGAAAAGTGGATTGGTAATCAATTAATAGTTGAAATCCACCATCATCGGCCCGGATATAACTGCCGCTGTCGGATTGCAGAGGGGAAAACACCACCTCATTTAAACGAAAATTATCACTGTCTTCACTGGTGGATTCCGGATAAATGCCAAACTGATCCAAATAACGCAGGGCGAGGTGTAGCCCAAAGCTGTAATGGGGTTCCCCATCCCGCACTAAATAAATGAAACCCCGGCGGACAATGTTATCCGCATCAATAATCAAATCATTAGCCCCCACCTGGTCGGCCTCCTTCAACAGGGGAGGGGGGTTAACGGTTTCAATGCCCTGTTTGCCGGCTACTTTTTCGATACCCACCAAATTGGGAGTGGTGGTGAAAACCTCCGCCAACTGATCTGTGCCTGGGGGCATGGGCAAATCCCGGTAGAGATCCAAGCCGATCGCCGCTGGCTCCTGGGCCGGAGTTTGATTAGAATCTTTGCCAGCAGTTCATCGGAAATAATGGGGGTGTTGAGGTAAGTAACATCCTCTTCGTCAATGCCAACAATGACAATGCGATCATCCTGGGGCCGGGGCAAAAGTCTCACACCGGCATCGTAACTTTGCCATTCCAAAGACTGTAAAATGCCGGTAAACCTCAGCAAAATCACCATCAGGGTCACGGTGGGGGTAGCAATCCAAATCCCCCTAGATCGCCAAAGGAATTTTTTCCGAGCTGGTGATATTTTCCAAGCCATGAACCTCCCTGAGCCTCCAAATTATTAAAGTTAACCCTATCAAACTAAGAAAAAGTAACTTTTTGTTTGAATAAAGCAGATAAACTCTTCTGAAGAAGAGTGAGGGGATAAAAATAGGAAATTTCCCCAAAGATAACAAATTATTGGGCAATTCATTGACTTAAATGCCGGTTAAAAAATAGGACTAACTCCTCAAATACGGCCGTTGACTCCGGCGTTCCGAACTCGTAAAGGTACTCGGCATGGGAGAGTCCTTCAAACAGTTGCAATTCCACCGGCACTGCGCCCCGACGTAACTTTCTCTGCAATCTGGCCGTATCACTCAGCAATAAATCCCTAGTGCCACTAATCAAAAGCGTGGGGGAAAGGCCTTCTAAATCGTTGTAAAGGGGGGAAATAAGGGGATGTTTCAGGTCATGCTCCCCGGCGTAAAGTCTGGCTAAACCGTCTAATAAACCGTCGTAGCTAATGGCAGTGCGGTCAATGTATTCATTGGTAAATACACTATCCCCGGTTTTCGTTAAATCTGCCCAGGGGGACAAAGGGGCGATCGCCGCCGGTAAGGGTAAATTTAATTGCCGCAGTTGACAAACCAAAGCCAACAGTAAACCCCCTCCGGCCGACGTACCAAACAATCCCACTTGACTGACATCATGGGTTTTAATTAATGCTTGCCATACGGCCAACGCATCTTCCAAGGCGGCGGGAAAAGGATTATCGGGAGGTTGACGATAATCAATGCTAATCACCTCAATTTGTCCATAATGGGCCGCTAAAATAGCTTCCCCGGTGGCCAATGTACCTCCAGCAAAGGCATAACCTCCCCCATGGAGATGAACCAAAATTCTATTTTTATTTTCGGGGCTGATTACGGGGGGAGTTAAACGGTAGGTATTGACTCCGGCAATGGTTTGGGGGGCAAGGGTGACCGGAAACTGTTGACGCAGTTGAGCGAATAATTCTTCGCTAGCTTGGTCGTAGCTGGCAATGAGGTTTTTCCAAGCCTCAATATCCCCAAGGTCAGGAACTTGTTTGACCGCCGCCATGGCCTCCGTTGATGATTTGGCGATCGCCATTTGTAGTTCAGGGCTAACGGTGGCGGGAACAGGCAGCGAACGGGCTGGGACTAAACGGGGCGGAAAATCCATTGTGGGTAGTTTGTAAATCTGGGCATTACTAATGGGTGATCGGCAATAAATCAAGAAACGGTATAGCAGATTCAATTTCAGAGAATGCCTTTTTGAAGCCTGAAATACCTACATGTGGAGAGCCTTGTCATGCCTTGGCAAATTGAAATCCGCCATATTTTTTTATGTTATCTATTTCTCTAACTTTTAAATATTTTTTGCCTTCTTGCCTAGGGAAGACCATTAATCTTTTACTTTGTTTTTCAGATCAACGCCTCTATATTTAATTACTTTACCTGGCATCTCATCAATTTTTTTCTCGGATATTCCAGAAGACTCGTAATCAATCCCCCGATAACATTTGGTTATTTTTTCGGTTTTGGTGATTGGTATATCCGATTTTTTTGACCCGTAACTGATACCACGATATTGAAGTTCTTTGTCCTGCTTTTTCGTGCCTTCAGATTCCTGAAGATTATTTTTATTCTCGAATTTCTGCCATAGAAGCCTAGCAATAACACCCCCTAATACTAATATTGCAATTTGCACTTCCCACGGTGCTAGTAACAAACTTAGCAGTAGGCTTGCAAGGGCAAAAATCCCTGCTAAATGGGCAATATCATGATTAGAGCCTAAGGCTTTATAGCCCACAATTAAACCAATGGTTAGGGGTAGCAAAAATGTGAATTCCATGGTGTCGGTCAATGGCTTTTGGCATTTTATGTATTTTTAACATATTTTCCATTCCTTTATTTGTTAAGTATGTATTTTGTAATACTTTTTTATATAATAGGGAAAGCCAACAATTGACGCTAATTTGAATATTTCCTTGCCCATCTCCTTCTGTGAGTAACTATGATCAGCCCCGATCGCCAGGAACAATTAGCACAACTCCAAACCCTTTACCCAGGAAAGTTTGCCCAAGCTAGGGAAATCTTTAGCCACATTCACCGGGGCGATCGCCTTTTTATCAGTACCGCCTGTGGAGAGCCACAGTATTTAGTACAAGAGTTGGTTGACTATGTCGAAAAACACCCCAAGGCATTATTTGATGCGGAAGTACTTCAGGTTTGGACCCTTGGTTTAGCCCCCTATGCCGATAGTAAATTTGCTAAAAATTTTCGCCATAATTCTTTTTTTATCAGCCATCATACTCGCACCGCCGTTAACGAAGGTTTAGCGGACTACACTCCCATTTTTCTTTCCCAAGTTCCCAAATTATTTGACCAGGGATTTGTGCCCATTGATGTGGCTTTAATTCAGACTTCCTATCCCGATGACCATGGCTATGTCAACCTAGGAGTAAGCGTAGATATAGTCAAAGCGGCGGTGGAAAAAGCATCCCTCGTCATTGCCCAAATGAATAGTCAAGTGCCGAGAATCCACGGGGATGGTTTTATTCCCCTAGAAAAAATTGACTATATTATTCCCCACGATGAACCATTATTAGAATATAAACTTGAAGGCAATAGCATTGTCTCTGGCCCCATCGGTAAATACGTTGCTAGTCTTATCCAAGATGGGGATACCATCCAGGTGGGTTATGGCAGTATTCCCGATGCAGTATTGAGCTATTTAAGCAATAAAAAAAATTTAGGGGTGCATACGGAATTAATTTCCGATGGTTTAGTACAATTACTGAAAACTGGAGCCATTAACAATAGTCAAAAAACTAGAAATCGGGGTAAGGTTGTGGCTACTTTCTGCATGGGAAGTAGGGAAACCTATGCCTATTTAAATGATAATCCCGCCGTTGAATTTCGTACCGTTGACTACACCAATAACCCCATTACCATTGCTAACCACGATAATATGGTGGCCATCAATAGTGCGTTGGAAATTGATTTAACGGGGCAATCCACCGCCGAATCCCTGGGCAGTAATTTTTACAGTGGCATTGGGGGACAAGCGGATTTTATGCGGGGAGCCATCATGGCCAAAGGGGGTCGAACAATTCTGGCCATGGAGTCCACCGCCGAAAATGAAACCATTTCCCGCATTGTGCCGTTCCTCAAGGAAGGGGTGGGTATTACCCTTAATCGAGGGGATATTCATTATGTGGTGACGGAATACGGCATTGCCTATCTCCACGGTAAAAATATTCGAGAACGGGCCATGCAATTAGCGGCGATCGCCCATCCCAAATTTCGACCTTGGTTAATTGAACAGGCCAAAAAGAATCATTTAATTTACGCAGATCAGGCTTTTATTGCGGGTGCCCATGGGGAATATCCCGAAAAATTAGAAACCTACCGCACCACAAGGACAGGGCTAGAATTACTGCTCAGACCAGTGAAATTCAGTGATGAGCCAAATTTGAAAAACTTTTTCTATGCCCTCTCCGACGAAAGTTTGATTAGGCGTTTCATGTCCGTGAGAACCGATATGCCTCACCAACGCTTACAACAGTTTTCAGTGATTAATTACAGCGAAGAAATTATCATTTTGGCGATCATTAAAGAGGAACACCAGGAAGACATTGTCGGAGTAGGTCAGTATGCCCTCAATGAAGACAGCCATACGGCGGATGTGGCCTTCGTTGTGCGGGATAGCTACCACAATCAAGGTATCGGTTCTTTACTGTTGACTTATTTAACCCAATTGGCCAAACAACAAGGTTTACTGGGTTTTACGGCGGATGTTTTGCTAGAAAATCGTGCCATGTTTCATCTATTTGAAAAACAAGACTTTAGGATGGAGCGGCGCATGAGTGAAGGGGTCTATGAACTCAAAATGTTTTTCTAGCTTGCTGGTTACCAAACCTTTTAAACTTGTTTCACTGATGGTAATTGCCGTCACCAATCCCTCGATAATCCATCGACAATTCAGAAATATTGGAAAATAAACGATACAGCTAACCCTATCCGAATCTATTCGTAGTGAGTCCACATTCGATATACCTTAATCAACCTTTTCTGTTCAATAACTTCATAGACTAACCGATGCTGTTTATTTATTCTTCTGCTAATTAATCCTTTCATTTCTCCTTTGAGTAACTCATATTCAGGGGGATACTGATAGGGATCTTGACGGATAATCTCAATTAGTTTGAGTGTTTTTGCCTTTAATCCGCTAGAGCCTAATTGTTTAGCATCCTTTTGTGCCTGTGTCATGAAAATTATGTCGTACATCACCAATCTAGCTTATCCAAGGGGACACCATCCTCCACGGCTTCTTTTCTCGCGGCATCAATGCTTTCAACCATGCCTTCAATGGATCTTAAGTAGTCGTCATCACTCACATATTCAGACTCTTCTAAAATTCTTAATTCATGATCAGAAAAGTCTTTTAATAAAGACATAAAACGATCATTGACACCGTCTTCTATTTTCAAAGTAATTGTTTTCATACAAACAAAGTTGCAAATATTACCTTTTATTTGTCTAGGTTTTCATTGTATCTCAATCTTCAGCTTGTGCGAATAAGACGGGCCAGACAATGAATACTTCCTCAGTTGCTATCACCAACGGACAATCGCCATTTTTACTATTTTCCATCGAGTGGAGTATTTTAACGCCGATCGCCAAAGAGAATTGTACCTAGGCGGATCATGGTGGCCCCGGCGGCAATGGCTTGGGGATAATCGGCAGACATACCCATGGATAGTTCCGCTAATGACAGGTTAGATATTTGACTAATCTCTGCGGCTAAATCTTTTAATTCTCCAAAGGTTTGTTGACGATCGCCGGGGGTCAGACCCAGGGGCAAAATGGTCATTAATCCGCAAATTTTCAGGTTACGAAAAAATTCTATTTGGGGTAAATCAATACTTAATTCTTCCCTAGTCCAACCGGATTTATTTTCATCGGGCAGTAACTTGACTTGTAATAATCCCTGGGGATGCTTTCCCAATTCCCCGGCGATGCGGTTTAATCTGGCGGCGATCGCTAAATTGTCAATGGAATGGATATAGGCAAAATTTTCCACCACCCGCCTGGCCTTATTGCTTTGTAAACGACCAATGAAATGCCAGTTAATATCGGTGTAACTCCCCAGGGCTTCAATTTTTGGTAAAGCTTCTTGAATACGACTTTCCGCAAAATCCCGAATGCCCGCCCCATAGGCCGCTTCAATGTCGGCGATCGCCTTGGTTTTAGTTACCGCAATCAGTCTTACAGTAGGGGGAAGGGTGGTAATAATTTCTGAGTAAAGGCTGGGGGAAAACATGGGCAAGCCAACGGGAAGCAATATTAACCATTGATCCTAAGGCGGATTGGGGGAATTGTGCTTAACCGAACCCCCTGCGACGGTTATCCTACTCAGCTTCTTCTTAACGTTTCGTTACAATTAACCCATGATTAAGCCTCAGTTTAGGGGGGCAACCTATGAACAACAATATCCGTGTCGGCAGTCTATTTGGCATTCCTTTTTACATTAATCCTTCCTGGTTTCTAATCTTGGGATTGGTAACATTGACCTATGGCCAAGACTTAGCCCGCTTTCCCCAGTTATCCGGTGGTGTCCCCTGGATTTTGGGACTAATTACTGCTTTGCTCCTTTTTGCCTCTGTGGTAGCCCACGAGTTGGGCCACAGTTTGGTGGCGATCGCCCAGGGCATTGAAGTTAAATCCATCACCCTATTTTTATTTGGTGGTCTAGCCAGCCTAGAAAAAGAATCCAATACCCCCTGGCAGGCCTTTGCGGTGGCGATCGCTGGCCCCGCAGTGAGTCTAGCCTTATTCATTGCCTTAACTCTGTTTGGCAGTCAAATTTCCCTGCCCCTGCCGGCCCAGGCCATTATCGGTCTATTGGCGGCGATTAACCTTGCCCTGGCATTGTTCAATCTCATTCCCGGTTTGCCGTTGGACGGTGGCAATGTGCTCAAATCCATCGTTTGGCAAATTACTGGTAATCAGAATAAAGGTATCCTCGTCGCTAGCCGCGTCGGCCAAGGTTTTGGTTGGTTGGCGATCGCCATCGGTAGCCTAGGAATTCTGAATATTTTGCCCATCGGTAGCTTCTGGACAATTTTGATTGGTTGGTTCCTGTTGCAAAATGCTGGCTCTTCGGCCCGTAACGCCCAGGTCAAAGATCAGATGGAAGCCTTCACCGCTGGAGATGCGATCATTCCCAACAGTCCCATTGTTCCTTCTGGGTTAAATATTCGGGAATTTGCTAACAATTACGTCATTGGTAAAACCCCCTGGCGACGGTTCCTAGTTATCGGCGCGGACAATCAACTGCTGGGGCTAGTAGCCACGGAGGACATTAAAGAAGTACCTACCTCCGATTGGCCCCACACCACCGTTGATACCCTGATGCAGTATCCCCAACAAATGGTCACGGTTAACGCCGATCAGTCTCTGTTTGAGGTAGCCCAATTATTGGATCAACAGAAGTTATCAGAACTTTTGGTGGTGCAACCTTCTGGGGAAGTGGTGGGAATATTGGAAAAAGCTTCCATTATTAAATGTCTGCAAACTTCCGCCGCCTAGAATCCCATTGAATCTGATTTCCCCCAGAATTGGGGGGTTAGGGGGGATTTTCACACAGACCTTAAAAATCAAAGGATTGAGATGAGCAACCATAGCTTTTTCTCAATCTTTTTTATTGTCAGAATAGGGGATTATCTGGTGTTACCCAACGGGGTAGAATTAATCCCAACCATTACTCTTCTTTGGAATAATTTCCCCATGACCGTTGCCTCCGCCGCCCCTGCCTTTTGCCAAGGAATTCGCTTTTTTGGTGAACCCCTACCGGATTTTGATCGCTATGGCCAGCAAACGGCGATCGCCAGTGGAGCTAAGGCAATTGAGTCGGCCAGCGATCCCCAGGCGGTGTACCAGACCCTATTGGCGGCGGATGCTCTTCGGTATTTGACTCTACAAACTACGGCCAGCAAGGAATCGGGGCATCCCGGCGGTTTTGCCAGCATTGCCGACGCGATCGCCTCTCTGGTGATGTTGGGCTACAAAAACACGGTGACGGAAGTGGGTCACCATGCCCCCGGTTTTTACAGCACCATGTTCTTGGATTGTTCCCTGGAGGCCATGGGCATTAATACGGTACAAGAACTTGGCGATCGGTTCCGGGAAATGCACGGGCTATTGGGTCACCTTTCAGGGCAAATTCCGGGTCTATTGGCTCCAGCGGGGCCTTTGGGACAAGGGCAACATTTCGCCATGGCCGGGGCCAAGCTTCATCCTGGAGTATTGTTCCCGGTCACCATTGGGGATGGCGGATTAGGGGAACCCTACATCATGAGCAGTTTTGGTCATTTCCACACGGCCTATCCCCAAGTAACAAACTTTTTGCCCATTTTGGTTTGGAATGGCTTTAGCCAAGAACACCATAGTATGGTTTCCACCCAAAGCAATGAAGCCATGGTTAATTATTGGCGGGGTAATGGTTTCAAAAATGTCATTTTGGTGAATGCTAAGGACTTTGATGACAGCAACCAGCCAGGGGATTTTGTTGACAGTACTAAATTTTCTTTTAAACAAAGGTTAGCCTTTACCCAGGCCGTGCTGGAAGCCACAGATAAGGCGGCCAAGGCGGCTCTCAGTGGTACCTTAACTGTCCTGATTGTTAAGCAATTAAAAGGGGCGGGAGTACATAAATCAGGGGCTAAATCCCATAACCTCTACCCCGGCGATAGCTTAGAAAAGGATTACATTGTTTCCGCTTTGCAAGGTCGGGCTTTATCTCCCGAAGCTTGGCAACTAGTCCGTAGTAATTTTGAACGATCCCATGGGGGCCCCGCCGCCCAAACCGTAGTTACGGAGTCCGTTTTACCTCTGGCCAATCTTGGTACTTTACCCCTCAAGGAATTTTCCCTGGAAGACAAACAGGTGGCCACCACTGCCATGGGGGAATTGGTGGTTCATGTGGGCAAACAGGATGCCAATTTTGTGGTTACCAATGCGGATGGTAACGCCGCTTCCGGCATCAACAATATTAATGTAGGCCTTAAAATTGTTCACCCCACCGTGGATCAGGATTACTTCCAAGGCCCCAACGGTCAGGTTTATGAACCCCTCAGCGAAGATGCCTGTGCTGGTTTAGCCGCCGCCCAAGCATTATTTGGGGGCCGTACCCTCTGGTGTTCCTACGAGTCTTTTGCCATCAATGGTTTACCGATCTGGCAGACTGTGACCCAGGCCATGGCGGAATTACGTCGTCCCACCCCCTCTACCATTACCTTATTTACTGCGGGGGCGTTGGAACAGGGACGCAATGGTTGGACCCACCAACGACCAGAAATTGAAAACTATTTTGCCGCCATGATGCGAAATGGCAATATTTTCCCCCTCTTTCCCTGTGACGCCAACGGCATTCAAGTCTGTTACGACTGGGCGTTAACCACCAGCAACAAAGGTATTCCCATCACCGCCAGTAAGTCTCCCCTCCCCATCCGCACCACGTTTGAGCAAAACCGCCAGGGATTAGAAAAGGGGGGCATTGTGCTCCACAGCAGTAGCGGCTCGAAAACCGTGGTCTTCGCTGTGATTGGGGATATGACTCTAATCCCAGTACTGGAAGCGGCCAAGCAGTTGGAAAGTGAAGGTTATGGGGTCAAAGTGGTTTCTGTGATTAATCCCCGGCGTTTATACCGCCCCCACGATGTGCAATGGCAGGATTGTTCCGAGTCGGATGGACAATTTTTAAGTGATGCTGAATTTACCGAAATGTTTGGCGGGGATGCCTTAATTGCTGTCACCGGGGGAGCCGGGGCAATGGTGGAACCGATTCTACTCCGCAGTACTGCTCCCAGGGATTTGTTTGCTTGGAAACGGGGGGAAACCACCGCCAGTGCCGGACAACTCATGGCCTACAACGGTTTGACTGCCCAAGCTTTAGGCGATCGGGCTAAGCAATTGTTGGGTTAATTTTTCTGGACTTCTTCAAACATTGTCTAGATTCCTAGGGTGACCAATGGGTTTCCCTGGGATTTTTTTTACCTTAGAGAGCAACTTTGGCTTGTTTTAGTTTCAATTCCAATGCCTTGAGTTGTTGCCGTTGGGTTTCCAATTCAATCTGTTGCCGGGTTAATTCTAAGTGTTTCGCCGCCATCTCCTGTCGCCAGGCTTCTACCCGTCTTTTTTCCTGCTTCACCAAGGAAGATAAGGGTTTACTGCGGTCAAAACCACTGGCCTCTGGCAAAATTTCTAATATTTCTAACAGCCAATCCAGCCCATCTTTGACCTGATGTACATTATTAGCTTCATCGGTTTCCACCAATACCAACATGCCTTCGTTCCAATTGTTTTCCTCCGTCAGGGATAAAATAAGGCTATTTTTTTGCCAACACTGATCCTGATGGCAACTGGCCAAAACCATAAGTTGACAACGTTTTTCTTGGTGATCAATGTTAATTAGAGCAAGGTGCAGCATTATGTTTCCAGCCATTGGCCCATGGTCAGCCTCTCCACAGTCTAAAGCATCGGTTTAAAAAGCTGATGGTAGTTTAGTTAATTTTTCTGTCAGAGCTGATCCTGCTGGTTAATTTCTGACTAACTCCTTTGCCGCCGTCGTCGAGGTTGTGGGGGAAGGAGTGTGGGTAATCAATCGAGCCCCCCGGCCCCGGGTGAAGTAATTCCAGCCCCATTGCAACATCACAATTAATTTATTGTCGAATTCAATCAAATAGTAAACGTGGGCCCAGACCCAAATTAGCCAGGCCAGAAATCCCGTAAATTGGGCAAAACCCAAATCCACCACCGCTTTATTCTGACCAATCACCGCTAAACTGCCATAGTCCACATAATAAAACGGTTTAATTTCCTCTTCTTTTAAACGGGCGGGAATTAATTTTGCCAGGTAAGCCGCCTCCTGCATGGCCACGGGGGCAACACCGGGGAGGGGCCGATCGCCTTGGTGCCCATAATTAGCCAAATCCCCCAATACAAAAATATTGTCAAAACTGGCAACGCTCAAATCCGGGTTAACCATTACCCGCCCAGCCCGATCCAATTCTGCGCCGGTGCGATCGCCAATAATTTGCCCCAGACTTGAAGCCCTTACCCCGGCGGCCCACAACACGGTTTTGGTTGTCAACTCTTCGGTACGATCGCCATGGCAGACCGTTACCTGATCCGGGGTGATATTAGTTACCATCCGTTCCGTTAACACCGTTACCCCCAACTGTTCCAAATCCCGTTGGGCCCTGGTTGATAGATGGGGCCGATAGGGGGGCAACACCCGGTCTACCCCTTCAATGAGCAAAATTTTGGCCTGCCTGGTATCAATGCGTTGGAAATTGTCCTTGAGGGAACTATGGGCAATTTCGGCGATCGCCCCCGCCATTTCCACCCCGGTGGGGCCAGCCCCGACAATGACAAAAGTTAGCCAGGCCTGTTGCCGTTGGGGATCACTTTCCTTTTCCGCCGCTTCAAAGGCTTCAAAAATCCGTTGGCGGATAATTAAGGCATCTTCAATGGTTTTTAAACCCGGCGCTATGGAGGCCCAATGATCATTGCCAAAATAGTGATGACTCACTCCGGTGGCCACCACCAGCCAGTCATAGGCGATCGCCGGATGATCCTTTAACACCACTTTTTGTTTGTCGGGGTCAACATCAACGGCTTCATCCATCAATACCCGAATATTTTTCTGCCCCTTCAAGACCCCCCGCAGTGGGGAAGCAATATCCGCCGGGGAAAGACTGCCCGTGGCCACTTGATACAACAGGGGTTGAAAAAGATGAAAGTTGCGTTTATCGACCAGGGTAATGTCCACCGGCGCTTTCCGTAGGTGCTGAGCAGTGTAAAGACCGGCAAAACCGCCCCCTAAAATAACCACATGGGGAAGACGGGCGGAGGTAGGAGAACTCATACTGACTGATGGCGAGGATGTTAATATTTCTTAATCTTAATCAGTCCCCCGGTAGTTCCCGGTAATTTCTGCTACAACGACCGGCCAAAGTCAAGAATTCCTGTCAAAGGGTTAGAATTTTCCCTGGGCTAATTTAGGGTCTTATGTACGAATAGTGGATTGCCGAAGATGATGAAATTTGGGCGGCGATGGTATTTTTTCTGCTGGGCCGACAGTTGGGGAGCCGCTATCTTGTTCTATACCCGTTTGCCCTGGCCCAAAGGTTGGCCGGTAAACTTTGACCGCATTGCCCGCTGGATAACCCTCATGGGCTTAATTTTATGGGCAATTTTGTGGTTAATTGCCAGTTGTTTACAGTGGTTAGGGATGGCGAACCTATTGCAGGCGGGGCTTTTGGTGACGGCCTGGCTAGGTTTAACGGGGGGTTTACATTTAGACGGGGTGGCGGACAGTGCCGATGGTTTAGCCGTGACCGATCGCCATCGACGGTTGGTGGTGATGCAGGATAGTCAAATGGGGGCCTATGGAGGAATGGCGATCGCCGTGGTGTTATTGCTCAAAACTTTGGCTTTGGCTAGTTTTAGTTCTCCATCCTTGGCCACCTGGGCATTGGTAATGGCGTTGGGCTGGGGCCGGTGGGGTCAACTATTGGCGATCGCCCTTTATCCCTATCTCAAGGAAACGGGCAAAGGGGCCATGCACCGCCGCAGTATGAAGTTAGCCCCGGATTTATTACTGGGAACGGGCATTATTGTTATTGGCTCGGGCATTATCGGTTATGGGTTGGGTATTGTCCCCTGGTTAATGTTTGGGGGGACGATCGGTGCGGCCCTAATTGCTTGGGCGGTGGGGTGGTGGTTTGCCCAACAGTTCGGCGGCCACACCGGAGACACCTACGGTGCCGTGGTGGAATGGAGTGAAGTGCTAATTTTGCTGGGGTTAACCCTGGTGTAAGGTTTCGGGAAAGCTGTAATTTTTCTTCAATGGCACCATGGGGGAATTACCTTTGTCGCCACCAAGTCCAAACTGCTAAGGCCAGCCCAATGAGGGGCACAATCATCCACGCTAGCCAACCTAACACCATGGCCCGCCGGGGCCCTAAATTAATACGGCGATCGGTGGGATCCTTGGCCCGAACACTCAAAGGTTGATCCACATTTTCCGCTAGCCACTGCACGCTGTTGAGGAATAAATCTCCGTTCACCGCTTCGTTGAACCAGGCATTGGTGGCAAAGAGGGCACTACCGACTACGACCATTTTGGCCGGGGATAAATTTTCCTTGCTCAGTGCAGTTTCTGGTTTAACATCTTCCTTGGATTCCTCTGATTTCTCATTTTCGTTAAGGCTAGGGGAATTTGTGGGGGAAGGGGAAACGGTGGGGGATGGGCTAGGAGTTTCAGAAGGAACAGGGCTACTTTCCGGGGAAGGACTCGGAGAAGGGGAAGGGGAAACAGTGGGAGATGGGCTAGGAGTTTCAGAAGGGACAGAGCTACTTTCCGGGGAAGAACTAGGAGAAGGGGACGCCGGGGGAGAAGAACTTGGTTCAGCTTCCGTTTTTTCCCTTTCCAGGGCCACCGCAATGTCAAAGGGGCCTAGTAGATCCGTTTCTAGATTAGGTTGTAAATCTTCCCGCAAAAGTTGGGTGGCATACATGGCCTCCGAAGCTTCCAGTAAAGTAGTGGCTTGGATGTTAGGTTTTTCCACCGTGGCTACGGGACGCACAAAGGGAAAAATGGCGATCGCCCCCTGGAGTTTTTCGGTGATGGGGTGGTTGCCATAGCGGTTCAAAACGGGAATGGTGGGATCAAGGCCCAGGGCATTGCCAGCTCCAGAAAGGTCGATAACTAAACGGGGGTCGAAGCTAACACCCCAGGGTTCCAATAAATTTTCTAAACCCGCATCTACATCGGGGGAAACCATCACCAACAGATTGCCGCCCTGGTTGCTGTATTTCTGTAAAGCTTCGATTTCCGGCTCCAGAAATTTTCTTTCCGGCCCGGCAATCACCAACGTATCCGCATCTTCAGGAATACCCACATCGGTGATAAGGTTCAGGGGTTTAACGACAAAACCTTTATTTTCCAACGCTGTCACCGCTTCCGATAAACCTGTTTTTTCGTTATTTAGGGGCAGTTCTCCATGGCCTTGGACGATGTAAATCTGGGGTATTTCATCCCGCCTTACCCTTTCGATGGCATTGGTTAACTGAATTTCTGACAGGGCTTCCCGTTGCTGAAAACTCAGTAAATTCTGGACTAATTGTTTTTTATCGCCATATTCGATGAACACATCTCCCTTGTTTTGTACGTTGAAATCCTGCACTAATTTAGGGCGGCGATCGGGATTAACAAATTCAAAACTAAATTCCTTATTGAAACGCTGATAATTTTGCAGTAATTTACGATCCGTTTCGCTGGGGGCATCGTCAAATATCCAGACCTTTAAAGGCTTTTCCAGGCTAGTGACTAAAATTTGACTTTGGGGAGCAAGGGTAAAACGTTGATTTTCGGTTAAATCCCAAAAAACGGGATAGCGAAAGGCGACATAGTTAATCACCCCTAAAATTACCAGCACTGCCACGGTGGAAACCAACACATTGGCCCCGGATTGGGTCGATCGCCGGGCCCAAAAACCTCGATATTTTTGTAAAAGCCAAGCTAGCCAGACCAGGAAAAACAATATCCCAAACATCATTAAGCCTAGGTATACCCCCGTTAATGCCAGGGCAATGCCCCCCGCTAGGACAAAGACGATCGCCGGTAGATAGGCATATTTCCCGTAGGTTTTAAACAGAGCGGTGAGCCGGGCCATAGGTAATCTGGTTTGGGATTGTCAGTATCGTATCTTACCGAAAGGGGTGAACAATGAATTTTTGCTGACGCTCCATCAGGGGGCAATAAATTACTTAATTGTTTTCATAATCCCTACCAATTTTTCTGCATGAGCAGGGCATGGGGGGTGAAACCAAATTTTTGGTAGAGTGCTAACGCCCCTTGGTTATGGTTAAAAACCTGCAAAGCTAAACTCCGATCGCCCCTTTCCTGGCCCCATTGTTGGGCCTGGGTCATCAAAGCGGTGGCAATACCCCGACGGCGGTGGGCGGGTTCCACATAGAGCATGAAAATATGGCCATGGCGATCGCCTGTTATTTGATCCACTGCATTGCCTAACCAAAGACCGGCGATGGGTTGGGGTCTAGGGGGCCGGATTGATCCGGTTGAATCCGGGGAATGGCTGGGGTCGTTAAGTTGTCCCATCAAGCCCAACGGATCTCCATCGGGGGGGAATTTATCGACAGGATTATCAGGACTATTCACAATAACTCTTGGATCCGCTTGATTCCTCTGGAGTTACCCACCACAATGGCGATCGCCAGGAAAAATAACTCTCCACCGTTTGACTAAGATGGGGAAATTCAGTCTTTTCCGGGAATAATGAATGGTAAGTACGCTGCAAAAAATCCAGCAAGAGCCCCCGATCTCTGGTAGTGCCCTTGTACAAGCAATAATCTGGGGGACTTAACGGTAACTTTTCCATAGGCTATTCACCAATCCTTGGCCCCATTTATTTTTTCCCGCTCCGCCATGAAATCTCCCCTGCAAAGTTTTCTAAGGTTTGGGCTAATTCTCATCCTAACGGCGATCGCCATAGTCAGCCTGTGGAGCGCCATGGACAGGAAAAAAACTTTGCAACCCCTCACCATTGGCATGAACAGTTGGCCGGGTTACGAAATCATTCTGTATGCCCAAGCCACGGGAATATTTGCCCAACGGGGACTAGATGTAAAATTTGTACATTTTGAAGAACAAAGCGATAACCTCCGGGCCACCATGCGGGGTTACCAGGATGCCAGTTTTGCCGCCCTTTCCCAAGTGATGCAGGCGGATATTCCCGAAGCTCAACCAGAATTTATGTTAGTGACGGATGTCTCCGCTGGTTCCGACGGCATTGTCGTCCGCCCTGGGGTGAACTCCATGGAGGAGTTAGCAAACAAAAAAATTAGTGCCCGCCTTGGTTCCCTTTCCCATCTGATTTTGCTCGAAGCTCTCCAGGCCAATAATTTAGATTTAGATTCGGTGGAAATTGTTGATCTTGCCAATGAAGAGGGGGCAGAGCAATTAAAGGAAGAAACCATTGATGGAGCGGTGCTTTGGCAACCCCTATTGGGGCAAACCGCCAGGGAAATGGGGGGAAAGATTGTTTACACCACCGCCGATGTGGACAGCATCATTGTGGACGGTTTAGTCAGTTGTTCCAACATAGTAAAAACCAGAAAAGAAGAGTTCGTTCGTTTCATTGAAGTCTGGTTTGAAGTGATGGACGCAGTGGAAAAAAATCCCGAAGAAGTTTTTACCGTTGTGGCCCAGGAATTGGATCTGCCCAAGGAAATATTTGCGGAGGGATTCCAGGGCATGAAACCAGGCGATCGGGCTTTGAACAAAAAAATGCTGGTGGACGGCTATCTTTACTCTGTTGCCCAGCGAATATATCAATTATTATTGGAGGATACTCGCCACGGATTAATTATTCGCAAAGATGTGGTTATTAATGCCAAACTATTTTCCGAAGCTGTTAACCAGCCCTAACCATGGTTGAGGATAAATTTAGGGTTGCCCGTCCGCTCCGTTATCAGTTATTAATAGGCTTTGCTGTGGTTCTGTCACTCACTGCTTTGACGACGGTGGCCCTCACCTATAATTCACTAAAAAAAAGCTCAGAAAAAAACATTCGTAATCGTGCGAAAAATATTACTGAAAGTATTGAGTTTGCGGCGGAGGGATTAATCGAGACGGGAGATGTCTATCGTCTCAACCGTTTAGTGCAAAATTTTGCTTCCTGGCCCAAGGTACAAAAGATTTGCATCATTGACGCCCAGGGAATTATCCTTGCCCACGGCGATGGTATGGAAAAAGTTAGAGGGAAAAAATACTCTGAGGTTAATCCGAGTTTATATCCCTTATTTCAACAGGTGTCCGTTAGTGGCATCCCCCAATATAAAAACACCAACATTAAAGGGGGGCAAGTGGTGGTCTATGCATTGCCCTTTAATACCTATTCCTTTCCCAAGTTCGGTTCAAGGAATTTTCAGAATCCACGGGCAGTGACGATCGCCATTTTAGATCGAGATGAGTTAGCCCAGGAAGCCTATCAGTTAACCCTGCTAATTGTCGTCTCATCGGTTATTAGTGGCAGTGTTATCCTTTTTTTAGTGAGCTTGTTAATCCAACATTTTGTTTTAACTCCCCTGGGAAAACTACATCGGGCTTTGATGGAATATGAACAGCTCAACAAGTTTATTCTCCCTTCCCTACCCCAGAACGAAATCAACTTTTTAGGTCAGACCCTGGCCCAAACCTTTGCCCAACTTGAAATTTATCAAAGGGAAGCCCTGGAAATTTCGGAACAAAAATATGTGGAAATTGCCCAACGTTATGACCTAGCATCCCAGGCCACTAGGGTGTGGATTTGGGAATGGCAGATAAAAACTAATCATTTAGAAGTGGACAGTAATTTATTCTATTGGTTGGGTTTTGATAATGTTTCTTTGGAGAAAACCCCTGATTTTTTTATCTACCCTGGCGATCGGGATTTATTTTGGCAGACAATTCAGCAAAATTTAGTTAGTAACACCCCAAAATTGTCCGGTGAATACCGCTTACAAGCCAGGGATGGTAAACTTTATCACTGTTTATTCCGTGGGCAAATTTACCAAGATAAAGACGGCAAACAACAACGAATTATTGGCACCATTGCTGATATTACTGAAAGAAAAAAAGCGGAAGAAAAACTTAAACTTTCCAATCAAATTTTAGCTAAGGCTACCCAACTCAAAGATGAATTTTTGGCCAACATGAGCCATGAACTCCGCACCCCCCTCAATGCTATTTTGGGCATGACGGAAGGGTTACAACAAAAGGTTTACGGCACTTTAAATGATAAACAAATCCACGCTTTAGCTATGGTGGAAACCAGTGGAAAACATTTGCTTTCCCTGATTAATGATATTCTCGACCTTTCCAAAATCGAAGCGGGGCGAATGGAGTTGGATTTAAACCCCACCAATGTAAATTCCCTCTGCGCCCATAGTTTAACCTTTGTCCGACAATTTGCCCTGCAAAAACAAATTAGTTTGCTTTCGGAAATTCCTGCTAATTTGCCGGAAATAAGAGTGGATAAACGTCGCCTCTGCCAAGTTTTAATTAATCTTTTGAATAATGCGATTAAATTTACTCCAGAAGGGGGAAATGTGACCCTAAGTGTTAGTAAAGTCGCCGTCGATGTCCAGGAAAATGACAACCCTGAATTTAATTATCTCCGCTTTGCCGTCAAAGACACGGGGATTGGCATTACCTCGGAGAATTTGACCACCTTGTTCAAACCCTTTGTGCAGATTGATAGTGCCCTTAACCGTCGTTATGAGGGGACGGGTTTAGGTTTGGCCCTGGTGAAAAATATTGTGGAACTCCATGGTGGGTCGGTCGGGGCCACCAGTGAAATACACCAGGGAAGTGAGTTTTTCATTACTGTTCCCTATACTTGTCAGTCCGGAAGTAAAGATCTTAACGGGGAAACTCCAGAAACTTTAGGGGGGGAGACCAATTCCAGGGCTTTACTGATTCCCAGAATCAATTTATTTACGGACAATGCCGCCTATGCCAACACCGTTAGTAGTTATCTCCGGGCTAAGGGCTACTCCCTACAATGGCTTAACCACACTCCCCAGGCGATCGCCCAATTGCAAGAAGATATACCGGATTTAGTGATCGTGGATTTTCCCAACCCCGGTGGGGAAGCGGTGATGATCCTGGACAAAATTCGCCAAGCTTTGGGGGCGGCCCCACTGTTTTAATTGCCCTGGTGGATCCGGAGGATATAAATAACTCCTATCTGGAAATTGAGACTGACCAATGTTTAGTCAAACCCGTTCGCCTTAGTAAACTCATGGATACCATTCTTCACCAGTTAAAGGCGATCGCCAAAAAGGATTGTCCGGTCAAAGTTGACAATTTCTAGAGACGATCCCATTTTCGAGTCACTAGAAGCCCTATTTCACCGATGGGGAATCGTCGGTTTCCCTTGCTTGGGCGTCAACAACTTCCGCACTGTCCACATCCTGGGTATTTAATTCCTCTTTGAATCCCCTCAGGGTTTTTCCCAATGCTCCCCCCAACTCTGGAATTCTTTTGGGGCAAAAATAATGATCACCACCCCTAAAATCAGGAGAATTTCCGGCCAACCTAATCCAAACATTCTTTTGCTCCCGTCGCTGTAAAAGGTCACAATGGGTGGGCAGATTTTAATCCACCATGCCCCTGATTGGGTTTATTCTCCCACAATCGGCCCAAGGACTAAGGCATTGGGGACTTTGAGGAAGGTGTTCGGATTTAATGGCTAATTTTTCCGTTGGTGGTCATCCGCTGCAATCCCTAGAGAAGGGGCAGTGGGTCAAGTTAATTTGTGGAGCCAGTTATCAGGACTTGGGGGCGATCCGTAATTTGGCTTTGGTTTACACCTTAGCGGGGGTGGATTGCATTGATTTAGCAGCGGATCCGGCGGTGTTCCAGGTGGCCCAGGAGGGCATAAAAGCGGCTTTAGCTTTGAATTTAGATTTGAGCAATGGCACCCAGGGGTCAGAGCCAACTACATCGCCTTGGTTGATGGTGAGCTTGAACGACGGGGAAGATCCCCATTTTCGCAAAGCCCAATTTGATCCCCACCTGTGTCCCACGGATTGCCCCCGGCCCTGTGCCCAGGTTTGTCCTGCTTGGGCCATTCCCCCGATCGCCAATGGTCAAAATTCTCAAAATACAGAGGGGGTACAGGAGGAAAAATGCTACGGCTGTGGTCGTTGTATCCCTATTTGTCCCCAGGCAATTATTAAAACTTATTCGCATCAAGCAAGGGTTGCCAGCCTCTTGCCCTGGTTGAAGTCGGGGGAAATTGCCGCTTTGGAAATCCACACCCAGGTGGGCCACAGGCCGAATTTCAAACCCTTTGGCAGGAATTACAACCGATTTTTCCTAGTCTCCAGGCGATCGCCATTAGTTGCCCTTACCATCCTGGAGTGATGGAATATCTGCAAAGTTTGTACGAATGGATTCAACCTTTACCCACAAGGTTAATTTGGCAAACCGATGGCCGACCCATGAGCGGGGACATTGGCCGGGGTACCACCCATCTTTGTCTCCATTACGCCGAAAAAGTTTTGCAGTCCCATTTACCAGGATTTGTGCAATTGGCGGGGGGCACCAATGGCCATACGGTGAAAAAACTCATCCAGTCTGAGCAAAATTTTATCGACCTTCCAGAAAAACTTAGCAAACAAAAAATCATCAATGGTGTGGCCTTCGGTAGCTGTGCCCGGACTTTGCTCACCCCGGTGTTACAGGAAATGGAAGCTAGACAGAGTCAGACTTTTGGTTCCCTCCACCTGGAAGATTATCCCGATTTATTGCAGACGGCGATCGCCCTGGCCCGCACCTTGGTGCAACCCTGGAAAGAGCGCATTCTCCGTTAAAGCGATGTTAAATTGATCGAGCTATGAGCCAATTAATAAAAAACTCTCGCAACAGTGTTGACAATAATTTGCAGTAGTCTGTATAGTAATTTCACAGTGTTCTCTTCTCAAGGATTCAGTAGGGGGTGGCTCGGCGATCGAGTGCTCCCTGTTTTTTTTTCTGCAAAACCTTAAACTAATTACTTGGAACTTGGATTTGTATTTCCTGACATTACCCTAAGCTTTAACTTACCAGAGACCCCATGGCCGTTTCCCCTGCATACGACGCAATAGTAATTGGTTCCGGCATTGGGGGGTTAGTGACGGCCACCCAGTTAGTGGCCAAGGGATTAAAGGTATTGGTGCTGGAACGTTACCTGATCCCCGGTGGCAGTGCCGGTTACTTTGAGCGGGAAGGCTATCGCTTCGATGTGGGGGCCTCGATGATTTTTGGTTTTGGCGATCAAGGCACAACCAATTTGCTAACCAGGGCCTTAGCGGCCGTGGGAGAAACCCTAGAAACCCTCCCCGACCCGGTGCAAATTCATTACCATTTGCCAGGGGATTTGGACTTAAAAGTTCATCGGGATTACGAGGCCTTTTTGCAGGAGTTAATTGCTAAGTTTCCCCAGGAAGCCAAGGGAATCCGCCAGTTTTACGATGAATGTTGGCGGGTGTTTAATTGCCTTAACACCATGGAATTACTTTCCTTGGAGGAAATTGGCTATTTGATGCGGGTATTTTTCCAGCATCCCGGGGCCTGTTTAGGCTTAGTTAAATATTTACCCCAAAACGTGGGGGACATTGCCCGTCGCTACATCCATGATCCGGCTTTATTGAAATTTATTGATATGGAATGTTACTGCTGGTCGGTGGTGCCAGCGGACTTAACCCCCATGATCAATGCGGGCATGGTCTTTTCCGATCGCCATTATGGGGGCATTAATTATCCCAAGGGTGGCGTGGGCAAAATCGCCGAAAGTTTAGTAACGGGGTTGGAAAAAGCCGATGGGGAAATTCGTTATGGAGCCAGGGTGACCAAAATTCTTCAAGAAGGTAACCAGGCGATCGGGGTAGCAACTGGCCAATGGCGAAAAAATTTACGGCCGCAGAATTGTTTCCAATGCCACCCGTTGGGACACCTTTGACTCTTTGTTAGACCAGGATAATTTACCGGCGAAGGAAAAACGTTGGCGGCAAAATTACCAACAATCCCCCAGCTTTTTGAGTTTGCACCTGGGGGTTAAAGCCGATCTTCTGCCAGAAGGAATGGAGTGTCACCATATTTTGCTGGAGGATTGGCAGGATTTGGAAAAAGAACAGGGCACTATTTTTGTCTCCATTCCCACTTTGTTAGACCCAAGCTTGGCCCCGGAAGGCTACCACATCATCCACACCTTTACCCCTAGTTGGTTGGAACCCTGGCAAAATCTTTCCCCCCAGGAATACGAAGCGAAAAAAGAAGCCGATGCCGGTAAACTCATTGATCGCCTAGAAGCCATTTTCCCCGGTATTGATCAGGCTCTGGATTATATGGAAATTGGGACTCCCCGCAGCCATCGTCGTTTTTTGGGTCGCCAAAACGGAACCTATGGCCCCATTCCCCAACGCAAATTACTGGGATTGTTACCCATGCCCTTTAATCGCACCGCCGTACCAGGACTTTACTGTGTGGGGGACAGCACCTTTCCCGGTCAAGGTTTAAATGCTGTGGCCTTTTCTGGCTTTGCCTGTGCCCATCGCATTGCGGTGGATTTAGGAGCTAAATGATTACCATTTCCCCTGCCCAGTAAATCTTTTACAATGGGGGGCTGCTTTTCCCATCTCCGCCCATGACTGAAATCTCCCCACCTCGGCACCGCCAAAGAACCCCAACGGGACTATCGCACCCTCGATCGCCAGAAGTTAACGCCGATGTTTCAACACTATACGGAGGTGAAGGAGCAATATCCAGGGGCGTTGTTGTTGTATCGGGTAGGGGATTTTTTTGAGTGCTTTTTTCAGGATGCGGTGATCATTGCTCGGGAGTTGGAACTGATTCTCACCAGTAAGGAAGGGGGTAAAGAAATTGGGCGGGTGGCCATGACCGGAGTGCCCCACCATGCCTTGGAACGCTATGCCCGACAGTTGGTGGAAAGGGGTTATGCGGTGGCTATCTGTGACCAAGTGGAAGATGCGGCCGAAGCCCAAGCCGAAAAACGAATGGTGGAAAGGCAAGTAACGAAACTACTTACCCCCGGCACCCTGACCGATGACAGTATGCTCCCCGCTAAACGCAATAATTTCCTAGCGGCGATCGCCATGGTGGACGATAAATGGGGTTTGGCCCATGCGGACATTTCCACCGGCGAATTTTTCACTTGCCAGTCCAGTAATTTGGATGACTTAGCGGTGGAGTTACTGCGACTGCAACCCTCGGAAGTGTTGATTCCCACTGCCGCCCCGGATATTCGTAATATTTTGCGCCCCGGCGAACCGTCTGAACATATTCCCAAACAATTACCCACCAGTTTTTGCTATTCCCTCCGTTCCCAAGCCCCCTTTTCCTTAGTGGAAGCAAAACAACGATTATTGACCACCTTTCGGATCAAATCGTTGGAAGGGATGGGCTGTGAAGGACTACCTTTGGCGATCCGGGCCGCTGGTGGTTTGCTGGAATACATCGAAGATACCCAAAAAGCCCATATTGTCCCCATTCAACCTTTAAAAACCTATGCTTTGACGGATTTTTTAGTGTTAGATCACCAAACCCGCCGTAACTTAGAAATTAATCAAACAGTACGGGACGGCAGTTTCCACGGTTCCCTACTCTGGGCTTTGGATCGTACTAGCACCACCATGGGCAGTCGGGCTCTGCGGCGTTGGTTATTGCAACCATTGTTAGATTTAGACGGTATTGAAGCCCGACAAAAAACTATCCAAGAATTGTACGAAAATGCTCCCCTCCGCCAGGATTTACGGCAATTACTACGGCAAATTTATGATTTGGAACGGTTAACCGGGCGGGTTGGAGCGGGAACGGCCAGTGCTAGGGATGTGTACGGTTTAGCCTCTTCTTTGGTTAAGTTAACAAATTTAGCCGAGTTAGCCCAGGAGGGTAATAGTCCCTATTTAAAAGCTTTGCAAAAAGTGCCACCGGATTTGGAAGAGTTGGGGAAATATGTGTTAGCCCATATTGTGGAAAATCCACCTTTACACATTAAAGAGGGGGGCGTAATTCGTTCGGGGGTAAATCCGGCTTTGGATGAAATGCGCCAAAGTTTAGAAGATGATAACCAATGGTTAGCTAACTTGGAAATAACGGAGCGGGAAAAGACGGGCATTGCTAACTTAAAAGTGGGTTATAACAAGGCCTTTGGTTATTACCTAAGTTTGCCCCGCAGTAAATCGGAACAGGCCCCAGAAAATTATATTCGGAAGCAAACTTTAGTCAATGAAGAAAGGTATATTACCCCAGAATTAAAGGAACGGGAAACCCGCATTCTCACGGCCCAGGCGGATTTAAACCATTTGGAATATGAAATTTTTACGGAAGTGCGGGCTACGGTGGCGGAAAAAGCCCAACCCATCCGGGAAGTGGCCAAGGCTGTAGCGGCGATCGATGTATTAGCTGGTCTGGCGGAAGTGGCGGTTTACCAGGGTTATTGTTGCCCGGTAATGCAGGAAGATCTGGGTTTAATTGACATTAAAGCGGGTCGCCATCCGGTGGTGGAACAATCCTTAGGGGCAGGCTTTTTTGTGGCTAATAACACCCAGTTAGGGCACGATCATTGGCATCCCGATTTGGTGATTTTAACGGGGCCCAATGCCAGTGGAAAAAGTTGTTATCTACGTCAGGTGGGACTGATTCAGTTGATGGCCCAAACCGGTAGTTTTATTCCGGCTAAATCGGCAACTTTAAGCATTGCGGATCGTATTTTCACCAGGGTGGGGGCAGTGGATGATTTGGCCACGGGGCAATCTACTTTCATGGTGGAAATGAATGAAACTGCTAACATTTTGAACCATGCCACGGCTAAGTCTTTAGTCTTACTGGATGAAATTGGCCGGGGAACAGCGACCTTTGACGGATTGGCGATCGCCTGGTCGGTGGCGGAATATTTAGCCAAAGAAGTGCAAGCTCGAACGATTTTTGCCACCCACTACCACGAATTAAACGAATTAGCTTCTTTGTTGGAAAATGTGGCGAACTTCCAGGTCACAGTTAAAGAATTACCGGAGGAAATTATCTTTTTGCACCAGGTTAGACCGGGGGGAGCAGATAAATCCTATGGCATCGAAGCAGGAAGATTAGCGGGATTACCTAGCTCTGTTATTAGCCGGGCCCGCCAGGTAATGGCCCAGATTGAAAAACACAGTAAAATCGCCGTTGGTTTACGCAAGGGTAATCGGGGCAGGGCTATGAATAATCACACCGAAGCGACCACAGAAAATGATCAAGTAGAACAGTTGGATATTTTTACTTTCTAACTGGAGCTGGGAATTCTTAGCCAGAAAAAATCAATTTCCCTGGTTCCGGAAGGTAGAGATTGCCCCAACAAAAATCATTGGTCAAATGCCACCGAAGTCCCCAGGGGTAATTTTCACCTCCGTTTCCAGTTCCGACTGCACTGCTAACCCTGTTTCCAAAAAAGTTTTTACCGGCATTACTTCTCCCCCCACCGGACTGCAATAGGCCGGAATGGCACTGGCCACCAAAGCAATATGGCGATCGCCAACGGCCAAACCATGGGTGGGATCATAACCCCGCCAACCGGCCCCCGGTAGGTACACTTCCGCCCAGGCATGGAGTTCCCATTGGTTAACTTCCGGATCCCCCACTTCATAACCACTGACAAATCGGGATGCTAATCCCATAGCCCGACAGACTTCCATAAATAAGACTGTTAAATCCCGACAGGAACCTTCTTTACCCCGCCAGGTAACCCCCGCTTCCCAGGGTTCCCCCGTTGCCCGCACCGTATAGGTACAGTTTTCGTACAATTTCTGGGTCAAATTCTGCAAAAAATTAACGGGATGCCGCTGGCAGTCGTGGGCAATATCCTGGGCCAATTCCACCGCCACCGGATCAAGGCGACCTTCGTAGGGGACTAAATAACCCCGTAACTGTTGGGCTAGGGATTGGGGATAGTCAAACGGTAACTTTAACGCCCAAGGTTCCACCAAAAAGTTAAAGGGATTTTTCATGGTGGTTTCCACAACGGATTCCACGGCGATCGCCAGCTTTTCGGTGGGATCCGTGAACCAAATCTTCTCCTCAGCATTGCCATCCAGGGTCGTAATTGCCGCTGAGTTGACGGGGAGGGGATCAATGGTCAGTTTGTAGGCCAGTAAATTTTGCCAACCATTACTGCGGGGTCTGAGTCGCAAACGGTGGGGTCGTAGATAAACCGGTTGATTAAAACTATATTGGGTATGATGTTCGATGCGATAGGTTGCCATAAAAAATAATAATTCTATTATAGTTTTTGAGCAAACTTTAAGACTGCCATGGCAATATTTCGGTTGATAAAATTTGATAAACCTCCAAAGTTTTTCTAGCAGTATTTTCCCAGGAAAAGTGTTTTGCCCGGGCCAAGCTTTTTTGCCGTAACTCCCTTTGCCAAGGTAAATCATTAATTAATTTTTCTAATGCTACCGCTAAAGCCTCGGTATCGTGGGGATCTATCAACACAGCCCCATCCCCCGCCACTTCCGGTAAAGATCCACCATTGGAAGTAATCACCGGTAAGCCAAAATTCATTGCCTCCACCACTGGCAAACCGAAGCCTTCATAAAAAGATGGATAAACAAAGGCCACAGCCCGTTGATAAAACATCCCTAACCATTGGTTGGGTACATAGGCCAAACGGTGAATTTCTTTGTCATAGGGGGAATTGGCGATCGCCTCAAGGATTGATTCATATTTCCAACCTAATTGGCCAATAAGTACAAGCTGATGGGGGGCTTTGGTGGCTTGTTTAAATTGATTAAAAGCCTTGATTAATCCAACAACATTTTTGCGAGGTTCCAGAGTACTGACAAAAAGAAAATAGGGCAGATTAAAATCATAGGGAATTGGCTGGGGTAAACTAACTAAATTTTCTGGGGTTGAAGTTAGTCCTTGATACCGGCTAGCCTGGGGAGTAACGAAAATTCTTTCTGGGGGAAATTGATAATAATGGCTAATTTCTTTTTTGGTACTTTCAGCAAAGGTGAGAATGCCCTGGGCAAAGGGCAAACAACGCAAAATTCTTTGGTGATACCGTTGGACGATGGGAGGCACAAATTCAGGAAATTTAAGAAAAGTTAAATCGTGGATAGTTAAAAGATTACGACTATTATGGCTAGGGAAAATATAGTGGTCTGTACCGTGGATAATATCGGGTTTCCCTAGGCGTTTTTCCAGAAACCCTAGAACTGGATTGGGAAAATTTACCAGGCGATCGCTCAGGGTAACGGGTAAAGGTAAACAGGTACATTGATCAAATTCGGTCAAATAATTATTTTTCTGCCACCGTCCCCGTAGCCAATCTTTAAAGCCAGGTTGGTAATAAATTTCCAGTGCAAACTGCCTTTTAAATTCCTCATTGGTTTGTAGTTTATTCAGCGCCAGAATTAGGTTAAGGGTATAAAACCCAATGCCACTTAATTTACCCCGCACCGCTGTGGCATCCACGCAAACTTTGATCATGGCTTTATCTTTGTTTAACCTTAATTTTTGCAGAATTTACTAACTAATTAACAGGTCGATTCTTAGTTTGCCAGGGGTAGGGTAAACCAAATTTCCACCCCTTGGGTAACGGCGGTATTTAAGCCAATATGGCCACCATGGGCTTCGATAATTAATTTACAAACGTATAGCCCCAAACCTAGTCCTAAGTTGCTACTACCCCGATCGCCCCGTTGATAGCGTTCAAAAACCCGATCGCCGATGACCGGATCAATGCCCACCCCATTATCGATTACCCGACAGGTCAAAGTTTGGTCGGTGGCGGTGACGGTGATGGCCATCTCCAAGGGGTCAGGGCGGGGGTCAGGGTTATACTTCAAACTATTGGCCAGTAAGTTTTCCAGCACCCGCCAAAGAAAATTGCTATCCCCTTCCACCATGGTTTCCTTCTCCGGTAGATGAACTTTTAATTTTCCTTGCTTTTCCCCTAACCCCAAAGACCATTCCTGGGCAAAGTCGGTGATTAGTTTGGCCACATTTAACTTCCGCCGGATCAAGGGCACCCCATGCTGTTCCCATTGTTGACTTTCCACCAGGGAATTAATCAGGGCCAACTGGCGATCGCAACTCCGGGCCATCTGCTCCAAGGTTTTGCGGGGTAGGGAAAGCTCCGTTTGGTCTGGTTCTGCTTTTTTGAGGCAATTATTCAGCACCATGGATAACCCCAAAACAGGATTACGAAGATCATGGGACACCACCCGCAGGGAAATTTCCAGGGATTGTTCCGCCCGTTTCCGCTCCTGGATTTCCGCCCGAAGTTGACGTTTTTGGTGCTGGAGCAGAAGTTGATGTTCAATGCGGGCCAACACTTCTTGGGTTTGAAAGGGTTTGGTAATATAGTCCGCCCCACCAACGTTAAAGGCTTTGACTTTATCCAACACATTGTCCAGGGCGCTAATGAAAATTACAGGAATTTCCATGGTTTTTACGTCGGTCTTTAGCCTTTCACACATTTCATAGCCGTTCATGACGGGCATATTCACATCCAGCAAAATTAAGTCCGGTGGGCATTGCTGAATACTTTTGAGGGCAAAGGAGGCATTCAGGGATTTGCGAATAACGTAACCATGGACGGACAAAAGGGTGGCCAGTAAGTGTAAATTGTCCGGGGTATCATCAATTATGAAAAGAGTTTTACTGGCCTGCCCATGGCGATCGCCTTTATCAAAGTTGGAGAGGAAAAACCATTGGTTGTAACCGGGCGGGGGGTTGACTAACCGTTGGGTTGCGGTTCTGGCAAACTGGCTTCTAGGAACGCAAACAGTTGTTCAAACTGGTATTCCTTGGCCCAGGTAGTTAGGAATTGGGCTAGGGATGGGGGGAGCGTTGGTAAGGACTCTATCAAGTCAAGGACAGCATCGTCGTTGCATTCTAGCGCCATCTTTGCCATCTTCCGTCGCCAGGGCAGGGGCGTTTTCTCCAGTTTTTTTGCCAATACGTCAGGGGGGAGGCAGAGGAGGGCCGGGGGAGATTCATTGAACATTACCTCCCTTTGCTCTTCCAGAGTACTGGTGGTGATGCTGACAATTTCCACCGGGATGGAGAAATAGAACATACTCCCCCGATTTACCCTACTCCGCACCTGGATTTCTCCTCCCATTAACTGGACAAACTTTTGGCTGATGGGTAAACCTAGACCACTGCCTTGCCTGGATTTCAATCCTGCTTCTGTTTGGGCAAAGGGAATGAATATTTTATCCATTTCCTGGGGCGCAATGCCGGGGCCTGTGTCCACTACAAAAAAATGCAGCCAAACATTTTTTTCATCTAGGTAATTTACTTCTTTGCCGTTGTGATTGAAACACTTAACCTTTAGGTGCACACTGCCCTGATGGGTAAACTTAATGGCGTTAGCCACCAGATTAATGAGCACCTGCCGCAGTTTTCCCCCGTCAGTTTTGACCCATTGAGGCACCATCGGCAATCCGCTTAGGGGATCTCTGGGAGGTCGCCCAATGTCAAGGCGCAAATTTTTTTCCTGGGCCCGAAGTTGAAAGAGGGCTTGCAAATTATCCAAAAGACAGTGTAGGTCAATAGTTTTTTTATGGAGGGTAATGCGTCCCGCCTCAATTCTGGACATTTCCAGAATGTCGTTAATTAGTTCCAGTAGATGTTCCCCACTGCGATTAATAATATCAAGGGTGCTATGGTGATCCGCCAACGCCGGGTCTAGGTAGAGCAGTTGACTAAAACCAATAATGGCGTTGAGGGGAGTTCGTAATTCGTGGCTTATGCTGGCCAGAAATTCACTTTTAGCCCGGTTGGCCGCATCCGCTTCCTTTTTTGCTTCGGTGAGGGTAATTTCCGCTTCGTGACGGGCTGGGCGATCGCCAAAAACTGCCCCACCAATTTAGCTAAATTAACTTCCTCCTCCAGCCACTCTTTACGTCTGGCGATATTAACCAAGGAAATATAGCCCAACACCTGGGCATCCTTGACCATGCGCACCACCAGGATAGTTTTGACTGAATCACGGAGCAGGGAGTCCTGATCAACCTGAGCCGCCGGCTCCATGTCATCCACATTCCCCACCAACACCCCGTCATTGTCCTGCAACTTTTGCCAAATCCAGGGGTAAGCATCCACCGACACCCTCTGAAAAGTTGGCGATCGAGGATCAATGCCCTCCGCACACCATTCATCCCCCATTGATAGGCAATCCCCTGCCGACTCATGGTAGATGAGCTGAACCCGTTGGCATCCAAAAAAAGCCCCCATTTCCCCCAGGGCAAACTTCACCGCCGTTGACCAATCTTCCTCCAGCAGTGTCCTCGCAATATTTCTCAGGCAACTTTCCCTTGTTAACAATCCGTCCAAAGCTTTCCCTCGGCGATCGTCTACCATCAAGCCCCTATCCCCAGCATTTAACCATCGTCTCTGTTGAGGGCAACCCCAAAGTGATAACCTTGAAGATGGCAAATTTGACCAAAACTAAACAGTAATCCTGTAGTCTAACTATAAACAAATTCCTAGACAATCAGCATGGTAGCCGTAAAAGAAGCAACTAACGTTGGCAAAATTACCCAGGTCATCGGGCCTGTAATCGATGCCCAGTTCCCCAGTGGTAAATTGCCCCGTATTTATAATGCCCTTAAAGTCCAAGGCAAAAATTCTGCCGGTAACGAAGTAGCTGTTACCTGTGAAGTGCAACAGCTTCTCGGCGACAACCAAGTGCGCGCCGTAGCCATGAGCACCACCGACGGCCTAGTCCGGGGTATGGATGTAATAGATACTGGAGCCCCCATCACTGTTCCCGTTGGTACTGGTACCCTTGGTCGTATTTTTAATGTTCTCGGGGAACCCGTAGACAACAAAGGGCCCGTTCCCACCGGTGAAACCTTCCCCATCCACCGTCCCGCCCCCAAACTAGTAGATCTAGAAACCAAACCCCAGGTATTTGAAACCGGGATTAAAGTAATTGACCTGCTCACCCCCTATCGTCAGGGTGGCAAAATCGGTCTGTTCGGTGGTGCTGGTGTAGGTAAAACCGTCATCATGATGGAATTGATCAACAACATCGCCATCCAACACGGTGGTGTATCCGTATTCGGTGGTGTAGGGGAACGGACCCGGGAAGGGAACGACCTCTACAACGAAATGATCGAGTCCAACGTAATCAACGCCGACAAACCTGAAGAGTCCAAAATTGCTCTGGTGTACGGTCAAATGAACGAACCCCCCGGGGCCCGCATGCGGGTAGGTCTAACGGCCCTAACCATGGCGGAATATTTCCGGGATGTGAACAAACAGGACGTATTGCTCTTCATCGACAATATTTTCCGCTTTGTACAGGCCGGTGCTGAAGTATCTGCCCTCCTCGGTCGGATGCCCTCTGCGGTAGGTTACCAACCCACTTTGGGAACGGATGTAGGGGATTTGCAAGAACGGATCACCTCCACCAAGGAAGGTTCCATCACCTCCATCCAAGCGGTGTACGTACCGGCGGATGACTTGACTGACCCCGCTCCCGCCACCACCTTTGCCCACCTGGACGGAACCACTGTACTTTCTCGGGGCTTGGCGGCCAAAGGTATTTACCCTGCGGTAGACCCCCTCGATTCCACCAGCACCATGCTCCAGCCCTCCATCGTTGGGGAAGAGCATTACAGCACTGCTCGGGAAGTACAATCCACCCTGCAACGCTACAAAGAATTGCAAGATATTATTGCCATTCTTGGTTTAGATGAATTGTCTGAAGAAGATCGTTTGACCGTGGATCGGGCCCGGAAGATTGAACGTTTTCTTTCCCAACCCTTCTTTGTGGCGGAAGTCTTCACCGGTGCTCCTGGGAAATATGTTTCCTTGGCCGACACCATCAAAGGCTTCAAAGCCATTATGGCCGGTGAGTTGGATGACTTGCCCGAGCAGGCCTTCTACCTAGTAGGGGACATCGAAGAAGCTAAAGCTAAAGCGGCTAAGCTGAAAGGTTAATTTGTTTTGGGGTTTGGTGGGGGTTAACTACGGTTTTCTAGGATGACTGTGGCTTTTCCCCCGCCATTATTCCGATCGCCAGATATTCAAAAATAGAAACGCTATAAAAACGGAAATTCCTAAAAATGACGTTAACAGTACGGGTAATTACGCCGGATAAGGTTGTCTGGGACGAGGAAGTGCAAGAGCTAATCCTGCCCAGCACCACCGGCCAACTGGGTATCCTCAGTAACCACGCTCCCCTACTAACCGCTTTGGAAATTGGGGTAATGCGGGTGCGCCCTGGTAAGGACTGGAAAAACATTGCCGTCATGGGGGGCTTTGCCGAAGTTGAAAACAACGAGGTCAAAGTATTGGTCAATGCGGCGGAGTTGGGCGCAAATATTGATGCCGATGCGGCCCGCCAAGCCTATACGGAAGCCCAAGCTACTTTGGATGAAGCTAACCGTGGCTCAGATAAACCCGATCAGTTAAAGGCTTCCCAAGCTTATAAAAAAGCTCGGGCCCGTTTGCAAGCGGCCGGTGTGGCACTCTAGGTATTTTCATAAAAAATCGGTTCACTCTTCTCCCTGATATAGTCCCATGGCTAATGTTAGGGGGATTGTTTTTAGATAATTGTTCGTGATTACCGCCCCAAAAAACCAACGGGAAATTGGTTAAAATCGTATTCAAAGCTCTGGAGTGAATCAATGGACATTGTTAAGATCATTTGTGCGATTTTGTTACCGCCATTGGGGGTCTTTCTCCAGGTAGGGATCGGTAAGGATTTTTGGATTAATCTTCTATTGACCATTTTTGGACTCTATGTTCTCGGCCTAGTCCATGCAATTTGGGTTATTGCCAGGGAAAGATAGTCAGCAAAACCCTAAAGTTCTCGGAGAATTTCTCCAATTAAGGCATCTCTTGTAGGTGTCTTTTTATGGCGAAGTAGAGAATAACCTTGTTCCATTGAGGAGAACAGGAACTTATCCAGGGCTGGGGACAAACACAAATAAATAATTCAAAACCATTGCATAGCCCAGAGTTTTTTTCGCGTTAAACAGGTATATTTGCCAGAAGTTCTATTTCTTCTGGGTTCAACTGCCAACCCAATGCCCCAGCATTTTGCCGTGCCTGTTCAGCATTTTTAGCACCGGGAATCGGGATAGTATTGCCCTGGACAATTAACCAATTTAGGGCCACTTGGGCAGGGGTTTTGCTATATTTTTCAGCTATTTTTTCAAGGGCAGAAATAAGGGGCAGTAGCTTCTCTAATCCCTTGGGGCTAAATCGAGGATCTAGACGCCGCGCCCCCCGGAGATTGATCGGACTGTTTGGACGATATTTTCCGGTCAATAGTCCTTGGGCCAGAGGACTGTAGGCCAAAATGGTCACATTCAGTTGCCGGGCTTTGTCTAAAATGCCGTTGTGCTCAACCTTCCTATTCAGGAGGGAATAGGGGACTTGATTACTGGCCAAGGGGATACCATGGGCCCCTAAGCATTGATGGGCTTGCTCCATCTGTGGGGCGGAATAGTTACTAACTCCCACTGCTTGAATGCGTCCTTTTTTCACCTCCGCCGCTAGCACTTCCATAAAATCTGGTGTTTTCAGCCAAAATTCCAGGGGCCAATGAATTTGATAAAGACAAATCTGGGTCATCTGCAAACGTTCCAGACTGGCAGTTAATGCTTTTGATATATCGGAACGTTGCCAACGCCAAGGCAAGGGAAAGTATTTGGTCGCAATTTGCACTGGTTGTGAATTTTTCTGGCAAAACTGACCAATCAGACGTTCAGATTCGCCAAAACCATAAATTTCAGCCGTATCGATTAGGGAAACCCCTGCATCAAGGCTGGCAGTAAATGCCCCAGCTACTTCTTGGGAACCAAAATCTTTGCCGTAATCCCAAAACAGGGTGTCTCCCCAAGACCAGGTGCCTAGTCCCAGGGGGGCAACGGCGGGACCATTCAAGCCAAGACTGATATTTTGCATTGATATTATTTGGGGAAATATTCGCCTGATACATACCTTAACAAAAACTGTAATGTTCCCAGATCTCTTACCACAACGAAGGACTTAGTCAGTGCCAAAGAAAACTAGCATCCCTGGGAAAATCTTCGGCAACGCCCCATACAGCATTGGTGAATTAAGCAAGAAGTTTACCCCGTAAAAAAATACCTGCATCATAGAATAATTGTGAGGTAAATCTAGCCTAAAACTTCAAGGCGATCGCCAGGGAGTTTGGGATAAATTTCAGGGCTGGTCTCTTTTACCAATAAAAAGTCGGTCATAGGAATGATAATTGCACTAAAGAAAGATCATCCCTTTGCCGATCATCAGGGAAAGAACTGCATTCCTGAAAAATAAGCTCTTTTAACTCAACGCCTTGTTGCTGTTGAAAGTAACACAGAAAAGACTGTAACTTCTCCAAACTAGAAGCCATATTATCGTTGGAAGTGACATCATAAAAGCCATCACTGTAGAGATAGAGATTCATCCCCGACTCAACGGCGATCGTCTTACGATGGTAGTCTGAGTTAGAAAAAATACCAACGGGAAAGCCTTCGGTTTTGAGGAACTGGAGCGGCTCGTCCGACTTAAAAGAAGAGCAAAGGATACCGGGCGGATGTCCCGCACTAGCATAGATCAATTGTTTTGTGACAACATTATAAACCCCATACCAAATGGTGAAATATTTGTTGTTATTCCCCATGGGGAAGGTATGATTTAATTCCGTCAATATGTGATCTGGTTGGTAATAATATTGCTTGGGCAATTTTTGAGCGCGAAGGAAATTAATTACCGATAGAGCCAGCAGAGTTGCTCCCATGCCATGGCCAGAAACATCGAGCAAATATAAAGCAAAATGGGTGTCATCTAACCAAAAGTAATCGTAGGCATCCCCCCCTAAATTTTGACTAGGGCGATAGAGAGTTTTTACTGTCAGGCAAGGGTGATCAATGGGCTTAGGTAATAACGAAGCCACATAATCCGCCGCTTCTTTTAATTCCTTTTCCAGTAAGCATTTTTGTTGGTGGAGGTCTTGGTTCAGATGGAACAGCCTTAGTCCAGCCCGCACCCTAGCCTGTAATTCATTCACCTCCAGCGGTTTGAATAAAAAGTCGTCCGCCCCCGCATCCAAGCCCTTCACTCGATCCTGACTAGAAGTTCGGGAAGTCAATAGGATAAAAAATGTAGTGGCGATCGCCGGAGTTTTTTTAACCAATTGACACAGTCCTAGCCCCGTTAATTTGGGCATCAGCCAATCACAGATAATTAAAGCCGGTCTTTGCTTTTGGGCCATTTCCCACCCTTCTAGCCCGTCCTTAGCCACCACCACTTCATAACCACCACGACGCAAAACCATCCCGAGCAAACGTCGAATAGCAAGATCGTCGTCTACCACCAAAATTTTTTCCATGGCCATAATCCTCCCCTGTCCCCATCATACAAAGCCTCTTTAGGAATTGACTTCAGAACAAATTGGGTTAGGTTATTGCCAGGGCGTAGATATCTTACCAGGGGAGAATAGTACCATCCCAACTATAAAAATTACCACTATCCTCCGGTTTTACCTGCAACAAAATTGCCATTAACTGATTAACGGTGCGTTCTGGTGTAAACAATTTTTCCGGTGGTACATTTTTTTGAAAAGGCTGGGATAATTTTGTGTTTGTAGTACCAGGATGAAGCATCACCAGCACATTTTTAGGCGCAACTCTTCCATATTCAATGGCTGTTGTTTTTAAAAACATATTTAACGCCGCCTTAGAGGCTCGATATCCATACCATCCCCCCAATTGATTATCACCAATACTACCAACTTTGGCAGAAATGGTAGCAAAAATACTAGGTTCATTATGGCGAAAATGGCATAGAAAATGTTTAGCTAATAGCACTGGGCCAATGCTATTCACCGCAAAATATTTTTGTAGTTGGTCAATCTGTAAATGCCGTAGACTTTTTTCTGGAGAATGGCTATCTATAGAGAGAATGCCCACACAGTTAATTAACCAATGAACTGGCCTATTGACTATTTGCTTACTAAACTTTTCAATCTGAGTTTCTTCGGTAATATCCAACGGAACTAAGGTCAAGCGATCTTTATTCTCTTGAGCTAACTGCTCCAGGGGGGCAATGGAATAGCGATAGGTAGCCCAAATTTTGACAGGGAAAGGTGCTTGCTCCAGAAAATAACGAACAAAACCTAGACCAATGCCGCCGGAAGCCCCGATGATTACCACCGTCCTGGGGTTATGTTCCATCATATCTTGCATCATTTTTCCTATATTAGAGTAAGGAACAATTTAGGAGAAGGGCATTGATTAAC
The DNA here is from genome assembly GCA_963704945.1 of uncultured cyanobacterium. Taxonomy (GTDB): domain Bacteria; phylum Cyanobacteriota; class Cyanobacteriia; order Cyanobacteriales; family Microcystaceae; genus Synechocystis. The sequence goes on along the minus strand of CAVPII010000015.1, from coordinate 90,757 downwards.
TTATTGACCACCGATAAAATTCCGGCCCACTCCCGAGGCAACCAGGGTCATTCATTGATTAACTACCTAAAGAAAATTGTAATTCGAGCATTGGTGGTGGTTTTTTGTGTGAGTTTGACGTTTTTCAGTTTGGCTTTACCCAGTGAAGCTGGGGCCATGGACTATAACCGAGGCAACTTAGTGGGGGCGGATTTTTCCCATCAAGACCTGCACGGCTCTATTTTTGACCACGCTAACTTACGGGGTGCAGACTTCACTGGGGCTAATCTCCAGGGGGCAAGGTTTTTCTCCGCCAATATGGACGGGGCAATTTTAGTCGGGGTCGATGCCCGGGGAGCCGATTTTGAATCAGCCCGCCTCACCCATGCCAATCTCCGCAATGCCCGCTTGGAAGGTTCCTTTGGCACCAATACCAAGTTTGGGGAAGTGGACATTGAGGGGGCAGATCTCACCGATATTATTCTCCGTCCTGATGTGGAAGATTACCTTTGTGAACGGGCTAGGGGGACTAATCCAGAAACAGGGCGACAAACTAAGGACACCCTTTTTTGCCCTTAAATTTCCTTGATTTTTGTCGGTAAAGCAGTATCTGTCATTTTCTATTTACCCTTCTACAACCCATTAAAAAGGTAAGGCACTTCCTATCGGGAATCATCACCAACCGTAACAGTCCCCATATCGTAGATACCAGTTTTATTTGCCGGAATTTCAAAAGTAATGCTTAGGGGCGGATCGCTAAATAACTTTAATTCGTACTGACCAGGCTTTAGCCCCATCAGTGCAAATCGTCCTGCCCGGTTCGTAAATAGGGTTAACGGTATCCAACTAGGGTCAGATAAAGAGACAACTTGTCCCGTTTGTAGGGCAATGGGTGCCCCCGCCTTATTCACCAACGTTCCCCGCATAAACACCGTTGATTCAGTACCGACGGTGATCACTGTGCCGCTTTTGTAAGTAGGCAAAAGGTTAAAGACCGCATTACCCAGGTCATAACCTAATGGCATATTGGGAGCATCAACCCGCATCCTTGTAACCGTATAGGAACTTAAATTTGGCACCACGGCTGGGCCAAACTTATTTGCTTCTGCAACGGGGCCGGATAAGCCAGGATTAACCACCACCAATTGATCCGCAAAGTTAGAATTACGGGCAAACAGCACAAAACTATCCCGCACTGGTCGGCTCCAGCCAAAGCGACCATCGGCATAAACTAAAGCAGTACCAAAGGCAAAATTGGTGCCATGCCTAGATTGGTCATAGTCGTGGTTGAGATTCAGATCAGCTACATAGCCCCTATAGGTAAGCCCAAGCCCTGTTCCGAAATAACCAGGGTTGGGATTATTAGTTAAATTAACCGTGGTATTGACGCTGTTATATTGGGCTGGACTACGGGAAGTCCAGGTGAGGGTGCTAGCCTGTTCCCGCTGACTACTGAGATTGTTGCGGGCCTGGAGAGATTGGAGTCGGGAGGTCTGGGAAAAATTCAATAACAATTGGGTTTCCCGCCGGCCGGACTGTTCTAAACGGTTATTCAGGGTGATATTGGCCTGTAATCCCTGCCCCAGGTTGGTGGTAAAACCGATCGCCGCCCGATAAGCATTGGGTTGACCAAAACTACCAAGCTGATAACCCAAACCCAAGTTAATACCTAAACCATCTAGCAGGGTCTGACCATAGCTTGCCCCAAAGGACCAGGCAATATCATTGGTGGAGGTGTCAAAAGAATTGAAAGATCCATCAACAAAGCCAATGGGAAAATTACCAAACTGCTGGAAATAGGGCCCCAGATATTCCACCTCTAAGCCAAAGTTGGGCAGGCGGGCCTGATTTCCCCCTAAAGTTAAAAACTGATAACGGACTCGGAAAGCATGGTCTAGACCAATGGGGCCATTGCCTAGGGCCGCATCCCAACCAAAATTACCCACCGATGTGGCCAGGGTTCCCTCCGTACCAATCACCTGTTGGGAACCCGCCGCCTGGAGATAGCCCCCCAGGGTGAGGGTGGAAGTGATGCCCTGGCGATAAAAGCCGCCAATAATTGGTCTAGAGGTGTCATAGCTACGCACACCGTTACTGGTATAGGCCGGCATTCCTACCCCCAGTCCAAACTGATTTAAACCCATGGCCAACAAATCCGTAGCTAGGGGAGCAGAAAAGGAAAGTTCCTCTACCCTTCCCACGCTGTCGGTGATTTTTAGCGTCACATTATTTAGCCCCGTATTGAGGCCAAAATTACGAATGTCCTGGTTTCCCGCTGGTAACTGGAGGGTTTGCCGCAATAGGCCATTCACGAAAATTTCCACCCTGGAAGGGCTTTCCAAAAAAAACTCAAACTGCCCTGTTGGCCTCGTAGTCAAATAGGGCTGGAGGGAAAAATTGCGGAACATGGCAAATCCCACCATGGGCACAAAACTCTGGTAACTCCTGGCGGTGCTAAACAAATCTCCAAATACATAACGAATGGCATTATCCGGGTCATCTTTGACCAAGCGAATATCCGACCGAGTCCAAGGATTATTACTCCGTTCTGCAAAGCTGGCACTCCCTTCCAACACCCAGCCGTTATAGTTCAACGCCCCTTCTACCCCCAGGTTGAGGGGTTGTCGTCCCAAGTCATCACTACCGTCCCAAGCATAGGGTTGGGTTCCTGCTAGGTTAATAAAACCACTGAAATTACTCGGTCTAAGGGCGGTGGCGGCTCCCGGGGGAAGGTTTAAATTACCGGAGCCATACACAATGGTTTTGCGTAAATTAGGCGGAATTTGGATTCTCAATTCCAAAGATTGTTCATTAAAAGTGGCATCTAGTCCCACACTTTGGAGGGCGGCCAGGGTTAAATTGCCACCGTCGTCCACTAAACCCTGTAAACGGGTTTGGATATCGGGACGGGCATATTGTTCCATTTTGGGCAATAAGGTTGAAGCGGTGATTTGTAGACTACTGCTACCGCCCAGGGAAATAAAAACAATGATTTGGCCTTGTTGTAGGCCATTAATGAAAAAAGGAGCCACCAATCGTTGCACCCCGGTGGGACGGGGCCGACCAAATACCCTTTCAAACAAATCGTCGGGATCTTCGTTGGCCATGGCTGGAGCTGGGGGGGAAGGTTGCCCATTCTGCACCTCTGCCGGTTCTTCTTCAATTTTCTCTTCCATGACTCCAGCGGGTTCTGGTTCCACCACCGGGAATCCTTGCCCTAACATTAGTTGTTGGGCTGAACTAGGAGGGGGTAAATCGGCGCTGTAGGTATTGGCTCCGGCGGGATGCACCAACGTTGAAGCCCCAAAAGTCCCCAGTAGGCCACCCCAAAGGGAAACTGCACAGTAAAATCGAAACATCATTAGTCCCAACTGAGCCTTGTCCCTGTATTTTCCAACCTTAGATTTTAAGAGTTTTGTCACCTAAGACCATTGCAAAAAAGACTTTTCTCCCCCTGGCCATGGCGCAATGGGCCTTCGGCATCGCCGTGGGATTAACTTTGGCGCTAACTAACCTTGGGTCAGCTCAGGAAACCGCAATTCTGGAACCAGGGAAGGAATCCGAGCGGTTATTCCAGGAGGGGGTAAGCGCGGGGGAGGCGGGGGAATATACCAAAGCGGTTCAGTTGTTTTCCCAGGTGTTAGCCCTGAGTCCTAACTCTGCGGAAACTTATTATAACCGGGGACTCTCCTGGGAACGTTTAGGGAATTTTGACCAGGCGATCGCCGATTATGGCCGCAGTATTAATCTCGACCGTTACTATATCCCCCCCTATATCAATCGGGGTAATCTCCATAGTCAGATGGGGGAACAACACCTTGCCATTGAGGACTTTACCCAGGCGATCGCCTACGATCCCAACCGCTACAAAGCTTATTACAACCGGGCCAACAGTTATTTTCAGCTAGGGCAATACCAACAGGCGATCGCCGATTATAATTTGGTGCTGATGCTCCGCCCTGACTACATCAATGCCATTTATAATCGGGGTCTAGCCCATTTTGAAGCGGGGCAACTGGATCAGTCCCGTCAGGATTTATTTTTCTCCGCCCAAGCCTATCTCAACCTCGGCGATCGCCTCAACTACCTAGAAGCCTTGGATCAAATCACCAACTTGGGACTGTGAAATTTCTGTTTAACACCCATAATGCGGGGAGATTACGGAACTTGATATTAAGTTTGCGGGACAAAACGAAGGTTAAATGTTGTGGTTGTTAATCGTCGGCCAGGAAAGTCCATCGATCGCCGTTTAGATCCCTGGCTAGGGGTCAATTTATCGATGTTTTGGCCGGGGTTGGGGCAATTTTATGCTGGGCGTTGGGGTGTTGGTGGGGGATTGCTGGTAACGGAGGGGTTACTGTTGGCGATCGCCGTTTGGTCAATTTTTAGCCCCGAGGGGGACACGCTCACGGGCTTGATTTTTCTCACAGCGGCGATCGGATTATATGGCTTTGGCTTGTTAGATGCCCTTTTAGGGATCATCGCGCAGAATCCCAGTGCCTATCCCGAAAAAATTCCCCGTCGTCATAAAAACGTTTGGTTTGCGGTGGTGATAACGCGGGTGTTGCCGGGGTTGGGTCACTTTTATCAACAGCAGTTTATTGTCGGGTTGATTCTTTTCACATTGGCCTTGGTGGGAATGCGTTTGCAAGCCTTTTACTGGCCGCTGTTGTTCTTAACGCCCGTTTTGGTGATGGTAGCGGTTTATCAAGGTTTTCAGAGCTTTTTCCCAAAACCAGCCAAATCCCAACGAGCTTGGCTGAGCCTGACCCTTGTGGGCATATTGGGAGCGGGATTATTGCTGAATTTGTTACCCAAGTGGATTGATACCCAAATCATTCCCTGTGTGATTCCCACCCCTTCTATGGCTCCGACGGTTATTCCCGGCGATCGGGTCTTTGTCCATCCCCGGCCCGATTATCTGCCCCAACGCTTTGACATTGTGGTGTTTTATCCTCCAGAGGCACTCAAAGCCGACACATCTGACGCCGATTATTTTATTAAGCGGGTCATTGCCCTACCAGGGGAAACCATTCAAGTGCTTAACGGAGCCGTGTATATAAATGGCCAACCCTTGGCCGAAAATTTCCTTAAAGAAGCGCCGGACTACAGGTTGCCCCCCTTTACCGTGCCCCCTGATCATTACTTTGTACTGGGGGATAATCGCAATGACAGTGTGGATTCCCATGTTTGGGGGCCGTTACCCCGTCAACTGATTGTCGGTAAAGCCTTTAAAATTTATTGGCCCCTTGATCGGGTTCGCTCCCTATTATCTGACTCACCCTGACCGATGCTCGCCGATTATAATTTGGTGCCGATGCTCCGCCCAGGCCTACCCCAACCTTGGCGATCGCCTCAATTACCTAGAAGCCCTGGATCAAATCACCAACTTGGGGCTCTGAAATTGTGGACATACCACCACAAATGTAACTAATAATACAGAGACTTTACCGTTCCTTTCTGTTAGTTTTAAGCAGGGGAAAGACGTTTAAACTCTCTCTCCTTTTTTTAATACTCCAATTATCAATAAAAACATCAGGAGCGATCCTTTCAGATGCAAGATTTTTTGAGCAACACGGTGGCATTGTCAAGGCTACAATTTGCCGTTACTGCCATCTTTCATATGCTTTGGCCGGTATTAACCACAGGCATGGGCATTTATTTAGTAGTTATCGAAGGATTATGGCTAAAAACCCGTAATTTAGACTATTACCACCACGCTCGGTTTTGGGCGAGGCTTTACGTTTTAAACTTCGGCATTGGGGTGGCCACCGGCTTACCCATGGCATTCCAATTTGGTCTGAACTGGGCCCCCTTTTCGGAATCCGTAGGGGACTTTTTCGGTACGGTACTGGGTTTTGAAGGAACCATGGCTTTTATGCTCGAAGCCAGTTTTCTAGGCATTATGCTTTTTGGTTGGGATCGGGTTCCCCCTTTAATCCACTACCTTTCCACCATTTTGGTGGCCGTTGGGGCGAATCTTTCCACTTTTTGGATTCTTTCGGCTAATTCCTGGTTACAAACCCCCGCCGGGGGCATTTTTGTCGATGGAAAGTTCGTGGTGCAGGACTATTTTGCGGCGATCGCCAATCCATTTATGGTCAACAGTTTCCTGCATATGTTCTTTGCAACATTGGAAACGTCTATGTTTGTGATTGGGGGCATCAGTGCCTGGTGTATTCTTACAGGTCGGCAACCACAATTTTTTGCCCGATCTTTAAAGGTAATTCTAGCGGTGGTCATTGCAGTGGCTCCCCTACAAATTTTCATTGGTCACCTAAGCGCGGAGCAGGTATCTGTCCATCAACCCGCTAAACTGGCGGCCATGGAAGCCCTCTGGGAAACCGTACCCGCTGCAAACCCCTGCGGCCTGGAGTGTGGTGGCCTTGCCCAACGATAAAGCGGAGAAAAATGACTGGGAACTGAGTATTCCTGGGGCCCTCAGCTATATTTTGGAACTCAAACCCCAACTGGATAAACCCATTCAGGGCCTGAAAGACTGGGCCCCCGGCGATCGCCCCCGCATGGTGGGTTTAATTTATTATTCTTTCCGCATTATGGTCAGCATTGGCCTATTTTTTGCGGCATTGATGGCAGTCACCGTGACCCAATGGCTACGGGGAAAACTGGCGCTGGACAACATTAGCCAACAAAAATGGCTACTGCGAGCTTGGGTTTTTGCCGCTCCTTTGGGCTACTTAGCCGTGGAAACTGGCTGGATTGTCCGTTGTGTAGGACGACAACCCTGGATCGTTTACGGAGAAATGCGTACAGCGGAATCCGCTTCCAACCTGCCCCCCGGCGAAATTCTCTTTTCCCTGACAGGGTTGAGTGTGATGTACATTGTCTTTTTAATTACCACTCTCTACTTTGGTAGTCGCATTATTCGCAACGGCCCGGATTTAACTTTGTCCGCTCCCCGGGGTTCCGAAGCCTCTCTGTGGGGCACCGTTACCAAGCACGAAACCAATCGTCGCCCCGCTGAAATTGCCGAAGTTGCTGAAATTAAGGAGTAGGAACCATGGAACCTTTAGAACCGCTACAACATTTTTTACCCCAGGTGTGGTTTTGCATTTTGGGGCTTATTCCTCTTTCCTTTACGTGCTGTTGGATGGTTTCGACCTCGGGGTAGGCATTTTATCCCTCACTGCTTCCACGGAAGAACGGCGTAGCATTCTTATGACCAGTTTGGGGAATGTCTGGGATGCCAACGAAACCTGGCTGGTGTTGATGGGGGGATCCCTATTTGGGGCTTTTCCTTTGGCCTATGCCACCATTTTGAATGCCCTCTATCTACCGGCGGTGATCATGGTGGTGGGCCTAATTCTCCGGGCCGTCTCCTTTGAGTTTCGGGAAAATGCTAATCGCAAATTAGTCTGGAACATCGCCTTTGGAGTCGGTAGTTTCCTCGCCGCATTGGGCCAGGGTTTTGCCCTCGGCAGTGTATTTGAAGGTATTACCGTCGATGCCCAGGGCCATTTTGCCGGCACCATGTGGGACTGGCTCACCTGGCGATCGGTAGTTGTCGCCCTCACCCTCATCCAGGGCTATGTGCTGATCGGCTCCAGCTATCTAATTTTGAAAACCGAAGGGGAACTGCAAAAAACCTATTTCAAAACAGCGGTGATCGCCACTTGGACAACTTTGGCTGGGGCAGTATTTATCACCATTAGCACCCCCGCATTTTCCGAAGAAGCCCGTAACCAATTGTTTACCGCTCCGTTGGTGTATATTTTTGCCACCATACCTTTACTGGGATTGTTCCTGATTGGATTGCTATTGCGGAGCCTGTACCGTCGGGAGGAAAACACCCCCATTATCTGGACCTTTTTAGTATTTTCCTTGTCCTTCATCGGTTTGGGCTTCATCATCTTCCCCAATATTATTCCCCCCAGCATCACCATTTACGAAGCCGCTGCCGCCCCCAGTTCCTTGGTGTTTATGCTGACCTTCATCGGTTTCCTCATCCCAATTCTACTTTTCTATAACATCTACAATTACCTCGTCTTTCGGGGAAAAATCGTTACAGATTAGGGAAACAGGAAAACCTTTGAGAGATAACTTTCCCCATTGACAAAATCAGCTAACCTCCGACCCATACCGGAAAATAGCCAAACATTATTTGTTTGTTAACAAAACTTCATGGTATAGTTGGATACAGCAGTTATGAATTGATATTGCTCAATAGTCCTCGCCCTGTCAGTTACAGTCCAGTCCTCTGGTCTAGCTCCTCACCGAACCCCCTCAAAAATTTGTTCTATGTTGGTACTTTCCATCCTGTCCTTGGTCATAGCATCCCTTTCCGCCATTCTTTGTTTCACGGTGCAGGAGGATGTGGTAAGGGCTTCCTTGGGCTGTGTGACGGTGCTATCAGTTTTGCTGACTCTCTTTTTTGCCCCCTGGGCCCTGAAACTATCTTTGGCCGCTGTTCCCTTTGGTCTGGAGCGTTTTTACCGTCTTGGTCAAAATACCCCCATTGATTAGGTGGAATAAATATTTAAATATTCCCATTCAAGAATTAATTCAGCCTAGGCTAATCAACTCTCCCCATCGTTGCTGGAGGGTTGTTTTTGTAAAATCAACTGGATCATTAATAAAATTAGACCGATCGCCACGAAGGCAAAAATAAAGGTTCCCAACGAAGCCAGTCCCAACACCAGGGTTCTCACCGCTGAAGCGATGCGCTGGACAATGGCCTTATCCGATAACATCGGCTTACTGGCAAAGCTAACGGCGATCGCCGAAGTTAAAAGATATAACCCCCAAGCTAGAGAAGCGGAAATGCCCGAACCCACCAAACATCTGAGGGGAGTAGGGGGCACCGGTGCTTTTTTTTCTAATTTTGGGGGATTTTCGCTCATATATGGGGAAATTTGACTGTAGCTTTGGCTAGAAAACTAGATTGGCGAAAATAATTGCAATTCCGTTAGCTAGTTTTACCATTGTACTACCGTCACCGCTCTCCACCACAAAATCCACTAGAATTTGCCATAGGTACTTTTCCTTTCCTTACTCCCCATGACCGTATCTCCTCCGGTAAATTCCACCATAGATATTGCTTCTCACCTTGAAAAAATTCTCGGCAAAGACGGAGTGATCAAACGCAAAGATGAGTTATTCACCTACGAATGTGATGGTCTGACGGGGTATAAGCAACGCCCGGCCTTGGTGGTTTTTCCCCGCACAACGGAGCAGGTGGCCGCCGTGGTGAAGCTATGCCACGATCGCCAAATTCCGTGGATTGCCAGGGGAGCCGGCACGGGGCTGTCGGGGGGAGCCTTACCGGAGGAAAACAGCGTTTTAATTGTGACCACCCGCATGCAACAAATTTTAGCGGTGGATTACGATAACCAGGTGATTGTGGTGCAACCGGGGGTAGTGAATAACTGGGTCACCCAAACCGTTAGTGGGGCAGGGTTTTACTATGCCCCCGATCCATCGAGCCAGGTAGTGTGTTCCATTGGCGGCAACATTGCGGAAAACTCCGGCGGTGTCCATTGCCTAAAATATGGCACCACCACCAACCATGTGTTGGGTTTAAAACTGGTTATTCCCGATGGCTCCATTCTGGAAGTGGGGGGAAAAATCCCCGAAATGCCCGGCTACGATTTAACCGGATTATTTGTCGGCTCCGAAGGAACCTTGGGCATCGCTACGGAAATCACCCTCAAAATTTTGAAAACACCGGAGTCCATCTGTGTGGTGTTGGCGGATTTTCTTTCCCTAGAAGCAACGGCCCAATCCGTGGCGGATATTATTGCGGCGGGCATTGTGCCGGCGGGGATGGAAATTATGGACAATTTCAGTATTAATGCCGTGGAAGATGTGGTGTGTACCAACTGTTATCCCCGGGATGCGGCGGCAATTCTTTTGGTGGAACTGGATGGTCTGCCCATTGAAGTGGAATTAAACCAAGCCAAGGTAGAGGAAATCTGCAAAAAAAATGGGGCCCGCAATGCGGCGATCGCCTACGATCAGCACACCCGTTTAAAGATGTGGAAGGGTAGAAAGGCGGCCTTTGCGGCGGCGGGGAAATTAAGCCCTAGTTATTTTGTCCAGGATGGGGTGGTACCCCGAACCCAATTGGTGCAAATTTTGGCAGATATTAACGCCCTGGGAGAAAAATATGGTTTTCGTATTGCCAATGTTTTCCATGCCGGGGACGGAAATTTACATCCCTTGATTTTGTACGATCAACGGGTGCCAGGGGAGTGGGAACAGGTGGAAGCATTGGGGGGAGAAATCCTCAAGCGTTGCGTGGAATTAGGAGGTAGTCTTTCCGGGGAGCACGGCATTGGCATAGATAAAAATTGTTTTATGCCTAGTATGTTCAACGAAATAGATTTGGAAACCATGCAATGGGTGCGGCACTGTTTTAACCCCGACAATTTAGCCAATCCCGGCAAACTTTTTCCCTACTCCCCGCACCTGTGGCGAAGTGGCCAATGCCCAGCGTTCCCAGTTAATTTGGAAAATTCGGCGATGGGGGAAATTTACTGATTTGGAGGGTCCGGGGGGCTTGAAAACACACGCTCCTAGTGCAAAGAATAAGATTTTTCAAACCTCACCTAAGTTAAAGCTCGCCAGAGGGTTTGTAATTTAAGTTCAATTTCCGCCACTTCCTTGAGGGGATCGGAACCGGCCACAATGCCTGCCCCGGCGTATAGCCTGGCCCGATTACGGGAAATTAAAGCCGAACGGATGCCCACAATAAATTCACTATTGCCCTGGCTATCCAACCAACCAAGGGGCGACGCATAAAGGTTACGCTCAAAAGTCTCATGGCGACGGATTAGATCACAGGCGATCGCCACAGGAACTCCGGCCACTGCGGGGGTGGGATGGAGTTGTTGCACCAATGCCAGGGGATGGATTTGGGGTGGTAAAGGAGCTTGGATTTGGGTCCAAAGATGTTGAATATTGGCTAACTTGAGCAATCTGAGGGGGGAGGCTTGGGGGGTTAAACCCAAGTTGGTCAGACGATTTAAGAGGTAATCCAACACCGCTTGATGTTCCCGTAATTCCTTGGGATTTTCCAACAATTGTTGCCCCAATTGGCGATCGCCGTTAATGTTTGCATCCCTGGGGGCAGAACCGGCCAGGGCATCGGTAATTAACTGCTGATTATGCAAACTCAGTAGCCGTTCCGGGCTAGCCCCAATGAAACAATCCCCTTGACCATTACCCCAGGAAAAAAGATGGCAATCTCCATACTGTCGTCGCAATCTTTCCAGGCAGTGGGCCCCGTTTAATCGGTAGCCATAGTCCAAATCCAAGGCCGTTGCTAACACCACTTTGCTTAACCGTTGCTGGGTAATATCTTCTAAACCATTGGCGATCGCCGTAGAAAGATTAGCAATCTGAACAGGATCAAGGCGAGGTGAAAGGGGCCTAGGGGTCAAAGTAACTCCAAGGTCAGAAGTTGGAAGATGGCGGATGGTGCTTAATATCCGGGAAATGGACTCCACTAAATCCCCAATCTGAGTGTTGGCATCAAGGCTAATCTGCCAACTTAAAACACAATCCGTGGCAGTTCGCACCAATTGGATCTGGGGCAAAAACAAAAAAGAATTGGGAAAAGGGCTAAGGTTAGGCGTGCGGTCAAAAAAGCTAAACCCACAGAAAATGTAGGGAGCTTGGTTTTTCCCCCTACCATTGGCAATGGACACCAAACGGCTAAAACAATCCTCCGTAAATTGCTGGGCTAAACCAAAACGATACTTTCCCGAAATTCGCAGGGATTGGCACATGCCAAAAGCCAGAATGGTTTCCCCCCGTTTAGGGTTTTCTCCATAAAAATGAACCTGATCCTGCAAATTCAGAGCCCCAAACACCCCTAGGGGGTCAATGTCCCCTAACTGCTCCGTAAAACTCCATAAGCACTTCTGCCCCGGCGCTAGTTCCCGTTGGCGGGCCAGCAAATAATCATGGAGGACTTGGGGATTATCTAGGGAACATGGATTATCGGAGAGGAGGGGTGTCGCAACGGACATCAGAAATGATCAAAAATTATTAACCAAAATTATTGAGTTCAGGGGCCGCTGTACACGTAACACAAAGCGGGTGAGGGGAATCGAACCCCTATCATTAGCTTGGAAGGCTAAGGTTTTACCACTAAACTACACCCGCATATTTTCCTAGCGTCCCTAAGATTAACACATTTTGCCCAGGTGATCTCTGTTAATTTTTTGTCTCAAGAATGTTGAATAGTTGGAAAATATTGATATAATCCGAAACTAGGCTAATTTAGATCCCATTTGAGAGTGAGTTGGCTGAGCGATCATCACAGATTAATCTACTTTGAGATTTTTTGTGTGGCATTTATTTGAGGGTACTGCTAGGTTGATTAGCTCTTGAAAGCTACACAGAGGTTATCAACGTGAGGCTATTGAATGAAATTTCCGCTAAAGAAAGGGCAATTAAAAACTTGGAAGGATGATAAAGGATTTGGCTTTATCAAACCAGATGATGGTGGCAAAGAAGTTTTTCTGCATATTAGTGCTTTGCAACGAAGAAGTCGTCGCCCAAAAGTTGGAGACACGATTTTATACAACGAAGTTACCGAATCTGGTAGTAAGATACGGGCGGCTAGAGCTTCAATTCAAGGTGTTTTGCCTCAATTTACTACCAAAAAGAAAAAGAATAATTTGGCTAAAACCATCATCGGTTCATTGATTTTAATCGTCACTGCTGTTTTTGCAATGAAGTTTAGTCCTAGTCGTTCCCCTCACCAATTACATCTATTACGAAGCCGATCTCTTCTCCAATTGCACCTGTTACAAAACCAGAATGCGTGATTAAAGGCAATATTTCGATTGAAACAAGTAAGAAGTTATACCATCTTCCTGGTATGGAGGATTATCAATCAACTGTGATCGATCCATCGAAGGGGGAAAGGTGGTTCTGCTCGGAATCAGAGGCAATTAAAAGCGGTTGGCGTAAAGCACCAAGGTAGATTCAGCAATAAATGCTGTCTATTTATTGCTAGAGATAAAATCTAATCCCAATTACAATAGAGGTTTGATGATTTTAATCAGGGTTTGGGCCGTCTGTTGATATTCCTCCTGGTCAAACATTTGACTGGCCTGGACATTGAACTTAATTTCCACATCGTTGGGCCGCTTACGACTAAGAATAAGCTGTTCCACCAGATCGTCTAGGCCGTAACTCCTAACAAGGCCCCAATCTGGGCTATGTTCATCCCAACTCTGGAAAAGCACCGAAAATAGCAAAATCTTGGCCCGTAAAGGGTTGGTATATTGCATAATTTCCGAACGAATATCGAAAAGATTATATTCTTTGGTGTCGGTTTGGGATTGAAGGGAACTACCTGGAGGACTAGGGCTAGGCACCACGGCCCCTAGGACGGTGAGAATGGGCTCGGTTTGTCGGGGATGGGATGGAGGAGGTGAGGGCAGGGGTAGGGCTCCAAAGTCAACGACAGATGTTTTTTGGGGACTATGGACAGGGGGACCAAAATCGGTGGGGGGATCATTCTCTTCTGCCAGAATAGCCGCTTCCGGCTGATCGGTCTGCCTATACAAACTCTGCATTTGCTGAATGATTAATTTGCCGATCGCCAGATAGAGGGTCGATTTATTAATATTGTCAACAATCTGACTGAAGCCTTCCTGTAATTTTCCAGGGCTGGGGAAACGTTGCCGTAATTCCAACAGTAAGTTAGGTAACCCGACTTCTTTGATGGTTGACAAATTATTTTCCCAGTAACCCCGGGCCACTGCAAAAATCAGCTTTTGAATCCGTACCTTCTCCTGGTGTTGTAAGAATCCCTGGGCTATCTGTCCCGCTAAATACTGGGGATCTTCCACAGCCACGGGTTGAACAGGAATTTGGCTAGGTTGCATTGGTGCTGGAAGCTTTTCCTGAGCCACTACCGCCACGGCGATCGCCTCTTCGGGAGGGGGAGGAGAATTGTTCGTATAGGTGGTGTAGATGGGACCTAACTGATCCAAAATTGTTTTAGCCACCGCCGCATAGACCTTAGGACGGTTCAACGTTTTTACCAGTTTATACAGAGAAAAAGTTAACTGCTCAATGGTCGGTTTTTGTATTACCAACTCCCCCAACAGAGCCTCCAGATCATTACTGTCTAGAACATTGGGGTCATTTTCCCAATATTTCTTCGATAAACAAAACAAAAGTTTCTTAATCCTCTGCCCTTCATCCTGCTCTTCAAGATAATGAGCTACATCGACCAAAGCATCAGGGGGAATAGACATGGAATTCAACAATTGGCGAGCAAACAGGTTTAAGCAATTTTCACAGTGATTACATAGTCCAGCTTAACGACTTCAGAGCCGAAAGGGAAATCGGGAATCCGGTCTATAAATTAACCCCCAAGAAAAAAAAGCTACCTTACAAAGAAGATAGCTAAAAAAGAGGCTTGGGAACGCACCGAAAATCCTAATCGTTTTGCAGAGGCAGTCAGTCTAATGAACAACTAACTTAACATTGGCATTTTGTAGACCCCGCTGTTTAACCTCAGTTAAGGTTTGATTAACGGCGTATTTTTGATTGATGGAATTGATCAATTCGGTTTGATTATGCTTTTTAGCAACGCCCCAAAGATCCGCAATCAAGTCGAAGGAACCATCACTATTGCGAGACCAACCCAAATCGTATTCACCTTCCAAAACCGCAACAATGTCAGCCCGGATGCGTTGGCCGTTATAGCCCCGCACGTCAGCTTCGGTTTTGGTGGTAATACCGAGGTCATTCAAAGACGAGGTTAAAACTTCAGCGTTTGTGATCTTAGTACGGAGAGTGCTGAAATGAGACATGGTGGATTTCCTCCAAGGAAAAAAGTCAACAACAACAATTGAGAGTTGGGAAGTGCCGCCATTAAAACGGCTTATCTTGAATCACTAACCCGGAGGTTAGTCTTTGCCCCTGTGGGAAACAGGGGAAAGCTTTGTTAAAACTCCAGTCGCTGGTATTCAGCAACGGAAGCGGAGGCAGGCCGAGCCCTTTGTCGGGCCCAGTCTCGAAGCGCGGTGACCTGCTCTACCATGGTGCGTGACAAAGGCAGTGTGGATTTGATCGCTGCGATAATGTCAAGCTGGTTAAATTCTCTTTCTTGGGCGAAGGCTTCGTACATAGCGGCTACGATCGCCTGCTCAATTTCTGCTCCGGAAAAACCGTCGGAGGTACGGGCCAGTTCCCCCAGATCAAAGCGGGAGACATCTTTACGGCGTTTGTGGAGGTGGATATGGAAAATGGCTTCCCGTTCTTCCGAAGAAGGTAAATCAACGAAAAAGATTTCGTCAAACCGTCCTTTGCGGAGAAACTCCCCCGGTAGGCGATCGACCCGGTTAGCCGTGGCCATAACAAACACTGGGGAGGTTTTTTCCTGCATCCAGGTCAGAAAACTACCAAAGATGCGGCTGGAAGTGCCCCCGTCCGAATCCCCGGAACCGGCTCCCCCGGCAAAGGCCTTGTCCAATTCATCGATGAATAAGATGGCAGGGGAAATGGATTCCGCTGTTTTCAAGGCATTGCGGAGATTAGCCTCCGATCGCCCGACCATGGAGCCATCGTAAACCCGCCCCATATCCAAACGCATCAGGGGTAAACCCCAAAGGCGGGAGGTGGTTTTGGCGATCAGGGACTTCCCACAACCGGGAACCCCCAGGATGAGCATCCCCTTCGGCTGGGGTAAACCGTATTCCCTAGCCCGTTCCGTAAAAGCGTCGGAGCGTTGGGTCAACCATTTTTTTAGCTCATCTAACCCCCCAACAGCCCGGATAGTTTCATCCTCTTCGATGTAATCGAGGATGCCGTTGCGGCGGATTAGCTGTTTTTTCTCCGAGAGGACAATGTCCACCTCCTCTTCCGTTAAATGACCCGCTTTAACCTGGGCTTTACGGTAAACCTTCTCCGCCTCGTCCTTGGTTAACCCCAGGGCGGCCTTGAGTAGCTTTTCCCGGGATTCTTCCCCCAAACGGGGCCCACGGGATTGGCTTAACTGTCGGCTGAGCACACTGTCCAGGGCAACCAGATCCGGCAGGGCAAAGTCCAACACCACCACGTCTTTTTCCAGTTCAATGGGGGTTTCCTGGTAGGGGGACATGAGGATAATGGCCTTCTCCGTACCCTTAAAGCTGGCGATCGCCTCCCGGAGCCACCGGGTAACCGCCGGGGAAGAAATAAAAGGATGGAGGTCTTTGAAAATAAAGATGCCGGGTTCCTGGCGCACTACCCACTCAATGGCCGCTTCCGGAGAAATGGTGTTGTGGTGGGTTTTCTGCTGAGTAGACCCGTACTCCCGAAATCCATGGGTCACCGTCCACACAAACAAACGTTGATGCTGGGTAGCCCCCTGGACAATGCGATGTATTGCCTGCTCAGCCCGCTCTTCCTCGGAAGTAACGAGATAAATCAAGGGATATTGAGCTTTCAGGAGAATACTCAGCTCTTCTTGCATGGGTTCGACCGGAGGTTAGGGAAAAATTTGAGCAACTAACCGAATCAACAGGGGATCAACAACTTCTCTGCATCGACACCCACCGGAACCGGGGAGTCTTCCACTAGAGGTACAGAGGAGTCATCGGTCAGGACACTGGGTTGATCCTTAAGGGACGTCATCTGGCCATCCCGCATCACCATGGCGGCGTCGCATTCAGGGCAAATGTGTACCTGGTGGGTTCTCCCATAGGCTGACTTTTCTTCGGCTTCGACCTTGTCTGGGTGCTTGAGATAAAAGTCAATGGCCCGTTCCACGATCGCCGACATAGACTCTGCATCAATGGCCGAGCGGATTCGGAGTTGCCGATGAATGCCCGGCGGCATATAAAGTGTGACCTTTTGCTTGTCCTGCATATCACTAATGATTAGGTTACCCATCGGGTATAGTACCCCAATTTAATCACCCGCCACTATCCTGTCAAGCCATTAAGCCATTATGACCGCATTTTTGTAATATTTCGTTACAAAACCCGAGGGAGTGAGAAAATTGTCGTCTGAACTACAATCCTGAAAACCATTTCCTAGCACCGTAACCAATGGGCGCTTCACCCAAATAATGCCACCGAGTCCCAGCCAATAATTCCGCTAGGGTGAAGATGTCAGATTTTCAATGCTCACCCAGGGGGGAACCGTGCAACTCAAAACCTACGACCCAGGCAATTTCTACGACGAACTTTTCCTGCCTTCGGGGCAACCCCGGCCCCAGGCGGCCCCCCTCATTGATTGGATGGGGCAGTTATCCCCGG
This sequence comes from uncultured cyanobacterium, assembly GCA_963704945.1. Classification (GTDB taxonomy): domain Bacteria; phylum Cyanobacteriota; class Cyanobacteriia; order Cyanobacteriales; family Microcystaceae; genus Synechocystis. The sequence continues at coordinate 73,547 of CAVPII010000015.1, read as the reverse complement.
AAATCCTCAAAAAGCACCATGAAACGGCCCAAGTTGCCCTGTTTAACCTCGGAGTAACTTTTCGGGTCTACAACGATGACCAGGGGGTAGAACGTATATTCCCCGTGGATATCATTCCCCGCATCATTGCCGAAACCGAATGGCGATCGCTAGAAACCGGTTTAAAGCAGAGGATCAAAGCCCTAAATTGTTTTTTAGCCGACATCTATGGCTCCCAGGCGATTATCAAGGACGGCATTATTCCCCTGGATATTGTGGAATCCGCCAGTGGCTTCCTCAAACCCTGCATAGGCATCAAGCCTCCGGCGGGGGTCTGGTGTCATATTACCGGGACAGATTTAGTCCGGGACGGGGAAGGAAAATGGTTTGTGCTGGAAGACAATCTGCGGGTACCTTCGGGAATCTCCTATGTGCTGGAAAATCGGCGGGTAATGAAAAGCACCTTTCCCGACATGTTCCAAACCATTCCCATTCAACCGGTGGATAGTTACCCCAGTCAGTTGCTGGAAACTTTATTAAATCTTGCCCCTCCCCAGTTGGCCGATCCCACCGTGGTGGTGTTGACCCCTGGTATTAATAATTCCGCCTATTTTGAACATTCGTTCCTAGCCCAACAAATGGGAGTGGAGTTGGTGGAAGGTCGTGATCTGGTGGTATCTGACGGTTATCTGCAAATGCGTACCACCAAGGGTTTACAAAGGGTGGATGTGGTCTATCGTCGCCTCGATGATGATTTTATTGACCCCACGGTTTTTCGCCCCGATTCCCTGTTGGGGGTAGCGGGCTTGATGGAAGTTTATCGCCAAGGTCGGGTGGCTTTGGCCAATGCGCCAGGGACAGGGGTGGCGGATGACAAGGTAATTTATGCCTATGTGCCGGCCATGATTAACTATTACCTCAAGGAAGAACCCTTACTGGCCAGTGTGCCCACCTACCTCTGCTGGCGGGAAGATGATCGAAAATATGTCTTGGATCACCTGGGGGAACTGGTGGTGAAATCCGCTAATGAAGCCGGGGGCTACGGTATGTTGATGGGCCCCAGTTCCACCGTCCAGGAAAGGGAACAGTTTGCCGAAAGGATTCGCCATAATCCCCGTAACTATATTGCCCAGCCAGTGTTAAATCTTTCTCGGGTTCCCACCCTAATCGGGGATCAAGTAGAAGGTCGCCATGTGGATTTACGGCCCTATATTCTCAATCGGGGGGATGAAATTTATGTCCACCCCGGCGGTTTAACCAGGGTAGCTTTGCGGAAAGATTCCTTGGTGGTTAATTCTTCCCAAGGAGGGGGCAGTAAAGACACCTGGGTGTTGCAGGGTCCGGCCTAAGCCTCGGGACGTTTGGCAAACCTAGGGAAGCAGACTGGTAGAATGGCAAATGTGTCTTGGATTACCGTTCCGAGGGCCATTGTGCCCAAACAGATATGTCTTTATTTGATTGGTTTGCCAACCGAGAAAAAGCCGAGCCCCCCATGCTCCAGCCCCAGTCTCCCCAGGAACGGGAGGTGGCCGATGGCCTGTGGACGAAATGCCCTGCCTGCGGAGTGCTGACCTACACCAAGGATTTGCAAACTAATTGGATGGTCTGTGCAGAATGTAACCATCATCTACGGGTAGATAGCGATGAGCGCATTCGCCAACTGATTGACCCCCAAACTTGGCAACCTATCAATGAGCATTTACGGCCCACGGATCCCCTTAAATTCAAAGATCGTAAATCCTATAAAGACCGCATCCGAGATACCCAGAAAGCTACTCAGTTAACGGACGCAGTGCAGACGGGCCATGGCCGCCTCGATGGTTTACCGATCGCCTTGGGGGTAATGGACTTCCGCTTTATGGGGGGGAGTATGGGATCGGTGGTGGGGGAAAAACTCTGCCGTCTGATCGAGTATGCCACCCTGGAAAGGCTACCGGTGGTTATTATCTGTGCCTCGGGGGGGGCGAGGATGCAGGAGGGAATGCTGAGCTTAATGCAAATGGCCAAAATTTCCGGGGCATTGGAAAAACATCGGTCGGAGCATCTACTTTATATCCCCGTCCTTACCCATCCCACCACCGGGGGGGTAACCGCTAGTTTTGCCATGCTGGGGGATTTGATTTTGGCAGAACCCAAGGCCACCATTGGTTTTGCCGGACGCCGGGTTATTGAACAGACGTTGCGGGAAAAGTTACCCGATGATTTTCAAACTTCTGAGTATTTGATGCACCACGGTTTTGTGGATGCTATTGTACCCAGACCCCAACTGAAGAGAACCCTGGCCCAATTAATTAGCTTGCATCAACCCTTTTATCCAATTTTGCCCCCCCTCCATGGCGACGCAAAACAGATCAATCCGGAATTGATTCTTAGCCACACTTCCCTGACGGTAGATAGTCAAGTATCTATAAATCAAGATAGTCCTTCCAATTAATGTGGTTTCGGCGACACCAGGTAAAGCCCGGTCGATGGAGAAAAAAAACTCCTTGTTTTTCCCATGGGCGGTCGGGCCTTGAAGACTTTAGGTTTAGTGCGGCGATTGTGAGACATCTTGGGACTGGTGGAATTAATTAAAATGATATCTGCGCAAGACCCCAAGTAATGGCCTAGGTGGACGTAAAAGGGGATTGTTGATGGCAATCCTATCCCCCAGCAATTTTTGCCTTTATTGTGGTTGGAACTGCTGACAAAAGCCATCGACAGGGCAAAACAAAGCTTCTAGACTAGGCATGGGGGGCTAGGGCGTTGAAAATTAGACTCTATCCAATTGATTTGCTCCAACCCTCCTTTCCCGAACTCACGTTATTGTGGATACTTTACTCAACGGCTAACAAAACCGTCTAAATATCCTTGCCGAGCGGTTCCATTCCTTCGTGCTTTTCGTTCCCCAACAAACAACATTAGAATCCATGTCTAAAATTCGTTTTGCTACTGTTTGGTTGGCAGGTTGTTCTGGGTGTCACATGTCCTTTCTCGACACCGATGAATGGCTAATTGATCTCGCCCAAAAAGTTGATGTGGTCTTTAGTCCTGTCGGTTGTGATCTCAAAAATTATCCTGATAACGTTGATGTCTGTCTAGTTGAAGGGGCGATCGCCAACGAAGATAACCTGGAATTAGCTCTGGAGTTAAGAAAGAAAACAAAAGTTGTTATTTCCTTTGGGGATTGTGCGGTAACCGCCAACGTTCCTGGTATGCGAAATATGCTCAAAGGAAGTGATCCGGTACTCCGGCGGGCCTATTTGGAATTGGGAGACGTAACGCCCCAACTGCCCAATGAGCCAGGCATTGTTCCTCCTTTATTAGATAAGGTAGTTCCCCTCCATGAAGTTATTGCAGTGGATATTTTCATGCCCGGTTGTCCCCCCGATGCCCACCGTATTCGTGCCACTTTAGAACCTTTGTTAAAAGGAGATCATCCCTTGATGGAGGGAAGGGAAATGATCAAATTTGGTTAATCAGCACATTTATTTTTAAGTGAACATATAGCAATTTGCATTAGGATGAAGTCTAAAAATTTAGTTTTTTGATCCTGGGCCGAGGTCAGTCTTGCCACACTGAAATTACTGAAATAAAGCCTGAACTTCACTGGTCTGTAAATTTCTATAGGTTGGCCATCAATATTTAATTAGTGAAAATTTATTAGTTTTGACAAAACTTATTATTAAAATCTGAGGCTTTTTTCATGTCTAAAACCATTGTTATTGATCCCATTACCCGCATTGAAGGCCACGCCAAAATTTCTATTTTTCTCAATGATCAAGGGAACGTAGATGATGCCCGCTTCCACGTAGTGGAATATCGAGGCTTTGAGAAATTCTGTGAAGGTCGTCCTATGTGGGAAATGGCCGGCATCACCGCCCGTATTTGCGGCATTTGTCCCGTTAGCCATCTCCTCTGTGCCGCCAAAACCGGAGATAAAATCCTCGCGGTACAAGTCCCCCCCGCCGGGGAAAAGTTGCGCCGATTAATGAATTTGGGACAGATTACCCAATCCCATGCCCTAAGTTTTTTTCACCTTAGTAGTCCCGATTTTCTGCTGGGATGGGATAGTGATCCCGCCACCCGTAATATCTTTGGTGTAATTGCCGCCGATCCCGACCTAGCCCGGGCTGGGATTCGCCTACGGCAATTTGGTCAGACAGTGATCGAGCTTTTAGGTGCTAAAAAAATTCACTCCGCTTGGTCAGTACCTGGGGGAGTACGATCGCCATTATCGGAGGAAGGTCGGCAATGGATTATTGATCGCCTACCGGAATCGAAAGAAACGTTATATGTGGCCTTGAACCTGTTTAAAAATATGCTGGATCGCTTCCAGACTGAAATAGCGGAATTCGGCAAATTCCCTTCCCTATTTATGGGGTTAGTGGGCAAAAATGGTGAGTGGGAGCATTACGGAGGTCATCTACGTTTTACCGATAGTGAAGGCAATATTGTGGCGGACAATTTGAGTGAAGACAATTACGCCGATTTTATTGGGGAATCAGTGGAAAAATGGTCTTATTTAAAATTTCCCTACTATAAACCCCTGGGTTATCCCAACGGTATTTACCGGGTGGGGCCCCTAGCTCGCCTCAACGTCTGTCAATACATTGGCACGACCGCAGCGGATCGGGAATTAGAAGAATATCGTCAACGGGCCGGCGGTGTAGCAACCTCATCTTTCTTTTACCATTACGCCCGCTTGGTGGAAATTCTGGCCTGTTTGGAAGCGATTGAATTACTAATGGATGATCCAGATATTTTATCCCCCAATTGTCGGGCTCGGGCTGGCATTAACTGCACCGAAGCTGTGGGGGTTAGTGAAGCCCCCCGAGGTACTCTATTCCACCATTACAAAGTTAGCCATGATGGCCTAATTGAGAAAGTGAATTTAATCATTGCTACGGGAAATAATAACTTGGCCATGAATAAAACCATTGCCCAAATTGCTAAACATTACATCCATAACAACGATGTACAAGAAGGTTTTCTCAATCGAGTGGAGGCGGGCATCCGTTGTTACGATCCCTGTTTAAGCTGTTCAACCCACGCGGCGGGACAAATGCCGTTAATGGTTGACTTGGTTGATGCCCAGGGAGAAGTGGTTAAGTCCATTCAGCGGGACTAATTAACTTTTCGTACCATCGCCCTAGTTTCTTAACCGGCGGAGCACCATCGTTAGGATCTGTTTGGAAAGTTATAGTTTGTCCCCTAAATCTCATCACTAAAGCTCCGGCAATGCGGGGGGACTTTGAAGACTTTCCCCCCAGAATTGGGGGGCCAGGGGGGCTTTTCAAACACGTTCTTAGACAGCTTTTATCGTACTGAATGTAAATTTTTTCTTTGTTTTGTATAGACTCTAACAAAACAATGCTACTTTGTGGTGTGGATATTTTCTATCCGAACTAGTTGGTTGAATGTAAGCCCATGTCAGGGGTTGCAGAATAGAACGTTTTTACTTTTAAAATCCATGAAAAAATACATTGCTGAGTTTATCGGCACTTTCTGGCTAGTTCTTGGTGGTTGTGGGAGTGCTGTCTTTGCCGCTTTTATTGCTGCCCCCGGTGGTGGCAATACTAACGAGTTTGGTTTGGGTTACCTCGGAGTTGCCCTGGCTTTTGGTTTAACTGTGTTTACTGGAGCCTATGCCCTTGGCCATATTTCCGGTGGCCATTTCAATCCCGCCGTGTCCTTTGGTCTCTGGATGGGCAAAAGATTTCCCAGTTCCCAGTTAGCTCCCTACATCGGCTCCCAAGTACTAGGGGCGATCGTTGCCTCTTTTTTCATTTTGATTGTGGCCCAGGGTGGCCCTAACTTTTCCCTTGACGGCAGTAATCCTTTAGCAACTAACGGTTTTGGCGACCATTCTCCCCAGGGTTATGGGATGCTGTCTGCTCTGTTAATTGAGTTTGTGCTGACGTTCATCTTTCTGATTGTCATTCTGGGAATTACGGACAAAGGTGCTCCGGCTGGTTTTGCTCCCGCCGCCATTGGTTTGGCCTTAACCCTGATTCACTTGGTTAGTATTCCCATCACCAACACCTCCGTTAACCCTGCCCGGAGCACTGGGGTGGCGCTATTCTGTGGCAATCCCGCTTTGATTGGTCAACTCTGGTTATTCTGGGTTGCCCCGATCGCCGGAGCCCTGTTGGCCGGTTTTGTTTACCATAACGTCTTGGAAGATTTGACCCGTCCTGAAGTAACCCCTGAGGGGGAAGCGTAACAAGGGACATTTTTTCATTTCATCCCAGAGTTGCGTTATCTTAGCCCTGTTGATGTTTTTACTCCCCGGATACCCCATTGTTGAGGTAAGGCTTGGGGAGATTTTTATGGCAAGTTTTACGATGGGCTTACCCCCAATGCCCCACCAAAGAATCCCCTGGCGATCGCCGTTGTTAACGAAAACCTTGCCAAAAATCAACTTTTGCTCTCTATCATTAAACAGGGCGGGGTTTGATCTTCTGGGAAGATTAAGATAAGTATTAGTTATACGGTAATTAGCCAGGATTATTAGATTTAATCTCCCCTATTCCCGCCGCCCCCCTTTAATTTTCGGCTTCTTCCCCAGTTTCATCTTCCCTATGTCCAAACTTGTCATCGTTGAATCCCCCACTAAAGCCCGCACCATCCGTAATTATTTACCCCAGGACTACCGGGTGGAGGCTTCCATGGGCCATGTCCGGGATTTACCGGCTTCAGCGGAGGAGGTGCCAGCGGCTTATAAAGATAAGAGTTGGGCTAATTTGGGGGTCAATGTTGAAGATCATTTCAGTCCGCTGTATGTAGTCCCTAAAAGCAAAAAGAAAATCGTTAAGGAGTTACAGACTGCCCTCAAAAATGCTGATGAAGTGATTCTGGCCACCGACGAAGACCGGGAAGGGGAAAGTATTAGCTGGCATTTGTTGCAGTTACTAAAGCCCAAGGTGCCCATTAAACGGATGGTGTTCCACGAAATCACCCAGGAAGCTATTCGCCATGCGTTGGATAATTGTCGGGAAATTGACGAAAATTTGGTTCATGCCCAGGAAACCCGCCGTATTTTAGACCGATTGGTAGGTTATACCCTGTCCCCTTTACTGTGGAAAAAAATTGCTTGGGGTCTATCGGCGGGACGGGTACAATCGGTGGCGGTGCGCCTAATTGTCCAGCGGGAACGGGCCCGGCGGTCTTTCCAAACAGCGGGCTATTGGGATTTAAAGGCCCAACTGGAACAGGCTAAAAATCCTTTCCAAGCTAAATTAATTACCCTAGCAGGCACCAGACTGGCCAACGGCAGTGACTTTGATCCCAATACGGGCAATTTATTACCCAATAAAAATGTTGTTATTTTAGATGAGCCCCAGGCGATCGCCTTAAAGGATCGTTTAACCGGCCAACCCTGGGAAGTCATCAACACGGAAGAAAAACCCAGTGTTCGTAAACCCTCTCCTCCGTTCACCACTTCCACCCTGCAACAGGAAGCTAACCGCAAATTAGGCATTTCCGCCCGGGATACCATGCGGGTGGCCCAAAAACTCTATGAGGAGGGCTATATCACCTATATGCGGACGGATTCCGTACATCTTTCCGACCAGGCGGTAACTGCGGCCCGGAGTTGCGTTCAGCAGATGTATGGAAAAGAATATCTCAGCCCCAAACCAAAACAGTACACCACCAAAAGTAAAGGAGCCCAGGAAGCCCACGAAGCCATACGCCCCGCAGGGACAGAATTTCGTATTCCCAATCAAACCGGGCTGAAGGAAAGGGAATTAGCCCTTTATGAACTGATCTGGAAACGGACGGTGGCCTGTCAGATGGCCGATGCTCGCATTACCCAGTTGAGTGTGCTTTTAAAAGTGGAAGATGCGGAATTCCGGGCTGGGGGTAAACGCATTGACTTCCCCGGTTACTTCCGGGCCTACGTGGAAGGTTCCGATGATCCCGATGCCGCCTTGGAAAACCAAGAGGTAATTCTGCCCCCCCTCAAAGTTGGCGATCGCCCTAATTGTAAGGAAATTGAAGCCCTAGGGCACGAAACCCAGCCCCCCGCCCGCTATACGGAAGCATCCTTGGTTAAAACCTTGGAAAGTGAAGGGGTGGGTCGTCCCAGTACCTATGCCAGTATTATCGGCACCATCATTGACCGGGGTTATGTGCAGATGCGGGGTAAAGCCCTTACCCCCACCTTTACGGCCTTTGCGGTGGTGGGTTTACTAGAATCCCATTTTCCTGACCTAGTAGATACGGGGTTTACTTCCCGCATGGAGCAAAAACTGGACGAAATTGCTGTTGGTAAAACCCAGTGGCTTCCCTATCTCCAGGGGTTTTTCCTAGGGGAATTGGGTTTGGAAAATCAAGTCAAAGTCCGCCAAGACCAGATTGACCCGGCGATCGCCAAAGCCATCGAGTTAGAAAACCTGGCCGCCAAAGTGAAAATCGGCAAATTTGGCCCCTACATTGAAATTCCCCAAGGGGAAGAAATGGTCACCGCTTCCATCCCCAAAGACTTAACCCCCGCGGATCTCAATCCAGAACAGGTGGCGGTGTTACTTAAACAAAAAACCGAAGGCCCCGATAAGGTGGGCATCCATCCCGAAACTGGGGAGGCTATTTTCATGCTCATTGGTGCCTATGGGCCCTACGTACAATTAGGGGAAGCCACCGAGGAAAATAAAAAACCAAAACGGACATCCCTGCCCAAGGGGGTCAAACCGGAAGATGTCACCCTGGAAATGGCGGTGGGATTACTGGCCCTACCCCGCAACCTGGGGGAACATCCGGAATCGGGAAAAAACATCAAAGCTAGCCTGGGTCGTTTTGGCCCCTACGTTGTCCATGACCAAGGTAAGGACGGTAAAGATTACCGCTCCCTCAAAGGGGATGATAATGTACTTACAGTCACCCTAGAGCGGGCCTTGGAACTGCTAGCGGAACCGAAGCGGGGACGGGGTAGCCGTACTCCTTTGAAAGAGTTAGGTTTGCACCCCGAAGATAAAGAGCCAGTGAATATTTTTAAAGGTCCCTATGGGGAATACATAAAGCACGGCACAGTCAATGCTGGCATACCGGAGGGAGAAACCGTGGAAACTATTACCCTAGAAAAAGCTTTACCTTTGTTAGCAGAAAAAGCCGCCACCAAAAAAACTACCCGCAAAAAATCCACCACCGCCAAAGGCACTACGAAAAAGGCCTCCACGGCTAAAAAAAGTACGACTAAACGGGCCACTAGCACCCGGAAAAAATCCACTACCAAAAAAGATAGCGAAGTTTCCTAGGTTTCTTCGGAAATTTGACGGCAAAAGGCAAGGCCACTGTAGAGGTGAAACGCCTTATCCCAGGGGCTTTCCTCCCGGCGCATAAAGTGAACGTGGGGATCCACCAACTTAAGCAATTCTTGGAAATCCAATGCGGTTTCGGCAAAGGCTTTAAATTCTTTCCACACTGGTTTATCGGGAAGATTGCTTTGCAGAAACTGGATTAACTGTTGCCATTGTTGGTGGGAAGTACCTTCCTTCTCTTTGGAGAAGTTATCCGTCTCCAGGGCTATTCCCTTAGAAAATGCATAAATTTGGTCGCAAAAACGGAGAATAGTCCGCTGTTTCGGCAAATGTAAGTCGAAAATGTGGGCGTAATCCAAGACTTCGGTTTTACGTTGAATTTTGCCATGGAAATCCACTTCTACACATTCTTCAAAAATGGGTAATAACCCTTCCACTGTTTGGGATACATCGGTCCAATTAAAGCTGAAAAGTTCCTGTTTTTCCCGACTAATGCGATAGGAAACGGTAACTTCGGGGGACAGGCTCTCAATGTGAAAAATGGGATGAATTGTCAGGGCTGAAATATCATCCAACGCAACGGAAAAACTAGGAATTTCCGCCTGTTGACATTGTTGTTGGTAATAATTTAATTCCCCGATCGCCCCGGTGCGATAGAGTCTCCAGGCCCGACTGGGCAACTGCAAACGAGCAGAGTAGGGATCAATCTTCATGATTTTGCCGAACTGCACTGCTTTCGCTTTTTTGTCTTCCTGGGGCACCGGCTCCAATATAAAAATGGCCATGGATTCAGCCCCAGAGGTGGCCTTGGCGGCGGCGATCGCCGATTTTTGTTCCTCTAGGGCCTGTTCGGCTTCGGCTTGGTGATGGGCTTGGATCCGTCCTAAGCCAGCCCGGATTTTTGCTACCAGTTGGGGATTAACGGCCAAAACCAACAATTGACGAAATTTTTCCTCTGCTTGGTCAAATTCCCCATTAGCTTCCCTGAGCCTGGCTTGATAGTAGCCGAGTGTCGGATTTTCCAGGTCATCTCCTTCCCCCTCCACTGCTACCAATAGTTCCCCAGCGGTGGCCCAATCTTGAGCTTCAATGGCATCGGCAATGGCTTCATACATAGGGAAGAAACCCCTCCACGTTTTAGATTTTAGTTAATTTATCTACAAATTTATCCAGAAACTATCCAGCTTTCCATCAGGGCGGCAATCTGGGCCAGGGCAACGGTGGGGGCCGTCACTGCCCGGAGAATGCGCTTACCCAGGGATACGGGGTGGAATCCCCCGGCGATCGCCAGCTCAATTTCCTGTTCCGTCCAGCCTCCTTCGGGGCCAGTGGCCACAATTAACTGGGATGGCAAATTATTTTGTTTATTGTCCTGTTTTAAGTATGCCCCAAGCATTGGGCTATTTCTACGGGTCACACAGAGCAAACGTAAAGTTTCTGACCCTTGGGAATTGTTTAAGCTATTTAAACTATCTAAAAATTCCGAAAAATTTAACGGTTTGGCGATCGGGGGCACCCATTGACGCTCCGATTGTTCCGCCGCTTCGGTGACAATGCGTTGCCAACGCTGGAGTTTATTATTGCTCGGCTGTAAAAGAGTTCGTTCCGTTAACAGGGGTTGAAAAGCCGTTGCCCCTAGTTCCGTACAGGGCCGAATAATTTCCTCAAACCCATTGCCCTTAGGTAAGGCGATCGCCAGAGTTACCGGTAGGGGTAGCTCGTTTTCCTCCGTTATGGGTTCCAACAATTGGGCATGGACATTATCCAATCTGGCCTGCCAAACCTGTCCCGCACCATCCAGCACCACAAACCGATCCCCCTGATTTAGACGCAATACCCGCTGTAGATAATGTTGTTGGGGTTCTGTCAACAAAACAGTGCCATTGTCTATCTGGTGGGGGGCAATGACCAATCGGTAAGCCATATTTTGGGGATTTTGCGGTTGTTCCTACCCCGTTTGGGGGGCAAGGGCGGAGTTGTATTGATTGTACAATGGGCTTCTGGATTACCCGACCAGGGCAGTAAATCTGGAATTTTTGCAAATTTTATGGCTTTTCGACCCCGTAAGCGTTTTGGCCAACATTGGCTCCACCATGAACCCACTTTGCAGGCCATTGTCAACGCGGCAAATATTGAAAACGGCGCACCACAAAACGGATCTCTGGGCGATCGCCTTTTGGAAATTGGCCCGGGCATGGGGGTTTTAACTAAACAGTTATTGGCCACGGGAAATCCGGTGGTGGCGGTGGAGCTAGACCGAGATTTATGCGTTAAATTGCGAAAAAAGTTAGGTCAACGGCAAAATTTTCTGCTGTTGGAAGGGGATGTATTGAAGCTTGATTTGCAGGAATTACTCAAGGATTTCCCCCAGTTTTCACCTCTGACCAAAGTGGTGGCGAACATTCCCTACAACATCACTAGCCCCATTTTAGAGTTATTGTTAGGAACCATTCAGCAACCCCGATCGCCAGGATTTGAGACCATTGTTTTGCTGGTGCAAAGGGAAATTGCGGAGAGATTAACGGCGGAACCGAACAGTAAAGCCTATGGAGCCCTATCGGTGCGGATGCAGTACCTGGCCCGGATTGATTGGATTGTGGATGTGCCCCCTAAAGCCTTTACCCCGCCCCCCAAGGTGGATTCCGCTGTGATTCGTTTGACCCCCTATCCCGTCGATGAACTGACCGGGAACCGCCGCTTACTGGATCAAATTGTCCGTTTGGGGTTCGCCAATCGCCGTAAAATGTTACGCAACAACCTCAAGGGATTAATTCTCCCGGAACAGCTAGCTCCCCTGTTGGAACAATTAGCCTTACCAGACACCGCCCGGGCTGAGGATTTGAGCTTGGAGCAGTGGTTAGAATTAACTGATTTATTGCCGACCCTTTTGTCCCCAACCTAATGCATTCCTATACCCTGTTTGCCCCGGCCAAAATTAATCTTTTTTTGGAAATCCTTGGTGTTCGCGCCGATGGCTTCCATGAATTGGTGATGGTTTTACAGAGCATCGCCCTGGGGGATGAAATCACTGTGCGGGCCAACGGAACCGACGACATTCGCCTCACCTGTTTTAATACTGACTTACCTGGGGATGACAGTAATTTGGCCTACCGGGCGGCCCGGTTAATGATGGACAATTTCCCCCAGACCCAAAGTCAGTACGGAGGAGTGGACATTGCCCTGACCAAAAATATTCCCATGGCGGCGGGGTTAGCGGGGGGATCGGCGGATGCGGCGGCGGTGTTGGTGGGCATAGATTTACTCTGGAAGCTGGGGTTAACCCGCCCTGAATTGCAACAGTTGGCGGCCCAACTTGGTTCCGATATTCCCTTTTGCATTGGTGGGGGAACGGCGATCGCCACTGGTCGGGGAGAAAGGTTAGACCCGTTGCCGGAAGTGGATAATCTTTGGCTGGTGCTGGCTAAACATCGCGACCTTGAAGTTTCCACTCCCTGGGCGTACCAAACCTATCGACAGCAATTTGGGGAACAGTATTTAAATGATTCCGATTCCCAACGGGCCCGCCGCAAAAAAATCAATGCTAGTCCCCTACTCCAGGGCATTAACCATCGCAATGGCGAACAAATTGCCCATCATATCCACAACGATCTCGAAAAAGTCGTTTTACCAGCCCATCCGCCCGTGGCCCAATTACGGGAAGCATTGCAACAGGCAGGGGGACTGGGCACCATGATGTCCGGCTCTGGCCCCAGTGTCTTTACCCTTTGTCATAGTCGTGCTGAAGCAGAAAATGTAATGGCGATCGCCAAGGAAAAATTAAATGACCCCGATGTGGATTTCTGGGTAACCCACACCATTAGCCACGGCATTCAAATTATTGAAAATTGACATTCCCGGTGTTAAATCAAAAACGCTGAGACTAGATATTCTGGAATGGCAGGAAACACAAAAACCAAAGCAACTTATTTAGGGGAAATGCTGGATTTAGAAATTTCTTTCTTTTACGTCACTATGCCCGATCAAGATAGTGCTAATCACATCGCCCGTAGGCTTTTAGAACAGGGCTTAATCGGTTGCGCCAACATCATACCAACCATGAAATCCCTTTATTACTGGGAAGGGGAAATAGAATGCTCGACAGAGTGCATTTTAATCCTAAAAACAAGATCAGATTTTTCTTCACAACTACAAGAAAGCATCCAAAATTTACACCCCTATCAAATTCCCTGTATAGCTGAGATTAAATTAGAAAATTTAAATAGGGATTACCACCACTGGCTTATTTCTTCCCTCGGAGAGAAAATCTGATTTCAAGCTCACTATTTTCAGTAATAATGCAACCAAGGAGGCGATCGCCGATTGGCATTACTGGATTGGGGCAGGCTAATATTTCCGCTCCTTGGGCTCAAAGCGGTTAATCACCACCGGCATATATTCCACTTTGACCTGGCCATCTTCAAAGCTGGCTAGGGTATGGCGCAAAAATTGTTCATCATCACGATCTGGAAAATCTTCCCGGGCATGGGAACCCCGACTTTCCTGGCGTTGGATGGCAGAGGTTAAAATTAATTCCCCCACCGCCATAATATGTTGCAACTCCAAAGCTTCAATAATTTCCGTATTCCATTCTGGTTGTTTATCGTCCAGGAAAATTTGGTCATATTGGCTCTTAAGATTTTGCACCTGTTCCAACCCTTCCGCCATGACAGCTTCAGAGCGGAAAACCCCGCAGTGGGTAGTCATACAATCTTGAAAAGCCTGGCGCAAAGTACTGATTCGCATCGTTCCTTTTTTATTTAAAAGTTGCTCAATACGGTCTTTGGCTTTAGTTTTGTAAGTCATTTCATCCACCGATGGGAGCGATCGCCCTTGGACATATTCGGCAATGCTCCGTCCGGTACGTCGTCCATAGACCACACATTCCAACAGGGAATTACTGCCCAAACGATTACCCCCATGGACAGACACACAGGAACATTCCCCCGCCGCAAAAAATCCTTCTGTTAACTGGTCTGCACTACGCTGGATTCGACCATTGATATTAACGGGAATCCCCCCCATGCAATAGTGCACAGTGGGCCGCACCGGCATCGGCTCTTCCACCGCATCAATCCCCACCAAACGATGGGCTTCTTCCCAACAGAAGGGAATACGACTCATGATTTTGTCCCGACCCATGTGGCGCAAATCTAAGTAAATGTAGGGGCCACCGGCACTACCATCGGCATTAATACCCCGCCCGGCCCGGATTTCCAACGTAATTGCTCGGGATGTAATATCTCTGGGGGCCAACTCCATACGGCTGGGGGCATAATCCTCCATAAATCGCCGCCCCTCACTGTTAATGAGATAGGCTCCCTCACCCCGCACTGCTTCGGAAATTAATACCCCCACCGGGTACAACCCTGTGGGATGGAATTGCACAAACTCCATGTCTTCCAAGGGAATGCCCGCCATAGCGGCCATCGCTAACCCATCCCCAGTGGAAGCATAATCGTTGGAAGTGGTGTTATAAACCCGACCATAACCCCCAGTTGCCAGCATCACCGCTTTGGCTCGCACAATTTCAATGCGCCCAGTGGCAATTTCGTACATTACTAGACCCTTGGCTTCCCCATCCTCATAGATGACTTCCATGACGTACCATTCGTCGTAAATTTCCACCTTGTTGCGGCGAAGATTATTGACCAATTCATGGAGAATGGCGTGGCCCGTTTTATCGGCGGCGTAGCAAGTCCGGTTATGGGAATGGCCACCAAAGGCCCGTTGGGCAATTTTGCCATCGGGTAAACGGGAAAAAAGTACCCCTAAATGTTCCAGTTCAATAATTACTTCCGGTGCTTCCTTGGTCAAAATTTCCACCGCATCCTGATCTGCCAGGTAGTCGGAACCTTTTACCGTGTCGAAGGCATGGGCTTCCCAGGAATCCTCCCCATCTACATTTTTTAAGCTGGCGGCAATGCCCCCCTGGGCGGCCACGGAATGGGAGCGGATGGGATGGGTTTTGGCGACGATCGCCACTTTGGTATCCGGGGCGAGGCGTTTAATTTCCAGGGCGGCCCGGCAACCAGCTAAACCCCCACCGACAATGACAACATCCTGTTCAAGCATGGAAAGACCTTAAAAAAGAAGCGACGCAAATTTTCCCCAAGGGGTCGTTCCTTCTATGCTGAACGATTTTGGAGGATTGGGAACACCAAGTTAACAATTTTTCTTGGAAGGAAGCCGGGTTGGGGAACTAATAAACATAGTTTATGGATTATCCGGGAGGAGTCTCCGCCAGCATTAAACCGCAAGAAACTTCTGGATTACCTCCTGACTGAGGGTTTGGGTTTCCCCGGAAGCGACAATGCCCCCCTTTTGCATGGCGTAGTAACGATCCGCCTGGCGCACAAAATGTAAATGTTGCTCCACCAGCAGCACCGAAATACCCGTAGCGGCAATAATCCGTTTCACCGCCGCTTCAATTTCCAAAATAATTGAAGGCTGGATTCCTTCCGTGGGTTCATCCAACAGTAATAATTTGGGTTGCCCCATCAAGGCCCTGGCGATCGCCAATTGTTGTTGCTGACCACCGCTAAGATCGCCCCCCCAGCGGGAAAGCATGGTTTTCAGCACGGGGAATAGCTCAAAAATTTCGTCGGGAATACCCTTTTGTTTTTGGCTTTTATCAGCACAGGCCTCCAGCCCCAACAGTAAATTTTCCTGCACTGTCAAGCGGGGAATAATTTCCCTTCCTTGGGGTACGTAACCAATGCCTAACCGGGCCCGTTTATCCGTAGCTAATGGGTTCAATTGGCGATCGTTGTAAACAAGGTGTCCACTGCGGGGGGACAGCAAACCCATAATGGTTTTTAATAAAGTCGTTTTACCAACGCCATTGCGGCCAATCAAGCAAACCATTTGTCCCGGGGCAATGGACATGTCCACATTTCGCAAAATATGGCTTTCGCCGTAATACACATTCAGGTCAGAAATTTGCAACATGGGAAATGAATTTAATGAATTTAAAGATAAGTTCAGGGGCAACTAAGTCAGGAAAATTTTCCTAAGGTCTAGGGGGAAAAGGTTCCACTAAAACAAAATTTCGATCTGGTTAGGGGCCTTCCTCAATCGCCGTAATGGGCAAATTCAAACCCCGGAGCAGTTCTTGGTAGGCGTTCCATTCTCCAAAATCAATGGGAGATTCCCGGTGTACGGCCACAACTTCTTGGCTGAGGCGCAAAATCAACTCCCGGTCTTCCAAATCTGGAATTTCCTCCGCCAAATTATCAAATTCCACCTCAACCCCCTGGAGTAGGTAATCTTGCAATTCCTGACGTAAATGGTGGGGATCGGAGCCAGTTTCCTCAAATACCCGACTGAGACTATCCAAAATAATGGCCATTTCTGCTTCAGAAATTTTGCCATCGGCGGCGGCCACTGCGGCTACAGTCCGCAGAATTTTAAACTGGCGGGGGGAAAGGCTAGGGGCTTCTCCTAAGTACACTTCAATTACTTTGGGATCATTTTGAATCTGATCCATATTGCCCTCACATAACACCGAACCTTGGTGTAGCACCGTCACCTTGCGGGCAATTTGCCGTACAAACTCCATATCATGCTCAATGACAATGATGGAATGGCTTTCTGCGAGGGCTAACAGCAGATCCCCCACATTTTCCGTTTCCTCATCCGTCAGCCCCGCCACCGGTTCATCCACCAGTAACAAGGTGGGGGACTGGGCCACCAACATCCCAATTTCTAGCCTCTGTTTTTCCCCATGGGAAAGGAGGGCCGCCGCTAAATGGGCTTTGGGGGTGAGGCCAATGGTTTCCAGCAATCCCCCCACGCTCCGTTGTTCCGCCCCGGTGGCCTTCCCCATCAAGGTACCCCAGACCGACTTATGGCGGTTAACGGCCAAATCCAGATTTTCCGCCACTGTTAAATTGAGGTAAACCCGGGGAGTTTGGAACTTGCGTCCCTACCCCTAGCCTGGCAATGCGAAATTCAGGAATTTTGCGGATGTCTTTGCCTTCAAACAAAACCCGTCCTTCCGTGGGTTGCACCTTGCCGGTAATTACGTCTAAAAAAGTTGTTTTCCCTGCTCCGTTGGGGCCAATAATGACCCGTAACTCCCCCGGATTCATGGAAAAAGTCAAATGGTTTAGGGCCTTGAAACCATCAAAACTGACTGTTAAATCTTGAATTTCTAAAATTTTGGCTGTCATGGGGAATCCGGTGGAAACCTAAAAATTACGGAGGATTGGGAAAAGGTCTAGGCAAAGGACAAATATTTCCCCCCGTTAATTCAAACAAGACCCCTGGCCATAAACTGTTTACCAGGAACGATTTTTTTTCGATGTCTGTAGTTTTTTCTGATTATTTATTGATTTCGTCTGATTGGCTTTATTTTTTATTTGTTTTCAGGGCATATTTCATAAAGTCTGAAAATGTTGGTTAATACCCCTTACTCCTTCTTCCTAAAGGAGAAATTCGCAAAAGTCCCGCCTTAAAGGTGGATTCTGTACTGGCTGTACAACTTTTCAAACTCCCCCTTAGGGAGACGTTGGGGGTACTGGTTGGGGAATTTCTAAATTTTCTCCATTTGTAGCCGGAGCATCTTCCGCCTCTAAATCCATCTGCCGCCAATCCTCCGGCGATCGCCGGGCCAACTCCATCAGGAAGCGGGGCACTAAACTAATTTTTCGGGTTTCGATGGGGATATCAGTATTTTCCACCGGGTCAATGAGGGCATAAAGGGCATCCCCCTTAAAATCAGGATTACCCAGTTTTAAGTGATGGGTTTTACCATTTACCAGTTGGATGGTTAACTGCACCGGAGCCGGATCTAGACCATAATCCTTTAACTCCCCATCCGCTACTTCAAAATCTCGGTCGTTTTGGCTCCCCAAAAGCACGCTTAATAAAAAATCCACCCCAGGGCCGCTAACTGCTACGGGGTCAGGATCGTCCATTTGCCAAGTTTTAGTTTGACCTTCTGCCTGACTAGCACCACGGTAAAGCTTAATCGTGTGCTCTGGCTGGGTGATAGTGACGGATTGCACCGTATCAGCGCTGAAGTCAAAATGGCGAGCTTTGGCGGGAATGCTCACCGTTGCTTCTTCATTTCGGGGATTTGCCATCTCCCAGCCAACAACCCCTAAAGTTAGCACCAAGGCCGTCCCGCACAGTACCCAAGTTAGATGCTTTGGTGCCATATTTTTCTTTGCGTAACCCTAGGGCGTTCCAGGAGCAAGCTCCGCCCCCCCCGGTTCGGACTGTTGTTGCATTTCCAGCATGCGTTGTTGTTGGAGTTGCTTAAACTGATCCGCCGCCTTATTGATGTTTCTTTGGGTATCTTCCGCAAAGTCTGAGCCATTGCGACTACGGCTCAAATTAGCATTGTGGATTAAGGACATGGGATCAAAGCCGTTACCCAAACCCTGTTTACTGGGGTCAACTTCATTGGCCGTATAGGGAGTTTCCCCAGGGGCGGTGACCTGGGCTTGGGCCGGTTGGGCCCCCCACAGACCAGCGGTAAGGGCACTGAGGGCTAAACAGTGGATTAAATTGGCTGTTTTCATGGTCATCAGGCTCCAAAAGTTAACATTGCTCAACCCCGTGGGGCGATCTCAAAAAGGTACGCTACGTGGTGCGCCGTGGACTAGGGTTATGAAAAAGTCACAGAAAACGACGTTTTAACAAAGGTTGAATTAATAACAATACTAAACCATCAAACAAGAGCAATACCCCCAACACTTGGGCAAAATTTAAACTGAACCAGGGAGCCGTCAATACCGTGCTCGACCAAGTCCAATCACCGTTGAGGTAAATATAACGGATCGGTTCGATGGCGTAGGTAAGGGGGTTGAGACTTGCCACTATCTGCAACCAGTAGGCCATAAAGTCCAAAGGGGCAAGGGCGGTACTGGCAAACAATAGGGGCAGGTTAGTGACAAAAATCACTGCAATCAGTTCAATGTGGCCCGGCAAAGCAAAAGCTAAACCGAGGCTCAGGGCCGTTACTCCCAGAACGATTAGAAAAACAATCAGAGCAATCATGGTTAAACCGATGACATTGGGTAACCCGGCCCCCAATAGGGCACTGGCCCCCACAATCACCGCCGCTTGGATTAGGCTCAGACTAATGATGTACACCGTAGAGGCGGCCACAATGGAGTAACGGGAAGCCAAAGGGGCGACCAATAAACGGTTCAAGAATCCGAATTCCCGGTCAAACATCACCGGTAAGCCCGCATTTAGGGCCCCGGAGAAAGCAGTAAAAACAATAATGCCCGGGGCTAAAAACTGGGCATAGTTGAGATCATTCCCAAATAGTCCCTGGGGAGCATTCAAAAATAGGGCACCAAAAAGCACTAACCACATGAAGGGTTGGATAATGCCCGCCACCAGGGTTGTGGGTCGTCGTTGTAGCTGAATAAATAACCGTTTAGTTAGGGCCAGGGTTTCTTGAAAAAACTCCGCCATTAGGCTAGGGGGATTGCTGGGGGAAGCATCCGGGGCTAACAGGGAAGTGATTTTGGGGGGGGTAAGGGTTTGGCTCATGGGAATAGGGTTTGAATATCTAGGATTTACCAATGTCTAAGTTGGGAAGTCTTTAAGACCTAAGATAGCGATCTAGCGGAGAGCCGCAAGCCGCTGTGCCGGGGTCATGGTGGTTAAAACTGAAATTAGCTAGCTTTCATGGCCTGTTTTTTTTCTGCTTTGAGATCCCGTTGACTGGCGGCGGATAATTCTGCATCCATTAAGGTTTTGCCGGTGGCGGCTAGATAAACATCGTCCAAGCTGGGGCGGGACTGGGCCAGGCTAAAAATGGGTAAACCTTGGTCAAGCAAAGACTTTTCAATCTGACTGAGGGCATTACCCTGGGGGGTTACCACTAGGTTAAGGGAATTACCCTGGGCTTGGTTGACGATTACTTCCTGAACAAAGGGAAAAGATTTTAGCAACTGGGTAACGTGGGCCGCCTCCTGATCCTCCGTAAATTCCCGAATTCGCAGGGTAACCCGATCGCCACCGACTCGATTTTTTAATTCCGTGGGGGTTCCTTCCGCAATTACTTGCCCCTGGTCAACGATGGCCAGGCGATCGGCCAGGGCATCAATTTCCTCTAGGTAATGGCTGGTGATTAACACCGTTGTTCCCGCTGTGCGTAGTTGCCGCAGAAATTCCCAAAGGATAAAACGACTTTCAATGTCTAGCCCCACCGAGGGTTCATCTAAAATCAACACCGCCGGTTGATGGAGTAATCCTGCGGCTAGGTCTAAACGTTTGCGTAATCCTCCGGAATAAGTTCCAGTTTTCTGATCGGCATAGGTCGTTAAGCCCAAAATATCTAGTAACTGATCAATGCGACTCCGGGCACTGGCGGCATCAAGGTGATAAAGGGAAGCCTGGAGTTGTAACAATTCCCGACCTGTTAAGATTTTATCTATGGCTACTTCTTGGGCCACATAACCCAAACGACGGCGGGCCTGGCGGGGATGAGATAAAACATTTATGCCATCAACCCAAAGTTCTCCTCCATCGGGTTTGGCCAGGGTACATAAACAGCGGATAGTGGTGGTTTTTCCAGCTCCGTTGGGGCCCAGTAGACCAAATATTTCCCCCTTCTGCACCGTAAAGGAAATGTCCTTAACCGCAGGGATACCACCATAATTCTTTTGGAGTTGTTGGACTTGAACAGCGATGGCCATTAATGAACTCCTTGTCGTTTATTAATCTGCAACTTTTCTTAACATTATCCCCGATGTCGTCGGTTTTGCCCTCCCGGTTCACAGTTTGATGAGTACTCTCTTCGGAATCCTAGCTATTTTATCGGCGGCGGCGGCGGCGGGAATGCGTATTGCCCTGCCCTTGTTGATTATTGGCCTCCTCCAGAGCGATTTATGGGGACAAGTTCCCCTTTTGTCTGGGATTAATCCCCAGGTGGTGGTGGCGGTGCTGACTAGCTGGTCATTATTTGAACTGTTTGCTTCTAAAAAGCTTTTGGGCCAGAGGATTTTACAAATTGTCCAATTGTTTTTTACCCCCTTGGTGGGGGCCATAATGGCAATCACCATAACAAAACTCTTGGAGCCAGATCTCGGTTTGGAGATTGATTTTAGTTTTCCCCCCATCTGGCTGGTGGCAACCATTGGAGCCCTGTTTTCCTTGGTGATACGACTGGTGGCGATCGGTTGGTTTTTTCGACTCCGGGGCCTGCCTTTCTGGGTCACAATTTTGGAAGATTTACTGTGTGTCGGTTTGGTGTTCTTTGCCCTCAAAGCCCCTCAAAATGGTGGACTAATTGCCATGTTGTTGCTGTGGATTGCTATTCGTAGTTCCACTGCCTGGAGAACCTGGTTTTTGGAAAATCGCACCTCTGGAAAATAGTTCAGGATAGTGGAGATGTGCCGCATAAATGGCCAATCTCAAAGCCAAGGACTTTTAATCAAGTTTTTCACCTTCTCAGATTTTGATACGGTGGGGTTGTTGTCAAAACATTGGCGTGTTTAAGCAAATTGCCCCATGAGGATGGCTAAGAGATTGTTTGCAAAGTTTCAATTTGCCCCCTAAATCTCCCAATACTGGGGGCCTTGTATCTAGTTTTCCCCCAAACTTGGGAACCCTAGGGGCTTCTGAAATTTTCCCTAACACTGCCAAGCTTTGTCCCCCAATTAAATATGATCAATTTTTGCCATGGCTAGTGTCAGCTTTGAACAAGTAACCAAACAATTCGATGAATATGTGGCCGTTAATAACCTCAACCTGGAAATTAACGATGGGGAATTTTTAGTATTTGTGGGGCCTTCGGGTTGTGGCAAAACTACTTCATTGCGGCTTTTAGCCGGTTTGGAAACCATTACCAGTGGCCAAATTTCCATTGGCGATCGCCGGGTGAATGGATTATCCCCCAAGGATCGGGACATTGCCATGGTATTTCAGTCCTACGCCCTTTATCCCCACATGAGCGTCTATGACAACATGGCCTTTAGTTTGGAACTCCAGGGCAAGTCAAAACAGGAAATTCAACAACGGGTACAGGGTGCGGCGGCCCAATTAGGCATTGAAAAGTTACTGCACCGTAAGCCGAAGGAGTTATCCGGGGGACAACGGCAACGGGTGGCGGTGGGCCGGGCGATCGTGCGTAAACCGTCGGTATTTTTGATGGATGAACCCCTGTCTAACCTTGATGCTAAGTTGCGGGTACAGGCCCGTAAGGAAATTAGTAAGCTCCATGAAGAACTAGCCACCACCTTCATCTATGTCACCCACGACCAAGTGGAAGCCATGACCATGGGCGATCGCATTGCAGTGATGAAGGACGGCATTTTGCAACAGGTAGATAGCCCCGGCAATTTATACAATCAGCCCGCCAACAAATTTGTCGCTGGGTTTATCGGTAGTCCCGCCATGAATTTTTTTGAAGTGGAACGGGTTACTGAAAATGGCACCACCCGCCTTGGTTTAGATGGTATTTCATTGACCTGCCAACTCCCCCAAGATAAGGATAATCGCCCCCTAACCCTCGGTATTCGTCCCGAAAATATTTACCATCCCCAATATTTACCCCCGGAGATTGAAACAATCGAGCTACCCGCCACGGTCAAATTGGTGGAAATGATGGGCAATGAATTGATTGTTTATAGTGAAACCCCCACGGGCACTGAATTTGTGGCCCGCATTGATCCGAGGGTCAAGGTTAGGGCCAAGGAATCGGTTAAATTTCTATTAGATGCCCATCGTCTGTACTATTTTGATCGGGAAATGGAAACAGCGTTAGTTTGAAAATAGGCAAAAAGCACCTATCCTAAGCCTAAGCTTGTTGAATTCAACCGAAAAAATGAAATTTTTAAAGATCGTCACTACTCTGGTTGGTGTACTTTTACTGACCAGTTGTCAGCCTCCCCAGGGGGAAAGTGATAGCGGTAAAAAACAAGTCACCATTTTGGGGGTAATGACCGGAAAAGATCAGGAAAAAATCGAAAAGGCCCTGCCCCCTTTACCGAAGCAACGGGCATTGAAATAGCCTATGAAGGTACCGATGCCTTTGCCACTATTCTCCCCATTCGGGTGGACGCCGGTAACGCCCCAGACCTAGCCATGTTTCCCCAACCCGGTTTAATGGCCGACTTTGCCAGGAGGGGAAAAATAGTACCGGTAAAGGAATTTTTGACCCCGGAGCAAATGACGGAAGCCTACGATCAAGCCTGGCTGGACTTTGCCAGTGTGGATGGTACGGTGTACGGTGTGTGGTACCGAGCCTCGGTGAAAGGTTTAGTGTGGTACAACCCCCAACAATTCAAGGCCAATGGCTATGAAATTCCCCAAACCTGGGATGAAATGATGGCCCTGGGTAACAGGATTATTGAAGAAGGAAAAACCCCCTGGTGTTTGGGCATTGAAAGTGGAGAATCCACCGGCTGGGTGGGAACGGACTGGGTGGAGAATATTCTGTTACGCACCGCTAGCCCCGAAACCTATGACCAGTGGATTAAACACGAAATTCCCTTCAATGCTCCGGCGGTGCAAAACGCCCTGAACATTTTTGGGGAGATTGCCCACAATAACAAGATGATCTATGGCGGTAAGGTGGGGGCCCTGAGCACTCCCTTTGGGGACTCTATTTTAGGTTTGTTTAAAGATCCCCCCGATTGTTATTTACATATGCAGGGCAGTTTTATTGCGGCCTTTTTACCGGATAACTTGGCCCCTGGAGAGGTGGATATTTTTCCTTTGCCCCCCATTGATCCCCAGTATGGGTTGCCCATTGAGGTGGCGGGGGACGTTTTTGCCCTGTTTAACGATACCCCCGAAGCTCGGCAATTAATGGTCTATCTAGCTAGTAAACAACCCCACGAAATTGCGGCGACCCTAGGGGGCTATATTTCCCCCCATCGAGATATTAGTTTAGAGCTCTACCCCGATGCCTTGACCCGTAAAGAAGTGGAAATTTTAAATAATGCAGAGGTAATTCGTTTCGATGCTTCCGATATGATGCCCGGGGCGGTGGGTACGGGTACTTTTTGGTCTGGCATGACGGATTACATCGGCGGTAGCAATGGGACGGAAGTTTTAGACCGTATTCAGCAGAGTTGGCCCAGCAATCAGCCCTAGATTGTTATTTTGTGGAGGAAATAGTTTTGTTTTATCAAATTATTAATGTCATCCTGGCGATCGCCATTGGCTGTGGGGGGGTAATTGGTCTATTTTAC
The DNA here is from genome assembly GCA_963704945.1 of uncultured cyanobacterium. Lineage (GTDB taxonomy): Bacteria > Cyanobacteriota > Cyanobacteriia > Cyanobacteriales > Microcystaceae > Synechocystis. The sequence continues at coordinate 49,168 of CAVPII010000015.1, read as the reverse complement.
CTAGCCAATTATGGTATTAATGCTTTGCCCAAACCCTGGAATAAACGCCTATTGCCCTGGGTTTACGTGGGGCCAGCCCTGTTATTCCTGGCGGCCTATTTGATTGTGCCGACGCTACAAACCATTTACCTCAGTTTTTTGGGGGCCCGTTCCCGAAATTTTGTGGGGCTAGATAACTATATCTACGCCTTCACTGACCAGACCATGTTGATGGCTTTTCGCAATAATCTGCTCTGGTTAGTTTTAGTTACTGGGGTGAGCGTTAGTTTGGGGTTAATTGTCGCTGTTCTGGTGGATAAAGTTCGCTACGAGGCGATCGCCAAATCGATTATCTTTTTGCCCATGGCCATTTCCTTTGTGGGGGCCAGTGTAATTTGGAAATTTGTTTACGACTATCAACCGGCGGGGCAGCCCCAGATTGGTTTATTAAATGCCATCATTACCAGCTTTGGCTTTGAACCGGTGGGGTGGTTGGTGCAACGCTCAGTGAATAATTTTGCCCTCATTGCCATCATGATTTGGCTTTATACCGGCTTTTGCATGGTTATTTTATCGGCGGCGGTAAAGGGCATTCCCGACGATGTCATTGAAGCGGCCAAGATTGATGGCGCCAACAGTTGGCAAATTTTTTGGCGTATTACCATTCCCATGATTCGTTCAACCCTGGTAGTGGTCAGCACCACCATGGTGATTTTAGTGCTGAAAGTGTTTGACATTGTTTTTGTCATGACCGGCGGTAACCAGGGCACTGAAGTAATTGCCAGTTTAATGATTAAAGAAATGTTTAATTACAACAATTTTGGCCGGGGTAGTGCGATCGCCGTTGTTTTACTAATTTTAATTATCCCCGTCATGATTACCAATATTCGTCGTTTTAGAACCCAGGAGAAGCTCCGCTAATGACTATGGTAAAAAAAGCACAAACCCTTTGGCAAAAAGCCCCCATTCACATTGCCATTATTACCATTGGTTTCATGTGGACTTTACCCAGCTTAGGACTTCTGATTAGTTCCTTTCGCCGCCGGGACGATATGTTAGCCAGTGGGTGGTGGACTGTATTTTGGCATCCCCTAGAAATCAGCCAATTTTATTTAGGAAATTACCTGGAGGTGATTAACTCCGCTGGTATGGGGAGATCTTTTTTAAATAGTTTAACCATTGCCATTCCCGCCACCGTTATTCCCATTGCCATTGCCACCTTTGCCGCCTATGCTTTTTCCTGGATGGATTTTCCGGGGCGACAATTTTTATTTATTGTGGTGGTGTGTCTCCTGGTTGTTCCTTTACAAACAACCCTAATGCCCGTGCTTTGGGCCTATGCCCAATTGGGATTAGCGGGTAGTTTTTTGGGGGTTTGGTTAGCCCACACCGGCTATGGTTTACCCTTGGGTATTTATCTTTTGAGGAACTACATTGGGGCTTTACCTAAGGATTTAATTGAAGCGGCGGCGGTGGATGGTGCTTCCCACTTAAAAATTTTCACTAAGTTAATTGTGCCCCTCTCCATGCCGGCGATCGCCTCCTTTGCCGTCTTCCAATTCCTTTGGGTTTGGAATGATTTATTAGTAGCTTTAATTTATCTGGGGGGCTCGAAGGACGTGGCACCGGTCACCCTTCAATTAACTAATTTAGTTGGTTCCCGTGGTCAAGATTGGTATTTGCTCACCGCTGGAGCTTTCCTGAGCATGACCGTTCCCCTGGCAGTATTTTTTGGGCTACAACGTTATTTTGTCCGGGGCATTCTGGCGGGTTCGGTGAAGTCTTGAAATATATAGCCTTCAGTTGATCATGAAGCAAACCAAATGATCAAACCGTCATAAATAACTTAGATTCAGCATCGTAGCTCCAGGCTAAACCGTCGGGATCCCTTGTTTGGCTCCAGTCCGCAAAGTTATCTTCACTTTTGCGCCGGGCCAGGGTGCTGGAAGTGGTGTCTAATCTTTTGGCTAATTCCGACTGAATCAAGGTCAGAGCCGGGGTAGTAGCGGGAGTGGCTTCCTCCTCCGCAAGTTCGGGTTCTGGGTGTTGCTTTTCCAGTTCCTGCTGTTTACGGGCTTCTTTAATTTCCGCCAACTGGGAAAAGGGACTATGGCCGATGGGGGTAGCGGCTAGTTCATCCTGGGGAGCAACCAGGGGGGGGGCTTCCGGTTTTGCCGGGGATGCATTGCTGATCTTCTCCCCTGCCGACATCTCTACCACCGGGGTAGTGGCGGCGTTTAACTGGGGGGAACTAGGGCTTGGCTCTTCTAATTCCGGTTCACTGTCGTCGAAAATACTGCCCAGGGTGCTGGAGGAAATGAAGTAATAAACTTTGGCATCCCCCAACTGTTTCTCGTAGGCTCCATATTCCGCCACCTTATCGTTGAGGTAACGTTGGGCGGCCTGCCCTTTGGCAATGCCTTGTTCAATCAAATCTTGTCTGGTAATAATGCCTTGGTTTTTCTGGACTAGTTGGTTGAAAAACGGATCAATGACGGCGCATTTCTGTTGCCATTGGTAATTGTCCCAAGCAACCCAGGCGATCGCCAGAGTTAGGCCCAACAAAATCCAACGCCAGGCTTTATAGATAAAGACCATGGCCACGGCCAAGGGTAGAATGATTACCAACAGGCCTTTGGGATCACTTTCGACAACTTTTCCAGTCATGGCAACTCAGCAGTGGAACCAGATTTACAACAAATAGAACGGGAAATAAGGAAAGAACTTTAACGATGGTCGGGACAAAAAAGCCGCCATTCCATCGGTCAACGTTTGGTTACTTCCAAACCGTAGAGCAGACCTACCAAGAGGGTTAATGCCGCTGTTCCCAGGAAAACCCCCCCGGGCAAAAAGGTAATAATCTCCCAGCCCCTTAATAAATACAACGATAGCGTCAATCCTACCAAACCTAATAAAGGTTTTCCAAATAGGGATGATGGCGATCGCCGTTTTTTACGTTTTTCTGCCAATGCTTACTCCGTCAGGGTTTGGACAAACCTAGAACTAAAGTTGTTTCTCCATCCCAGGGGGGAGAATGTCAACGCTAATCTAAGTTCCCTTCTTTTGATTAAAATTAACCGCAATCTGTTCCGCATTTTCCAGGAGGGGAAGCAAATAGCCCATTATCGGATTTCTTTCTCCTGTACAACTTGGGCCCCACTTTTACATTTCCCTGGCAAACATATATGGCCGATTCATTCCACCGCCCACTTTTTATAACTCAAATTTGCTACGGTTGTTAATAAATTGTTCCGCTACCTTGGGGGAAAGAGGATGGGAAAATAAATAACCCTGGCCATAGGTACATGAAAGGTCTCGGATGAGGGTAAATTGTTCTTTTGTTTCAATGCCCTCCGCAATAACGCTCAGCCCCAACCTATGCACCAGGCTGATAATGCCTTCAGTGATATCTCTCAGGGAAGAATCCGTGTCTAAAGACTGTACAAACGACTGATCAATTTTAACAATATCTATGGGAAGTCGATGCAAATAAGACAAGGACGAATAACCAGTGCCGAAATCATCCAGAGCTATTTGAATACCCAGTTTCTTAACTGATTTCAATAGGTTATCTATGTTACTAGCCTTATCAATAAAAGCATTTTCTGTAATTTCTAGACAGATCATATGGGGATTAACGGCAGATATTTCCAGGGCCTCATGTAATTTATCTATAAAAGTTGGAGACTTGAGAAAATTAGCCGAAACGTTAATATTGATCCGGAAAGATTCCCCCAATTTGTCTTTGTGCTGATCATTCCACTCCCTACACTGTATACAGGCTTGTTTTAAAATCCAGCTTTCTAGAGCTATCATCAATTGCGATGATTGAATGGAGGGCAGAAACATCATGGGACTTAATATGCCCTGCTTTGGTTTTTTCCAACGTATTAGGGCTTCAAAACCCATCAGTTTTTGCTGGCACAAATCAATTAGAGGCTGGTAATACAACAGGAATTGTTTCTGTTCTAAGCCAAGGGTAACGCTATCAGTAATTTCCGCCTTGACCATACATTCGGAGCGCATAGAGGGGTCAAATAATCGGATATTACTCGACCCTGTCCGTTTACCTTGATACATCGCAATATCAGCATTTTCCAGGGTAGAAGTTTCACTGTTCCATGGCGCATCGGGATCATAAAACGCAATGCCGATACTGGTGGTGATTGTTTTGTGGGTATTATTCGCCAGGATGATCGGCTGACTAATGGACTTTCGCACTCGATGAGCGACTTCTAAAGCCACCTCAGGATGGTCTGTCTTTACCAATAAAACAGCAAACTCATCGCCCCCCAGCCGACAGGCAATATCCCCCGAACGCAATACAGATTCCAAACGACGACCGATTTCTATGAGTACAGCATCACCGGCCGCGTGCCCTAATGTATCGTTGATATCCTTAAAGCCATCGAGATCAAGATACAGCACCGCAAAACAATTGGAGGGCTCACCATCAAACCTCTGCATTGCTAATCGCAGATTTTGCAAGAAAAACGTCCGATTAGGTAGCTGAGTTAAGCTATCAAAAAAAGCTTGCCGTTTCAGTTGATGCTCCGTCTGTTTGCGAGTCGTGATATCCATAACCGTGCCGAACATTTGGATCATTTTCCCCGCCCCATCCCTAATGCCATAGCCAATTATGTTAAGAGTACGAGTATCCTCTATCTGGCGATCAACTTGGTTTTTGATATTAACTCGAACATCCACATTTAAAGACTCTTGCTCAGTGGAATCAAGATCACACAAATTAGTTACCATGACTCGGTCATCTGGATGGATCAGGCTCAGTATTTCCGGAATTGTGAGAGCCTTATCGGAGGCTGGATCCATGTTCAAAATACGAAAAACCTGTGCTGACCAAGTGAGTTCATTTAGTCTTAGGTCATAGTTCCAATCTCCAATTTCTGCCACCTGCTGGGCCTGTTCCAAGCGCTGGGTTAACTGTTGCAGTTTGGTGTCGTTTTGTTTTCTATGGGTGATATCAATGAAAGCCCCCGTCAAACCGACGACATTGCCTACGGAGTCATGACGGGCTGTCAAATGAAGTTCAAAAATCCGGGTAGAGTCGTTGGTGTCTAACCTAAACTCATAGTTATGAAGACCTTTTCCCGTGTCCAGTACTTGCTGTTTGAGGCGGGTTAATTCCTCCACCACCACCGTAGGGAAAAAATCCCGATCATGATAACCAAGCATTTCTTCTTGAAGAAAATCCGCAATTGGATTAGAAATCCAGGTGTAGCGCAAGTCCGAATCTACGGTAAACAAAGTGGTGGGAGTAATTTGAAGGGCTGTGCGTAGTAATACTTCGTTGCGCTGTAGCTCCGCTCTGCCTTGGACACGTTCGGTAATGTCGGTTCCAACCCCCAAAACTTGTTTAACCGCCCCACTCTGATCACGGCTAAAGACCACATCTCGCTGATAAATCCAGTGCCACGAACCATCCCTGTGACGAACTCGATAATCGTACTCTAGTATTTCCCCTGTCGGTGCCTGGCTAAGCTGAACAAAATGGGCTTGCACGAGAACCCTGTCATCGGGATGGAAAAATCTGGCTAGAATCTCATCTCCATACTGATAAATCTCCTCGGGGGAGTAGCCTAATTGATGTTTGATCGCAGAATTAGCATAGGTAACTTTCCCCGTAGGCAACTCAAACAGCGTTAGAATCGCCGGGCTTATGTCGGCAATTTTTTGTACCATTTCCTGACTTGCTTTTAGCTCAGATTGGATTTGCTTCTGTTCAGTAATTTCTACAATAATCCCCCCAACCCCTGACTTATCATTATTCAATTTCACGGGGTAGTAGCAGGCTAGCCAGCTCCGAAGCACCCCAGGGCGAGCCGGCGTAGTTCCCTCAATCTCAAAGGTGAAAGGCTGTCCTGTGGTCATAACCTCCACAAAATGAGGATGCACTATTTCATGGAGATCCGGCAATATTTCCCGAATGGTTTTGCCGATATGTTCATCTATGGTTAATCCATTTATTTCAGCCAAGGTCTTATTAAGACGGACAAACCGCATCTCTGCATCCAACATGCATAATCCAAAGGGACTATTGCTATAAAGTTCCTCCAACAAATGATGGCTTTGGGTAAGTTCTCGCTGTATTGCTTTTAACTCATTGACGACGATAAAGGTCAAGACTACTCCATCTGTGGTTTCATCTTCTCGCCGATAGGGGAGGATGCGGAGTAAGAATTGATCCTGGGTTTTTAGATCGACAACTTCTATTTCTTCAATAACCCCACTGGTAGTCACCGCCCGAACTAGCCCCATCAAATCTTTAGTACTTAGGTTTAAATGATTGACTAGCTCTGATAATGGGCGGCCTATGTCCCCTACACGAAATTTAAAGATTTTCGTTGCGGCGGAGGTAAATTTACGAATATTGAGGTTTTGATCTAAAAAGACCACACCGATTTCAATGCTCTGGAGTAGGTTGTCAACGTCGGCGCTTAATTCGGTCAGTTGGGCAATGCGCTCTTGATTTTCTGTATTGACGGTATAAAGTTCTTCATTTACCGACTGCAGTTCTTCGTTGGTACTTTGGAGTTCTTCATTTGCGGCTAAGAGTTCTTCGTTGGTGGCCTGTTGTTCTTCGTTGGAAGTTTCTAGCTCCTCAATGCTTGTTTGTAAATTTTCCCGGGTCTGTTGTAATTCAAATTCTACTTCTTTCAGTTGTTGGGAGAGAGCGGAGTTAGGCTCATAATCCACATCAACGTCAATAGTCTCCTCAATGGTTTCCTCAATAGATTCAGTCCGGGTCTCAATCTCCAGCAAAATAATCAATTTTTCGGAAGGATCGTTACCGGGCTGCTTAATATTGGTGACCCATAGGTTCAGTCGTTGGTTGGCGGCGAACTCAGCAACTTGAATCGCGCTATATAGCACTGGTTTTTTGTCTCGTTTGGCACGATGCAGGGCGGTGCTCAGGGGAATTCTAATGGGGGCAGGCACAACGCCCAAAACATTTATATCGACTTCTCCTAAAGGAAATTCTAACAACCGCGCTGTGTTTATAAAAACGTGGAGTATTTGATAGTCTTGATCGACTAAAAGACAGGTAACGAGTAAATCCCCAAATCGGAGCTTTAAAATGTCAGATATTAAGTACTCGTAGGATGCCCGTTGGGATAATAACGGTCTCCGAATTGTGGTGATGTTACTGACCGCAGGGATGGGGACTGACCGATTCATCGGCAACTGTACTCCCCGACGTTTTTGAAAAATTTTCAGTGGTTGATTAAGAACATTAAACACGGAGGAAAGATTGCCCAGGTGTTCGGATGACCCCAAAATTAGAACCCCGTGGGGAGCCAAGGAAAAGTGCAGTAGCCTAAGCACCTGCTCCTGCATTGATGGTTGAAGATAAATAAACAAATTTCGACAACTGACCAGATGCATCTGTGAGAATCCAGGATTTCTAGTCAGGTCTTGGGATGCAAAGACAACTTGGGACCGAATAAATTTTTTGACACGATAGCAAATCCCTTCTTTGACGAAAAAATTTGCTAGGCGATCGAGCCCGATATCCCGGTCAATACTGCTTGGATACAATCCATGGGAAGCGAATAGTAGGGCTTCTTGATCAATGTCAGTGGCAAAGATTTTGACTGGGTTAGTCCTTTGCATCTGTTTTCTGACTTCGTGGACCACCATTGCCAAGGTGTACACTTCTTCCCCTGTGGAACAGGCGCTTACCCAAAGTCTTAGGGGCTGGTTAGCGTTTAATGTTTCTAGTAGTGCTGGTAAGATGTCACTTTTTAAAAAATCCCACACCGCCGGGTCTCGGAAAAATCGGGTAGAGCCGATTAATAGATCTTGCCGAAGATTTTTGACTTCTTCTGAACTGTCAGCTAAAAAATCCAGGTACTGATCGACGGTGTTGGCTTTAGAAAGCAACATACGATGGACAATCCGTCGGTGCAAAGTGCCGATTTTATATTGAGAAAAATCGACGTTTTCTTGCTCTTTGAGGATGTCTAAAATTTGGGTTAATTGATGGGCTGGTAGTAATGGTTCGGCATTGGAACTAAGGGCCGCTTGGGTGTCCGTGTAGCGGATGATGTCGCAGACAGCCTTGGCTAGTTCTTCGGGGGAAAGAATTTCATCCACCAACCCTGAACTGATCGGGTTGCTGGGCATTGCACCAAACTGGGCTGTATCTTGGGATTGTACCAACGCAATCCCCCCTCCCCGACTGATGGATTTCAGTCCCTCAGTGCCGTCATGGCCAGTGCCAGAGAGTAAAATGCCAATAGTACGATCTGCTCGTTCTTGGGCCAGACTTAGAAAAAATTGGTCAATGGGGTAGTCGATCGCTCCCCCCTGCCGTTCTTCCAAAAATAATTGCTGTCCCCGTAAACTGACCATCATGCCAGGGGGCAATACATGTACCCGATTTAGCCGAAGAACCATTTCATCTTCGATAACACAGACCGGCATGTGGGTGCGCCGCTGTAGTAGTTCCACCATCAGACTACGAAAATCGGGGGATAAATGCTGTACTACTACAAACGTAGCTCCAGGATCAACGGGTAAACTGCTAAAAAAAGCCTCTAGGGCTTGCAATCCTCCCGCAGAGGCACCAATACCCACAAGAAAACTTCGGTTGGTAAAAGAATTTAATTCGTCGGGCAAAGTTTTTCTTGGGGGGGGGGACATTGAAGTTTTGCAAGGTATTACTGTCAGTCTAACAAAGTATTCTGATAACACTTAAGTGACTGGGGTTTATCTCGGAAGCTTAGTTGAGATAATTGTTCCACATAGTGAAACTCAATAAACTAATACCAATAAACCAAGAATAGATGACAGCCTAAATCGATGTACAACTGGCTCCCAGATCCTGGATTTACAAGGGGAAAAATTCAAACAAATCTTTGGGCAGTTCGAACAAAGTTTTAATTACACGGGAGTGATCTAAATTTCTGGAACTTTAGCCAGGAAAGTTAGGGAGGATGTCAGCCTTTATAAGTAAGTTTTGACTCCCCCCTATTGACACCTTGGGTTTAGAAAAGATCAGAGTCGGTCACTGCGCCCAGACTACTGGAGGAAACTAATTTGGCATACTTGGCCAAAATCCCCCTTGGATATCGGGGTTCTGGAGCTTGCCATTGGGCCCGTCGTTGGGCTAATTCCTCCTCGCTAACATTGAGTTGCAATAACCGCTGTTCCGCATCAATGGTGATTTGATCTCCTTCTTGTACCAGAGCAATAGTTCCCCCCACATAGGCTTCCGGGGCAACATGGCCCACCACTAAGCCATAGGTACCACCAGAAAAACGGCCATCGGTGATTAAACCCACCGAATCCCCTAGGCCAGCCCCAATAATGGCGGAGGTGGGGGCTAACATTTCCCGCATACCAGGGCCACCTTTGGGGCCTTCGTAACGCACCACTACCACGTCACCGGCTTTGATGCTGCCCGCTAGAATTGCCTCTAAACAGGCTTCTTCCGATTCAAACACCTTGGCAGGGCCCGTTATCACCGGCTTTTTAACACCGCTAATTTTGGCCACGCCCCCTTCCGTTGCCAGATTGCCTTTTAATACCGCTAAATGGCCTTCTTGGTAAACGGGATTGCCCCAAGGACGAATTACGTCTTGGTCGGTGGGGGGATGGTCGGGAATATCCGCCAATACTTCGGCAATGGTTTGCCCGGTAATAGTTAGGGCATCGCCGTGGAGTAAACCATGCACCAGTAAAATTTTCATCACCTGGGGAATGCCCCCGGCGGCGTGGAGGTTGGTGGTGACATATTTACCCGATGGTTTTAAATCACAAATTACAGGTACTTTATGGCGAATAGTTTCAAAGTCGTCCAGATTTAAAGGCACCCCAACGGTGTTGGCGATCGCCAGTAAGTGGAGCACTGCGTTGGTGGAACCGCCCACCGCCATAATTACGGCAATGGCATTTTCAAAAGCTTTGCGGGTCAGGATTTGGCTGGGTAAAATTTGATTCTTAATGGCATTCACCAAGACCTTGGCCGACGCTTCCGTACTGTCGGCTTTTTCCCCATCCACAGCGGCCATGGTGGAAGAATAGGGCAAACTCATCCCCATCGCTTCAAAAGCCGAGGACATGGTGTTAGCAGTGAACATGCCCCCACAGGAACCGGCCCCAGGGCAAGCGTTGCGCTCAATGCCGTAGAGGGTAGCTTCATCAATTTTGCCGGCACTATATTGTCCCACCGCTTCAAAGGCACTGACCACCGTTAAATCTTCCCCGGCATAGTGACCGGGCTTAATCGTCCCACCATAGACAAAAATTGCCGGAATATTGAGGCGGGCCATGGCAATCATCGCTCCGGGCATATTCTTATCACACCCTCCGATCGCCAGAACTCCGTCCATCCGTTGACCGTTACACACCGTTTCAATGGAATCGGCAATGACTTCCCTGGAAACCAAGGAATATTTCATGCCCTCCGTCCCCATGGATATACCGTCACTGATGGTGATGGTGCCAAACAGTTGGGGCATGGCCCCCGCCGTCCGTAACCCCGCTTCCGCCCGCAAAGCCAGGTCGTTAATGCCCATATTGCAGGGGGTAATGGTGCTGTAACCGTTGGCAATCCCCACAATGGGCTTGGTAAAGTCGTCATCCCCAAAACCAACGGCCCGGAGCATGGCCCGGTTAGGACTCCGTTGGGTTCCCTGGGTAATGACCTGACTTCTGGGATTATTGGACATCGTTTTCTCCTGTCTCGTAGCGAATCTTTGTCTCCGTCCATTGTCGATGTTTTGTTCCCCTTTGCTCAAGGGAAATTGCCAAAGTCGGCTTTCGTTTTTATGGAGGGTGAATTAGGGGTAAAAATCCGTGCTAGGGTTGGGAGTCGAGTTGGTTCCATTGGGTAACAGCCAATTGGAGGTAACGGGGAAAATATGGTGCAAAGCCAATACTGTCCCGCAACTGTGATGGGTGAGTTTTTGTTTTTACCCTAAGTCAGGATGCCCGCCAACGGTTTCAAGTCAAGTTAACGTTGTCTGCGAGGCACAGATTGTGGCTATTCAAAGTTTGTTAAATGTTCCCCCCGTCCTTGCCCACCACCCCTTTGGGGGCAATACTCCCAGTAATTTTATCCAAGGATTTATGTCCGGTGTAGGGCACCCCGTCATTGGCTTGGATCACCTCGCTTTTGTGATCACCATTGGTCTAATTGCCGCCGGACTACGGCACGGTTGGGTTGTCCCCGTCTTATTTGTAACTACGGCGATCGCCGGCACTGGACTCCATCTGCTGGAGGCGGATTTACCCCAGCCGGAATTGATTATTTCTGGCTCGGTGTTACTATTTGGCATATTTTTAGCCCTGGGTCGTCCCCTGTCTCCGATTTTGGTGATGGTGCTGGCTTCCATTGCCGGATTGTTCCACGGTTATGCCTACGGGGAAGCTATTATCGGTGCCCAGATGAATCCCCTCTTGGCCTACCTTCTGGGTTTTTCCGTCGTCCAATTGGCGATCGCCTTGGGGGCCTACGGCCTAGCGAAAAAATGGGGTGGTCAGCCAGCCCAGGCCCTCAACCTGAGATTTATTGGTTTTCTGATGGCGGGGGTAGGCTTGGCCTTCACCTCCGGAGCCTTGCTAGGGTAATGGCTTGTGAAATAATGGGTTAATTCCGGTCTTAAAAACTAAATTTTGCCCATGGTAGCCGCATCTTTGCCGACCCTTGCCCAGCCTGAGTTCGACACCACCATTCACCGTCGTAAAACCCGCCCCGTCCCCGTGGGTTCCGTCACCATTGGCGGCGGCCATCCCGTGGTGGTGCAGTCCATGATCAACGAAGACACCCTGGATATTGATGGTTCCGTTGCGGGCATTCGCCGTTTGCACGAAATTGGTTGTGAAATTGTCCGGGTAACGGTACCCAGCATGGCCCATGCCAAGGCCCTGGCGGATATTAAACAAAAATTGCAGGCAACCTATCAAACCGTGCCCTTGGTGGCGGATGTGCACCATAACGGCATGAAAATTGCCCTAGAAGTGGCCAAACACGTCGATAAAGTACGCATTAATCCAGGGCTGTACGTTTTTGAAAAACCCGATGCCCAACGGGAAGGCTACAGCGACACAGAATTTGCGGAAATTGGTGACAAAATTCGCGAAACCCTAGAACCCCTGGTCGTTTCCCTCCGGGATCAAGGTAAATCCATGCGTATTGGGGTCAACCATGGCTCCCTTTCGGAACGGATGTTATTTACCTACGGGGATACGCCGGAAGGTATGGTGCAATCGGCGTTGGAATTTATCAAAATTTGTGAATCTTTGGATTTCCGCAACTTAGTAATTTCCATGAAAGCTTCCCGGGTTCCCGTCATGTTGGCCGCCTACCGTTTGATGGTGAAACGCATGGATGAATTGGCCATGGATTATCCTCTCCATTTGGGGGTAACGGAGGCCGGAGACGGGGAATATGGCCGCATTAAGTCCACTGCGGGTATTGCCACCCTTTTAGCCGATGGCATTGGGGACACCATCCGGGTTTCCCTCACCGAAGCACCGGAAAAGGAAATCCCTGTTTGTTACAGCATTTTGCAAGCCCTGGGTTTACGCAAAACCATGGTGGAATATGTGGCCTGTCCTTCCTGTGGCCGTACTCTGTTCAACCTGGAGGACGTGTTGCACGAAGTTCGAGAAGCCACCAAGCATTTAACCGGTTTAGATATTGCCGTGATGGGCTGTATTGTTAATGGCCCCGGAGAAATGGCCGATGCCGACTATGGTTACGTCGGTAAACAGGCCGGCTACATTGCCCTCTACCGGGGTCGGGAAGAAATCAAACGGGTTCCGGAAGCGGACGGAGTGCAGGAATTAATTAATTTGATTAAAGCCGATGGCCGTTGGGTAGAGCCTGAAAATTAACCCTTAGATTGTGCTTGCAAAGTTTTATTCTGCCCCCTAAATCTCCTCACTAAAGCTCCGGCAATACTGGGGGATTTTTAATACTTTTCCCCCCAGACTTGGGGGGCTAGGGGGGCTTTTAAACACATTTCTCAAAAAGTCCAAGCCCTTGCATTACAGTTTTTAACTGCTGGGTTTGGTCAGTCGTTAATTCGCAGAGGGGAGGTCTCAGTCCTCCCACGGCCCATTGCTGGAGACGGAGGGCAGTTTTAACGGGAATGGGATTGGTGGCGCAGAAAAGAATTTTGAAGAGGGGCATTAACTCTAAATGGATGGCCAAAGCCTGATCCGTTGCTCCCGTGGAAAAATGTTGCACCATGGCCTGGAGGCGATCGCCAACGAGGTGACTGGCCACACTAACCACCCCGGCTCCCCCCAGGGCCAACATGGGCAAAGTAAGCACGTCATCCCCTGCATAAATGGCAAACTCCGGCGGCGTATGGGCCCGAATTAAGGAAGCTTGTTCCAAACTACCGGTGGCTTCTTTGATGGCGACAATATTGTCAATTTCCGCCAGACGATAAACTGTTTCCGGGGCTAGGCTCTGGCCCGTTCTGCCAGGGATGTTATAGAGCATTAACGGTAATTCCGGGGCCGCCTTGGCGATCGCCTGGAAATGGGCAAAAAGTCCTTCCTGGGGCGGTTTGTTATAGTAGGGCACCACTTGCAGGGAAGCGTCCACCCCTAACTGGGCGGCAATGCGGGTCGCTTCCATGGCCTCCCTGGTGCAGTTGGAACCAGTACCCGCAATTACTGAACCCCGATCGCCAACGGTTTGTTTGATAACCCGGAAGAGTTCATGCTCCTCTTCCCAGGAGAGGGTGGGGGATTCCCCGGTGGTACCACAGACCACTAGGCCATTACTGCCATGGTTGATGAGATGATCGGCCAATTTTTCCGCCACCCCATAATCCACCTCGCCATCGGCGTTAAAGGGGGTAACCATAGCGGTTAACACGGGGCCAAAGGGGGAACTATTTACAAAATCAGCCATAAATCATCTCTACGGAAAAACGGGAAACAACAATCTAACAACGGTCAATGCTACAACCAACCCTTTTCTACCAATAATTCCGCAATCTGCACCGCATTTAGGGCCGCTCCTTTGCGGATTTGATCACCACATAGCCATAAATCTAAGCCGTTGGCATGGGAAATATCCTGGCGCAACCGTCCCACTAACACGTCATCTTGGCCGGTGGCATCCATGGGCATGGGGAAATAATTCTTTTCCCAATCTTCCACCAGTGTGACCCCTGGAGCTTTGGCGATCGCCGTCCGGGCTAAATCCACTGGGAAAGGGGAAGCAAATTCCAAATTAACTGCTTCGGAGTGGGCCCGGAGCACCGGCACCCGCACACAGGTGGCCGTGATTCGTAAATCCGGGGCGGCAAAAATCTTCCTAGTTTCCTGCACCATCTTCATTTCCTCCTCACAGTAATGATTGGCGGTGATGGGGGAATTGTGGGGAAAAAGGTTAAAGGCCAGGGGATAGGGCAAAATTTCTGCTTTGGGGCTGTTCCCGGCCAAAATATCCCGGCTTTGTTGTTTAACTTCCTCCATGGCCATGGCTCCGGCCCCGCTGGCGGACTGGTAAGTGGAAACCACAATCCGTTGGATGGGTTGGATGAGGTGCAGAGGGTAAATGGCCACCCCCATCAGAATTGTGGTGCAGTTGGGGTTAGCAATAATGCCTTGGTGTTGTTGGGCCGCCTCCGGGTTGATTTCCGGCACCACCAGGGGCACCTCCGGCACCATGCGGAAGGCGCTGGAATTGTCCACCATCACCGCCCCGGCTTTTTTGATTTCTTCAGCCCAACGTTTAGAGGTGGAGCCACCGGCGGAGGCCAAAACCAGATCGCAATCCTTAAAAGCTCCAGTATCCACCGCCTGAATCGGTAACTTTTCCCCCTTAAATTCCAGGGTCTTACCGGCGGAACGGGGGGAAGCCAAAAGCTTAAGATCCGCCAAAGGAAACTGACGGCTATCCAATAATTCCAGTAGTTCTGTCCCGACGGCCCCGGTGGCTCCGAGGATGGCGACTCGTATCGGTGATGGCAAAGTTACTCCTCCGGCAACAATGTTCGGTTGTTTAGTGAGATTACTTGAGATGGGGAATGCAGTTCTGCCCCAAAATCCCATTAAACCAGTCTTCGTGGCCGCCCATACAGTAAATCCTGCGCCCTAGGCATTCTTTTCCTTGGGGCAAAAATGGTACCCGGCTTATACTATTATCGATTAGGTTGGCCGTCGCAGGTCTTCCCCGAATTACAGCGTTGCGGGGCAAGTCGGGAGTAACTTCCCAAGTCCTAAGTGACCCCAGGATAGCATGGATAGAAGGGAGACCAAGCCCAGACTCCGGAACTTCCCTAGCCCGAGTTTGTGGAGTTATTGCCCACGGCCCCATTGTTTTACCATCGAGATTCCCCATCAATGAAAGTTACCCAGGAAAAATTGCCAGATAGTCAGATTGGGCTAGAAATTGAGATTCCCGCCGCCGCATCGAAGAAAGTTTACGAGAACGTTGTTAAAAAATTAAGCCGCACCGTCAATATCCCTGGTTTTCGACGGGGTAAGGTGCCCCGGGCCATTGTCGTCCAGCGTTTAGGGCAAGGCTACATTAAAGCCACAGCCATTGAGGAGTTAATCGACGATAGTATCAAAGCCGCCGTCAAACAGGAGGAGTTGCCCGTCATCGGTAATTTTTCCCTGCGCTCTGACATGGAAACTCTGATCCAGACCTTTGAGCCCGATGCTCCCCTCACCATCAAGGTGGCGGCGGATGTGTTTCCCAAGGCGGAATACGATCCAGAAAGCTATAAAAAAATCGCTGTCCAGGCAGAGGAAATCAAGTATAATCCCGACTCCGTAGAGGAATGGCTCAAGGATCAGCGGACAAAACGAGCTACCCTGGTGCCGGTGGAAGACCGGGCGGCGGCCATGGGGGATGTGGCCATTGTTGACTATGCCGCCTTTGCTTTGGCGGAGGATGGTAGTCAAGGGGAGGCGATCGCCGAAGTAAAAGGCTCTGATTTCGAGGTCAAACTGGAAGAAGGACGCTTTGTTACAGGCATCGTTGATGGCATTGTGGGCATGGCGATCGAAGAAATAAAACTCATTCCTGTCACTTTCCCCGAGGATTACCCATTGGAAATGGTGGCCGGGGAAGATGTGCTATTTGACATCCACCTTAAGGAAATCAAATTCCAAGAGTTGCCCGAACTCGACGATGAGTTTGCGGAAGATGTCAGCGAATTTGAGACCATGGCCGAACTGCGGGCTGATTTGGAAAAAACATTCCAGGAAGAAGCGGAAAAACGCACGGAAGCCAACATCAAAGAGGCCATTAAAAAGGAGTTAGCCAGCTTATTTACCGGGGACTTGCCGGAAACCATGATCAATCAGGAATGCGATCGCCTCATCGCCCAAACGGCCATGGAGTTAGAGCGCATGGGTCTGGATATTTCCCAGATATTCCGCCAGGGGGACGATATGATCACAACCCTCAAGCAAAATTCCCGCCCAGAGGCGATCGCCAACCTCAAAACCCAGCTAATGATTGGGGGCATTGCCAAGGATGAAAAAATTGATCCCACCGAAGCCGAAATCAAAGAACGGTGTGACGAATTGCGGCAGGAGTTTAAAGGGGAAAAAGTTGACGAATCCAGGCTTTTGAACTTTGTGGAATCTTCCTTGCTAGAAGAAAAAGTTCTAGATTTACTCAAGGAATTTAGCACCGTCGAGCTACTGCCGGAGGGAAGTCTCAGTCAATCGGAAGAAGAAGACCAAGCTGATGACATCATCGACGTCACAGCGGCGGAATCCGATGAAGCAGAGGACTAAATTTCCCCATCTCCCCCAGGCTCATCCCCCAATACCTAAATAAATCTGGGTAATAATGGGGGAATGTCAAAAAAAACGAAATTGGTTAGGTTAACCTAGGGCAGGGACAGAATTGTTTCTTTCCCCCAATCAATGCTCAAGGTTTCGAAATAACCCGGCTAATTTCAACTATTCCCAGTGCTTTAATCCATGGTTGACTCTCGCTCCCCTTACCGTTCTCCCCTCACTACCCTTGGGGCCAATATCCAAAGTGTTGTTCCCATGGTGGTGGAACAGTCGGGTATGGGGGAGCGGGCCTTCGACATTTACTCCCGTTTACTGAGGGAACGTATAATCTTCCTTGGTACCCCCGTGGATGACCAAGTGGCGGATTCCATCGTCGCCCAACTACTGTTTTTAGACGCAGAGGATCCCGAAAAGGATATTCAACTGTATATCAACTCCCCCGGTGGATCGGTCTACGCAGGACTGGCTATCTACGACACCATGCAACAGATCCGTCCCGATGTGGTTACCATTTGCTTCGGTCTAGCCGCCAGCATGGGGGCATTTCTGCTGTCCGGTGGTTGCCAGGGTAAACGGATGGCCCTTCCTAGTGCCCGGATCATGATTCACCAACCCCTCGGGGGAGCCCAAGGCCAAGCGGTGGACATTGAAATCCAAGCTCGGGAAATTCTCTACATCAAGCAACGGTTGAATACCATGCTGGTGGAACACACCGGGCAACCCATGGAAAAACTCCAGGAAGACACGGAACGGGATTTCTTCATGTCAGCGGAGGAAGCAAAGGAGTATGGCCTCATTGACCAAGTAATTTCCCGCCCCACTCTGCCCGATCCCACCACGCCCGTTACTTCCCTCGGTTAGTTTTATGCCCAAATACGACTCCCATCTAAAATGTTCCTTTTGTGGCAAATCCCAGGAGCAGGTTCGCAAGTTAATTGCCGGCCCCGGTGTCTACATCTGCGACGAATGCGTTGAACTTTGCAACGATATTTTGGATGAGGAGTTGTTAGATGTCCCCAGCCCCACTGCGGCGGAAAGGGAAGGCATAGGACAAAAACAGAAAAAGTCTGGTCAACCCCACCGTCGCTTGACGTTGGGAGAATTACCGAAACCCACGGAAATTAAGCAGTACCTTGATGAGTATGTGATTGGCCAAGACGAGGCCAAAAAGGTTTTGTCCGTGGCCGTGTATAACCACTACAAAAGGCTTAATCTACTGGAACAAAATCAGGAAACGGATTCTGAGGAGGCGGTGGAACTCCAAAAGTCCAACATTTTGTTGGTGGGCCCACTGGATCCGGTAAAACTCTCCTGGCCCAAACCCTGGCCAAAATTCTAGAAGTACCCTTTGCCGTTGCCGATGCCACCACCCTGACGGAAGCGGGTTATGTGGGGGAGGATGTGGAAAATATTTTGCTACGGCTGTTGCAGGTGGCGGACTTAGATGTGGAAGAAGCCCAAAGGGGCATAATCTATATCGATGAGATTGATAAAATTGCCCGCAAAAGCGAGAACCCTTCCATTACTAGGGATGTTTCTGGGGAAGGGGTACAACAGGCTTTACTAAAAATGTTGGAAGGTACAGTGGCCAACGTACCGCCCCAGGGGGGAAGAAAACACCCCTACCAAGATTGTATTCAGATTGACACCAGTAATATTCTCTTTATCTGTGGTGGGGCCTTTGTGGGGCTAGATAAAGTTATTGAACAGCGGTTCGGCAAAAAATCCATGGGGTTTGTGCGCCCGGGGGATGCCCCCAGCAAAGAAAAACGTACTGCCGACATCCTGCGCCAGGCGGAACCGGATGATTTGGTTAAATTTGGTTTGATTCCTGAATTTATTGGCCGTATTCCCGTCATGGCTTGTCTAAATCCCTTGGATGAAGACACTTTGATTGCCATTTTGACCCAGCCCCGCAATGCCATTGTCAAGCAGTACCAAACCCTGCTGGGCATGGATCATGTGGACTTAGAATTTGAATCCGATGCGGTGCGGGCGATCGCCACGGAGGCCTACCGACGAAAAACCGGGGCCAGGGCTTTACGGGGCATTGTGGAGGAACTAATGCTAGACGTAATGTACGAATTACCTTCCCGGGAAGATTTGACCCATTGTTTAATTACCAGGGAAATGGTGGAAAAACGCTCCACCGCTGAATTGTTGCTCCATCCTTCATCTTTGCCCAAACCGGAATCTGCCTAGGTTTTACAGTGGCAAATCACTACCATAAATACTCGTAGCATCAAATTAAATTAAAAATTTAAGATTTTAAGATTTGTTACAGAGAAAATTGCTATGACTGTCTCACCATCCCCCATCTCCCTGAGTACAACTCAATCTGCTGAACTAACTATTTATCCCTATCAAGGGGTGGGACAGATTCGCTTTGGCATGACCAGAAAAGAAGTGCAATCGTTGTTAGGCGAACCATCAGCTACTTTTTATAAAGGACTTAATACAGAATCCCCCACAGATGCCTACGATCATGTTGGCGTTCATGTTTATTACGATTATCCATCAGGTTATTGTGAAGCTTTAGAATTTTTTGAACCAGCCCAATTATTATTAACAGAAAAGCCATTGTTTAAATTGCCGTTTGCCTATTTAAAAGAATGGCTTTCCTCCCAAGATTCTGAATTAAAAATAGATGATGAAGGCCTAACTTGCTTTAAATATGGAATCGGGCTTTATGCTCCGGACTGGAAAGAAGATACGAATCTGCCTGTGCAAGGGATTATCGTCTTTAATGATAGAAATTACTACAATTAATGACTTCTTCAATTTCCAATCAAGATGATGATGAAAGCCCGATTTTAGGAGGTTCCTATCGCCAAGTTAGAGACGCAAATGCAGGAGGGCAAGTTCATCACATTCCCGCTGACTCAATTAGTCCTCTCCCTAAGGATGATGGCCCTGGAATTTTTATGACAACCCCCGATCATCAAAGAACCGGAAGTTGGGGAAGGGGGGCAGATCAAAGAGCGTATCGTAACAAGCAAAAACAACTCATTGATAATCAGGGATGGGATGGATTTAAAGATGCCATGCAAATGGATATAGATGACCTTCGCAAAAATTTTGGTGACAAGTACGATCCAGGTATTAATCAAGCCTTAGGGTATGTTCGAGAAAATGAATCTGAACTCCAGCAAAAATTCACGGATGCTGTGAAGGCGAAAGAGACTACATCATTAACTCCACAATCGAAATCTATCTAGGTTTTTCTGAATTTCCCCAGTTCTCGACAATTATCTTAATTTTGGTGTCCTGGGCCACAATTCCTGGAGTCAGGATTGCTAAACTGCCTAAGCAGATAATTATTTTGCTGGACTGGCGATCGCCGTTCAACTATGCAGGATTCCAATCAAAGACTCAAGCTAGGGGTACTCTTTTTTGTGGTAACCCTGGTGTTGGCAACCCTCGGTTATATTTGCTTCGGTTGGACAACCCTGGAAGCCATTTACATGGTGATTATCACCGTTTTTGGTGTGGGTTATGGAGAAGTGCGTCCCCTGACGACTATGCCAGAAAGGGTTTTTACCATGGGGGTGATTCTGGCCGGCACAACTTCAGCGGTGTACATTGTCGGAGCATTTGTGCAAATGGTCACAGAAGGAGAAATTCACCGAGCCTTGGACACTAAACAGCGACAGCGACAAATTGCCAATTTAGCTGACCATACAATTATTTGTGGTTTTGGGCGCATGGGGCAGGTGCTGGCAAAACAGTTGAGTGAGTCTGGTTTGCCCTTTGGCATCATTGATTATCAGGCCGCCCAGGTGGAGATTGCAGAATCCCTAGGATATTTAGCCCATTGTGGAGACGCCACCAGGGAAGAGCAATTGCAAATGCTGGGGGTAATGAAAGCTAAAACCCTAGCCACGGTTCTGCCGGAGGATGCCACCAATGTTTTTATTACTTTAACGGCTAGGGAACTCAATCCCCGTTTAACCATTTTGGCCCGGGGGGAGATCCCAGAAACAGAGCGCAAACTAAAACTAGCCGGGGCGGATCAAGTTATTCTTCCCCTCACCGTCGGGGCAATCCAGATGGCGGATTTAATTACCCAGTCCAACCGACGGGATTTCCTGAACCGTCCCGATGAGCGGGGCTTTTTAAATGATTTGCTGGGGAACGTGGAAGTGCAAATGGATGAGTTAATTGTGGCAACGGATTCCCCCGCCATGGGCCGCACCATCATGGAAATGGAAGTCCGCAGTAAGGGCGCTTTTATCGTCATTGCCCTCCGTCGGGCCGATGGTAGTACCATTTTGCATCCCCATCCTTCCCAAATTTTGAATGATCAAGACACCATGATCGTCATTGGCCACCGCACGGAAATTCCCCGTTTTGCTGAACGCTATCAGTTCAAACGTAAACAATTAAGACCCCGCTGGGCCCAAGCAGCCCTTACCCCATGACCACCATTGATATTCTTTGGTTGCTCCTCTGTTCCGGTTTGGTTTTCATCATGCAGGCCGGTTTTATGTGTTTGGAATCCGGCCTGACCCGTTCCAAAAACAGTATTAACGTAGCCATTAAAAACTTTGCTGATTTTGGTATTTCCGTAGCTCTTTTTTGGGGGTTTGGCTTTGCCGTTATGTTTGGTGTTTCCACCGTCGGCTGGTCAGGCGCTGGCTACACCTTTGTCAGCTTTAGCAATCAACCATCCCTAGAGGTGTTTTTTCTCTTCCAAGCCATGTTTTGTGGCACTGCTACCACGATTATTTCCGGGGCGGCGGCGGAACGGTTAAAGTTCTCCGCTTACTTGGTGGTGGCAGGGTTAGCTTCCGGCGTAATTTACCCCCTCTTTGGCCATTGGGCCTGGAATGGTGTGGCGGTGGTAGCGGGGATCGAAACGACGGGGGGATGGTTAGAAAATTTAGGTTTTCGGGATTTTGCGGGATCGACGGTGGTCCATAGCGTCGGGGCCTGGGTCGGGTTGGCCACAATTTTGGTGGTGGGATCTAGGCAGGGCCGTTTTCCAAAAGCTGGCCAGGCTTTAAAAATCCAGGGGTCTAATATGCCTTTTTCGGTGTTGGGCACCCTCATTCTTTGGTTTGGTTGGTTGGGGTTTAACGGTGGTAGTACCTTAGCTTTAACCCCCCAGGTACCGGGGATTTTGGTCAATACGGTAATGGCGGGGGTAGGGGGCATGTTAATGGCGGCCCTCATTAATCTCCTGGAAGAAAAAATGATTGAAGTGGAACCTTTGATGAATGGTTCCCTGGCCGGTTTGGTGGCGGTTACCGCCGGGGCCAATGTGGTCATTACCCCGATCGCCATTGTCATTGGGGCCACGGGGGCGGCGATCGCCTATGCCGTCAGCAAACAATTGTTGCGGTGGGGGGTTGATGATGCGGTGGATGCGGTGGCGGTCCATGGAGGGGCAGGGATATGGGGAACCCTGGCGGTGGGGCTATTTGGTCAATTAGCGTTGGTGGATACGGGGTTGAGCCGCCTGCAGCAATGTGGGGTACAACTCCTCGGCATTGGGGTGTGCGCCTTTTGGTCCTTCGGCTTAGCTTGGGTGGTGTTAACGTTGCTCAATCGCATCTTTACCCTACGGATCTCCCCAGAGGATGAGGAAATGGGGTTAAACGTATCGGAACATCGGGCCACAACGGAAACCTATGAATTATTTAAGGTAATGGATCGCCAGGCCAAAACCCATGATTTAAGTTTGCGGGTGCCCGTTAATCCCTTCACCGAAGTGGGACACATTGCCGGTCGCTATAACCAGGTAATGGATGCCTTTGAAGCCCGCCACCATCGTAGTGTGGAGGATTTAGCCCAAATTTATTACGTCACTGCGGCGATCGCCGCCGCCATTGAAAATAACAGTTTTAAAGCAGAACAATTGGGACTGGAGGAAGTAACCAGCCGTGCCGATGAGCTTGGGGCCCTGGCAGAACTATTCAACAAATGGCGGAAATGCTGCAACAACGGGATCAGGAATTGGTAGCTGTCAAACAACAATTGGTCTTGCAACAACAGAAAAACCAAAACTCCCATGTTGAACCAGGGGAAGCCCCCCCCGGCTAAAATTGCGATTCCAGGGCAAAGTACAGACCTGGTTCTCTGGTAGATTGGGGTTTGGCATTGCTTGGAGCAGTGTTTTCACTTATTTTTCCATTCTTTTCTAACTCCTGTAACCCCCATGAGCAATCTTTCGGTCACCGATGGAATTCGCCTCGGTATCGCAGTTGGTGTGGCCAAATCCGTAACGGCGGTGGTCAAAACCCTACGGTTAGGGGCCGCCAGTGTCTTACCGGGGGAAATTGCCCGTCGTCTCCACCCGAAGATGCTGGGACTGCTGACCCAACAGGTAAAACAGGGGGTCATTCTGGTGGTGGGAACCAATGGAAAAACCACCACTTCTTTGTTGCTGCGGAAAATCCTGGTGGATCAGGGCTACAGGGTCACCCACAATGCCACCGGGGCTAATTTAATCAATGGTCTAATTACGGCATTGTTGGCCGATGCCAATTTATTTGGCCGTTTATCCACGGACTTTGCCATTTTGGAAGTGGATGAAAATGTTTTACCCCTGGTGTTGAAAGAATGTCAGCCCCGGGCGATTTTGGCTTTGAATTTATTTCGGGATCAGTTAGATCGATACGGAGAAGTGGATGCCATCAGTCAACGCTGGCAAAAGGCGATCGCCCCTTTACCCACTGACACCATCATTGCCGTCAACGCCGACGACCCCACCCTTTCCCATCTGGGGCAAAAATTAGGGCAACAGGTTTGCTACTTTGGCCTGAGCGAACCGGAACTTTACCTGGAAGAAATTCCCCACGCTGTCGATTCCATTTACTGCCCCCAATGCGGCACTTCCTTAAATTACCAAGGTGTTTATCTTTCCCATTTGGGGGATTTTCAATGTCCAAGCTGTGGTTTCCAGAAAAGTAAGCCCGCTTTCCACAGCAGTGAATGGCCCCAAATTCTCATCGGGGTTTATAACAAATACAATACCCTCGCCGCTGGTCTGGTGGCCCAACAATTGGGGGTTAGCTCGGACAAAATTTTTAATAATATCCGCACTTTTAAGGCCGCCTTTGGTCGAGCGGAGGAACTGGAAGTGGAGGGCAAACATGTCCGTATTCTTCTTTCCAAAAATCCTGTGGGGCTCAACGAAACCATTCGGGCGGTAAATGATCTCAAACTTCAGGGGCAAGTGCTCCACCACCCTACTGGTATTAAATGACCGCATTGCCGATGGCACCGATGTTTCCTGGATTTGGGACGTGGATACGGAACCCCTAGTGGCCTCCGGCGGTACCTTCATTGTCAGTGGCGATCGCCTCTATGACATGGCCCTGCGTTTACAGTACAGCCAGCCAGAATTGATCCAATCCAGTCAGCCCAATGAAGGGTGGGATCAAAATAAACCCCGACTAATCCTAGAAGAGAATCTCGCAAAAGCAGTGCAAATTGCCCTGGCCGCTACCCCGGCCCAAGAAACTCTGCATATTATCCCCACCTATACCGCCATGCTGGAGGTACGGGGGCTACTGACGGGACGGAAAATTTTATGATCAACAACGGTGTACTAATTAATCAAACCAGCCAATGTCCTCATCACTCAAGTTCGTAGGGGGTTGTTTAGGGGCTACATAGCGCACCGGCATGGCCCTGGGGAGACTAGGACTAGCAATGACCATGCTGGAGGTAGGCTCGGGGTTTAAATCTTCTTCTAAATCCTGGATCTTACTGTAGAGTTTACCCACCAAATTTTTCTCCTCCGTCAACTCCGTTTGCAATTTTTCCACCAACTGCACCTCATCTTGAAGTTTTTTGACCTGGGTTTGCTTCTGTTTTAAGCTCTGCTCCAGCTTTTTGATTTTTTCCTGGGCCGTCTCGATCGCCTTTAATTGTTGCCTATCTTCCCGTTGGCGATCGGTCAACTGTTGTTTCAGCTTTTCCCCCTGGCTTTTTTCCTGTTGCAATGCCGCTTTCAGGGTATCCAATTGGGCTTGGATTTGGACTAAGTCGGGGGATTGGGGCGATGACTCCCCAGGGTTGTGGGTTAGATTATCGGTGTCAGTTGTAGGGGGAGCAACTACCGGGCTATCTGGCACCGGTTTTGGCTGGGATTCAACTTCCTGTTTGAGCAGATCGGAGATAGTTTTTTTAGCCATGGCAAGGGAAGGAAAATTAAAAAAATATCAAACAGTTAAACCGGGAAAAACCCTAGAGCAATTCCCGCAGAAGTTCGTCCACAACCCGACGATAATCCGATTGGGCTTCCTTAGCATTTTTGCCCCTCCACTGGGTAATAGCCATACCATCCAACACCGACCGTTCATGGGCTTTATAGCTACGCACAAAGGCGTGGTAGGCGGGAATGCCAAGTTCCAAGAGGGTATTTTGGGCTTCCAGGGTTTCATTCAGACTGCGGGAGTCCACCTTGGTGAGTAAAACCCGATGGGCCACCTGGAGGGGGTTCACCGCCGTTTTCACCGTGTTAATCAATGCCGTTAAATCCATGGGGGCTGGGGGGGTCGGCAACACCACGTAATCCGCCATGCTAATAACCGTCTTTAACGCTTCGGAACGGAGGGCGGGGGGAGTATCCACCACCACAATTTGATAACCGTGGGCCCGGTGTAAATTTTTGAGTTGCTGGGGATCATTTTCCTGGCTGATATCAAAAGCCATGCCCTTGTCACTGCGTTCTACCCACCAACTGGCGGAACCCTGGGGATCTGCATCTACCAATAGTACCGAGAGCTTTTCCGCCAAAATTGCAGAGAGGTTGACTGCAGTTGTGGTTTTGCCAACGCCGCCTTTCCCGTTAACCACCGCCAAAATCTTTGGTGTTGACACCCTTTTTTCCCTACCTTGCCCTATTGCTGTTGCCCCCCAACATATCATAATTTTTCCGCTTCCCTAGGGGGAAACTCAAGGGTTAATCAACCCTGGCAAGTTCAACCCTTGGCAGGGGCAAAAAACACCTCAACCATTGAACCCAAGGGCCTAAGCTAGAATTGTCGAGAAAGGTTTAGCGCCGGGAGCGGTTAGACAATGGTATTGGTCCATAGCGGGGTCATTGAGGACTATATCCAGCGAGTCACGGAATTAAGTCAATCTACCCAGCGTATTCCCACCACTGGGGAGTTAGAGGCGATCGCCAGGGAACTGGGCATTGAACCGGAGGAAATCGAGGCGGCCAAAAAACATGCCCAGGATCATTTCACCCGGGCCCAGGGCTATCTACGCTTGAACTACTGGGACGAGGCCATTGCGGAATTAGATGAGGCGATCGCCTTTAATCCAGGCAAGTCAGAGCTATTGCTTTTTTCCGCCAGAGCCCATTTGGGACGGTGGCAACAACATCACCAAAAGCAGGACGCCGATCAACTACACCTGCGGGTCAAGCAATGTTTATCCCTGGAGCCGGGTTGTCAGGAGGCCCTAGAACTATTAGCGAGCTTTCGCAAAAACAAACAACGTTATTCTCGCCTATTCATCGGCGGAGCCATGTTTCTGACGGCCATCCTTTTCGGCGGCGGGACATATCTACTACTAGAGGGGGGGTTACCCTTTGTCATCGAAGAAAAAGGCCGACTGGAAACCATGGAGGAAACGATTCAGAAACAAAATGGGGAAATTGCTCGATTAATGGGGGAACAGGAATCCCTACGACGGCAATTCCAGAACGAAATGGATAAACAATTACGGGAAAATAGAATCAACGGCGATCGCCTTAATCGCCTCCAGTCGGAAATCAAAGCCCTAGAAGAAAAAGTAAAAAATTATCAAACTCCTCCCAAACTTAGCCCCAGTATTCCAACTCCCAGCCCTAGCCCCGAATAGGAAAGTTTAGTTTTTGCTGGTAAGTTACCATGGAGAAAAACGGAAGTACGCACATCTTGTTCCAAACCCACCTCGTAAAGGCCTTGCTTCCCAAACCTCTGGGTTTCCCGCCATAATAGAAGTTAACAATGTGTAACATTTCCCTGTTGACTTTTTTAAATTCCTAGGCAAATTCATCCATGCGAGTAATTCTGATGACGGGTAAAGGGGGGGTAGGCAAAACCTCTGTTGCGGCGGCCACAGGGCTTCGTTGCGCTGAGTTGGGTCATAAAACCCTGGTACTTAGCACCGACCCGGCCCACTCCCTTGCCGACAGCTTTGACATGGAATTAGGCCACGAACCCCGATTAGTCAAAGAAAATCTCTGGGGGGCGGAACTAGATGCCCTAATGGAATTGGAAGGCAACTGGGGCGCAGTGAAACGCTACATCACCCAAGTGCTGCAAGCCCGGGGATTAGATGGAGTACAGGCTGAAGAACTGGCTATTCTCCCCGGCATGGATGAAATTTTTGGTCTGGTGCGGATGAAACGGCACTATGACGAAGCGGACTACGACGTATTAATTATTGACTCAGCCCCCACTGGTACAGCCCTGCGTCTGCTCAGTTTGCCGGAAGTGGGGGGATGGTATATGCGTCGCTTTTATAAACCCCTGCAGGGTATGTCCGTAGCGTTGCGTCCCCTGGTGGAACCATTTTTTAAGCCCATCGCTGGGTTTTCTTTGCCAGATAAAGAAGTGATGGATGCCCCCTACGAATTTTATGAGCAGATCGAAGCATTGGAAAAAGTCTTAACCGACAACACCCAAACCTCGGTCAGGTTAGTGACCAACCCGGAAAAGATGGTTCTGAAGGAATCCCTGCGGGCCCATGCCTATTTGAGCTTGTACAATGTTTCAACGGATTTAGTTATTGCTAATCGGATTCTGCCAGACAGTATTGACGATCCATTTTTCCAACGTTGGAAAAGTAATCAACAGGTTTATAAACAAGAAATTTACGATAATTTTCATCCCCTGCCGGTGAAAGAAGTTCCGTTATTTTCGGAAGAAATGTGCGGTTTGGCGGCGTTGGAGCGGCTAAAAGAAACTTTATACAAAGATGAAGATCCTTCCCAGGTTTACTATAAAGAAAACACCATCCGCATTGTCCAGGCAGAAGACAAGGGTTACAGCCTAGAACTTTATCTCCCCGGTATCCCCAAAGAACAAATTCAACTAAATAAAACCGGTGATGAACTTAATGTACGCATCGGTAATCACCGCCGTAATTTAGTTTTACCCCAGGCTTTAGCTGGCTTAAGTCCGGCGGGGGCAAAAATGGAAGATGACTATCTTAAAATTAAATTTACGGAGGTAGCTAAGGTTTAAACTCTCCCCTAACTATGATCTTTTTCTGAAAGGTTCTTCTCATACAAAATTCTCTAATTAAAAGGGAGTATAGAATTAATAGAATTAGGTGAAGTTTTCTTACGGACTCCAGCGATCAGAGTCCATTTAAGGGCAAGCTATTACGAAGATGGTCACCTTAATGTCTCCTGTCTCCACTGTTGACCCGCACCCCCTTTGATAAATGACGGCTCCCATACCTTCTTCCCAATCGGTTCCAATCCATGAATTTACGGCCTCCAGGCAGGCCACTTTCTTTGATGGGTTGAAGCAACCCCGCTTCAGTGGCCAGTTGACCCTCTCTAGTACAACGGGAGAACAGTGGTCTTTTTATCTCTACCTAGGCAGAATCATGTATGCCACCGGGGGAAGCCACACTGTCCGACGTTGGCGTAGGCAAATTGCCTCCTATCTGCCCCAAATTGCGGCTAATTTGGCCTCTGTGCAAACCGATTTAGCTAGTATTGACCCCCACGATTTACAAATTTGCTGGGAGTATCAACTTCTTTGCCATTGGGTGGAACAACAGAAGGTGACAAGGGAACAGGCCGCTCGGTTGATTCGGGCCGCGGTGGTGGAAGTGTTGTTCGACATTACCCAATCCATGGAAGTGTCCTGTGACCTCAGCCAAGACAATTTGCTTTCTACCCGCCTGGTACTGATTGATGCCGATCAAATGATTGCAGAGTCCCAACAGTTGTGGAGCAAATGGCAGGGGGCAAAAATTGCAGACAGATCGCCTAATGCCGCCCCGGTAATTCGTCAGGCGGAGCAGTTGCAGCAACGGACTACGCCCCAGGTATACCAAACGTTAAAACAATTATTGGATGGTAATCAATCCCTGCGGGATTTGTCGGTGCGGATGAAGCGGGATGTGCTGAGTGTGACCACTTCCCTGTTGCCCTATCTGCAATTGGGGTTGGTGGAATTGACTAAAATTCCCGACCTGCCGCCCCCCATTGCTCCCCCGGTGAGGGGGGTGGTAGCCCAACCCGATGTCCCTAGCGGGGCTTTGATTGCCTGTGTGGATGATAGTCCCTTGATTTGTCAAACCATGGAAAAGGTTCTGACGACGGCTAACTATCAATTTGTGGGGGTTAATGATCCCCTCCGGGCGATCGCCATTTTATTGGCCCGAAAACCGGATTTAATCTTCTTGGATTTGGTTATGCCCAATGCCAATGGATATGAAATTTGTGGGCAATTGCGGAAACTATCCATCTTTAAAAACACCCCCATCGTCATTCTGACCGGGAATGATGGCATTGTGGATCGGGTGCGGGCAAAAATGGTCGGCTCTACCGATTTTTTAAGTAAGCCCGTTAACCCAGATATGGTTTTACAAACCATTAAAAAGCATCTCCATGATCAAGTCCCCGTGGAATAAATAACTGTCCCCATTACCAACCCTGGATTATTTTCCAGGTCAATGGTGGGGCAAATTTCCAGGGAGCTTGATGGTTAAGGATTTTGCTGTTTAACTTACGATTACTACTGTTTACCTTCCGATTTTAAGAACTGAGGCAACATTATGGGCAGTGCGCTTGTTATTGACGATTCTTCCACAGAACGTTCAATTATCAGTGATTTTTGTCAAAAATTGGGAATTAACGTTACCACCGCCATCAGTGGGGAAGAAGCCCTGGAAAAACTGGCCCAGGCAACGCCGGATGTAATTATCCTAGACATTGTACTGCCGGGTCGCAGTGGTTTTGAAATTTGCCGGGAACTGAAGGATAAAGACACCACCAAGGCTATTCCAATAATTCTCTGCTCCACCAAGGCTACGGATATGGACAAATTTTGGGGGAAACGCCAGGGGGCCGATGCCTACATCACCAAGCCCATTGACCAGGAAGAATTTAATACGGTGATTAAACAATTTATTTAGTTGTTCAATTATTCAATATAGTTATTGCCCCAATCGCCAGATTATCTTGAGAGAAGTACACTTCATCCATTTTATTTGATTGTTCCCATCGCCATATTGATCCATATTTCCAGGAATGACCGTTGTGCCCACCGATTCCTTCTCCACCAATTCTCTCCTTAGTACTAGCCAAGTTCCCCGGCAACAATTTTTACAATTTTTTCTGGAGCCGGACACCAACTTAATTCTGCCCCTGTTCCAGTTGGCTGAAGTGTTGACCGTGCCCCTGGGACAGATCACCCCCATCCCCCACATGCCTCCCTGGACAATGGGGGTACACAACTGGCGGGGGGAAGTGCTCTGGGTGGTTGATTTTGGCGCTTTTTTAGGTTTAACTCCCTGGAATCGACAATCCGGTTCCCGCGCAAATTATCGGGTCATCATACTCAATGGCAATGCTCCCTTTGACTTAAATCCCAGCCAAAAAGGTCGGTCTCTGCTACGGGGAGCGTCCGCCAATCGGAGCCAAATGCTAGGGTTGGTGGTCACAGAGGTTAGGGATATTACCTGGTGTGAAACGGATCAAATCCAATCCCCCCCCGCCGCCAGCATTAGCTCGGAATTAGCCCCCTATGTGCGGGGATTTTGGGTCAGCCCGGAGGGAGTGATGTACGTTGCCCTGGACGGACAAGCGGTGGTGCACCGTCTTACACCAAATTCTTAGATCTTCCTGCGGCCCTGGCCACCAGATATTTAGGTATTGGGGCTTTTCGATTTTTTATCTTTTTTCAGTTAAATAAATCTTGAACTTAAATAAACTTAAATAAAATAAACATAAATAAACTATTTAAATGAACTAAAATAGACTGAATTGAGATATTTTTTAGCGTTTTTAGAAACTTTTATTTTTCGCTTTCTATCCTGGCTAGTAATTGCGACGCTTTTGAGTTTTGCCCTAGGCCCTAGTCCAAGAATATTCTTCTTCCTTTCTTTCCCGATCAGATAAGCTTCACCATGACTCAAACCCCTTCTTCCGATCGCCGTCCCGAATCCAACCAGTGGAACACAGAAATCGACCCTGATGATTTTTTAGCGGATTTGCCAGAAAACGCAAGCATGACTCCGGCCAATGGAGATCACCTGGGGGATGATAGTTTGTTCGGTTCCCTGTTGGATATGCCCTCTAGTGATGGTCAGGATGGTGAAAAAAACAAGGAAATTGACGACGAAGCCAGCGTAATTTCTGAAGGGGAAGCGGAAATAGCCGTTGAAACAATGGCCCAGGAACCCGGCATAGATGGTGCTCAGTTTTTGACGGAAGAAATGGAAATAGCGACCTCCAGCGAAGAACTTCCCGATTTGTTGGCCACGGCGGATCCCCAGGAATTTCCAAGGGAACCTGGGGTAATGATGACAGAAGCCGATAAGGACACCGAGGAATTGGAAAGGATTGCCGCTGTTGCGCCGCTATCTTCCCCCGTTTCCCCCAATTTACCCAAGCTGGAACTACCTTCTCTCCAACCCATTGCGCCCATCGCCGGGCGGTATCGACTCTGCTCCCAGAACAACCATTGTGTCCCCAAAAACCCAAGCAACAACGACGGGTTCAGGGGTAGGATTTTCCCTACGCAATAAAGCGGTGTTATTGGCTCTGTTAATCGGTCTAGTGCCCGCTGGCGTGATCGGAGCTTTAAATGTTCAGAGCTTAAACCAAATAACAGAAGGGCAAGTTGAGCAGGTACAGCAAACCAAGAAAGCCATTAATAGTCAAATTCTGATGGGGCTATTGCTCACTGCGGTTGGTGCGGTGGTTATTGCCTATTGGATTGCTGGGGAAACCACCAAAGCCCAAGCCGCCCTGGCCCAAAAAGCAAGGGCCTCCCAACAAAATCTGGATCAACCCATTACGGCCTCCGGAGATGAATTGGCGATCGCCGACCGTACCATGGAAGCTTTGAGTGCCCAGGTGCAGAAGCTCCGGCGTCAACAGGAACTTTCCCTCAAACAAGCGGAATTGTTAACAGAACTTTCCCGGGCCAACATTTCCGACATCAATGAAGTTCAAGGGGTAATCCAGAAGAATTTGGATCAAGCCCGGGATTTGTTTGGTTGTGAACGGTTAGTGTTTTATTACCATCCCCGCTACCAAAAGGATGCCATGGTGGTGCAAGCCCTGGATTTTGGGGTGCAGGGTTTAATCGACAAGGCCAAAGCCCATCCCTGGACAGATAGGGACATCCCCCAGGAAACCTTAGCCATCAACGACATTACCACCGCCAACATTGCCCAAGGCGATCGCCAATGGTTGGATCAACATCAGGTCAAAGCCAGTTTAAGCGTACCTCTCTACCGGGAAAATTATCCCCTCGGTCTATTGATGGCCCACCATTGCCAGTCCCCCCACCAGTGGGAAACCAGGGAAAAACAGTTTTTGCAACAGTTAGCAGAGGAACTACAAACTACTTTAGACCGGGCTAACCTTATCCAAGAGCGCAACGAAAGCACCCAACAAGCCCAAATTCTTAAAGAACTAACCCTAAAAATTTCCGCCGCCATCAACAGCACCGAAGTTTTCGATATCACCGTTAACGAAATTCGTTTGGCCTTGAAGGCAGATCGGGTAATTGTTTACCGTTTTGATGAAAGCTGGGCCGGGAAGGTAATTGTCGAGTCCGTGGCGGAAGGTTATCCCCAAGCCCTGGGGCCACCATTGCCGATCCTTGTTTTGCCGATAGTTATGTGGAGAAATACCGTTCCGGGCGCATCCAAGCCACCAGGGATATTTTTAACGCCGGGTTGACCCCCTGCCACATTGGCCAACTCAAGCCCTTTGAAGTCAAAGCTAACCTAGTAGCCCCCATTAACTACAAGGGTAATTTGTTGGGTTTACTCATTGCCCACCAATGTTCTGGCCCCAGGGATTGGCACCAAAACGAAATTGATCTGTTTGGTCAGTTAACGGTACAGGTAGGCTTAGCCCTGGAACGTTCCGATTTGCTAGCCCAACAAAAAATTGCGGAAGTAGAACAACGGCAAATCCGGGAAAAAATGCAACAACGGGCATTGGAGTTGTTGATGGAAGTGGATCCCGTCAGCCGGGGGGATTTAACAATTCGGGCCCACGTTACCGAGGACGAGATTGGTACCATCGCCGACTCCTACAACGCCACCATCGAAAACCTGCGACGCATTGTGACCCAGGTGCAGATAGCCGCCACCCAATTCTCGGAAACCACCGACACTAACGAGTTATCGGTGCGGCAACTTTCCCAGGAAGCCACTAAACAAGCGGAAGATGTGGCGGGGGCCTTGGAGCAGTTGCAGGCCATGAACCAATCCATTCAGGAAGTGGCAGAAAATGCCGCCCAAGCAGAGTCGGCGGTGCAACGGGCTACCCGGACGGTGGATCAGGGGGAAGATGCCATGAACCGCACCGTGGATGGGATTTTAGCGATTCGGGAAACGGTGGCCGCCACCGCTAAACAGGTGAAACGTCTTGGGGAGTCGTCCCAAAAGATTTCCAAGGTGGTAAATCTGATTAGTAGTTTTGCTGACCAGACCAACCTACTAGCATTGAATGCCGCCATTGAAGCCGCCCATGCGGGGGAAGAGGGTCGAGGCTTTGCGGTGGTTGCCGATGAGGTTCGTTCCCTCGCTCGCCAATCCGCTGAAGCGACGGCGGAAATTTCTGCCCTGGTGGCCAGCATCCAAGCGGAAACCAACGAAGTGGTCAATGCCATGGAAGCGGGTACAGAACAGGTGGTGGCCGGTACCCGCCTGGTGGATGAAACCCGCCGTAGTTTGAACCAAATTACCGCGGCCAGTGCCCAGATTAGTGAACTGGTGGAAGCTATTACCGCCGCAGCCATTGAACAGTCCCAGACCAGTCAATCTGTTACCCAAACCATGGCCCAGGTAGCGGCGATCGCCGATAGGAACTCCACGGAAGCTAGTAATGTTTCTGCCACCTTCAAAGATCTGTTGGCCGTAGCCCAATCCCTCCAAGAAACGGTGAAACAGTTCAAAGTTGAATAATTTAATAATTTGTGGGGGAACAGTGGGTAGTTAACAAAACTGAAACCCCTAATTCCCGTTAGCTGATAACTGAAACCTGATCCCTGATAACTCCGATAACTGTTCACTGAAACCTGCTATGCCTACCCCTGAAACCCATTGGCAAACCATTGTCCCTGGTCTAACCGCCGTCCAAAGTCAAACCCAAGCGTTGGCCCAGCAAGGTGAATCCCTCCACCAGGCGATCGCCGTCGGCCAAGACCAAAATAAACAGAATTTGCTGGGGATAAAAACCATCCGGGAGGCCATGGCCAACACCAGCGGTCAACTCCAAAACCTGGATAGTTCCACCCAACAGATCGCCACCGCCATCAACCTGATTCGTCAATTTGCGGCCCAAACCCACCTCCTGGCGTTGAAAGCCTCCATCGAAGCGGCCCGAGCCGGGGAAGAGGGTCGAGGGTTTTCCGTCATTGCTGATGAGGTGCGGGGGCTAGCGGCCCAGTCCGCCGAGGCGACGGCGGCCATCGAAGCCCTGGTGGTTACCATCCAAACCCAAGCCCGGGAACTAACCAGTTCCATCAAGCAAAGCAACCAACAACTCAACACCGAAACCACTGGTCTAGAAACTGGGCAAGAACATTGGCAAATCTGTTTGAGCCATCAACAGCAACTGGCCGAAAGTCTTGCTACCCTCCGAAATTTAACCCAAACCTGATCCCCGACCCCGATGATCAACTCCGACATCCGTGACCACGCCTATCAATTTTTCATTGAAGAAGCGCCGGAACTATTGGCCATAATCGAAAACACCCTGTTGAACTTGCGTCACGAACGTACCGCGGCCCAAGTTCATGAAATTATGCGGGCCGCCCACTCCATCAAAGGGGGAGCCGCCAGTGTGGAATTACCGGCCATCAAAACCCTAGCCCATCGTCTGGAAGATATTTTCAAAGCCCTGTATAACGATGCGGTGGAAGTGGATGAAACCATGGAGGGGTTATTATTACAATCCTTCGATTGTCTCAAGGATGCCCTAACCACCCAAATTGAGACGGGGATGTTGGATCATGACCAGGTGTTAACCCAGGGTTTACCCTTGATTACTGCCATTGAAGAACAGTTGGGGGATCACCTGGCGGCGGGGGAACAGTTTTTGCCTAGCTCCGCTGACTTGGGGGTAGATATTGTTTCTTCCCTTTTTGAAGTGGATATTATCCAGGGTTTAGAACAAATCCAAATGGCCCACGATGGTGGCGATCGCCAGTTAATTACCGATACTTTGCAGGGTCAAACGGAGGTATTTGCGGGGCTAGCGGAAATTCTTAATCTCGACGGCTTCAAGGAAATCACTGATCTGGTGCAACGGGGTTTAGCCCACAATAATGTGGATGTGTTTAGTCTTACCCAATTGGCCCTCTCTGACTGGCGGGGAAGTTGTGAGCAGGTGTTGCAGTATGGCGATCGCCAACGGGGAGGAGAACCTTCCGCCGCTCTGATTGCCCTGGTACAAACTGGGGCGACCCAGGATTTAGAAAACCCAGAAAGTTTAGAAAATAGCGAAACTTTTGCCTTTGCCGATTTTGCGGAAACTCCGGATTTGGGAGATGTATTTGGGGGTTTTGGAGAGCTTAATACCCCGGCAGAGGATAACGTTTTTGCGGGCATGGAATTTCCTGATCTGGATCAGCCCCAGGAGAATGTTGAGACCTTAGAGGACAATGTTTTTGCGGGTATGGACTTTCCTGACCTAGGGCAGATCCCGATCTCCATCGAAAGTGCTGAAGAGAATGTCTTTGCGGGCATGGATTTTCCCGCCCTGGAAGAACCAAAACCCGCTGAAGTAGGTATTCCAACCAGCGATACTTCCCCGGAATTTCCCCCCGAAACCATTAACATCGACGAACCAGCTTACCAGTTCTTTATTGAAGAAGCCCCTGAACTTCTGCACAACATTGAAACCGGCCTGCTCAGTATCCGCCAAGATCGCTCCGCCGCCATTGTCCACGAAATTATGCGGTCTGCCCATTCCCTCAAAGGGGGGGCCGCCAGTGTGGGGCTCCATGGGATTAAAAACCTGGCCCACCGCCTCGAAGATATATTCAAAGCCCTCTACGGCGACGACTTGGTCATTGATGAAGCCATGGAAAGTCTTTTGCTCCAAGCCTTCGATGCCCTCCGTAATCCCCTGGAACAGCAGATTGACCAGGGTTATTATGAGCCCGAACAAGCTTGGCACACCGCCGCCCCCCTAATCTCCGCCATTGAAGCCCGCCTAGGCGATCGCCTGGCCGCCGGAGAGCAATTTATGCCCAGTTCCGCCGACCTAGGGGTGGATATTGTTTCTTCCCTGTTTGAGGTGGACATTACCGAGGGCATTGAAACCTTACGGCAAGCGGAACGCTCCGGTGATGCCGCCCATTTACAGGAGGTGTTGGCCAGCCAAGCAGAAGTTTTTGTTGGCCTAGCGGAAATACTTAACCTGCCCGGTTTCAGGGCCATTTCTGAAGCGGTGCAGAACGCCCTAATCGTTAACCCTGACCAGCTCAGTGCCATTGCCAGCCAAGCTCTCCTAGATTGGGACAATAGTTGTCGGCAAGTCCTGCAAAACGGCGATCGCCAACGGGGGGGGGAACCATCCGCCGAGCTTCTAGCCCTAGGGCAAAAAGAAGAAAAAGAGGTCATCTATCAACCTGTCACCGCCCCTCAAGTTCTCAGTGATCTTTTCTTTGGTGATGACGAGGAAGAAGAAGAACCGGCCGCCATGGCCCCAGCGGAAGAAGCCGAGCCAACGGAATCAGAGGTAGAACTTCCTGACCCCATTCCAGAACCCACCATCGATCCCCTCACCAACCTGGTAGCGGAATTAAGGCAAGTAGAATCGGAGGCAGAAACCACCGATGAAACTCCCCAGACCCTAGCCCCCTCCCTGGAAGATGTATTTGGTGGCCTTACCCCGGACAGTGCCCAGATAGACGATGCCATCGTTGCCGATGAAGTCCAGACTTCCCTTGAAACCACCGCCGCCGAAGCGGATTTACTGGCCATGGTGGAATCGGTGGCCCAAACCTTCGAGCAATTACCCCTGGCGGATAGTTCTAGTTCTCCAATCCCTGCACAACCTGAGATCCCGGAGACTCAACCGACGGCCGTCCCCCCAGATGTTGATTCCCTTCCCTTACCTCCTCCCCCTGAGCGCACAACGGAACGTCGCACTGTTCCTCGGGAGCAAAATCCCGCCAACCTCTCCATCCGAGTTGATTTTCAACGGCTGGAGCGCATGAACAATTGGGTGGGAGAACTGGCCATCAACCGCAATAGTCTCTCCCTGCAAAATGAGCAGTTGCAAACGTCTGTCCGTTCCCTATTAGGGCGTTTTAGTCGCTTCCAATCCATGACCAATAAACTGCGGGAATTGGCTGACCAGCTGGTGATTATGCCCGATGCCGAAGGCACGCTTCGCGCCCGCCGGCAACAAATGGAATCGATGAATAACACCTTCGACTCCCTGGAAATGGATTCCTACGGGGCTCTGTCGGGACAGTTACAGGAAATCCTCGAAGAAATGATGCAACTGGAGGAAGCGGTGGATGACATTGTCCTCTTTGCCCGGGCATCCAACCAGAGTCTTGATTCCCAAAAACAAATGCTCTTTTCCCTCCGGGATGAACTGATGTGGGCCCGGATGTTACCCCTAGGGGAAATTTTGAATCGTTTTCCCCGGATGTTGCGGGATATGAGCACCAAGTTCAAAAAGCCGGTGCAGTTAAAGGTTCAAGGTTCAGCGGTGTTGGTCGATCGCCTAGCGTTGGAAAAGCTCAATGATCCCCTCATGCACCTCCTACGTAATGCCTTTGACCATGGCATTGAATCCACGGCGGAACGCTTAGCGGCGGGGAAACCGGAAACCGGCACCATCGAAATCCACGCCCACCACCAAGGGAACCAAACCATTATTGAAATTCGGGATGACGGTGGTGGCCTGAAGCGGGAAAAAATTCTGCAACGGGCCATTGAACGGGGTTTAGTCACCGAGGAACAAGGCCAGCGTTTCACCACGGATCAAATCCATAACTTGATTTTTGAGCCTAATTTTTCCACCGCTGACCAGGTAAGTGAACTCTCCGGCGGGGGGTAGGTCTTGATGTGGTGCGGCAACAACTCCAAGCCCTCAAGGGTAATATCGTGGTTTCTTCCCGACCAGGGCGGGGTTCTGTATTTTCCCTGCGTTTACCCCTCACCCTTACCATTGCCAAGCTCCTGGTCTGTCTGGTGGGGCAAAATACCACCACCCTAACGGCGATCGCCATTCCCTCCGACAGTGTGGCGGAATTGTTGGTACCTATGCAGGATCAACTAAAAACCAGCGGTGGTCAAAGGTTCCTCTACTGGCAAAATCTCACCATCCCCATCTATCAGCTCCACCAATTACTGCCCTACCATTGTCCGGTTTCTGAGCAACAGGCCAGTAAACTCCTCACCACAGTGCCCCAACCCGACGACTGGAATTTACCCCTCATTCTCCTACGCCTTGGGGATCAGTACTACGCCCTGGAAGTTAACCGTCTTGTAACGGAACAGGAGTTGGTCATTAAGCCCTTTTCCTCTGTTCTCCAGGCCCCCAGTTATCTCTACGGCTCCACTATTTTGGCCGACGGTACCCTGATTCCGGTGGTGAACGGTGGACTCCTGCTGGAATGGCATTGGCACCAGGGCAGTGATAGTCTGGCGGCGATCGATACGGCGATGGATGCCCTCGATCAATCAGAGGATAATTTTGCTGGTTCCCAAACTTCCACCATTTTGGTGGTGGACGATTCGGCGGCCCTGCGACGTACCCTGGCTTTTACCCTGGAAAAATCCGGCTATCGAGTTGTGCAAGCTAAGGATGGCCAGGAAGCATTAAAGACCCTGGGACAAATCAACGATATTAATTTAATTATCTGTGATGTGGAAATGCCTAACCTCAATGGTTTTGAGTTCCTGGGACAACGGCGGCGTAGCCCCGATTTGCTCAAAATTCCGGTGGCAATGCTTACTTCCCGTGGCAGTGATAAACACCGTCAATTGGCCATGACCCTGGGGGCCAATGCCTATTTCACTAAGCCCTACATTGAGCAACAATTCCTCATTGCAGTCAAAGATCTCCTCGCGGGTAATCTCGTCACTGCCTAACCCCTTTTCCTACCTTTGCCCCCATTGCCATGGCGATCGACACTCCCATTTCTTACTCCTCCGCCAATCCTGGTCAGTCCAGCACCACTACTCGCCCGGAAAAGTTTCTCCTTTTTGCGGTTGGTAAGCTTAACCTTGCCCTCTCCGTTGACCTAGTGGTGAAAGTTTTGCCCCATACCCCCACCTACGGCAGTGGCCTCTCTGATATGGGACTGGTGAATCTAGAGGATCGCTCCCTCACAGTTATAGATCTGCACCGTCGTCTTTTACGGATTCCCCAGCCCCCGACCCACCGCAATCGCCAATATTTCATCCTGCTGAAAAATCGTAGCGGGGAAGAGTTTTGTCTGTTGGTAAATGATGCCCCCACCTTAGTGGATGTACTACCCAGCCAAGTTCGTAAATTACCGGATTCCTATCGCCAAAACGATAGCCTCAGTTGTGCTAGCCATGTTTTGTTAGTAGAACAAAAGTCGGAGAAGTTTACTATCTTCCTCCTGGATCCTGACTTGCTGCTGTGAAAATTATTTGTTCTTCAAGTGAACTATGCCTTTTCTGATAGAAGAGCGGTGAATATCATGGCTATCCCCTAGAACAATGCCAGGCCTGGAAATGGCATTGGCTTGATACAATCACGACTAAATAATCGGGCCATCGATACTGCCGGAGAAAAATTGCTTCAATAAAGGATGATCAGATTCATAGGCATCTTTTGTTAAACCGTCCCATTGAATTTTGCCCCCGTAGAGGAAAATAATTCGGTCAGTAGTGCGCTCAATGGTGCTGAACTGGTGCGTAACAATCAAGTAACAACAACACACATGGTCTTGGCTCAGAAGATGTCGAATCAGACTCTCAATCCTAGTGGATGCCACCGGATCTAGTCCTGCAGTAGGTTCATCGTAGAGCAAAATATTTTTATATTTGTGGGCTTCCTCGGGATTGATAATAATAGCTCGGGCTAAACTTACCCGTTTACGCATCCCCCCGGATAATTCCGACGGAAACCGATCGCCAATGCCCGGTAGCCCTACCAATTCCAGATTTTCCTCCACAATTTCCTGAATTTCCCTAGGTCGGAGCCCAGAATCTCGGTAAAGGCAAAAACCGATATTTTCTGCCACTGTTAAGGAGTCGAACAAAGCTGACTGCTGGAATACTAAGCCAACCCCTGATGATTTTTCCCCTTCTTCAATGGAGCGATGGCGGGGGCGGCCATGGACAATGACCTGTCCACTGTCAGGGGTGAGCAACCCTGAAATAATACGTAAAATGGTGGACTTACCAGTTCCCGACGGGCCAATTACCCCCACCGCTTCCCCTGGGTAAATTTTTAGATCCACATTATCCAAAATAGTTGTAGAGCCAAATCTCTGGCTAACACCCCGGAACTCTATGATTGGCTCAGTCATGGCGGTAAAGGAAAAATGGAGAAAACAAAATCAATAATATTGATTCAAAATATGAAATTAATTCCGCATGGCCAAATTAGTCAATGGAAAAAGATAATCTATTTTCCTGGACACTGAATACTAAGCGGTAGGTGGGCAACGTTATTCATGCCCTTTGTACCCAGAGCAATGTTTAAACTAACTTAGATCTGGTTTAGATTAATACTGCCACCTTGGTCTAAAAATTGTAATTTAAAAGGCAATTTCCGTGAGGCGTTGTTGCAACATTTGGGGAAACTGGCCGTAGTAGCGTTTATTCAATGGAGAAGGATGGGGCAAGGGCATTAACTTAACAATCTTTTGGCTAGTTTTACCCTGATCTGTGTGGGCTTTAATGAGTACATCCAGGGAAGATTGGTAACGATCGCCACCTTTAAAAAACTCATCCAACTGACCTTTAGGGGCATAGGGGGCAAACCATTTAAAAGCCTCGGTTCCCAAGGTAATAATTTGCTTTCCCTGCCAATGACATACCAATAACTGTTCCACAAAAGGACGAAACCGCTCCTTAACCTTAACGGGATAGGCTTTATTTTCCGGGGGCTTGTAGGGCACTGTGTTAGTCAGCAAAATCCGTTGACATACCATCTGCAGATCCTCCTGACTTTTGGGAAGAAAACCTTGCCAGGCCTGAAAAAAACCTTTTCTGACTAATTTACCAGCGGCCCCGATTAATGGTTGACCTTGCCGTACCTCGTCTGCGCCTAAATCTCGACCAAAGAAACAAAGCTGACTTTTGAGGGTACCCCCAAACAAAATTGGTTCCAACGCATCCTTTTTAGCTTGCTCATAAATTGGATAGTCCAGGGGAAATGGTTCCCGTTCAGCTTCTTGGCGAATGGTACGGATCAGGGTTTCAAGCTCTGACATGGAAAAACTCGATGGAAAAGAAAACAAAAATTGGTACTGAAACCGCGAGGCAAATGTTAAAGACTGTTGCAGAGTCGTGCGTCGCCGTTAATGCCATGGTAGTTTTTATAGGGGCCGATAACCGGCCCAACAGAGTATTTATTCTTTTGATCAACCCCATTGCTCAAGGAGGACAGTGTCCGTGACCCCGGTAAAGTTTCCCCAGCGTCAAGAAGCCATCAGTGATTACGTGGCAGAACTACAACTCCACATGACCCTCCAAGCCCGTAACCTAGTTCCCACCCTGGCTCAGACCCAGAATACCGGCCAAAACTTAGTCCATGAAAGCCAAGCTATGGTGGAAAAAATTATTTCCCGTCAATCTTACTAAGTCGTCTGCACTGGTGATGTAGCTATTACGGTGAAAGATTGGCTAGCTAATAGCGGCGATCGGGTGAAAAAGAATCTAATTGAGCGGAAAAGCATTGTCTTTAGTTTGATTACTGATTAGGGAAAATTTCTGTCACTACCCTTTCTGGACTGGTACTGGTTACTGTCACATTATTATCCGGCAAAGACCCCTTAGCTAAATCTCCAGTGAGGTTAAACTTGACCCCTTTTTGTTGTTCATAAATAACATTACCCTTGGCTTCTAGGGTTTGGGGTCCAAAATTATAAGTTAATTCATCGGCATACAACTGGGATTGTTGTGCCTGGCTCGTTGTATTAGTGCCCTGTTCCAGCTTAGCCACCCCGGAAGCAAGGTTGACAAAGCCCCGATTTCCCCGCACCGTAATTTGTTGTTTATAATCCACAATGGTAATGGGATTATCGGTGGTAACAAAACGGTCTAGATAGGACCAACTAATGGGTTCAGCGGCAATTTGTAAAGGGGGTTCGATGGATTTAAATTGGTTTAGTCCGGTCAAAAGAACCAACTGTTTTTTGAGTAATAATTCCGCCCGGTCACTTTTTACTTCGTCCGTAATAGTTTTGTCCAGGAAACGCACTAGGGTCAAAGGGCGATCGCCAACTACCCGATTTTGTTTGATTTCCCAGGTAATCTGGTCAGTTTTTAGCTCCAAACGACGGGGATCTTTGGGTTGATTTTGATCCTTGGGCTTATTCTCCGTGACGGCGACCACATCCCCGGAAACAATTAACTTTTCATTTTTTGTCTCATAGCGACCTTCCCTGGCGGTGACAGTCAAATCAGGATGTTCCCCTTTTAAATTCTGGCGGGCGATGAGAATGCCGTTTTCCGCTTGCCATTCCACTTCCTGGGCCCTCAATACAGCTTTGTTTCGGGGATCAAGGGCCACAATATTCTCCCGCAGAAATAGGGCTTTGCCATCTTCAATAATTTCCCCCTTATCCGCCTTGACCTGTAAAACTACTTTGCCATCTTCATAAAAATCCCCCTTGACATTGACCAGGGTGGCATTTTTTCCATCGGGACTATAGCGAGCTTCTTCCACCTGGATTTTCCATATGGTTTGCCCTTTGGCATTGGCTTGTTCCAGGGTGGCTTTGTTGAGGGTTAAACTACTTTCTTCCTTGGGGGGTGGGGGTTGACTCTTTTCCTCCAGGGGATCTGGGGGGGCACAACTACCCAACATGGAACCAATGAGGATTGTCCCCAAAAGGAATGAGGAAGAACGTTGACGACAAAAACGGGAAAGAAAGATTAACAAGGTGGGACAGGGGAAGTTTAAGGGAATATGAAGTGAAGAAAAAAGGTATGACTAATTCTAACTAAAATGGATTTCTGTAAAATCTAGCATCGCAGGCAGACGATTGGAAACATGGGGAGGAAATAACCGAAAATAATTGCGCGAAAAAAAGACAAGAAAATTGGTTTTATCTACTCAAGCATCTTGCAAGTTATAGCAACCATATTTAGGATTTTTAAATAACTTTACAAATAATTTTCAATATCTCAACAACATGGATAAACAGCTACAGTCTATGGTTCGGTAAGAAGAGCTGTCCCAACCCACCAAAAGTTTTTAGGGCGTTTATCGAGATATTTACCCTGGCAATTTAATAAGTCGTCAAATTAAAAATACAGTTGATTGCTATTTTGCCGAGGTAGGGTAAATGGCTAAAAACGGGCTAAATGTAAATCGGGACGTAAACTCCGGGCCTGGCGTAGATAGGCGTGGTGTATTTCTGCTTGGGGGCTTTGACTATTGAGGTGAATTAAGACCCGGATGCACCGTTCAAGACTGCCCTGGACATACATTTGCTGGACATCCAACAGGGGAACATTGTCCCATTGGGCTCTTTGCCTGGCGATCGCCGCTGGAAAAATAGCATCTAGGTCAGTGGTAACGGAGAAAGTGACACTAACAATGTCCTCAGGTTGGAAGTCATTATTTCCTTCGATAGCGTCTAGTAGCTCACTGACGGCATCTCGGATCGCCTCAGAGGTATTTTCCGAAACCGTCGTTGCTCCTCGAATCGCTCGAACCTTCCAGTCCACCACCCTCAACCTCCTGCTTAATTTCTTAGTTATTCTAGTTAATTTTAGTTAGTCCGGTGACGGGGCCAAAAATCCCCCATTTAGCCCTATTCAGAATAGCAAAGGGCCATCTGAATGGGAAATAATCCCCATATTAGCGAGGAATTCCGTTAGGATGATTGGTTGATCTTTCCCCGGATGCCCTATGCCCCGCCTCAGCCTTGCCATGATTGTTCAAAATGAAGCCGCTTTCCTGGAAGGATGTTTGGCCAGTGTGGCGGGCCTGGTGGACGAAATGGTCATAGCCGACACTGGTTCCACCGATAACACCGTTGAAATTGCTACCCAAGCGGGGGCCAAGGTGATTACGGTGCCCTGGGAGGATGATTTTGCAGTGGCCCGAAACCAAGCTTTGGCGGCCACCACGGGGGATTGGGTTTTAGTCCTTGATGCCGATGAGCAGTTAAATATTTTGATGAAGGACGGCATTGAAAAGGCGATCAACCTGGAGAATGCTTTAGTGGTGAACTTGATGCGCCATGAAATCGGTAGTCGCCAATCCCCCTACTCGTTGGTATCCCGGCTATTCCGTCGTCATCCGGCCCTGGAGTTTCGTCGCCCGTACCACGAAAGC
This sequence comes from uncultured cyanobacterium, assembly GCA_963704945.1. GTDB lineage: Bacteria > Cyanobacteriota > Cyanobacteriia > Cyanobacteriales > Microcystaceae > Synechocystis. Next base: position 4,770 of record CAVPII010000015.1, on the reverse strand, counting down.
ATTGATGACAGTGCCCTGGAATTGTTAGCACAGGAACCGGATTGGCAGGTAATTGATTTGCCTGGAGTAGCCATTTTGCACCAAGGTTACACCCCGGAATTACTAAAACAAAGGGGTAAAAGTAAACGGGCTAGAAATTTACTAGAAAAAGCAATCAAAGATAATCCCCAAGATCCTTACCTCTGTAGTAAATTGGGGGCTTTATATTTCAGCATGGGGGAAGATAAGGAAGGTCTAAAGCTCCTTAAAACGGGATTAAAAAGCAGTACCGCTCCCACTCCCGTCAGGTTTGAACTGCACTACCATTTGGCCAATGCCTACCGCCAACAGAAAAAATGGGAATTGGCCCGGAAACATTACCAAAAAGCCTTGGATGAAGAAATATTATTACCCCTCAAAGTAGGGGCTTTAATTAACTATGGTGGCATGTTGCAAGAACTTGGTGAACTGGCGGAAGCGGGCAAGATTTATCAAGCCGTAATTCACATTGATCCGTCCCAAGCCATCGCTTTCTTTAACCTAGGAATGATTTACAAGGGCAAAGGCAATTTAATGGAAGCTCTGAAAGCCTATCAGCAGGCCATTAAACTTCAACCCGATTATGCCGAAGCCTACCAAAACCTGGGGGTTACCGCCTTCAAAGCCGGACTATTGGCAGAAAGTTTAGAAGCCTTTAAAAAGGCGATCGCCATTTATGAGGAACGTAAATCACCGGAGGCGGAAAGTTTACGGAAAAATTTACAGGAACTGGGCATGATCGAGTAGTTTCAATTCGTTCCGATATACTAATCAAAACCTTGCTAATTATTTTTCCATGACCTCCCCAGTACAATCCTTTCCCCCAGCGGTTTATTTTGTGGGGGCGGGCCCCGGTGATCCAGATTTATTGACCATTAAGGGGCAAAAGTTACTCCAGGCGGCGGATTTGGTGCTCTATGCCGATTCCCTCGTACCTAAACAAATGTTGGGGGAAGTGCGCCCGGAAGCCACTTGTATTCCCACCGGCAATAAAACCCTGGAAACCATTTTGCCTTTGATGATTGATGCTGTACGTCAAGGGCGCATTGTGGTGCGTCTCCATTCTGGGGATTTAACTCTTTACAGTGCTATTCATGAGCAAATGCAGGCCCTGGGGGAAGCGGCCATTCCCTTTGTTTGCGTGCCGGGGATCAGTGCCTTTCAAGCGGCGGCGGCCAATTTGAATTGTGAATTGACGGTGCCCGATGTGGTGCAAACCATTGTTTTAACCCGCATTAGTGGAGCGGCTTCCGCAGTGCCGGAAAGGGAAGAATTAGCTGGTTTGGCCTACCACCGAGCTAGTTTGGGGCTTTATTTAGCGGCCCGCCATGTGGAAAAAGCCCAGGATCAGTTAATGGAGCATTACCCCGCCGATACTCCGGTGGCCGTTTGTTTTCGGGTGGGTTGGCCCGATGAAAAAATTTGGGTTGTTCCCCTCTCAAAAATGGCCGAGTTCAGCCTCAAGGAAAATTTAATTCGCACTACCCTTTATTTGATTAGTCCCGCTTTAAAATCGTCCCCCAATCGGCGATCGCAACTTTACCATCCCGACCATAGTCATTTATTCCGTCCAAATCGCTGAGCCCCAGTGGAATCTAACACATTATTGATTTGCCAGTGGTTCGCAATAAAAAGACACAAATAATTGATTGCCAACATTGTTAAAAATAGCTAGGATTAACTTGAATTGCTAATCAAAAAAAGTATCTTTCTCCACAACAAGCTGTAATACCAAATCACCCAAAATCAGATAATCATTAATACTTATGAGATTTAGAAATAAAATACAACGAAAAGCATTATTACTACTGGGGGCAATAGCAACAAATATTTTGCTTTCTTTTCCCCTTGGGGCGGCGGAAAAAATCTCCTTTTCCTATGGCGGATTGATTACTTCTATAGATGTGGATTCTTTAACAAAATTTGCAGAGACGGGGGAAGTTGACCAAGAGCTACAACTCTATTTTAATTTTATTGCCCAAGATCAACAAAAAGAGTTGCGAGAAGCATTAACAAAGGAAGTTGACATTAGCCCCGTAATGATTTCTCGCTTTTTTAATACGGAAATGGGCGAAGAAATGTTAACTAGGCTGGGGGAAATAATTAATATTCCCTATAAAAATAATGGTAAGTATGCAATAAGGGCAGCCCTGGTGCAAGCGGCAATGGAACCGGGGGGATTGTCGTCAATTAAGGTGTTACAAAAATTGCCTACCAGCATCCAAATTGACGGAGAAAAAACCCTAGAACTATCCCAACAAGTTGATAAATTTATTTTGGCAACGGAAACCACCGTTAAGGTATTAGGTTTACTAACGGCCCAGGAGGCCGCGGAAACGCCAAAGGTTAATTATGGTGAGTTGCCAGACCTACGCCAGCAGGGGCCCTATGAAGTCGAAAAAGTTGTTTGGCATTTAGTTGATTCCAGCCGCGATCGCCATTTTTATGTAGATGTATTTATTCCTAAGGGGGAACAGAATGGCAAAATTCCCGTTTTAGCTTTTTCCCATGGACTAGCTTCCCAGCCAGCGGATTATGCGGTGGGGTTACAACATTTAGCTTCCTATGGTTACTTAGTGGTGGCCCCCCAACATCCAGGCAGTGACAACATTTATCTACAGGAAATGTTCGAGGGCTATCACGGCAACATTTTTGACGTTAATGATTACATTAATCGTCCCAAGGATATTAGTTTTACCCTGGACGAATTAGAAAGGCGCAATGCGTCGGAATTTGGTGGTCGTCTGGAATTAGAAAATGTCGGTATGGCTGGCCACTCCTTTGGGGGCTACACTGCTTTGGCGATCGCCGGAGCAGAAATTGATTTTGATAATTTGCAAAAAGATTGTGATGTAGAATTTGGGGGTTTAGACCTTGCCATCATCATGCAATGTCGAGCTTTAGAATTACCGCGAGAAACGATTTCTTTGCGGGATGAAAGGGTTAAAGCCGTATTCGCTGGCAATCCGGTAAACCGTAGTATTTTTGGCAGAAAAGGATTGGAGAAAATTAAAATCCCCGTCGTCCTCGGTTCCGGTAGTTATGATCCTGCGGCTCCCCCGGCTTTGGAACAGGCGGCATCTTTTACTTGGTTAACTGTACCGGACAAGTATTGGCTCATGATCGAAGGCCAGGCCCATGTTAACTTCACCAAACTAGATCCAGGCATAACCCAAGCCATTGACTCCACTGCCCATTTAATCTTACCCAACCAAAATACAATTTACGATTATGTCAAGGGGACTACGCTGGCTTTTTTTGAAGTCTATGTTCGCCAAGATCCTAAAAGTATCGATCAATATCGCCACTATTTAAGTTCAGCCTATGCGGAATATTTGAGTGGGCAAAATGAGTTTAAGTTGTATCTAGTGTCAGGTAAATCTGCTCCCCAAATACGAAAAAAAATAGATGAATTTCGTGCTCAAAATGGCAGAGTGTTCACAGATTGATAATGTAATGTATCGTTAAAGATATTGATATATTCTAGAGTTTCTATGAGTTGGATTCCGCCCTACCGTCCACAACAGTTGTCCCTGGGCCCCCTGGAACAGGAAATTTTAGAAATTGTTTGGCAGTTAGGCAAAGCAACGGTTAAGGATATTCACGATCGCATTTTGAGCGATCCAGACCGGGAGTTGGCCTATTCTTCGGTGACTACAGTGCTGAATCGTCTCACCAAAAAAGGTTGGCTAGTTTGCCATCGCCAGGGTAAGGCCTTCACCTGGTCAGCCAAGGTCAGTGCCGACCAGGCCAAAGCCGTAAAATCCTACGAACAGCTACAACAGTTTTTGTCCATTAGCAATCCCGATGTGGTGGCCGCTTTTGCCGACAGTTTAGACACCGCCAGCATTGACCAGTTAACGGCGATCGCCGATCGGTTACAGGCGGCCCGTCGTCAACGGGAGGAGCAGGAATAATGCATGGTGTTTTATTTGGTTTAGCGGTTCTCGTTGCTGTCGGTTTGCGGCGGGCAATCCATTTTTGGCCTGGCAGATTACATTGGCAAACGGCACTAGTCTTTTTTGCCCTACCGCCGTTGTTCCTGATCAGCACCAGTTTGGCGATCGCCTGGATGGGCTGTGGTTGGATGTTTGGACTACCGGCCAGCATGGGTAGTCATCTTTTAGCCTGGCTATTTTTGCTCTGGACAACGGTTTGTGTAATTAACCTATCTTGGCAAACCTGGCAAACCTTAAAGGCAGTCAAAATCCATTCCCTTGTGGATTGGCAAGAACAAAAAATTCGTCTATTGGATACGGCTTTTCCCTACAGTGCCCAGGTTGGTCTTTGGTCGCCCCAGTTGGTGGTCAGCCAAGGATTATTGCAGTTGCTAACCCCCGAACAGGTAGATGCGGTGTTAGCCCATGAAAATGCCCATCTTTTTTACCGAGATACCTGGACTTTCTTCTGGTTGGGATGCCTACGCCGTCTCACTTTTTGGCTACCGGAAACAGAATCCCTCTGGCAAGAATTATTATGGCAACGGGAATGTCGGGCCGATCGCCATGCCGCCCAAACCTGTGATTCCCTAGTGTTAGCCGAAGCCCTAGCCTTAGTGGCCCAAACTGCCCTTGGGCAGGATCCCATCCCCCTAGCCGTACCATTCCACAGTCAGCGGGATCGCCTATTGGCCCGCATTGACCAATTATTAGCCCCCGATAAACTCCCCCCATCCAATCCCCTCTCAAACTATCTCAGTTCCATAGGACTATTGGCGATCGCCGTTTTGCCCCTAGTTTTGATTCCCCTGCA